>JAOTZC010000062.1 GCA_029861535.1 Gammaproteobacteria bacterium
AGCCTCTGGTTACATTAAAAAACTTCACGGTACCTGTCGTCATTAGTCATGCTTTCTTAGTGATAAGGATCCGTTTCGCACTCACGAACGGTGTGATTGATCTCACCTCACATTTAGAGAATGTCTCGTCGGCCCTGCGGCAGGGCATGAAGCTTCCTAAACCCGCTGTGGAATAGTCACATTTGATTATATGGGAACAGTAATCCCAAAAAAGCAAGCACAATAAGATGACGATTTTGTTGCAATAGCGTCAATTAGCCCAAGTTTGCTGCCGTTTTTAGCCCGAATCAAACACTTCACAATTTGTTTCGGTCAGCCACTTATGAGGGGATTTATGGCCGATATTTGTTGGCCGCGCAGCATCTGGCGACAACATTCACGCAACACAGACCGATGGAATGAATCAGTCTGTTCAGCGAAGCCAGGACCAAACTAAAATTAAGCCGTAGCAGACACGTCGGCTGCCGGTTTGAGTGCGGCGCCGACGCTGCGCGTCGTCGGCAACATCAGGAGTGCACCGTACAAAGCAGCGCCGCCTAAAAACAGCGCGCTCGATCCCCATACCTGGGCCGCCAAGGGCGCAACGCCAGCTCCGATTGTGCTCATCGCACCGTTAATTCCCCAAGCCCAGGGAACCAGCTTGTTGTCTTCCACAACAGCGAGCACCAAGCCTTGCGGGAACAGATGGCCCATGAGTAAGGCGCCCGGGGCGATCAATCCCGCGACAACAACGCCCTTCGCGAACAAGGGCCAGGCAATTATCGAATGGGTCAACCAGTCCAACGTGAAATATAAGGCGAGCGCGTAGATGCAAATGGCCAGCGCCGTCGTGCGAAACATTAATCCGCGATGGAAGTTCCGGTTGCTCATCAAGCTGCCGAGGCCGCTGAACAAAATAAGGCTGGCCAGCACAACGGCAATGGTAATGCTTGGTGTGTCGAACAAAATGCTGGCTTTTTGTATCAGCCCGATTTCGATAATGATGAAACCGGCACCCAAGCAGAAAAAGTAACCCAGATGCGAAAATGCCCGTTTGTTGAGGGTCGGACCGCGCTTCAGAAGCAATGGCGCGACAATCAAAATGATGGCAGTGACGATAACGATGGCGATGAACACGACGCGAATGAGATGGGCAATTTCATGCGCCTTCAGCTCTGTGTCGGCGGTCGGTATTCGCCAGAATTCAGCATCCAGATAGCGTCCATTATCGAATAAATCGAATATAAACGGGCGGTCGTCAGTGGCGACTTTGAATCGTTGGCCGGTTTCAGCACCCAGCGCTGCAAGTTCTGCGTCAACATCGGCCGCTTCGATAACCCTGCCATAGGCCTCGAAATCGACGTGCGCGCCCAGACCGGGGGCATAGGCAACTTCGAAACCATCCCGGGCGGCGTTTCGCGCGATCATGCGCACGTCGTCAACACTCCAACCGGAGGGTTTAATCAACAGCGGATTGTTATCCCACGGCCGGTCCCAGAACCGCGAGGGGTCGGTGTGTTTAAATAAAATAATCGCCGTTCGTTCCGGGTTGGCGATCCCTCGTGCGCTCGAATATCCGCGCAACGCAGCCAACATTTTGACCTTGTTGGCCTGCAAAATGACGGCATGACCTGTCGGCGTCAGATGGTCGAGAATCGATGCCAACCCTTCCGACGTAAACAAATACTGCGTGGTCCCGCCTAGTAGGCCGGCATAATACGCCGCCGTCGCGCCACTCCACGACAGCAGTATCAAATCATAACGACTTTCGTCGCGCTCGAGAAAAACGCGGCCCTCCGAAACTTCCAAAGCGACCGAGGTGTCAGCCAATACGCGTGAAAGGCCGAATTCCGGCATCGCTAAAGCGCCGTCAACCAGGGTTCGATTGAGCTCGACTCCGGTCACGTGGCCAGCGCCATTTTCGCTCAAACTCATAAGGTCGGCGCCTACACCAGCGAACATGACCAAGGCATTGCTCGGCGGCTCGCCCCCCAGCATGGCAGGCACCGTCGGTGAATGGCGCAACGGCTGCGCGCGGTCCGTCACATGCGGAATCAGCCAGGCCATGCCTTCGCCGTTCCCTAGCGACATGATGATCGGCGCATCCGGATTGTCGATGTCTCTAACCGCACCGACCCGGGTGAAACTATTCCAATCGTGCCAGACTTCGGTAATGTTGCGCTTGTAGCCATAGTCGCGCACTTGAAAATGCGGGTCTGCGGCAGGTTCGATATGATCTGCATACCAGTTGGTCGAGGCTAGAACCGCCAAAGACACGGCTCCCACGAGGCCGGCAACCGTCCAACGATAATTCCACGACGCCGCAAAGGCGGCCGCGGCGAGCAATGCGACAATGGCTGGCGCCGTCACGGATACAGCGTAGTTCGTAATCTCCATGAAGACGATGGCCACGATGCTACCGAAGGCTGCCCCAATGAGATCTGCCGCATAGAAGGTGCCGTAAGTATCGCGCGCCGACGTCGCAAACAGGTAGGAAAACAAGCACCCAAAAAGAAAGTAGGGAAGGCTGAGGGCCAGCCCGATCAGGATAGAGGCAAACAAACCGCTGAAAAAAAACGCCCCGACAGCGCCGGTGAATCCGTTCGCCCGACCGGCGGCTTCGATTGTGGAATTGAGCGTCTGCTTTACGTCGACCGTCAAGAAGTTCGAGAAAATCAGCAACGCGGCAATGCCCACGCAACCGAACCAAAAAATCTTGTCGCGCGACGTCTTAATCGATTTCAGATCGATGAGACTGACCAAAGATCCGGCGGCGCTCAGGCCCAGCAAAGCCAGCGCAATGGCGGTAAATATGTAACTTGGACCAACAGTAAAATTAATGGTCCGAACCGTCGTTAACTCGAACGACAACAAAGAGAACGCAATGAGAAACGTCCCGAGGAAGCGCCAACCGTCGCTGCGGAACTTCACTTGTAGGGAACTTGGTGCGTCGCTTTGCATCGCCATCGTTTTATCTGTCGCGGTTCGCCTGAATTATTTCGCACCCAAGCTCCGATATTCCTAACAAATTTCCTCTTTCTATTATGTTAATCGACTGCCGGTGTCTCGCAACTGAGCAAGAGCGTAGATTTCGCCTCCATTTCAACAATCAATTTGGAAACATTCACTTAGAGTATACGTAACGAGATCGATTGCGTTACATAGATCACGCTCGTTTTATGCCCAATATATTCGGAACTTTTTCTTAAACTTTCAGCTCGGCACAATCGATATACAATAATACCCTGTAGCGCTGTCGACTATCTAGTATAACGGGAACAATTATTAAAAGTCGATTTCACAAAAAGCATAGAATCATCCCATTTCCCATCAAATATACTTACCTAAAGCGGCAGGCAAAAAATTATGTGAGATTTTTGATTGAATTCAATTCAATTTTCAAAGATAATCCTCGCCGTCTTGCTGAGTTTGTTTTGCGAATAGTGCAGTACCCAAGCTTTGAAAGTGTAAATCGCCCTGGCTCAGCCGGAAAATAATGCGGGGCCCAAAATCGGGTCAGTAATCAATTCAGGAGAGGTGAAATGTCCACTTTAACTTATTTTCAGATGCTCGCGTTGCGTCTACGTAAAGACGAGTCTGGCGCAGTTGCAACTGAGTATGCGTTTCTGATCGCGTTTATCGCTATTGTGGCGGCGACAGGTATGACGCTTTTGGGCGAGAATTTGAGCATTTTCTTCAACGATATTGGCTTGGCCCTCGCCAACGCCGGCGATGCTATTCCGCCACTACCGAGTTGATTTAGCGGTAAGCCGTCGAGAGACACTCTCGACGGCACGAAATGACACGATTATGGCCGACGCAATGCAGGCGTCGGCCGTTTTCATTGTTGGCGATGGTGTTTCCAAAGCTAGATACTGGCAACGCCAGTCACAAATCTTCAATCGATACGATTCTCAAGATAAAATTCGCTTGGGGCTTACATTACTATTTTAGTAATATCAAATTATACACTACTATGAAGTGTTCACAACAAGAACTCCATTCAAGATGGAACACTGGGTAAGTTTACATTGGCAAATTGGCGGCTGAACCGCCTTAAGAAAATTCGGAGAGGTTAGATATGCACATCGCTGTTCTTATTCAAACAACGCTTCACCGCTACGCGACCAACAAATCAGGCGCCGTTGCGACCGAATATGCGTTTCTAATTGCGTTTATCGCCATTGTCGCGGCAACCGGCATGACGCTTTTGGGCGAGAATTTGAGTGCGTTCTTCAACGATCTTGGCGTGGCCCTCGCCAACGCCGGCGACGCTATTCCGCCATTGCCGTCTTGATCGGCCGCACCAATTGAAGCGATTTAAGAGGCCGGCACGCCTAGTGCCGGTCTTTTTGGT
>JAOTZC010000043.1 GCA_029861535.1 Gammaproteobacteria bacterium
CGGGCGTTCAGGATCCGACCGAACTTGACAAGATTCTCACGGCCACGGCGACGCTAGAGTTTCGACTCGTTGACACCAGTGGTGATGAGCCCGGTTCGCGCAGCTACCCGGGCCGTGGCGACGAACCGTCGGCGATACTCAAGCGGAGAGTCATCGCGTCTGGTGATCAGATTATTGACGCCGAATCCGGATTTTCGGAAGGTCAACCCGCCGTTTTCATCAAGCTCGACGCCGCCGGCGGTGAGAGCATGCTCAGGACGACGCAGGACAACCTGAATAAGCCGATGTCGACCGTGTTCATCGAAACCAGTCGTGAGACGAGCTCACGCAATGGTGTCCAGCAGGCGCGCACGGTCAAGACTGAAGAAATTATTAATACCGCGACGATTCGCGGCGTATTCAAGAACAATTTCCAAATCACCGGCTTGACGCCGGGCGAAGCACGTGACCTCGCGTTGCTGCTGCGGGCAGGAGCGCTGGCAGCGCCGGTCTACAAGATCGATGAGCGAACGATCGGGCCGAGTCTCGGTCAGGACAATATTGAACGTGGATTCAAGGCGATCGCGATCGGGTTTCTCGCCGTAATCGTTTTCATGGCGATCTATTACCGTTGGTTCGGCATGATCGCCAACGTTGCGCTGTTCTCGAACCTGGTATTTATCGTCGCACTGCTGTCGATGTTGCAAGCGTCCCTGACCTTGCCTGGCATCGCGGGCATCGTTCTGACTGTTGGTATGGCGGTGGACGCGAACGTCCTGATCTTCGAGCGAATACGCGAAGAGATCGCTGCAGGTGGTAAGCCGCAGGCAGCGATTGATTCGGGTTACGAGAAGGCGCTGTCGTCCATTGCCGATGCCAATATCACGACGTTGATCGCAGCGGTCGTGCTGTTCGCGTTTGGCACGGGACCAATTAAGGGATTTGCGATAACTCTGTCACTTGGAATTATCACGTCAATGTTTACGGCCATTGTTGGCACACGAACAATCGTCAATCTCGCGTTCGGCGGTCGCCGTATCGAGTCCGTGCCGGTTTGAGGTAGCACGATGCGCCTGATCAGGGAAAAGACCAACATCGATTTTCTCGGCGGGACACGCCGGAAAATTGCATTGTTCCTGTCAATGGTGTTCATCGTCGTATCGATCGCCTCACTGGTAATGCGTGGCCTGGAATTTGGCATTGACTTTACCGGCGGCGTGTTGCTCGAGGTCGGCTACCCGCAGGCAGCAGACCTTGAGGCAATTCGAGGCAAGCTTAGCGATGCTGGATTCGACGATGCACTTGTGCAGCGATTTGGTGCCGACACCGATGTGCTGGTGCGCCTGCCGCCGCAGGGTGACGCAGAACCGGCACAAATTCGTGCCGAATTACAATCAACCCTGGGTGTCGGTGGCGAGTCTGTAGCGCTTCGACGCGTTGAGTTTGTCAGTCCACAGGTTGGCGAGGAGCTGACCGAGCAAGGCGGCCTGGCAATGATTTTCGCGCTATTGATGATCTTCGCTTACGTGATGTTTCGCTTCCAATGGAAATTCGCCACAGGCGCCGTTGCTGCGCTGGCGCACGATGTTATCGTGACTGTCGGCTTCTTTTCGATATTTGGATTGCCATTCGACCTCACAGTTGTCGCCGCAGTGCTCGCCGTAATCGGTTACTCGCTGAACGATACCGTGGTCGCGTTCGATCGTATACGCGAGAACTTTTTCAAGTTGCGCGGCAAGTCGGCTGAAGAATCGATGAACGTTTCGATCAACGAAATGCTCGCACGTACCTTGATCACAGGGGTCACCACCTTGCTCGTGCTGATCGCGTTGTTGACATTAGGCGGTGAATCCATTGCGCCGTTCTCCATCGCATTAATTGTCGGCATCATCGTCGGTACCTACTCATCGATTTACACGGCGAGCGCAACGGCGTTACTGCTGGGCGTTAATCCGCAGGACCTGATCGAGCCCGTCAAAGACCCAGACCTGATCGACGATCTACCGTAGTTGGATTGCTGCCCGCGACGTCCGAGTACTTCTTGTCTGTAAGTATATTTACTCATTATCCGGTTGTGATGTATCCCTTAAAAAGGATTATCGATTCATGACAGGAAACTTGCAGTGGACATCGTATTCCCCGTTTGCATGACCATTGGCATAATCGCAGCCTCACTCATCGCGTTAACGCTACTGCTAATCGCGCTGGGCAAGATCGAAGTTTAGGTCTGGCGCCGTTATTCCGACCGTCCAGACCCACAGGGTGTCGATGTAGTTTAGGCGACGTTCTGTCGGGGTATTTAGCGGACGCATTTAAGCAAGTCTAAAATGCGGTCATGGAACGGCTAGTTCTGACGGAAGGCAGGCATTCAAGCTACCCTATCGCGAGCGCAGCAGCGCCTCAATTTCAGCGACCTGAACTTCCGTTACCGGCTGAAACTTGCCAAGAGAACAAGCGATCCCGGTTCCCCAGCCACTACCCCAGCGCCACGGCCAGCGGCGGTACCAAGGCCAGTCGAACCAGTCGCCGACCTGGAATCTATCCATATCGCACACGCGAGTTTGCGAAAAAGACCTTACGCGAAGAACGGTTCCATAGCGCAGATCCGGGCAATGTGAGCGCAGTGTATTGATCCAGAGCTTGCCGCGCCGGCCCTCAAAGAGAATTCGCCGATCATCTAAAGCGCGAAAATTGCGATATTCATGGTCAGCCAGGCAGCGCTTGGTTTCCCCAAATTGTGCCGGGTCGAGCGGCTGACTCAGTATATCTTTGATGTCCGCCTCTCTCGCCTGTCGCCGACTCTCGACTTCGGGTGAGGTCGCGCAGCCGGCGTAGAACAAGAACGTAGCAAGCAGCGAATACAAACCAAATTTTCGCGCGCCCATGATCCATTCCGAAAAGCTGGCCTCAAAACACCCTAGCATGAGTCTTTAGGCGCAAGAATTAGGGTTTTACGCAACCGGTCGACCGTCGGGCTATGCGAGCAACTCCTTAATCTCTTTTGAGCAGAGTTTGGCAAGCGCTCGGTAAATTCGCGGCGTTCCGCACAGTACATGGCCGCTGTCCAAGAAGTTTTCGCTACCGTCCAAGCCCGAAACGATGCCGCCGGCCTCGCGGATGATCAGCGCACCAGCGGCTAGGTCCCAAGCCGATAAGCCGGTTTCCCAAAACGCATCGAGGCGACCTGCTGCGACGTAGCAAAGGTCGAGCGCCGCAGCGCCTGGGCGACGCACGCCGGATGTATTCCTCACGACTTTATGCAGCATGTCCAGGTATGGCGTCATTTCGGCATCGGCCTGGCGAAATGGAAAACCGGTGCCGATCAAGGATTGTTCAAGTCTGTCGCGGCCGCTAACACGAATTTTTCGGCCATCAAGCTGAGCGCCTTGACCCCGCGACGCGGTAAAAAGCTCCTGGCGCAGTGGGTCATAGACCACCGCGTGCTCAAGTTTGCCTTTTACCTGTAAGGCTATCGAAACCGCAAATACCGGAAATCCGTGCAGATAATTCGTCGTGCCATCAAGCGGATCGATAATCCAGACGAACTCTGACTCGCCGGTAACGCCGGATTCTTCGGCAAGAAATGCGTGCTCGGGGTAATGCTTCTGTACCGTTGCGATGACGGCGCGTTCAGCGGCAAGGTCGGCATCACTGACGAAATCGTTGTGACCCTTTTTTTCGACCTTGAGCTTGTCTAGGCTTCTCATTTTCCGAATCAAGGTGTCACCGGCGCTCCGCGCCGCCATGACTGCCACATTTAGCAATGCGTGCATGAAACGATTTCCTCATTTGTAAAGAACTCGGCCCCGGAAGAACCGGGGCGGTAGAATACCGGACTTTGGGCCGGCCACGCCACATGTCGATACGCATCGTACTGATTGGAACGACTCACCCCGGCAATATCGGGGCGGTCGCCCGTGCCATGAAAAACATGGGTCTCGACGATCTCGCTCTGGTGCAGCCTCGTTATTTTCCGCATGACGAAGCGACGGCAAGGGCGTCTGGCGCTGACGACCTGCTGCAGAATGCGATGCTAACTGAATCTTTGGCCGACGCTATCGCAGATTGCGTCTATGTCGCCGGCGCAAGTGCTCGCTCGCGCACGATCGACTGGCCGTGTCTGGATGCGAAAGACGCTGCGGCGCGGCTCGTGGAAGAAAGTATGAAGGGCAAGGTCGCTATCGTATTCGGGCCGGAGAAAACCGGACTGTCCAACGCCGAGCTCGATCATTGCGATACGCTGCTTCGGATTCCAAGCAACCCGGAATTCAGTTCGTTAAATCTCGCCATGGCAGTACAGGTCGTCACGTACGAGATTCGCGCAGCGATGTCCGAAAAACTGCCTGAATACGAAATGGATGCGCCGGCCGCGAGTAGTGAAGAACTCGAACACTTCTATTCGCATCTCGAAACGGTTCTAACGGATTTACAATTTCTGGATCCGGATAATCCTCGCCACCTGATGCGACGATTGCGGCGTCTGTTCATTCGTGCGCGACCCGACCAGAATGAAGTCAATATTCTACGCGGCATCTTAACGGCGATCGATCGCAGCCGCGGAGGCGCTTCATGAGGGACGATCTAATTTATCTCGACTATGCTGCGACGACACCGCTCGACCCGCAGGTCGCGGAGTTAATGTCGGCTATGCTAAAAAACGACACGAGCTTTGCCAATTCTTCGGCCGTGCATATTGCGGGTCGGCGTGCGAGCGTGATTGTCGAGCAAGCTGCAGCGCAGCTCGCGCGTCTGTTGAACTGTGCGCCAGCGGAGCTAATCTGGACGTCGGGGGCCACCGAGTCGAATAATCTCGCCATCACGGGTGCCGCACGCTATCGCACACATCGTGGCAAACACTTGATCACGATGCCGACCGAGCATAAGGCGGTCGCCGACGTGTTTCGTGCGCTTGAGACACAGGGCTTCGACGTCACATGGCTAAGCCCTGACGAATCCGGCAGCCTCGACCTGCAGGATCTCGATGCTGCGTTTCGAGACGACACAACTTTGGTGTCGATCATGTACGTGAACAACGAAACTGGTGTGTTGCAGGATATCGCAGCGATTGGAGAGCGTTGCCGAAATCGAGACGTATTGTTTCATGTCGATGCGGCGCAGGGTGTCGGCAAGCTACCGTTTGATCTCGCATCGTTGCCGGTCGACCTTGCGTCGATGACGGCGCATAAGGTCTATGGGCCGACAGGGATTGGCGCGTTATACATCGCTGATCGGCCGCGTTGCCATGTCGAGCCGCTGTATTACGGTGGCGGCCAGCAGCACGGAGTACGTCCCGGCACATTGCCGGTAACACTTATTGCCGCTTTTGGACTTGCGGCTGAAATTGCCACGTCGTCGATGGCAACTGATTTCGAGCATGTGCAGGCGTTGCGCGAACGCTTGTGGGCGGGATTGCAGCCCATAGCCGGTGTCGTCAGAAATGGCGATGCGGAGAATTCGTACCCAGGAATCTTGAATGTCAGCATTGACGACATCGAAGGTGAGAGTTTGTTGCTCGCGCTAGAGCCACTGTGCGTCGCGACGGGATCGGCATGCAATTCCCAAAATCAGGAACCGTCCTATGTGTTGCGCGCACTTGGTCGTGACGATGCACTCGCACAAAGCGCCGTTCGCGTGAGTTTTGGTCGCATGAGCACCGAGTCGGAGATTGATTTTGCCGTCGAACGCTACCGCGAATCGGTCGAGCGGCTGCGGGCCATTGCGCCGGGACGCGCGGCATCAGCGACGTGACTTTCGAGCCCTATAGCGACGAAGTGCGCAAATTATTTTCGCACCCGGAGCACGCGGGCGAGGTGGACGGTGGCGTTGAGAGTTTCGTCGAAGATCAGGGTGTTCGGATTCGTCTGACGATGGCGCATATTGACGATCGAATTGAAGAATTGCGTTTCCAGGCTTGGGGATGTCCGCATCTGCTGGCTGCCTGTGAATGGTTCTGTGCGACCTGTGAGACGGGCACCTTGGCCGATCTGCGGCACTTCGAGAGATCCGAGCTTATGCAAACTCTCGCTGTACCTGTGGAGAAAACAGGCCGTATACTAGTCCTCGAAGACGCGGTGCGGTCGCTTGGGGCTGCAGTGCGCGATACTTCGACCTGATACTCACAATCGCCCAAAATTACTAATATCGGAAAAATGACGATTTCACTGACAGACTCGGCGGCGACCCGGGTTCGGACCTATCTGGATGCTCGCGGCGCGGGCGTGGGCCTGCGGCTGGGCGTGACCAAGACCGGCTGCTCGGGCTATTCCTACGTCATCAACTACGCTGACGAAATCGCCGCATCCGACATAGTCTTTGAGGACAAGGGCGTGACGGTCGTTGTTGACGAAGTGGCTCTGCCACTAATCGATGGCACCGTGGTCGACTTTGTCAAAAACGGCCTCAATGAGGCGTTTAGCTTTCGCAATCCCAATGTAAGCGGCGAGTGCGGCTGCGGCGAAAGTTTTAATATCTAGAGCCGGGCAGGTTCATTGCCGGGCCCCGATTTGCCACGTAAAATCGAGGGTTTACGTCGTTTCTCGGGACGGTCCCGATAAAGCGACAGCCTACTCCGCCGAATTCCAACCAATAAACCATAAGGAAACCCCATGGCCGTTGAGCAGACGCTCTCCATTATCAAACCGGATGGTGTGCAAAAGAACCTGATTGGCGAGATCATTTCGCGATTCGAAAAAGCCGGGCTTGAAGTCATTGCTGCGCGCATGATGCACCTGACAATCGAAGAGGCACAGGGCTTTTATGCTGTCCACAAAGAGCGCCCATTTTATGGCGATCTGGTTAGCTATATGACCTCTGGCCCAGTGATGGTGCAAGTGCTGTCCGGCGACGGAGCGATTTCAAAAAATCGCGAGATCATGGGGGCGACCAATCCGGCGGATGCGGCCGCCGGGACAATCCGCGCCGATTTTGCCGACAGCATCGAGGAAAATATCGTGCATGGGTCGGATGCGTCGGAGACGGCGGCTGTCGAGATTGATTTTTTCTTTGGCGATGGCGTGTGCCCACGCACGCGTTGAGAAATAGTGGCTGCAACAACTGACAAAGTAAATCTGCTTGGGTTAACTCAGAGTGATCTAGAGCATTTCTTTGCGGGGCTTGAAGAAAAGCCGTATCGCGCACGGCAAATAATGCGCTGGATCTATCAAAGTGGCGTTATCGACTTTGATGACATGACCGATTTATCAAAAATGCTTCGGACACGGCTCAACGAGGTTGCCGAAATTAGGGCGCCCGTCGAGGAGGCGCGCCACAATTCGGTCGACGGCACGATCAAGTGGCTATTCTCCAGTGGATCTGGCCAGGCCGTCGAAACCGTTTTCATCCCTGAACCAGCTCGCGGCACTCTGTGCATATCGTCACAAGTCGGTTGTGCACTTGACTGTGCGTTTTGCGCAACTGGCGCTCAGGGTTTCAATCGCAACCTGACCGCCGCCGAAATTATCGGCCAGGTTTGGCATGCGATCCGCGAACTGCCACGGCGACCCAATGGCGACCCGGCGGTCACCAATGTTGTGTTTATGGGCATGGGAGAACCGCTCGCCAATTATCGCAATGTCGTGCCCGTTCTCGAGATTCTGCTGTCCGATTTGTCGTACGGCCTGTCGCGGCGGCGCGTAACAGTGAGTACGTCGGGCATCGTGCCACACATCGAAAAGCTAGGTGACGACTGCAATGTGTCGCTCGCAGTTTCACTGCATGCAGCAAATGACAAGCTACGTAACGAACTTGTGCCGATCAACAAGTTGCATCCGATCGACGAGTTGCTGGATAGCTGCTGGCGATATGCTGGTAAGCACTCGAACCGCTTCATTACCTTTGAATATGTGATGTTGCGCGGCGTCAATGATCAGCTTCGGCATGCAGACGAGCTTGTGCGGCTGCTAAAAGACAAGCCAGCTAAGGTCAATTTGATTCCTTTTAATCCGTTCGACGGCAATAATTTCGAGCGGTCGTCGGTTGAGACCATTAGGCAGTTCCAGAACCGCCTGCGGGAGAATGACATCATTGCGACCACACGCAAAACCCGCGGTGACGACATCGACGCAGCCTGCGGCCAGCTGGCTGGAAAAGTCAGCGATCGTGTGCGCGTTCGATTGAGCGAAAAAAACATAAAGGTGATTACAGCGTGAAAATGAGCGTACGGATGAAGGGGTTTCTGCTGGCCGTTGCCGGCGGTATGGCATTGGCGGGGTGTATCTCGACGACTACGGGCACGGTACCGACCGACGCAAATGACACGGATGCGGCAAGCGTTAATTATCAGCTCGCAATTCGCTACTTTCAAAACGGCAATTACGAATTGGCACGCGATCGATTGTTGCAATCTATTAAGTTGGATCCAAAGCGCGCCATCGTTTGGTCTACGCTGGCGACGACCTACGAGCAGCTGGACAATCTACGACTGGCTGAGGATTCACACGACAAGGCGGTACGGCTTGCGCCGCGCAGTTTCGATGTGCAAAACGCCTATGCGGTATTTTTGTGTCGCCAGCAGCGTTATGACGATGCTGAAACGCGGTTCGATCGTTCGATCAAGTCGACGACGAATGACAACCCGGAGGTCATGATGACAAATGCCGGTGTATGCATGATGCAGAAACCCGATTACGAGAGGGCCGAGACCTATTTTCGTAGCGCGCTTGATCGCCGTCCCGATCACGGCGAAGCACTACTGCAAATGTCACTTCTGAAGCATGCTACCGATGACGACCTTCGGGCACGCGCATTCCTGCAGCGTTACCTTGGCATTTATCCGTCAGATTCCGGTGTGCTGTATCTCTGCGTGCTCATTGAGGACAAGCTCGGAGATGAGCGTGCGCGCACCGAATGCGCAAATGAGTTGCTGCGCGACTTCCCGGAGTCACAGGAATCGAGGCGGCTGCTAGAAACAGGCTAATATGAGCGAGGAGATCGAAAACAAGGATGTCGGCGACATCCCGCCCGAAGCTCGAGAGCCGCTGGCTGGCGAGCGCCTGGCTGAGGCGCGCCGACAACAGCAGATTACTGTCCTCGAGGTTGCAAAGGAACTGCACCTCGATGAAATGAAAGTGCGCGCGCTCGAGCAAAACAAGTTTGAAACACTGGGCGCACCGGTGTTTGCGAAAGGACACCTGAGAAAATACGCGCAGCTGGTTGGTGTCAGCATTGATGACCTGCTTGCCGATTACTACCAGCTAAATCGCGCGTCCGGAATGCCGCCGGTTGTCGGCAAAGTTCGCAAACAGGCACGTGAAGTTTCTCCCGGGCCGTGGATCGCGGCGATCATCGTTGTACTCGTTGTCGCGACGTCCTACTGGTACTTCGTTGTTCGTGACGCATCAGTGACTGTAGCGCCACAGATCGCGACCGAACCGCAAGCCCTCGACATCGAGCCAGCTCCGGTGGTCGATGAACAAATCATCGATGCGCCCGCACCGGAGGCGTCCGGTCTGGAAGATTCTCCGCCAGATCAGCCGGTCGTGCTGCCCGACTCGGCGCCCGAAGTGATTGAGTCGCAGCCTGTTGCGGAACCCGTTTCACAAGCGTTAGCTGAAGGTGAAGTGCGTTTGACGATGCGTTTTTCGGGTGATTGCTGGACTGAGATTAGCGACGCTAGCGGTCGCCGACTGTTTTTCGACCTTGGTCGCAACGGCCGAAATGTCAATGTGAGTGGGCGTGGGCCGTTGTCGGTGTTGTTCGGCAACGCTGAAAACGTCGCCGTCAGTGTTAACGGCGAAGACTACACGATCGCCGCAGCAGACCGCCGTGGCCGAACCGCGCGGCTCACGATCTACGCTCCCTAGGCTACCGCCGTGAAACCTAAAGCTGTCAAAGGAATGAACGATATCCTGCCCGACGTGTCCGCGACGTGGCAGTACCTGGAATATGTCGTTCGCGACATTGCGCAGTCCTACGGTTACGCGGAGATTCGTTTGCCGTTGCTCGAGCAGACGGAGCTTTTCAAGCGTTCAATCGGTGAGGTAACCGACATCGTCGAAAAAGAGATGTACACGTTCGATGATCGCGGCGGCGAAAGCCTGACACTGCGCCCCGAAGCGACAGCCGGAATGGTTCGGGCCGGAATCACGAACGGACTGCTGCACAATCAACGCCACAAATTGTGGACGGCCGGACCGATGTTTCGGCGCGAAAAACCGCAGCGCGGGCGCTATCGACAGTTCCATCAGTTCGATGTCGAGGCGCTGGGATTCGCGGGCCCCGATGTGGACGCTGAACTCATCATTATGTCTGCCCGACTGTGGCAGCGGCTCGGTATTGACCGGCTTGCGCTGGAGATCAATTCTCTGGGAACGCCTGATGCGCGAGCGACATACCGAGACGCATTGGTCGAGTATTTGTCCAGCGTGAAAAGTCAGCTTGATCAAGATAGTATTCGCCGCCTTGAACAGAACCCGCTGCGAATTCTCGACAGCAAAAACCCGGAAATGCGAGGCATTGTTGAGGCTGCTCCGGTGATGCTGGATTTCCTCGATGTGGAGTCGGCTGAGCACTTCGCGGAGCTCAAAGCATTGTTGGATTCGGCGCGTATCGATTACTCGATAAATCCGCGACTGGTACGGGGCCTGGACTACTACAATCGCACGGTGTTCGAGTGGACCACCGATGCGTTGGGTTCACAAGGAGCGGTGTGCTCTGGCGGGCGTTATGACGGGCTGGTTGAAAAGCTCGGCGGGCGTGCAACGCCTGCCGTCGGTTGGGCAATGGGAATGGAGCGTCTTGTCGACTTGTACGAGGCCTGTGGTGGTAAATCGCCGTCGATCAGCGCGGACGCGTATATCGTGGCCGTCGGCGACGGCGCGCTCGAACAGGCATTCGCGGTGGCCGAAGCACTGCGAGACGGTATCCACGGGATTCGGATCGAAGTAAACCTTGGAGGTGGCAGCTTCAAGTCGCAAATGAAGCGCGCCGACAAAAGCGAGGCGGAGTACGCATTGATCCTCGGAGAGCAGGAACTTGCGGAAAAACGCGTCGGATTGAAACCATTGCGAAGCGGTGATGATCAAACCAGTATTGCGCAGGATGAGCTGGTAGAGACGCTGGCAAAAATGCTGGGCCGGTCGGAATAAGGCGGCAAACGACAAATACGAAGGTACAACGATGGACGACTTACTTTCAGAGAAAGAACAAATCGAGAAAATGCGGACGTGGTGGTCGGAATACGGCGCCTACGTCATCGCCGGCGTCGTTTTAGGCGCGGCGGTCTTGTTCGGCATCAATTACTACCAGACGAGTCAGCGCGACGCGCATCTCGAAGCGTCTGCGCTTTATGACACGCTCACAGACCATATCGTCGACGGCAAGCTAGAGGCGGCGGAATCCGTCGCCGGGCAGATTTCGGCAGACTTCGGTGACAGCGCCTATGCGCCGCAAAGTAAACTTGCGATTGCGCGGCTTTACATGGATCAGAATCGCGATCAGGACGCCGCCGATTCGCTTCGCGACCTGATCGCCGGAAATGCCGATGACGCTTTCAAACATGTTGCGCGCGTGCGACTTGCAAAGATCCTGCTCTATCAGGACAAGGCCAGTGAGGTTGTCGCGCTTGTAGACGGTCAACAGAGCGAGGCATTTGCCGCGCGCTATGCAGAAGTGCTCGGCGATGCGTACGTGAAACTCGGTCAATTCGCCGACGCTCGTGACGCATTTCAGCGCGCGTTGAGCGAGCCGAATCAGGGCGCGACGATTGACCAGCCCTTCGTTCAACTGAAGCTCCTCGATCTGCCTATTGAGATATTCGAAGAAGCGCCGGTAGCTGCCGAGGAACCCGATATGGACGAGGAAGCTGAGTGAAAACCAAGTGTTGTAGATTGGTTCGCACGATACTGCTGCTCGGCGCATCGGTTTGCGTCGCCGCGTGTGGCCTATTTGGCGATGATGATGAAGAGCTCGAGCCCGCCGAGCTGATCGACTTCGACACGAAAATCAAGATCAAACGACTGTGGTCTGCCAAGCTCGGCGGTGACGCTGAGTTTCTGCGCGTCGCACTGCAGCCCATGGGCGATGGCAATCGCATTTACGCGGCCAGTTACGATGGCAACGTCTCGGCATTTGATCCCGAATCAGGCAAACGAATTTGGCGCTCAGAGCTGGATCTCGATCTTACGGCTGGACCTGGAGTAGGCAACGGCCTCGTGGTCGTTATCGCGGCCAACGGTGTTGTTGTCGCGCTCGGCGCCAACGACGGCAATGAACGTTGGCGCACGGAGGTCGGCGGTGAATCACTCGCCAGACCGGTGATCGATGACGACACGGTCGTCATCCAGACCGTCGACAACCGTTTGCGCGCGCTCGAGGCATTCGATGGCAGTGAGCGTTGGGTCGTTCTGCAATCGATGCCACGGCTGACGGTGCGAGGTTCGGCGTCACCGCTAATCCTCGGGCCGACTGTGGTTGCGGGCTTCGACAACGGCCGCCTGGTTGCCGTTAATATCGAAACCGGTGACGTTAGCTGGGAGACGCTTTTGGCGCCGCCGTCCGGCCGTTCGGATCTTGAACGCCTGTCGGATATCGACGGCGCCATGGCCGTTGTCGGCCAGGATATTTACGCGGCCGGCTACCAGGGCAGGCTCGCTGCGGTTGCCGCCGAGTCCGGCCAAATGCTGTGGGCCGCCGAGATCTCCAGCAACGAAGGCGTTTCGGCGGACTGGTCGAGTCTGTATACCGTTCAAGATAATGGCACCCTTATCGCCGTGTCGCGACGCAATGGCGCGGAGACTTGGCGCCAGGATGCACTGCTACGACGTGAGCCCACGTTGCCAGTACCGTTCAACACGACTGTTGTGACGGGTGATTTTGAGGGCTACCTGCATTTTTTCAGCAACGTCGACGGTACGCCTGTTGCGCGCGTGAAGCTCGGTGGCGCAGCGATCACCAGTGATCCGGTCGTCGTCGCCGATCGCCTGTATGTGCAATCCGATGCCGGTACGCTAGCCGCGTATGTCATTCAACAAAACAAAAGCCGACGAACAGCACCGGACATCGCAGAACCTGTCGACGAGGGCGCCTGACACCCGGTGTCACGGCGAAACTGCAATGCTGCCCGTCATCGCATTGATTGGCCGTCCGAACGTCGGCAAGTCGACCTTATTTAATCGACTTACGCGTTCGCGCGACGCAATCGTCGCCGACTACCCCGGCCTGACTCGAGACCGACAATACGGTTTCGGAAAACTCGGTCCAGTACCGTATCTCGTCATCGATACGGGCGGCGTCGCTGGGGGGGAAGAGGGTATCGACGAAATAACGGTCGACCAATCCGTGCGCGCGTTAAAGGAAGCCGATGTCGCAATCGTCATGGTTGATGGTCGCGAAGGCGTGACCGCAGCCGACGAACACGTCGTCGACTTAGCACGCCGATATGCCGCGAACAGTTGGCTCATAGTCAATAAGGCCGAAGGTCTCGATCAGGACATCGTTTCGGCCGAGTTCCATGCGCTCGGACTCGGTGCCCCGGTCGCAATATCGGCGGCACACGGCGATCGCGTCAGTGCGTTGATGGACGCCGTGCTGGCCGATTTTGCAGAGCAGGTCGACGAAGACGACGCCGAAGATGAAAAGCACGCGTTGCGTATCGCCATCATCGGCCGACCCAATGTCGGCAAGTCTACCCTGGCCAACCGACTTCTGGGTGAAGACCGGCTAGTCGTCTACGATGAGCCGGGCACCACTCGCGACAGCGTCGCTGTGCCGTTCGATCGCAACGATCGCCATTACCTGCTGATCGATACCGCCGGTATCCGTCGCAAAGGGAAGGTTCATGAGACCGTCGAGAAGTTCAGCATCATCAAAGCGCTGCAAGCAATCGAAAGAGCACAAGTCGTCATCGCCGTCATGGATGCGCGCGAGGGGATCACTGAACAGGACGTCAGCCTGCTCGGCCTGGTTCTCGAACGTGGCCGGGCGTTGCTGATTGTCACGAACAAATGGGACGGACTTAGCGCGGAAGATCGCAAGCATGTGCGCGACGAACTCGACCGACGTCTGCCATTTCTAGATTTTGCCGAACGCATTACGATCTCCGCATTGCATGGCACCGCAGTCGGTGATTTATTGCCGGCCGTCGAGCGGGCTTACGCTGCGGCGACGCGCGATCTGTCAACGACCGAATTGACGCGCGAACTGGAAGCTGCCGTCATTGCGCATCCGCCCCCACTGGTGCGCGGTCGGCGGATTCGGCTGCGCTATGCACACCAAGGTGGTCGCAATCCGCCTGTCATCGTAATTCATGGCAATCAGACGGAAAGACTGCCGGAGGCCTATCGCCGTTATCTGATAAATCGGTTCCGCAAGGTATTCAAGCTGAAGGGCACGCCGGTACGGTTGTCGTTCAAAACAAGCGATAATCCGTTTAAAGGCAAACGCAACAAACTAACGCCGCGCCAACAGCAGCGGCGGCGGCGCATGCTGAAGCACGTGAAAAAATAATCATGAGTGGCGCAAGAAAAAAAGTAACGCTAGACGGCCGATTTCAGATGCACCGCGGTGGCTATCTCGAGTCGCCAACGCTGGCTTATGAGACGTGGGGCGAATTGAACGCGTCTCGTGATAATGGGGTACTCATCTTCAGCGGCCTGTCGCCGTCGGCTCATGCGGCGTCGTCGGCCGACGACCCGTCGGCCGGATGGTGGGAGGACATGATTGGGCCTGAGCTGCCGATCGACACGGATCGATTCTTCGTTATCTGTGTCAATTCGCTGGGTAGCTGTTTCGGCTCTACCGGCCCTGCGTCGATCAATCCAAAAACCAACGAAATGTACCGGCTGGAATTTCCGGTACTGACGCTCGAAGATGTCGCCGAGGCCGCCTGGCGTGTTGTCGAACATCTGGGGGTTGAGGCCGTGCACACGGTCATTGGCTGTTCCATGGGCGGCATGAGCGGCCTCGCGTTTTGCGTGCGCCATCCCGATGCTGCTCGGCGATTTATATCGATATCGTCAGCGACTCGGGCTGAGCCATTTTCGATTGCTGTGCGTTCGCTACAGCGCGAGATTATTCGCTCGGATGAAAAATGGTTGAACGGAAATTACGCGGTCGATGATCCGCCGATAATCGGCCAGCGCCTTGCACGCAAGCTCGGCATGATGACCTATCGCTCGGCCGAGGAATGGCGTGGGCGCTTTGGTCGAGAAAGAGTGACGGAGGAGGGCCATACAGGCGATCGGTCTAAGATTGAATTCTCGGTTGAAGCGTATCTTGAAAATGTCGCGCAAAAATTCAGCGGTGGATTTGATCCGAACTGTTACCTGTATCTTTCGCACGCATCCGATTTATTTGACTTGGCTGAACACGGCGGCTCATTGAATTCAGGTTTTAAACGTCTGCAGCTTGAAAAAATACTCGTCATCGGCGTTACGACGGATATTCTTTTTCCGTTGCATCAGCAACATGAGCTGGCCGAAGGAATAAAGGAGGTTTGTCCGGACACGAGTATGATCGTACTCGACTGCCTCCGAGGTCACGACTCGTTTCTTGTGGAAATGGACGCATTCCGACCCGTAATCTGTGAGTTCTTCGAGTCTTGTGTCGATCGTTAGGCTGCCGCTCGATGGGCCCTCTTCGTCATGGCCGGCTAAGGCTGCGCTTTACTTCCGATGAAGGCCTATCGAGCGGCAGCCCTCACCTCGCCGTACTCGGACTAGTCAATCAACAGAATTGCCGGGTCGACCGCGGTACCATTCAGGTAAACCCCGAAGTGCAGAT
>JAOTZC010000014.1 GCA_029861535.1 Gammaproteobacteria bacterium
AGCACCAACGACTGGAAACCTTCGGGATAGCTCACCGTGATTCGACAGCCGGCTGCTCTTGCGGCACTAACTCTGGCGAAAATATCGAATGCCGTATCATCGGGATGCACGCGAAGGCGCAACTCCGGAATCGGAACATATCGTCGCAGGTTGTCTTGTCCAATCAATCGGAAATCATCATGTACTTTTCCAAACTCCTCGGTGACAGCAAGGTCGTAACTTCGAATCGCGGCACAGATGTTGCTTATGTCGTCGGCATTCGTGTGAGATGTCATGAAATCGTCCTTGCTCATCAGATAAGCGTATAGGTCCGCGAGTTTTTCGTTGTCTATCGTTTCGCTACCCCGGACAGTGTTGCGCTGCTTGAAGTCCATTAATTGAGCGACATAATTCGGCCCACCAGCCTTGATGCCAGGTCCGAATGCCGACTTGCCCATGCCGCCAAACGGCTGTCGCAGCACGACCGCACCGGTCGTAACGCGATTGATGTAGAGGTTCCCCGCGCTGATACAATCCCGCCAATGCCTTTGCTCGCGATCGTCGAGACTTTCCAGCCCGGATGTCAGTCCGTATCCCGTCTGGTTCACTAGATCGATGGCCTCATCGAGCTTGCGCGCCTTCATGACGCCGAGCACCGGCCCAAAGAGCTCCGTCAAATGAGTAAAACTGCCCGGCTGCACGTTCCATTTGACACCCGGTGAATACAGGTTTGGATTGTCGTCGAGCTTGCTCGGCATCACTGCCCAGCTCTCGTCGCTCTCGAGTTCCTTGATTCCTCGCTCTAATACACCGCTCGGCGGCCGGATCAATGGCCCCATATCGTTGTGCAACTCCCAGGCAGAACCGACCGGAATGCTTTTTACAGCGTCACAAAGCGCGCGTTTGAATTTCTCGTCCTCGTAGACTTCTTCCTCGAGTATCAGCAGCGATGTCGCCGAGCATTTTTGTCCGCTATGGCCAAAAGCGGACTGCAGAGCGTGACTAATCGCCAGATCGCGGTCTGAAAGTGCGCTGACAATCGTCGCGTTCTTACCACCCGTTTCTGCGAGCAAACCAATTGCGGGTTTATCTCGCAGCATTCTTAGCGCAGTCTCCGTACCGCCGGTAAGAATGACGATATCCACATCGTCGTGACAGGCAAGCCTCGAGCCGACGGTTGCGCCGTCGCAGGGAACAAACTGCAACGCATCGCGCGGCACACCAGCGCGCCAGAAGCATTCGCACAGCAAGTACGCCACCAACGCCGTGTCCGATGCCGGTTTGAGGATCACACAATTGCCGGCAGCCAAAGCTGCGGCAACTCCACCGCATGGAATTGCGATTGGAAAATTCCATGGTGAGATGACAGCGACGACACCACGACCCTGCGCCTCGAGACTGTCAATGTCTGCAAGTGCCACTGCGCTTTTGCGGTAGAAGTCGCAAAAATCGATCGCCTCGGACACCTCCGGATCGGACTGTGGAAACGTCTTGCCACCTTCGGCCAGCGCCGCGCCCATCAGATCGGCGCGCGCTGCACGGATCTCGTTGGCTACCTCGCCAAGAACGTCAGACCTCGCCGCTGCAGACAGCTGCCGCCAGCCACTCGGGTCCAGCCGTGCAATGGCAGCGGCTCGATCCACATCGTCTTCGCTAGCGAGGTGATAACGCGCGACCACGACGCCGGGCCGTGATGGATCATAGGACTCCCGCTCCACACGCTTGGACGATAGCTCCTCACCGTCGATGACGAGCGGAACGACGGCGGCCTTATCGCCGCAACGATCCCGCCAGTTGTCGAGAATTTGCTCGGCCCACGCGACATTTTGAGGTAGCGCGAAATCCGTATCCGCCTCGTTGACAAACCCGGCTTGGTCAATGGCGCTTTTTGTGGTCGTATCGGCGGGCTGTCGCCTGTCCTGCGTTCGCCGTGGCCCGGCCGGTGTGTGTTCAATTGCGTCGAATGACGCGAGGAACTGATCCTGCAGCCGCCCCCACTCTTTGTCGTCCGGATCGAGTTTGAACGCATGGCGCAGGAAATTATCGGGGCCGGTGTTTTCATCGAGTCTTCGAACCAGATAACCGATCGCGTAAATGAAGTCCTCTCGTCGGGTTGACGGCGCATACAGCACGAAGTTATCGGTCAGTTCGAAAAGCGCTCGACGCATATGATTCGCCATACCCTCGAGCATTTCGAACTGCATTTTGTCGAGACAGTTGTTCTCGACGGCCAATACCAGCGCATAGGCCAATTCGAAAAGATTGTGCGAGGCGATACCGATATTTACAGCTGCAATATTTTCTGGACGTATCGCTTCATGCAGCATGCGTTTGAAGTTGGCGTCTGTGGACATCTTGTTCTTGTACGGTGCCTGTGGCCAACCTCGAGTAGACGCCTCGACCCGTTCGCTCTCCATGTTGGCGCCTTTGACGATACGCACGGTGATCCGTGCGCCGCCTGCCTCAACACGCTTGCGTGCCCAGGCGTTAAGCCGCTTTTGCGTGGCATACGAATCCGGAATGTAGGCCTGAAGCGCGATGCCGCCGCGGGCGTTTTCGAGACCATTGCGTTCGAGCGTCCGCATGAACACCTCTGACGTGACCGCCATGTCGCGGTATTCCTCCATATCGAGGTAAACGAACTTGCTCACTTCTGAACCGTCCGCCCGGGTGTACTTCATTCTTGCGGCTTCCCGGAACAGAATTTCGAGGCGATCGCAAAGTACGGCCACCGTATGCTCGAATGCTAGCGAGGATATCTGAGAATAGATCGTAGAAACTTTGACCGAGATACTCTCGACCTCCGGGTTTTGCAGCGCCTGAAGGTAGTTTTCGAGACGTCGCTGGGCCTCATCTTCGCCCAACAAGGCCTCGCCGAGAAGATTGACGTTCATGCGCAGACCCGCGTCTCGGCGCGCGGCCAGATGCGCGTTTAGGATCTCTTCTTCGGCCGGAAGAATCACATTAGCGGTCTCCGCTCGCATCTTGTCCTTGATGAGTGGCACGGCGACGCCCGGCAGATAACTACCGAATGACTGAAACCCGCGGAGCAAGGTTTGATCGATACGACTGAAGAATCGCGGTACCCCCTGCACATCCAAGATATGCGTCAACTGGTCCACCGCACGCGCCGGGCGCGTCGACCGAAACGTCTGATCGGTCATCTGGATCATCGTGGCCTTGTCGTGCGGATTTTGAATCATCCGTTCGAGCTCACGCTGCTGCTTCTTTTCCTGCGGTGTCTGCAGCTCTGCGGCGCGTCGCTGCAGCAAGCGCGCAATATGGACCGCCTTTTGAGCATTGACCGGATGCGGCGATCGCTCGTCCGGATTGAATGAGCCGAGGGCCTTCCCCAGCGCATTCTGCAAAGTTTTGCGGCTGTCTTGTTGTTGTACCTGGCTCATGCGTCGCATCCTCCCAGTGCAAACCGTAGCAGATCGTCATCGCGATTTTTGTCAGGGAATGTCCTGATATATACGCGATTCTACGTAGCGCCGTGGCCAGGTCTTGGTGCCATCATGTTGTAAAACTCTGTGCACCCTAGCGTGAGAATCGGCATGAACAAGCAAACTTCGGACGAAGAAAATCTCGACCTGAATATCGTCGCGCAACAGCAATTCGACCGCGCACTAACCTGGATTGACGACGTCAAAGCCGGCCTCATCGCCTATTTCGTCAACCCGAAGCGGACCGTGCACGTTCGCTTTTCGATCACGATGGACGACGAGTCAGTGCAAACGTTTCATGGCTTTCGGGTGTTGCATAATCGTGCGCGAGGGCCGGGTAAAGGAGGTATTCGTTACCACCCTAACGTGACAGAAAGCGAGGTGTCGGCATTAGCCGCACTTATGACATGGAAGACTGCAATCATCGACGTACCGTTCGGTGGCGCCAAAGGTGGCGTGGTCTGCAACCCGAAAGAGCTTAGCCGTGCAGAGTTGCGGCGTATCACACGGCGCTTCGTCATCGAACTCGGTGACGCTATCGGACCGCACACGGACATTCCGGCGCCGGATATGTATACCGACGAACAGACGATGGCATGGATCTACGACACCTTCGACATCTTGCACCCTGGACAAAACAATCGCGCCGTCGTTACCGGCAAACCGCTGGAACTAGGTGGCTCAGTCGGACGCGATGCTGCAACAGGGCGCGGCTGCCTCAATGCGACGCAGCGGCTACTCGAGCACGGTATCGTTGAAAACTTGAGCGACGTCGCCGGCGCCCGCGTTGCGATTCAAGGCGTCGGCAACGTTGGCAGTACTTCCATGTCTTTATTCCACGAAGCCGGCGCGCGCATCGTGGCCATAACGGATTCCCACGGCGGGGTCGCGAACGAGCAGGGATTGCAACCGAATACAGTGATCGCGCATAAGAAAGAATGTGGCAGCGTTGTCGGCTTACCGGAAACCGTAACGATTACCAATGATGACCTGCTGGCGTTCGATTGCGACATCCTGATACCGGCGGCGCTCGAATGCCAAATACATGCCGGAAACGCGGCCGATGTCAAAGCAACGCTTATTGTCGAAGCGGCGAATGGGCCGCTAACGCCCGAAGCAGACGACATTTTGCAGAAAAGGAACGTTACCGTATTGCCGGACATCGTCGCGAACGCCGGCGGTGTTGCCGTTAGTTACTTCGAGTGGGTGCAGAATTTGGAAAATCAACAGTGGCAGCTCGAAAAGGTCGAGAATCGGCTACAACTCAGAATGAACGCAGCGGTTGACTCGCTGGTCGCTCAATGGCGGCTATTGCAACAGAAAAAGGATCGCGGCGAGCCAACGCTTCGCAATGCGGCGCTGGTTATCGCGATTCGCCGCCTATCCGACGTTATTTTGCAACGCGACATTTGGATGTAGTTTGTCCATTTCCGCGCAGCCATCCAGCAACTCGCATTGTAGCTCCGAAACCACGTTGGGCAAAAGCTTGGCCCGGTCAAACGCCTCACGCTGTCGCTGATAGTCGGGCTTTTGCGTCAGCAGCTCACTGGCCAGCGCGAGGCCGGTCGTCTCGCCGTATTGCGCGGCAGTCGCGCGGCTGAAATCGATCAAATCGGCAGCGAGATCGCGAAGTGGACGGTGCTCACCGCTCGCGTTAACGATGAACTCTGCGTCGAGCCCACTGTGTGCCGCGCGATAGCGATTCTGTTTCTCTGCCCACCGCGGCAAATTCAACGGTAATAGCGTAGCGGCTTCGGCAACTGATGTATTGGCGAGACGGAGCACTAGTGAGCGCACGAACGCAACCAACGCAAGCAAGCGCTTGCTATCAGACACGGAATCCATGGTACGCAACTCCAGAGTGCCAAAGTCTGGGTGTGGCCGTATGTCCCAATGAATATCCTTGAAGGTCTCAATCATCCCGCACCGCTCAGCGGCGCCGATGAAGCGCTTGAATTGCTGCCAGTCGGCAAAACGCTCGGGCAAACCGTAGTTGGGCGCCGCCGCAAGTATGCGGTGTCGATAGGCCGCATGGCCCGTTTCGTGGCCACGCCAAAATGGCGAATTTGCGGACATCGCGATGAAGACTGGAACCGCAGGAATCAACAGCGACATTGCATGCATGGCCTCATCGCCGGAGCTCATGCCGACGTGCACGTGCGTGCTGAACGTAATCTGCGTGTGCGAAAGGATGCCGGTGTTAGCGGCGATACGCTTGTAACGAGGTAACGGCGTAATCAGGGCCAGCCTGCGGCAGAACGGATGCGTGCCGGCTCCGCATAGTCCCATCTCCAGTTCTTTGCAACGCTGCAGTGCTTTCGTCAGCGTGCCACTGATGTCGGCGATCGCTTCAGCGCTGTCGTTGCAGACTCGCGTCGTCAATTCCACACAAGACTGAATGTACTCGGGCTTGACCCTTTCAGCGCGCGGGAAAAACTCCATCAACGGCATGATGCCGTCAACCAGATCGAGCGTTATCGGATCCAGCAGTTGCAGTTCCCACTCGACGCCAACTGTCGGCCCAGCTGATGGCTCAAAGTCCATTAGAAAGCCGATTCATGTGTGCATGACCGACGCGCGCCAGCCTGTCGAAAAACCTTGTGCCAATTCCGAGGACCCGTTCGTCAACATCGAACGCTGGGCTGTGCAACGGGATCGGCTCCCAATCTGGGTGCCGTGCACCGAAACGCACAAAGCAACCGCGAACTTTTTCCTGGTAGTAAGAAAAGTCTTCCGATCCCATGCTCGGAAACTCTGCCGCCACAACGGCACTCTCCCCGACAATATCTGCAGCCGCCTCTCGAGCAACTGACACCGTTACTGGTTCGTTGATGACAGGCGGATAACCTTCTTCGATGTCGATATTGATCTCAGCGCTGTGCAATTCAGCCGTCGCAGCGATCATGCGCTTTAATCCTTTGTGAATGTTCGCCCGCACCTCGTTATTCAATGTGCGTATCGAGCCATACATTTCTGCCTGCTCCGCAATGACATTAGCAGCCGAGCCCGCACTGACCTTGCCAATCGTAACGACCGAGGGATGCAACGGGTTGATTTCCCGTGAGACCAGTGTTTGCAGCGCGGCGATCAGGAAGCCGCTAATTACTACCGCATCCACCGCTTCATGAGGACGGGCACCGTGTCCACCCTTGCCGCGCACACGTACGGTAAATCGATCAGATTGTGCGGTGACCGGGCCATCTCGAATCATGATCTTTCCGGTCTCGTATTCGTGCGTCACGTGGCCCGCAAAAATCGCAGCGACATCGTCGAGCGCGCCGTCCTCGATCGCAATTCGAGCGCCACCGCCCAATTCCTCGGCGGGCTGAAACACCAGCTGCACCGGACCAGGCGGAGGATTCTCATTCAGTAGACTGGCGGCGCCAATCAGCATCGCCATATGAGCGCCATGTCCGCACGCATGCATGCGACCCGGGTAAACAGATGCATATGGTGCCCCGGTCGTTTCGTCGCCGGGCAATGCGTCCATTTCTGCGCGCAGCGCGATAGCTTGCCGCGTCGGATCCCGGCCATCGATACGCGCTATTAGCGCGTGTCCTTCGCCTTCATATGATGTTGGAATACCGAGATGCTCAAGCTCGTCACTAATACGAATGGCGGTTTCGACTTCGTGAAACGACAGCTCCGGATGCTGGTGCAACCAACGCCGCAGCGTCAGCAGTCGGGCGCGCAGCGTATCGTCGATCTGGTCGAGGATATCTTGAACCTGCGTATCCATCGCCCACTTATTGCACGTCGGACGATATCGCATAATCAGAGAAACTACCTAGTGCCCTGACATGGCAGAGCCGCAAAAGGCAGATAAACTCTAGACTATGACCGAACCGAATGACAAAGGCTCAGGCAACGGAATTGGCATGAACGTGTCCTCGCTGCGGCGCTCCTGCATCGGCTCGACGCTCGAACGCGAAGATCTGAACGACGATCCGATACGGCAATTCGAAGACTGGTTTCGTGCTGCGTGTGATGCGGACGAGTTGGACCCGAATGCCATGAGCCTCGCGACTGTCGATGACGCGGGCCGGCCGGCCAGCCGTACCGTTTTACTGAAGTATTTCGATGCGAACGGTTTCGTCTTTTTTAGCAATCTTTCCAGCAACAAGGCGGCGCAGATTGCCGCTAACGCGAATGTCTCGTTGCTGTTTTTCTGGCCGACTCTCGCCCGCCAGGTATCAATACGTGGCGCCGCAGTGAAGATTCCAGGGAAAGAGACGCTGCGCTATTTCATTACTCGACCACGTGGCAGCCAGATCGGCGCGTGGGTGTCGATGCAGAGCAGCGTCATTACGTCTCGCTCCATACTCGAAGCAAAATTCGATGAGATGAAGCGAAAATTCGCCAACAAGGAAGTACCGCTGCCGTCTTTTTGGGGCGGCTACCGAGTAAGTCCTCACGAACTCGAATTCTGGCAAGGACGTAGAAATCGGCTACATGATCGCTTTCTATACTCACTTGCTGACGACAGTAATTGGACTATCGAGCGATTGTCGCCATAATTACTTGCGCGCTGGAGAACTCGCGTGACGATAGATATCGAAGCACTATGCGAAACCCTCGCCGCGATTCTGAAACGGGCCGAAAAGCTTGAGAAAAAATACGCGACGGAACTTTCGCAAGTACATCCGAATTTCTCCGACAGCGCGCGAAACTTGCTTCACTACATCGCGTTGCGCCAATTTGATATTCGTGATTTGCAAGATCAACTCAGCGCACTAGGCCTATCGTCGCTTGGTAGAGCAGAGCAACATGTCCTGCCATCTATTCGCGCCGTGGAGCGCGCGCTGCGCGGAATTTCAAGCTCCGATCACGGGACTCCGCCACCCGAGCCGCTACTGGCGCGCGCCGATGAGCTCAATGCGACACACACGAAGGACCTGCTTGGAAAGCGCGCCGAGGACCGCAGCGTATTGATCATGGTCACGCTGCCAACAGAAGCCAGCGCCGATTACGCACTTGTGCGAGATTTGATCTCGACTGGCATGAACATCGCACGAATTAATTGTGCGCACGACGCGCGAGAGGACTGGCGAATGATGATCGACAACATCGGGCGAGCCAGAGAAGAGCTCTCTCAGGAGTGTCGAATCGTTATGGACCTCGCCGGATCGAAAATCAGGACAGGGCCATTAGAGCCCGGGCCCAAAGTGCTGCGATTGCGCCCTAAGCGCGATGCGCTTGGCCGAGTGACCGCCGCAAAGCGTATTCGCTGTATCGCTGAGTACGATTTCCAACACGACCGGAAAGCCAACGCCGTGCCGGTTCCGCAGGAATGCGTTGACAGCGCCGACGTCGGGGACGTTATTCGCTTCAGGGACACGCGCGGTAGAAAACGAAAGCTGCACGTTGTTGGCAAGGACGGAAACGAAATCGTTGTCGAATTGTACAAGACAGCCTTTGTTGTGACTGGCACAAGACTGACTCTGATTAAGCATGAGCTACGTGAGAAGAAAAGCTTTCTGGTTGGCGAGCTACCAGCGACTGAGCAACCGATCGTATTGCATGTCAACGACACGCTACTGCTTGATGCGAGCGAAGCTCTTGGTGCGGCCGCCACGATCGACAAAGATGGCAAGGTCACCAAGTCGGCCCATGTTCGTTGCATTCCTGCGGAGCTTGTCGAGCGGGTTTCGGTTGGCGACCCTGTACTGCTTAACGACGGCAAGATCGAAGGAACGATCGAATCGACAACGGATGACGGCCTTGTCGTGCGCATTACACACGCCAAAGCAACGGGCAGCCGCCTTCGAAGCAATCGCAGTATCAACTTTCCACAAAGCGACCTGCGCGCAGGGGGGCTATCGAAAACGGACAAACGCGACCTGGATTTTGTTGCACAACATGCGGATGCGGTCGGCATGTCCTTTGTGCGAGAGCCCGCGGAAGTCTTGGAGTTACAGGATGAACTGGGCAATTATCCGGACAGTGGTCTGGGCGTCATCCTGAAAATTGAAACAAAAATGGCGTTTAGAAACCTGCCGAGAATTATGCTTGCGGCGATGTGCCACTATCCTGCCGGTATCATGATCGCGCGCGGTGACCTCGCAGTTGAGTGTGGTTGGGTACAACTCGCTGTTATCCAAGAAGAAATACTGTGGCTCTGCGAGGCCGCACATATGCCAGTGATCTGGGCAACGCAAGTGCTCGAAGACGAAGCCAAAAAAGGCCTGCCGACCCGCGCCGAGATTAGCGATGCGGCTATGTCGCAGCGCGCGGACTGCGTAATGCTAAACAAAGGCCCGTTTATTTTGGCCGCGATTCGCATGTTGGACGACATTCTCCGCCGCATGCAAAAACACCAGCGTAAGAAAAAAGCGCGTTTGCCGAAATTGAAGGTATCGGAGATATAAGTCTACGGACGAGATCGGGCAACTAATATCGTTTAGTCGCTATACTCGAATAGTCAAAGCACAATAATCTGGAGAACTCTCATGCCGCAGGTCAACCCTGTGTCGCGCAAACTGCGCGGACTAGTGATCGCTGCCGCCGCGCTTGTCGGCTTCAACGTTGGTAATGCCGAAGACATAAAAAGCTCCGACGGATACAGGGAGTTACTATCACTGTTTGCGGATTGGCGCGAGTTTGAGCGGCCACCAATGCTCGATGGCGCGCCAGATTATACCGCCGAGCGCTTTGCGGCCGCGCATGCACAGCTGAAAGACTATCAGGCCCGCCTGTACGCCATTGATCCTCGTGACTGGCCGATCGCGCAACAAGTCGACTGGCACCTCGTTCGCGCCGAGATGAATGGTTTCGATTTCAATTTCCGCGTGCTTAGACCGTCCGTGCGTGATCCGGCCTTTTATGAATCCGTATGGACGTTCGAGAGTGATACGCCAGCTCATGAAGGACCGATACACCATGCAATTCTCGAACTTTGGACCTATGAATTCCCGCTGTCCGCAGCTAAGGAGGCTCGCCTTATTGCCGACTTGCAGACGATTCCTCCTCTGCTCAAGCAAGCCCGCGGGAATCTCACGGGCAATGCGCGTGACCTGTGGGTCGCCGGCATCAAGAACATTCGCAACCAGCATGACAACCTCGACACTATCGTTGAGCTTGCAGGCGATAGCGCCAGCAACGAGCTCACCAAGGCGATCAGCGCGGCGAAAACAGCGACGTCGTCATTCGCTGACTGGCTTGAAGAACAAGCGCCGTCGAAAACCGGCCCGTCTGGTATCGGCATCGACGACTATACGTGGCAACTTCGAAACGTCCATTATGTGCCCCTCACCTGGGAAGAAGAAGTTACCTTGTTAAGGCGTGAGCTCGATCGCGCCTGGGCGTCACTGCGACTCGAAGAGCATCGGAATCGAAACCTTCCGCCGCTTGTGTCGATTGAGAGCGAAGAGGAATACGACCGTCGTGCCAACGAATCGGTTACGAAGTACATACGCTGGCTAGACGAACAGGACATTCTACCGGTGCCCGAGTACTACGATCAGGCATTGCGGGAACGTATCGGTACATTTGTACCGAAGGAAACCCGGAATTTTTTCTGGACCGCCGTGCATTTCGAGCCGACGACATTATGGACTCATTTCTATCACTACTTTGACCTAGCCCAGATTAAAGAGGAACCGCACGAGAGCCCGGTGCGGCGCGGCGCATTGCTGTACAACATCTGGGACAGCCGTGCCGAGGGCATGGCAACCGGCGTTGAGGAAATGATGCTGCTGTCCGGGCTCTATGACGACAATCCGCACGTTCGCGAAATCGTCTACGTCATGCTCGCACAGCGTGCGGCCCGCGGGCTCGGCTCTCTTTACGCACACGCCAACGACTTTTCGATGCAAGAAGCGGCCGAGTTTCATGTCAGTTGGACGCCGCGCGGATGGATGCGCAAAGATCTCGATCTGCTGGCATTCGAACAACACCTATACATGCGTCAGCCCGGTTACGGCTCGAGTTACGTAACCGGCAAATACCTAATCGAAAAACTACTTGCCGAGCGCTCGAAACAAATCGGCGATACGGACTTCCGCCTTTATGACTTTTATGACGAAGTCAACAAAGTAGGTGTCATCCCGGTGTCGTTGATTCGGTGGCAGCTAACCGGCAATGACGACGAAATTCGTGCTCTGTGCCCGGAGTGTTTTGACGAGCGCTGAGAGTTGATTCCCGGACTGATCCAGGTGCTGGGCCATGTTTTCGGGCCGAGCGACGTCAAAATATGTCCAGTCCACACGAATTTCGTGAATCGGTTCCGCTTTTTGTTGAGATCCAGTCGAACGATTTCCGCCTGTCCACGTGCTAAATTGCTTGTGAATTCAGGAGGATATAACCAATGGGACTTCTTGCGGCTCTGACCGGGAAACAATCCACGCAAACGAATCCAGCGTCAAATACGCTCACCATTGATCGCAGCAGGTACCGCAGTGTTCAAGTGAAGGCGGCCAATGAAGAATGTTGCCAGGCGGTACAGACCCTGCTCGGCAAGCGATTCCTCAGTCATGAGGTTCCAAAACTGCCGCTGGATGGCTGCGACGCGCATAGCTGTCAATGCACCTACGAATTACACGATGACCGTCGTGCAGACATCAGGCGCGCATCAGACGTCGCTTATGACATGGCCAGTCAGTATTGTGAATCAGATAACCGCGACAGTAATTCTCCCGGCCGACGTGCCAAGGACGAGAAATACGATTAATTACACCGTAGCGTTACGCGAGTAACTACGACCCGGTCCTATAAATCCTTGCCAGTATCGCCAGATCCGGACTGTTCCCAGGCGTCAATAAGAATCCGCTGTACGGCGTGAATAGTCTCGCGTTGTCCGAGACCGTATTGCCTGGCAAGAATTCGGCCAATCTGCTTGATCGTGCGTTTGCCATCAATCGTCGCCAACACTTGTGCTTTCAAAAGATAATGTGATGAGCTGACCGCCGCTTCCGTCGACGACGGCACCGGTAGTGTCGTATTGAGTATCCAACCCGGCAGGTAGGCGCGCGCCGGTGGAACGTCGACAGTATCGATCTTGCGCGCAGAAAAACTGAAAATCTTCTCCGCACGCCCGTAGCCGCTGTGCGGCGACTGCAGGTACGGAACTGTTTGTCTCTCGGCGCTAACAACGTCGAAACCGTTTTGTTCAAGGAGCTCCAACACCTCCTCTTCGCTGTAGCGCCAGGACTCGTTCTCGTGAAAAAACGCCAGCGAACCGGTGTTGATCCATACGCCACCTTCTGTCAGACAGCGGTTGACCTGTGGAATAAACGTTTTTAAGTCCTGCGGAATGATATCGATAAGCCACGGTGTTACGACGGTATCGAAGCATCCGTCTCTGAACGGCGGATTTGAGGCGTCGGCAAGCAAGAAATGAAAGTTGTCGTTTGCCAGAATTTCCGGCGCAGAGAGTTCTTGAAGAACTGCGAATGAAGCGGCGTTGAGCGGTGCTAACGGAAACTCGTATAAGGGAATCGTGTTTCCTTGCATGACATGAGCGGCGATTTGCAATAGCAGCGGGTTGAAATCGAGAGCGACTGACAGCTCGGGCGAGTAACGCCGATGAATCTCGTACGGCAGACGGCAGGCGCCCGCGCCCAAGGTCAGCACGGAGCCGAGGGATTTTTTCCGTACCGCGCTCAGGACGTTTTCAACGGCAGCAAACATCGCGTCATTTTCGCCGTTATTCCAAGCCCAGTCGCGGAATATGTTGTTTATGTAACTCGATAAACCCTGCGACCGTGGCAACTTGCCCTGCAGCAAACTTGCTGAATCGGCCGGCCAGTCGATATTGTCCAGCTCCAGTGGCGCAAGAATTTCGCTAATCTGATTACGGTGACTTTCGCGTGCCTGCAACAAATCGGCAATCCGCCGACGACCTACCTTGCTACAGCGACCCTCGTCACGCGCTTGACGCAGACGTTCAAGTTCCATCGAGTTTTCGTGCAAGATACCGTGATACCGCGCCTTCCACTCCAGTCGCGTTGTCGTCGGATCCGTGAATAACCACGGTATCTGTTTCTTGCCGCACTGAAATACTGGAAATCCTCTGTTGCACTGATTACAAGACAGTACTTTGAGACGTTCCGAGAACGATACCTCACCGGCTCTGCACGCCGGACAGGCGAGCAAATGATCAAGTGCTGCGATAATGCTGCGCGTGTCCCGCGCAGACGACTGGCGGCTAACGGTGACGCTACCGTTAGGCACTAGACGATTGCTTGGAAAGCAATGTATGGCGCTGCAGCGGCGGCGGAACCAAGGCCTGGATTGTCCAGGACCACATTGAACATTGCCTCCTCGCCGTGTAGGCCGAGGTAGTTCAACACCACCATCTCTGCCAGTGCATCAACGCTGTTCGCGAATGGACTGGAAGCTGTTTCCACGTTGCCGCTAGGTCTGAAATAGCCTAGCTGTTGCGAAGCGGCACCGTTACGCAATACCGGTTGGCCGTTAGGATTAAAGACAAGAATAAAGCTGGCGGCAGTTTGTGAATTGTCGGAGCGCCAGCGAAATTTCGTCGTGCCGTTGCCATCGTCTTCTTCCCTGTCGTCCGCGGATACAGCGCCATCACTAAAACTGTAAATCATCAGCGGCTTATTGAGTTGCGCCGCGTATTCGAGCGATGCGCCGATCACCTGACCAACAATAAAATCCTTGCCATCGGTTTCAGGGCGCGGGTCCTGGTGATAATCACGTCCACCGTATTCAATCGTGCCGGCGCCGCCGTAGCCATTGACGACAACTTTCATTGCGGCAGCCGCTTTACGATAGTTACCGTCGTTTAACTCACCGTTCGGAAAGATCGCCTGCAGCGCCAGATCTGCGTCAGGATCGAGGTCTTGCGGAGTGACTAGCGTGTTAAACGTCGCTTCGGCTTTGTCGTAACCACACTGCAGAAGCTCTTCCGTCGCCTGTTGTTCGTTAATCTTGCCAAGTTTCAGAGCGCTGAGAACAGCACTCGCAGCGGCAACCCGGCCGTCCGGGAAGCCGTCATCCTCACCACCGCCGAGCCCGATCGCCTCGTCTCGATTGCTTACCTTGACCGGCCGAAGTTCAGCCTGAATCATCGCATCGGGTGCGCGAGACCGGCCGCCCGACTCCGAGTTGCGCGTACCAATAGTGGCGGCGAACTCGCCATTTGCACCCGCCCGTGCGATGCCGTAAACCGGATTGTGGGGGTTGTTGTCCGTGTCATTTTCGGAGCGCGCGGGTATGACGCAGCCATTGGTATTGAGTCGCGTCGCTACGCTCGTTTTATCCAGCATGCCGCGCAACAAAGCGCTGTTTGGATGCATCGCGAGCCCGAACGTACGATCGACACCGACGTTCTGCGGAATGATTGCGTTGGGAAGTCCCAATTTTGCGTAGCCGGCCGCGTCGAGAAAGTCTTCTTGTCCACCCATACCACCGACCATCACATTGGAGCCTGCAATATTGGCGCCACCACCTTGATCAAACGCTAGAAACGGGATTTTGCCGGCACCAAGCAAACCACCGTTGTCGATGACACAGGCCGCTGCCTGGGCGTTCGCTTCGCGTGCCAGGATGGTCGCAATGCTCGGCAAGAATACCGTACCGACGCCGGCGATCAGGCCCTGATTGAGAAATTCCCTGCGCGTTCTCGGCCGAGCGTGTCCGCTTTTTCGACACGACTCCTCAATCCGTTGCTCGAGACGGCGGCGCGTGCTTTCCGTACGTCGGAGTTGATCCCTGTACTTGGCCATCACTATATCCTCTACTTTGTATTCAGTTCACAGTTAGCGCTGCGCTGGACAGCACAGCTGCGCAGCTCGCTTGTAGCGCCAATTCCGCCGTTGCGCCGTTACAGCCGGCCGCACAACCAAGGTCATCGATGACGCTGACAATCTCGTTGGTGACGTCGACACGATCAGGCTGGTTGACGATGTTGTCGCCGATAAAGCTGTCATAGAGTGTGTTCCCGACCTGGTCCTTGGCGGCACCGTCGATCGAACACGCGCCGAACAGCGCGTCGCAGCTGTTGACATCGCCGACGACTGCACCGCAATAGGTGACTGCGAGACGCTGAATCGCGATTTGATGTGCGGCAGCAAAACTCAGCAGGTCATAGGTTGCCGGCAAAGAACCAAGCAGTTCGTTATAGCGTGACAACACCGCATTCTGATTTGCATCGATGCCAGTCAGCGTCGACATCGTGTCGTTGATCTGCGCAAACGTGCGTAGCCCGAGTTCCGGCTCCAGTTCATCCGGCACCGCGGGTGGCGGTATCGACGGTACGACCGGTTCGGCTAGTCCGGTCTGTCCGGCGAGTACCTCGAACTCCAGATGAAACTGGTCGTTGTCGGGCCCGAGCGCCACGGGAATAATCGCACCGAGTGGCGATAGTTCAGTACCGGTAGCCGTCACAACAGTATCGATGCGACGGAACGGCTGTGCCGCTACGGGTACGGCACCGTTTACGCCGATACGGATGTTCTTGACGGCGACGCCGCTTGCGTCACTAACGTATACCGGCTTGGCGAACATGTAGCCTGCCGGGTCGATTTGCGACACTTGGAAGTCCACGTATGCCGTCTGTCCAACGACGGCGGATACATCGAACCGCATCGTGACCAGATTGCCGGTTCCCGCATCGAAATTTTGCTGAATCTCGGCACCAGTCAGCGCCTTGTTATGTATCGCGACAAGTTTGATCACGCCCTGCCAGAGTCGATCGTTTGTCACCTCGTTACCGAGAACCAGCATCTGGGTATCCAGCCAGTCGAGCGTGTCGGTGTTTAGATTCTCTTCGATACTGAGTTGGCCATTGATATAGACCTTTCGACCTGTCACCGCATCGAACGTCATAGCGACGTGCTGCAGGTTCGTGCCGACCTGTGGATCCAGCGCTTCCAGTGCTGGCGTGCCATTGACACCCGTCGCAGCGCTGCGATTTCTGAGCTGGTAGTAGATGGCGTTCTGGCCCATTGTGAAATTGCGCACGGCCGTGTCTAGTGAGTAGCTAACAATCCGCGCCGGCCCGTCCTGCGCCGTATTGTCCGGAATCACCCACGCTTCGACGGTGTACTCATTCACCGGCGTAATCATGTCGAACAGCTTGCGACTATCGGCCTCGTTGGCTTGCGCCTTGCCCGATACGTTGCGCAGACCACCGCCCTCTACCCATTCCATGCCTTCAATTTGCAAAGCAATGGGCGCGCCCACACCACTTGTGTCCATCGTCACGGTACCGGCCCCTTCAGAGAACGAGAACAACGCGATTGCGTTCGCGTCCGCTCGGGCGGCACCACCTTCGATTGTCTCGCTAAAGTTTGTCGCAATGCTGACAACCGGTTGACCGGAAGTCGGTGGTGGCGTCCCTGACGATGCCTGGTTAGCCCAATCTTGAATCGCAGTCAGGAATGCAGCGGCAATTAGATCGCAGTTCATGTCGCCGCCGCAGTTGTGCCGATCATCTTTCGGCCGCAAATAAACCCGTGACAACTCTGGGTTCATCAGGTTGACTTTTTGTTGACTGACGATCGCGTTGTACGCGTCCGTTGGGTCCGCAGCCGCGAACGTCGGTTCTTGTATCGCGGCATGACAACCGACGCAGAAATTCGCCGGTTCGATTAGCAATGGGTATAGCGTTGCTTCAAAAACCGACTGCTCCGTAACCGGAGGTGGGGCCGGTGGCGGAGGTGGAGGCGGTGCCGGCGGCGGGTCGCTTGGTGTCCCGCCCGTGTTCGTGGAACCAGCCACTGACTCTTCGCTTCTTACGCAGCCGGCAATCGCTATCACGATTGCAATGATGAGCAACCATCTTAGTGCGCGTGTCGGTTGACGCGAACCCCACCAGCCGGAAGACATCATTTCTCTTGGGATCACTGCCTTTCTCCTTAAATGCGGTAAGCGAGTCGGGTTTTATGGCCGGTGTCGTCAGTTGCCCATGCAGTACGAGGCGGTCTCGGCGAACACTTGCTTCATGCTGCGGTTGTTGGCCTCAAAGCTCGTTGCTATGGTTTCGATGGCCAACTCGTCGGCTGCGCCGTTGGGTCTGCGGTAGCAAACTTTTTCAAAGGCTTTCTTGACTTGGCACTCCGCGAACTGACGAGTCTGCGCGAGCTCCATTCCGAGGCTCTTCGCCCCGGTTCCGGCCCCAGACCCCGGACCATTCCAACCAACGAATTCGTTCGGCCCGGTGCGCCAGTAGTTAATCCACGTATCCTCGGCCGTCGCATAACCAAAGCGAAACGTGCCTGCATCGTTTAGGAACTTCGGTTGCACCGAACCATCGGTGTAAACCAACTGTTGCAGATCCTCGTCGAAATCGTAATAAGCGAATGCGCCGCCCAGTCCGTCCAGCCCGGCGTGACAGCTCAGGCAATCATTCAAAAAGATGTTGCTGTCACCACCGGGTGAACGCGACACGTCCTGACGAATTCGATCCGGATGTGCGGTAATGTCTCGAAAATCCTCCATGTCCATGCACAGAAAATTCAGTGTGGTGAAGCGAATGGCGGCACGATTGGTGCCAGCCACCAGGAACGCCTGCGAGAAACCGCGCGTCGTCATAATGCCAGCTGTGTCGTCGATGCCGATCGGCGTGTTAGGCAGATCAGATTGACGCTGCCGTTCCAGGTTCGCAGGATCACCAAGATCGATTCGGTTTAGCTGAAGATCGAGGTAATGGTCGTTGTCTGTTTGCGAGTACGGCACGTTCGTTGCGGCCGGTGTTCCAACGTATACGATGTCTTCGTACAACACCTGATCGAAGGGCACATCGTCGCGGATCATTCCGATGACGGTTGCGATCGTGTCATTCATGTCCACGAATACAGACTGCTCGCGATTGGACCACGGCGTCGCAAACTCTCTGACCGTCGTTGTGTAAAAATTAGAGTTGTCCATTGCCTCGAACGCGGCGCCGATGCTGTCGCCGTTCGAAATTTTCGTCGCCATTGAATCGAGTACGGTGCTGGAGGGCGGTGTGCCAACCAGTCGATCATGGATACGCTTGGCTTGCTCGCGCGGCCCCGCAACTGCGAGCGATGCGCCGATGGTGCAGCAGAGCGTGATAACGAGGGTTAAGTTCCTGACGACGCTTTGCTTCGTGGATTGCATCCTGGCACTCCTTGCGTTTCGGCGATCAAGTGAGTCAGCTGTGGAACTGGCAGCTACGGATTGACCGGCTTCATTGGCTTGTAGGCAGAATCTATTGCCCAGCCGCCGGTATGCGACGATCGGCGAAACATAATGGGTCGTTGGCGTTGCAAAAACGTGAAGTCCGTCACACCTGCGGGTGTGAGCGGGTCCTCGTTTTTTGGGGAAAAATGCACCGTCAGATGGGGGCGCGGTGGGTGCTGATAGGCAGTACACTCCTACCCTTCATGAAACCACAATTTCCTCAACTCCTTGAATCGGTGAGGCAGTGCCGCCTGTGCGAAAAGTCGTTGCCGCTGGGTCCGCGGCCTGTTCTGCAGGTCGATCCTCGAGCGAAAATTTTGATTGCGGGGCAAGCACCCGGGCGCCGCGTCCATGAGACTGGCGTACCTTTTGATGACCCGAGTGGCGACAGACTGCGTGAGTGGATGGGGATTACGAAAGAGACGTTTTACGACCCAACAAAGATCGCTATTCTACCGATGGGTTTCTGTTATCCGGGCACGGGAAAATCGGGCGACTTACCACCAAGACCGGAATGTGCAGAGGCCTGGCGACAGCAACTGTTAGATTGTCTTCAGCAATTAGCGCTAACGTTGGTTATCGGTCAATACGCGCACAAATGGCATTTGCCGAAGACGCACAAAAACCTGACCGAAACCGTTCGTGCTTGGCAAGACTATGCACCCAGTGTTATTCCATTGCCGCATCCGAGCCCAAGAAACAACATTTGGCTTAAGAAGAATCCCTGGTTTTCCGAGTCCTTACTGCCGACTCTAATGAAATCGACCCAGGAAGCCCTTATTGCGTAATGAATGCGCAAACTCGACACAGATTCTCGTGGATCAACGTCGGATTTTTGGCGCCGGCCAGCAGCCAACCTGCAGGTAGTGAACATAATGCAAAGCGACACCCCCCACTTACCGTAGAAGATTCACGAATTTACATTTCGTTGCTCAAATAATTCGCGAAAACCTTGCCAGTTGACCAGGCCGTTGTAACCAAATGCGCACTAAAATCCATATGCGAAATGCGGTATAAAGGAGTCCTGCTACTCTCGGCCAGCCGGGAATGAGTATCCCTATATAGGGGGCCTTTCACTTACCATGAAAGGCACAGCAGGGTCGGTTGCAATGTGTAATCCAAAAAGTGGCGTCCTCTTCAAACAGGACGTCCGTGGTGAAACATTGCCCCAAACCCTCAAACCTCCTTCCATAGGGAAAATAATTAAAGTCATTTCGAGGGGATAATAATGAATAAGAAACTCGCGACTACCTTGATGTCGGCGTTGCTCGTCATTTTCGTTGGTGCGGCCGGCGGAGCGCATGCGGCCGACTTCAAGATGCAAGCGATACCTGTGGACCCGAGCAGAATTATGTTCCAGCCACCGGCAAAGAAAGCGGCAACGAGTATCTACATCGTTCAGTTGGCGGACGCTCCAGTCGTCGCTTATGACGGCGGAATGAGAGGGTATAGGGCAACAAAACCGCGCAAAGGTCAGAAACTCGATCCGCAAAATCGGCATGTACGAAAGTACGCCGCGTATCTCGAGAGGGAGCAGGATCGAGCTATCCAAAGCGTTGGCGGTAGTAAGGTATACAGCTACCGCTATGGCCTAAACGGCTTCGCAGCGCGAATGACCGCGGCCGATGCGGACGCGCTAAGAAACAGGGGTGACGTCGTCAACGTCTGGAAAGACGAGTTAATGCAGCCGCAAACAGACACGAGCCCTACGTTTATTGGCCTAACCGAAGGCGGACAAGCGTGGTCCAAGGGTAACGTCGGCGAGGACGTCGTAATTGGCGTTGTGGATACCGGCATTTGGCCGGAGCATCCTAGCTTCGCCGATGAGCCGACACCGATGAAAGGTAACAAGGGCCCGTTAATTCCGTACGGCGACGTTCCCGCTGGATTCGTACCGAGCGGTTGCGACTTTGGTAACGTGGCGGCGAACCCGCTGGACGCCCCATTCGAATGTAACAACAAGCTGCTGACAGCCCGCTGCTACAACAGGGGATTTTCAGACGTTATCGATCCCGACATCTACCCGTGCGGTGGTGATGGCGTGGGTTTGATTGACACCGAATACCATTCGGCCCGCGATCAGGACGGCCACGGAAGCCACACAGGGTCGACGGCGGGTGGCAACTATGGCGTACCAGCTTCAATTGGCGGTGAGGACCTTGGCACCGTCAGCGGTATGGCGCCTCGCGCCCGGGTTGCGGCGTACAAAGTTTGCTGGAACGGTTCGTTCCCGCCGGACGGTTTTGACAATGGCTGCTTCTCATCGGATAGTGCGGCCGCGATCGATCAGGCTGTCGCTGACGGCGTCGATGTCATTAACTTTTCGATTGGCGGCGCAAGCACGTTTTTCGGTGGTGCCGATGACATCGCGTTCCTATTTGCCGCCGACGCCGGCGTTTACGTCGCGACATCAAACGGAAACTCCGGTCCAGGTGCCGGAACGGTCGGTACACCGGCCGGTGTACCGTGGTTGACGGCGGTAGGCGCGAACCAGGACGACCAGGTTTTTAATCTGGCCGTGCAAGTTAACGCGCCCGCCGGTATCGCAGGTGACAAAGTGGCACTTGAAGGTACCGGCCCGGTACGACTTGCCGATGCCGGAATTATTACCGCCGATGTCGTGCTCGTCGATGATGGCACTGGTGTGACGAATGACGGCTGCGAGGCTTTAACGAACGCTGCCACTGTCGATGGCAATATCGCACTCGTCATTCGCGGTGCTTGTGGCTTCATTACGAAGTACGACAATGCGGCGGCGGCCGGAGCAGTCGCGATCATCGTCTACAATGACGGCACAACACCTGCGCGTATTGATCCTATCTTCATGGGCGGCCTAAGCACGGCGACGATTCCCGGTGTCATGGTGAGCTTCACCGATGGTGATGAGATGGCTAATGCCGTTGGCGTGAACGCTACCATGGACGCAAGCAATACGGTTTCTGCGAGCAACCGCGTTGCGGGCTTTTCGTCTCGCGGTCAGAACGACGGCGCACCTGACATCATCAAACCTGACCTTGGGGCACCCGGTGTTTCAATCCTTGCAGCGCAGACGCCGACACCGAATGATGGCCAGGCACCTGGTGAGCTGTTTCAGATCATCAGTGGTACGTCGATGTCCAGCCCGCATGTTGCCGGCGCATTCGCGCTCTTAAAACAGGCGCATCCGGATTGGAGTGCAGCAGCGGCCAGATCGGCACTGATGACGACGGCACGCCAGGACTTGAAGAAGACCTTCGGCGACACGCCGGCTGATCCATTCGATATCGGCGCTGGCGCGATTGTGCCTAGCGACGCCTTCAAACCGGGCCTGGTATACGATGTCGGACTCTTCGAATACGCGGCATTCAGTTGCGGCAACAATTTCCAAATATTCAGTGATGGCAGCTGTGCTTTTCTCGCATCGCTCGGCTTGTCGTTCGATGGTAGTGATCTCAATCTACCGTCGATGGGTATCGCGGAACTTGTCGGTACTCAGACCATCAAGCGTACCGTGACCAAAGATGACAGGAGCAGACGCGGCTTTATTGCCCATGTGGAAGCACCGCCGGGAGTTGATGTTCACGTAACGCCGTCAATACTCAAATTGAGACAAGGCCAATCGAAGGACATTGAAATCACGTTCACGACAAATGAAGATGCCGAATTGGGCGAATGGACGTTTGGAGCGTTAACGTGGATAGGTGGTCCGTATGAAGTCCGCAGCCCGATTGCGGTACGGCCAGTGCCACTGAGTGCCGATCCCGAGGTTGACGCGAGTGGAGAGGACGGCTCGGTCGATATTGGGGTTAACTTTGGCTACAACGGTAACTACACGCCGGTGTTGAGCGGATTAACCGAGAGCCTAGGCATCGTAAATAGTGTCGATGGAATCACTGACGTTATCGATCTGTTCTGTGTCGATTTGCCGGCACACCCGCATTTTCGCTTTGCGACTTTTGATGCGGATACGACGACGCCAGGTTTGGACGATTTAGACATACGCTTGTTCTTCTTGCCCGAAGCTGATGGTGGTTGCTCGAATTTCGTTGACCCATTCAGCTTTGTGGGTTCAAGTGGCGGCTTCACGTCGGAGGAAGTCATCGATGTAGAAAATGCGCCTGCCGGCGGCTACCTTATCGTCATCGACTACTTTGCAGCCGCGGTCGGCACCACCATTGACTACACGGCTTGGGTTCAGCCTGTGCTGCCGTTTACTTTCCCGCCAAACGCATCCGTCGATGCAGCACCGGCGTCAGCAGCAATCGGCGCAAGTGACACAGTGACGGTCGGATACGGTCCGCTAGCCCCGCCGTCGCGATACCTCGGTCTCGTGCAGCATAATGACGACAGTGGCGAACTTGCCAGAACCATTATCGATGTTGATGCACAGTAAGCTGTAGATCCTCGGCGCCGGTAACGGCATCGAGGGTTTCATCACTTTGGAGCAACGCCCGCGTTTCGACGCGGGCGTTTTTTTGTCGGAATCGCAGAGCTTATTTCGAACGAACAGCGACTACATCGTTTCCTCGCCCTGGCCGAGGGCAGGTGCCTGAGCTCTATCGGCTGGACAATAGGAAGGCGGCCGACCGAGCGCCGCATGATATCGATGCACTTCACCGTCGGCGCGCAATAGAATTAGCACGCCCGGTACGATTGCCTGCGTGTACATCATGCCGGGTTTCGGGCAGCCGACGGCGCCGTCGGACCAATGAACCTGTCGTACGGTATCGATCATGATCGCACTTAAGTCGACGCCCAAACGCTCCGCGAGTTTTTGCCTGGCGATCAATACTTGTTCATCCACTTCCATGCCTTGTTCTCCGTCGGACATCGGTTTGCTGGATTCGGTTTTTGGCATCTGGTCAGCGCTGCCGGTTGCGCTCGTTTGCTGATCAGTGCATGACGGGGCGCCAGCTATTGCGGCCGCCACCACAACGAGGAAAACACGAAGAAAAGTCGGCTGATTCATTGCTAGTTTCCTATTTCTGGCGGCCAAGACTAGCACGCCATATTTTGATGCTACAGGACTCTATATAGTAAACGTAATCCACCTCTTTATAGGGTTTTACAAAGATCACTTTCCAAGTAGTTCGCGAGCCGCCAGACGGGTGTTATCGAGTCGCTGTGCGAGTTCACGACGCGAACCTCGGGCGGAAGTTTATTGACGGCCCATTCGGCGAACCAACATTCCGTTGTCGCACGAACTTCGCGAGGTGAATCGGCATCGGAGCGCGGCACATGCACATCGGAAACGAAAAAGTAATCCTTGTCGAGCGCCCAAACGCCGAGCATCGCGTAAGCGTGTGGACCTCTACCCATCGACATTAGTTTGACGCGATTCGGTTCACTGCCAAGCAACACGGTGTCGGTGACCGGATGCACCTGTGCGAACCCTCGGCGTTGTGTCAGACGATCCTTCGGCATCGACGATCGGTTCAATGCGTTTTCGAAAAATCCCGCGGATTCCTCTGTCGAATATATTTTGGCGCCTTGGGCCGCAAACGCACGTGCTCCGCCGGCATGATCATCGTGAAAATGTGTGAGCGCGACGGCGTTTATCGGCCGGCCTTCGAACTGTTCGCCCAGGAACTCGATAAATTTCTCAGACAATCCACTGACGCCGAGCCCGGGCACGAGGTCGGACGGCGGAATGTGATGAAACTCCACCCAACCAGCCGGCGCATCTGCAATGATCAATCCGTCATCCGTATCGACAACAAGGTGCTGAAATCCCGTCCGCACACCGCGGACGACGTAGACGCCGTCAGTCAGGTTGGTAACTTGCATATTGATCCGCGCCGGCCAACGATCTCCGGGGACTTCGATCGGATCGGCACCAGGTGTCGCATCCCATATTGTTGCAGCTTCGTCGGGTGTCAGGTCACGCCAGGTGCCTATCGCTTCGAATAGCAATTCGTTATCCACCATTAATCGAAGCGCTGGTCTCAACGGGTTTGTCCAGTCCCAGTTCCAGATAACGGCGACACGCCCGCGCAGCGGCAGCGCCGTAGATGTTGTTACTGATTGCAGCCGATCTTCTTCGATCTCAAGCCGCATTCCTGTCAGCGAATCCGGTATCGATCGGAATTCCTCGATTAGTCGCCGCGGGTCGACACGTCGCACGCGAGCCGCCTCGTCCGCATTATCGACGCTGTGAAACTCCACATCCGGCGGCGACTGTCGGTTTACGATGCGAACGGTGTCGGGTTCCAGGTAAGCAACCATCCAACTACCATACATGTCCGGATTTGACTTACCCGAACCGGAGAACATGACGCGACGCGAATCGCCCTCGGTGATCACACACCAAGTTGTCGGATACGTCTCTGTAGATTGGGGTGCCATGCCCTGATAACGCGCACCAAGATCGAATTCACCCTCAAGACAAAACTCAGTGACACGATCGGCAGCGGCCAGCGAAGGCAGCAAACATGTGATGAGCATTAAATGCCATTTACTCATCGATCTTGCAGCCTTTCCGGTCTGGCTCATCGTCTGGCTTATGCTCCCGCATTCGCAGGTATAAAAGGCCGAATGCACTTTGCATTAGTGCATCTTCGATGATGCCGTCGACGTCACAGTTCTTGGCAAGCCGGCAAAGACGATCGAATGTGTGCATGAAATTTCTGCTGTGACGAGTCCGAATATCTGTTCCATACAGCAACTCGGACAAACCGCCCTCCTCCAGGTAATCCATACTGATGAACAAACGCGCGAATACATCCCAGTCACCCTGACCCATCTGGGTGAAGTAATCGTCCATCTGGTCACGATCGAACCTTTGACTGCCAACCGGACCAAGACCTGATGTGTAAAGCATGCCGGAGATACCACCAAGCTGATGCTTGACATTTTCTGCGATCTTGAAAAATGTTCCTTGTCTCGCGTTCATTTCCGTTGCGGCGATTGCCTGCGTCTGTTTCTCCGACTGCTCGGAAGTCCTGCGCAGCGCCTCCGTGTTATTCGCCAGCTCACGTTGTTGTATGAAAAGGCCCAGCACGAGCCACAAAAAGGCTAATGGTGCGAACGCGCCTTCGAGAAAACTGCCGACGGCACCGAGAGAAAGTTTCTGTGCCGACTCAGACTCAGCTACTGCAGCGACATACCATATGCCACCTGCCAACCAGATAACAGTGATCGAGAGACCAAGCCAGATGCGCCAGTCACGTGCCCGAATAAATTGCACCACTTTGTTTTCAGAGGTCATCGTATTCATCCGATTGTGTTGCTCTGGGAACTCTACTGCGAGTTTCAGACGATGAACAGGGGCTTACTCGGCAGCCAATTCATCTTCCCGCAGACGGCCGGTCGCCGAACAAAGAACGGCTATTAAGCGTCAGCCTTGTTGAGCAGGGCATACAGCAGCTGCTCGATACGGGCGCGCTTTTCGTGCTCGGGGATATCCGCGCTGGCAGCCGCTGGGGCTGGTCCAGGCGCGAGCTCCTGCGGCGCTTGTTGCGGCACATAGTCAGGTCGCAGCAGTGTCTGATTCAAATTAGCGAGAGCATCACCGGCCGCCGTACGCGCGGATGCAATGCTGTCTTTGATCGTCATTGCCCCGCTGGCACATCCGGCCACGAAGACTCCCGGTTTGGAGGTGGAAACCCCATCGCCATTCGCACCGCTTATCGCAATGTAGCCACTCTCCGCCAGTTCAATGCCGGTCGTCTGCGCGAGATCCGCCAGACCACTCGGTGGCGCGACGTCGGAGCACAGCACGACCATGTCATAAGTTTCCTTTACCAGTCGATTCGTCGAAAAATCTTCGTACGACACGCTCAGAGAATTTTCCGGAGTCGGGTCGACTTTGAACATTGTACCCGTGCTTATCTTTACATCGGCTTTATCGGCGAGCTCCTGCACTCTCGCGTTTTCTCTTTCCTGGGTCAGCTGGGACAAAACTAATACTGCCACCGTCTCTACATCTTGTTCGAGCAGCTGATGTACCTGGCTCGCGACAATGTACAGCGCGAAATGCGACATGTCGTCGAGAACGAGCAAGACGCTCTCGGGATAGTCTTCGTTGGAGGGCTTCGACGCGTAGCCACCCGTCGGACCGGGCGATTCCAAAAGCCGCTGGAGTTCTGCCGACATCAGAATATCGGGATGAGCGCCATAGCCAAGTTCGGTGAAGCTCGCGTTGTCATCGATCCGGAAACCGGGCGCAAGAATCACCGCTCCCACGACGTGCCGATGCACGGTATCAAGCGGCAGGTCGAAATGAATGGCGTCATCGGCGCAAACATCCACGCAGCGGTGACATGGTAAGTAGTTTGGCGGCGTATTGAGACAGCTTTGTATGTCGATGACCCACTCGCCCGGCAGCGTTTCAGCCATCGGCGCATAAATCGCTTTCCTGTAAGTTAGGCCAGCATCGAATTCGTTTGGCCGGACTACCGGGCAAGCTGCGCGGCAGAGTTTGCAGCGGGTGCAGGCATCTGTGACGAAGCGCGCGCGTTCGCGAATCGACACAGTGAAATTGCCAGGTCGACCTTCGATAGACTCCAGATTCGCGAGAGTGATGATCTCGATGTTCTCGTTGCCCGCCAGTGCTTCGAACAGCGGCACGCTGTCTCCTTCCGCACGATCACCGATCGCCAAGGCTTTCGTCATCGCTGCCGCGAGCTTGCCGCCGACCACCGGACCCTGCTCGACAACGATTGCACGTGCCCCGGCGTTAGCACATTCCGTAGCGGCGTGAAGTCCGGCAACGCCAGCGCCGACAATCAATACCGAATCGGTCATGACGAACCGTTACTTTGCGCAAGGCTCATGCCGGCATCGAGTGCCTTCAAATCCAGATCGACGATTTGTTTCTTTACCGTCGCGCGAATTGCCGCTTCTACCGACTCGCGGCTAACCACGCCGGTTTTGCCAACCAAGTAACCCAAAATCACGACGTTGGTGGCGAGTCGACTGCCAAGATCTTCAGCGATCTTCGTCGCCGGCAGGCCGCAGACGTTTTCGTCATCTGCGCTCGGTTGAACCAAGCCGGTATCGACGATTAGCGTACCGCCGGGCTTGAGCCGCGATCGAAACCGCGTATACGCCTCCTGAAAAAGCACCGCGAGTATGTCCGCGTCGGTGACGAACGGATAATCCACCGGACTGTCCGAGATAATGACGTCTGCTCTGGACGCACCGCCGCGCGCTTCCGGTCCATAGGTCTGGGTACAAACCGCTTCCTTGCCATCGAATAAGGCCGCAGCTTTACCCAGCAATCGCCCAGCCAGCACGATGCCTTGCCCACCGACGCCGCCGAAGCGAATTTGACTGGTCGTGCTCGCGGAATTTCTAGTTGATTCGGGCATGCTAATGTTACTGCCAATTACGCCAAGAAAGGTTCGCGCTCGACATCAACGAAATTGCCGACGGTAATCGATTTGCTTTCGTCGATTAGATCAATATCAAGTTCTTCGAGGTTCGTAGCACCGTTTTCGACGCGACAACGTTCGCGATAGATCTCCACTTCATGTGCGCCATCTCCGATTTTGTTGGCCCGACCGAAACTCGTCGGGCACGGCGCCAGCACTTCGATAAAACAAAAGCCTTTCTTCTGCATCGACCGGAGCACCGCATCCTGAAACTCACGAACGTGCAAGATCGTCCAACGCGCAACAAATATCGCACCGGTCGCTTTCGCCAAATACGGTAGATTGAATGGCTGCTCGACAGCACCCTGCGGCGCAGTCGTTCCCTTCGCGCCGATCGGTGTCGTTGGCCCGACTTGGCCACCGGTCATGCCGTAATTGAAATTGTTAATGCAGATGACGTTCAAATTGACGTTGCGGCGTGCGGCATGGATTAGATGATTGCCACCGATTGCCGTTAAATCACCGTCGCCGCTGATGACCGTGACATTCAGTTCCGGCTTGTGCACGGCGATGCCCAATGCAAATGGCAGCGCACGCCCATGCGTTGAATGGTACGAATCGACGTTTACGTAACCGGCCGCCCTGCCGCTGCAGCCGATACCGGATACGCACACGTGCTGGTCCTCATCGAGGCCGGATGCCGCGATGGCATGCGCGTATCCATGTATAACTGTTCCGATGCCGCAGCCGGGGCACAGAATGTGAGGCAAACGATCTGCCCGCAGAAGTTTGTCTATCGGGTGTATGTTCACGCCAGGTTGAATGGTTTCTTCAATCACGCTCATGATCTAATCAGCTCCAGTATGGCGTCCGGTACAGGCATGGTCCCTCCGGCGTGGTTTAAACGCAGAACCGGCAGATCTGTCAATCGCTCCACTTCACGCCGTAGTTGGCCAAGATTTACTTCGGGAACAATAAATCGTTTGACGTTGCCGCGTTTGATCAGTTCACGGATTCGCGTTTCCGGAAATGGCCACACCGTGATCAACCTTAACAACCCGCATTTCATTCGCTCGTCTCGAGCCTGATTGACGGCGTGCCGGGCCGAGCGAGCCGTGCAACCGAATGAAATCACGATAGTATCGGCATCGTCCACGCCGATCTCATCGTACATTACGATGTCCGAGGCATTCAGTCGTATCTTGTCGACAAGTCGATTAATGAGTTTGTCGTGCGTCTCCGGATCTAACGCGGGATAACCGCGCTCGTCGTGGGTCAGTCCGGTCATATGTACTTTATAGCCTTCACCCGCGTGTGCGATCGGCGGTACCAAGTCTTCGTCCGGCGCAAAACTAAAGAATGGTTCGCCGCCCGGAGCGGTTCGCGGTCCCTTGCGATGTGACATCGGCAGGTCATTAGCTGCTGGAATAATAACGCGTTCAGTCATGTGACCAATAACCTCATCCATCATAATGAAAACCGGCACTCTGTATTGATCGGCCGCGTTGAACGCACGAACGGTAAGATCGAAACACTCCTGCGGCGACGCCGGACAATAAGCGATGATTCCGTAGTCGCCGTGAGATCCCCATCGGGCCTGCAGAATGTCAGATTGGCCGACCATTGTCGGCAAACCGGTCGAGGGTGAGGCGCGCTGGACGTCCGCGACCACGCACGGAATCTCCATCATTGCCGCGAGCCCGATGTTTTCCATCATCAGGCTGAATCCGGGGCCGGAGGTCGCGGTCAAGCTACGCGCGCCTGCCGCCGATGCGCCGATAATGGCGGCCATACTGCCGAGCTCATCCTCCATTTGCACGAAACGGCCGCCCAGCGCCGGCAATCGCCGCGCAAGATGTTCTGCGATTTCGGTCGATGGCGTTATTGGGTATCCAGCAAAAAAATCCAGGTCGGCGGCCAGTGCGCCTTCCGCGCAGGCGTGGTCACCAAGCATGAAATGGTTGCCGGTCCGGATCCGAGATTCCTGATCCGCCTGCGGTTTGGCCGCAACCGCGTTAGTCCCCACCGGACGTCTCCGTCGTGACTTCGGTCGTATAGATCGCGAGTTCAGGGCAGATCAGATCGCAGAAGCGACAATGGATGCATGCCGTCTCCTTGCCTGCCGCTACAATTGGGTAGTGATAGCCTTTGGCGTTGATATCGTCTGAGTACATCAGAACGTCGGTCGGACAGTAGTCAATGCAGAAATTGCACTGCTTGCAGCGCTCTGCGATGACGTGCACACGCCCCTGTGGAACCTGCGCCAGGGACAGATCCATCGGTTGGCGCTCTGCATTCGCTGTTGATTTCGTCAAAAATACTCCACACTCGCCGCCAAATGACCGGCGTCTGGGTGTTGGCGCCACACGGTCGCTTTGGCCCTTGTCTCAAGCTATTCCGTATACAGACGCATTGCTGTACGGGCTTTCCACAATGCGGGCTTCGGCGGACCATCACTAGAATGAAACGGGTCAGGGGGCGAGGTATGAGCGCATGCTGATTGGCGTAATGGCGCTGGCAACGCTGAGTTTCCTGTTTGCCTCCCTACTCGTGCTGGCGCACAGGAAATTGCACGTTGATGAAGATCCGCGGATTGACGCCGCGTATCAGATGCTACCGCGCACAAATTGCGGCGCCTGCGGCTATCCGGGCTGTTTGGGCCTGGCCGAGGCGATGATTGATGGTAGCGCCTTGCCCGGCAAGTGCACTGTAATCAACGAAGACGAACGGGAGTTCATCGCTGAATTCCTGGGCGTGGATGTTGGCGCTGAAGAGAAAGTCGTCGCCCGTCTCGCCTGCGCCGGCGGTACCAATGTCGCGCGCAACCGCGCCCGCTATGAAGGGCTACAATCATGTCGTGCTGCGGCACTCGTCGCCGGTGGCGGCAAAGCTTGCTTCTGGGGGTGCCTGGGCTTGGCCGATTGCGAAGAGGTTTGTGATGTTGATGCGATCGTCATGAACAAACACGAACTGCCGGTTGTCATCGAAGACGCGTGCACCGCCTGCGGGGATTGTGTCGATGCGTGTCCGAAAGATTTATTCTCGCTTCATGAGCAGAGCCACCGACTTTGGGTTGCTTGCAAAAACCTTGAGAAGGGCGACGCGGCTCTCGAAGAATGTGAAGTGGCTTGTGATGCCTGCGGCAAATGTGCCGTTGACGCACCGAACGGTGTCATCACCATGATCAACAACTTGCCGGTCGTCGATTACAGCCGGAAGCACAATGTGAAGCACGCAATTGACCGCTGCCCGACTGGCGCAATTGTTTGGTTCGATGCGAAACAAGGACCGCAAACCGGCCGCGCGGCACCCAAAGTCATTCGCCAGCGCGCCCGCAATGTGACCGCAACCTGAAAGAGCAGCTCTGTTCATGAAAAAAAACAAAAGCACGTTTAAATACACCGGCATCCGTGCGGCAATGGATGGCAATACGGCGGCAATCATGTGCGAACGCGAGTCAACCGACGGTGCCGGCGCCTACCCGATCACGCCATCGACGCAGATGGGCGAATACTGGGCGGAAGCGGCCGCGGCTGGACACATCAATATTTCGGGCCGACCGCTCATATTCATCGAACCAGAGGGCGAACATTCCGCCGCCGCCGTGACGGCCGGCTTGTCGATGACAGGTTTGCGTGCCACGAATTTCTCGTCCGGCCAGGGAATCGCGTACATGCATGAGTCTCTGTACGCGGCCGTCGGCAAGCGTTTGACCTATGTGCTGAATATGGGTTGCCGCGCAATGACTAAGGCGACCCTCAACGTGCATGCAGGCCACGATGATTATCATTGCGTGGATGACACGGGTTTCTTCCAAGTTTTCGCCAAAAACGCTCAACATGTGGCAGACCTCAATATCATTGCACACCGTATCGCCGAGTTGGCTCTGACACCCGGAATCGTCGGCCAGGACGGCTTCCTGACGACACACTTAATCGAATCGTTGCTGCTCCCCGAGCGCGAGCTGATCGCGGAATACCTCGGATCACCCGACGACGAAATCGACACGCCAACGCCGGCGCAAAAAATTATTTACGGCGACAGGCGCAGGCGCATTCCTGAACTCTGGACTGTTGACGACCCGGTCATGGCTGGCGTCGTTCAGAACCAGGACTCGTATATGCAAAGCGTTGCCGCGCAGCGACCGTACTTCTTCGACCACGTTCAAAAGATCTCGGAGGATGCGTGCGATGAGTTCTATGCGCTAACCGGCAGGCGTTACCAGCGCGTAATGAGTTATCGCACGGACGACGCCGACTATCTGATCGCTGGACAAGGCAGCCTGATTCCCACGGCTGAAGCAGTAGCCGATTACCTGCGCAAAGAACGGGGCATAAAGGTCGGCGTCGTTAATTTGCTGATGTTCAGACCGTTTCCCGGCGATCTCATCACCGAATTATTCAAAGGAAAAAAAGCGGTGGCCGTGCTCGAGCGTGTCGATCAGCCGCTCGCCGCCGACTTGCCATTGATCCGAGAAATACGTGCGGTCCTCAGCAAGAGCTTGGAGAACGGCCGCAGCAAGAATGGCTTGGCCTATGCGGAACTCGCCAACTATAAATCGATGAAAGACATGCCAGACCTGTACTCGGGCTCATTCGGTCTTGGCAGTCGCGATTTGCAGCCCGAAGGCGTCATCGCAGCCATCGAAAACATGCTGCCCAAAGGCCCACAAAAAAGAATGTTCTATTTGTCGATCGACTTCGTGCGCAAGTCGATGATGACGCCCAAGCAGGAGATCTACCAACAATCCGTCATCGATGCCTATCCAGAGGTGGCCGAGCTTGCATTGCGTGGCAGCGAGAATCCGAACCTAATGCCGGAGGGTGCTATCACCATACGCATGCACTCGGTGGGCGGCTGGGGTGCGATAACGACCGGTAAGAACCTCGCCATGACGTTGTTCGATCTGCTCGGCTATCACGTAAAGGCAAATCCGAAATACGGATCGGAAAAGAAAGGCCAGCCGACCAGCTATTACCTGTCTGCCGCACCCGAACCAATTCGGATCAACTGCGAATATTTCTACGTCGATGTCGTATTGTCGCCTGACCCCAATGTGTTTAAGCACACGAACGCAGTTGCCGGCCTTAACGAGGGTGGTGTGTTGGTGATGCAAAGCGATGCGACCTCGCCGGAGCAATTTTGGCAGTCGATTTCGCATAAGTACCGCAAGATCATAGTCGACAAAAATATTCGCGTTTTTTATCTCGACGCGTTCCGCATTGCTCGTGATGAAGCCACCGATCCGGAACTGCAGCTACGCATGCAGGGCATCGCGTTTCAGGGCGCGTTTTTCGCGACCTCGCCGTTGCTCGAAAAACACGGCCTCAGCGAAGCTAAATTACTGAATGCGATTAAAGACCAGCTGCAGGAGAAATTCGGATCCAAGGGCGCCCGTGTCGTTGCGGACAACATGCGCGTCGTACGACGTGGATTCGAAGAGGTAACCGAGGTAACGGACAAAAACCTGAACAAAGCCAAGACCAACGGCAAAGGCAACGGTCAGCTAGCAATTCCTGTCATGGTGAAACGGACACCGGAATCCTCCTCAGCCTCGTCTGATATTCATCGCTTCTGGGCGCAGACCGGCAGCATGTATGCTGAAGGTGCCGGAGAGTCTGTGCCTGCGGACCCATTCATGAGCATGAGCCTGATGCCGGCCGTGTCCTCCCATTTCAGGGACATGACGTCGATTCGTTTCGAGCATCCCGAGTTCATCCCGGAGAATTGCACCGGCTGTGGCGACTGCTACACGGTCTGTCCGGACACAGCCATTCCCGGACTGGTCAACGAAGTGGGTCAGGTTCTCGACACCGTAGTAAATCGCTTGAAAAAGCGCGGCAAAAAGACCGAACAGTTGCCGCGCGCCGTACGTCAGCTGGAAAACAAGCTACGCAAACAATTCGCTGGGGCTGAGGAAACCGATTCGGTGCAGGCGATGATCGACGAGGCGATCGAAGTGACGATTGCCGACGCGGACCTATCGGATGACGGCAGGAAACAACTCACCGAGGAATTCAAGGAATTTCGTGAAGAAATTGGTGACTTTCAATTCGCGCTTTGCCGACCGTACTTCACGTTGCATGAGAAAAAACAAGCCGGTGGTGGCGGTCTGCTGAGCATTACCGTCGACCCCTATACATGCAAAGGCTGCATGGAATGTGTGGAAGTCTGCAAGGACGATGCACTCCGCCCGATTACACAAACCGACGACAGTATCCGTTCTCTGAGAAAGAACTGGGACTTCTGGCTCGATTTACCGAATACACCGAAAAAATACATCCGCGTCGACAACCTGGAAGAAGGTATCGGCGCATTAGAGACCATCCTGCTCGACAAAGACGCATACCTTCCATTCGCAAGCGGTGACGGTGCTTGCCTGGGTTGCTCAGAAAAGACAGTCATTCATCTTTTTATCGCGACGGTAGAGTCGCTGATGCAGCCGAGAGTCAAACAGCAAATTGCGAAGATTGAAGACCTCGTTACACGGCTCAAAAAGCACGTCCAGCTGAAGATTGTTGGCGAACTCGATCTTGAGAATGCAGAAGAGATGGAAGCGGTTCTGAGCGATAAGAGCGACGAGGATCTGACGCTGGCCAAAATCGCCGACCGCATTGAGAAAACGCATGAAGCAGAACCAATCGACCGGGAGTGGTTGAGACAGGTCACGCATTTGATTGCACGACTGAACGATTTGAAGTGGCGCTATCAGAGCGGCACAAGCGGTAATGGGCGCGCCAGCATGGGTATGTTGAACGCCACCGGCTGCACGTCCGTTTGGGGTAGCACGTTTCCATTCAATCCCTATCCATTCCCTTGGGCCAATCATCTGTTTCAAGACAGCGTGTCGATGGCCATGGGCGTCTTCGAAGGGCATATGGCCAAGATGGCGGAAGGGTTCAAGACGATTCGTTTGGCCGAGCTGGTCCTCAAAGATCAGTACGACCCGGAACGCATCGCCGAGGATTTCCGTTATTTCGATTGGCAGGATTTCACCGACGAGGAATTCCATCTGTGCCCACCCGTCGTTGCGGTCGGTGGTGACGGTGCAATGTACGACATTGGCTTTCAGAATCTATCCCGCGCGATGATGGCGGGTAAGCCGATCAAAGTCGTCGTTGTCGATACCCAGGTTTACTCGAATACCGGCGGTCAAGCATGCACTTCGGGATTCCTCGGTCAGATTTCGGACATGGCACAGTTTGGCAAAGCGATTAAAGGCAAGGAGGAAGCGCGCAAGGAGATCGGCCTGATTGCCATGGCGCACCGCACGACGTATTTCATGCAAAGCACGATGGCGTACTCGAATCATATGATCGAGGGCTTTGTTCAAGGGCTCATGTCGCGGCGACCCGCGCTATTCAATTTGTACACGTCCTGCCAGCCGGAACATGGCATCGGTGACGATATGGGCAACCACCAGGCGAAGCTCGCCGTCGAGTCACGCGCCTATCCACTATTCAGGTACGACCCAGATCTCGGTAACACGGTAGCAGAATGCCTCGATCTGGACGGTAATCCCGCTATCGATCGCGACTGGCCCGTAACGAAGATCAACTACGTCGAACGTGGGCGGCAGAAGGAAATGGAGCTGTCGACGACATTTGTCGATTTCGCCGTTACCGAGACGCGTTTTCGCAAGCACTTCAGAAAAGTGCCGCGTGATGCCTGGCACGAAAACATGGTTCTCGTCAGCGATTATTTGCAACTCGACGAGGACGATCGAGAAGACAAAGTGCCCTATGTATGGGCGCTGGATGCCGACCGGGAACTCAGCCGCCTGCTCGTCGATGAGACCATGGTCGCATCGGCCGCAGAGCGCCGTGATTTCTGGGTCATGCTGAGGGATCTCGCCGCTACCGAAGCGGTGGAAGTAAAGAGCGACGATCAACTGGAATCGCGTATCCGTCAGGAAGTCATCCAAAAAATAACGTCGGGTTTGATGGGTCTCGTATCCGGCGATCAGTCCTTGGATTTCGCCACCGTACTATCCAGCAGTGACGCGCTTACAACTGCGGCGCCTGCACCTGTGTCTCCCCTAACACCAGACGTCTCGGCGCCGGCCGAAAAACCGCCGACCGCGACCTCTGACGAATACATGGCACCGTGGATTGACACTGAAGAATGCACCGCCTGCGACGAGTGCATCATCATTAATCCGCAAATATTTGAGTACAACGACGACAAAAAGGCGTACATCAAGTCCGCCGAAGCTGGTCCGTACCGGGACTTGGTCAAATCCGCCGAAAAATGTACTGCACAAGTTATCCACCCGGGCCTGCCGCGCGATCGAAGCGCGAAAGACACCGACAAATGGATCAAACGCGGACAGAAATTCAACTAGATCGCAGCGGAATACGCAACATACGATGATGCTGAACATAGTGCCGAAAGACTCGTTCCAGAACGGGGTGCATCCACCGGAGCACAAGGACGAGACCAGCCATCTGGCGATTCGCCGGTTTGCGTTCGCACCACAGTTGATCGTGCCGTTGAGTCAGCATCTCGGCAAGCCGGCGATTGCCGTCGTTCGAGAGGGCCAAGAGGTCGTGCGCGGCCAAACGATTGGCGAACCGGACGGATTCATGTCGGTCGCTATGCATGCACCGGCTTCGGGCGTCGTCAAAAGAATAGCGCTTGCGCCGAGCATCAGCGGAACCATGGTGCCAAGCGTTTATCTGCAGCCTTTTCCAGCTTCATCACAAGAAGTCGACGATGGCGAACCTTGTGACGTCGCGACAGCTACTCCCGATGAAATCATCACGGCGATTCAGCAAGCCGGTGTCGTCGGCCTCGGCGGTGCGGCGTTTCCGACTCATGTGAAACTCAAACCGCCCGATGGAAAACAACTGGACACACTTATTATTAATGGCGTCGAATGCGAGCCCTACCTGACCACCGATCACCGGGTTATGTTGGAGCAATCCGCCGACATATTTATGGGCGTCAGATACCTGTTGCGGGTAACCGGCGCCGCTGAAGTGATTATCGCCATCGAGGCGAACAAACGCGATGCAGAAAGGAAGCTCACGAAAGCCTGCCCCCCGGATTTGCCGCTTAGCATACGAGTATGTCCGGTCAAGTACCCTCAAGGTGCCGAAAAGTTAGTCATTAAATCCTTGCTTGGCCGTGAAATACCGTCCGGTGGGCTGCCCGCCGATGTGAACGCGATCTGTGTAAACGTCGCAACAACTGCTGAGATCGGACGCCTGCTGCCAAAAGGTCGCGGAATCCAGGAACGCGTGATTACGATCGGTGGTCCCGGTATTCAGCGAAAAGGAAATTATCGGATTCCAATCGGCACGACGGTTCGCTTTGCATTAAAAGAAACCGGCGCAGCAGATAATGTCTCGCGTGTCTTCCTCGGCGGGCCGATGATGGGGCCTGCCGTCTCCAATCTCGACATTCCGATCACCAAGGGTACGTCAGGAATCACCGTATTCACGACGGCGGAGACGATCGAGGCGACCGGGCATAAGACAGTCTACCCGTGCATTCACTGCGCGCGCTGCGTCGAAGCCTGTCCACTGTTTCTCAATCCGTCATACCTTGGGCTGTTGGCGAAAAGTGAGGAGTACATGCAGATGGCGGAGGAGTTTCATTTGATGGACTGTTTCGAATGCGGCGCCTGTTCGTATGTATGTCCGTCACATATTCCACTTGTTCAATATTTTCGACTCGCCAAGAAGATGGTGAGAAAACTGAATGTTCCAGCATGAGCGAGCTTAAGAAATACCTTGAAATAGGCTCGTCGCCGCACGTTACGAGTGGCGACAGCGTCGAAGTCATTATGCGCAATGTTTTTATCGCGCTTTTACCCGTTTGCATTTTTGCGATTTACTCATTTGGTGCCGCTGCGGCGCTGGTGCTCGCGACGGCATGTGTCAGCTGCATCGCCACGGAACACGTACTCTGCAAAGTAACTAGCCAGCCGAGCACGATTGGCGACTGGTCTGTTGCTATCACCGGGATGCTCTACGGTTTGACGCTGCCTCCGGACTTGCCGCTATGGATGGTCGCTGTTGGCGGCGTATTTGCGGTAGCCGTAGGCAAATTCTTGTTTGGTGGGCTAGGCAGCAACGCGTTCAATCCGGCGCTTGTCGGTCGAGCATTTTTGCAGGCCGCATTCCCACAAGCCATGACTCACTGGGCTCTCCCACTCGGAGATACGCGTTTTGTTGAATTGCCGAATTCCACATTGGCACTGCCGTTCGCGCAACCGGTCTATGACGCGGTGACAGCAGCGACGCCGCTCGCTGCAATGAAGTTCGACGGCATTCAAGCCGTCAACCGGGACTTACTGTTCGGCCTTACCTCGGGTTCCGCCGGGGAAACCTGTGCGGTTCTTATTCTCGTCGGTGGCGCCTATCTTGTGGCACGCAACATGATGAACTGGCGCATACCGATTTCGATCTTTGCAACAGTCGCGGCGATAACCTGGATTTTCAATCTGTACGCTCCGGGCTCGTACGCAACGCCGGCTTTCATGCTGCTCTCCGGTGGCCTGATGCTCGGCGCCGTTTTCATGGCTACCGACATGGTTGCATCACCGATCACGAACGCCGGCTGTTGGTTGTATGGTTTTCTGATTGGGAGCCTGGTGGTTGTCATCCGCTTCTGGGGCGGCATGCCTGAGGGCGTCATGTACGCGATCCTTTTGGCGAACGCCGTGTCACCACATATTGACTGGTTCATAAGGCCGAGAGTTTTCGGCGTTGGCGGAGGCACAGGATGACTGGCCCCGTTCAGCAACCACCAACTTCCGCCTGGTCCATGTATCGTGCGATCGTCGGCATCGGTGCGCTTTGCGGCTTGCTTATCGTCACCGTGTATCAGACCACAGCGGCACGCATTCGGGAGAATCAGGAACGATTTCTTGCAATGGCCGTTGCGCAAGTTTTGCCGGCAGCGCGTTCGACTCTCGGCGTTGCGCTTACTGAAGATGGCCGCCTCGAGAAAACCGGCGAGGAATTCGCCTTGCCGATATTTCTAGGATACGACGCAAGCGGCAAATTGGTCGGTGCCGTCATTACAGCGGAGGGCATGGGTTACCAAGACAAAATACGAGTCCTTTACGCCTACTCGTTCGATCTTGACGCAATCGTTGGCTTCAAAGTATTGGACAGCAAAGAGACACCGGGCTTGGGCGATAGAATTGAAAAGGAACCACATTTCCTTGCCAATTTCGAAAAATTGGACGCCACACTGACGCCGGGAGGCGACTCATTGTTGCACCCGATTGTCACGGTGAAACAAGGCCAAAAGATAAACCCCTGGGAACTCGACGGCATCACCGGCGCGACGATTACGTCAGAGGCAATCGGCAACATACTAAATAACAGCGCAACGACTTGGGCACCGGTTCTGGAGAGAAACGCGCAAGATTTCGCGATCGTCGAACTAACGGAGGAGCCGTAGATGCTCGGCAAAGAAGTTAGTGCCACCGATGATTTCGTCAAAGGACTTTGGCGCGAGAATCCGGTGTTTGTGCAGGTGCTCGGCATGTGCCCGGCGCTTGCCGTTTCCAACACCGCGATCAATGCACTGACCATGGGCCTCGCAACTACATTTGTGCTCATCATGTCCGGCATGTCTGTGTCGGCATTGCGCAATTTCATACCGCGCGAAGCGAGAATTGTGAGTTATATATGCATCATCGCGAGTTTCGTTACAGCCGTTGACTACGTAATTATGGCGATTAGCCTCGAACTGCACCGCAGCCTCGGCGCCTTTATCGCTCTGATCGTCGTGAACTGTCTAATCCTCGGGCGAGCCGAGGCGTTTGCGTCGAAAAACACCGTCTCGCGAGCGACGCTCGATGCGCTTGGAATGGGTGCTGGCTTTACTGTTGCGTTATTGTGGATCGGCGTCGTGCGAGAAATCCTCGGCAGCAATTCGTTGTTTGGAATCGCCCTATTCCCGGATGCGTTCCAGACCTGGACCGTGATGGTACTTCCGAGCGGCGGGTTTTTTGCGATGGCAATGTGGCTGCTGCTTGTCAACTGGCTTAAGAACCGACAGACCGAATCCCAGGCACAAACACAGGAGTTGACGCCATGAGCGAAGCATCGCACTGGTCGATCTTCATCAATGCCGCGCTGATCAATAATTTCGTGCTGGCCTATTTCCTCGGCATCTGCCCGTTTTTCGGTGTCTCGGCGAAGCTCGAGACAGCCGTTCGAATGGGAGGCGCCGTAAGTTTTGTCATGCTCGTCGCTTCGGTGTGCGCATATTCAATCAACCTGTTGCTCGAAGTTATCAACGCGCCGTACTTGAGAATAATCTCGTACATCCTAGTGATTGCTTCGACTGTTCAGCTGGTCGAGATGTTGATACGTAAGCTTAGTCCAGCAACGTTTCGAGCGATGGGTATCTATCTGCCGCTAATTACGACGAACTGCGCGATCTTGGGACTTGCTCTTTTTCAAACCAACCGCGGATACGGTTTCACAAATGCAGTTGTTTATGCGCTGGGCGCCGGAGCCGGGTTTGCGCTGGCTCTCGTGCTAATGGCGGGAGTGCGCGAGAAACTCGACCTCGCCAATGTCCCGCAACTGGTTAAAGGAACGGCGGCGGCATTCGTCGTGGCAGGCATTTTATCCATGAGCTTCATGGGTTTTGCTGGGCTTGGCCGATGAGCTTGCTCATACATTTTTTGATCGCAACGCTGTTTATCGCTGGATTGATCCTGTTACGAGTATTCGTCGAGCGATACTCCCTGCGAAACAAATTACGCGGAATTCACGCTGACGGTGACTGCGAGCAAATCGGCTGTTTTCGTGGCTGCGACCTCGACGAGGTCACGCCCGACCCACATTCTGTCTCCAAGCAGAACTCACCTGAGAGGAGTGCAAATCATGCGCATTGAAGACTATCCAACAGAACCACGCTTCGCTGCGACAGTACTAAGTACTGAGCCAATTACCGACGAGACGGCTGACGCAGAAGTGCGGGAACTGGTACTTGAAGTTGATCACCATCAGTTCGACTTTGAGATTGGGCAGAGCATTGGGGTACTCGTAAAAGGCCCGAAGGAGTTTGGCAGCTCGGTACACCATCGACTTTATTCGGTCGCGGACACGCCCCTGCCCAAGACACTGGGAAAACCTGAAATCACAATCGTCGTAAGGCGTTGCGACTACATCGACGACTACAGTGGCGAAGAGTATGTTGGGATCAACTCCAACTACATCTGCGACCGTAAGGCGGGCGACAAAATTACAATCACCGGGCCGTTCGGCATGCCGTTCAAGGTGCCCGGCGACACGAACGCCAACTTGCTGTTGATTGGACTCGGCACCGGCATCGCACCGTTTCGAGCACTCGTCAAACACATCTATAACGAAGTAGGTGGGTGGCGGGGCAAGGTTCGCCTGCTATATGGCGCGCATTCCGGCCTTGAGCTGCTCTACATGAATAATAAGCGGGATGATTTCGCTCGTTACTACGACGAGGAAACCTTCGAAGCTATTAAAGCCTTAAGTCCACGCCCGAACTGGTCCGATCCGATCGCGTGGGATTTTGCGATCGAACAACGAGCCGATGAAATTTTGGATATGCTGTCCGACGATCACACATACGTCTATTTGGCAGGCCTTAAACCGGTTCGAGATGCTTTTGACAAACTGTTCAGTAACATGCATGGCTCGGCGGAGGGCTGGGACAAAACAAAGGCCAAACTCATCGAGCAAGGTAGATGGGTTGAATTGCTTTATTGATGGGAGATTTTTCGCGAAACGCATACCGAGACGAAATCGTGTCGTTATGATTTCGAATGGGCTGTGAACTACAACTCTTGCACTCGCTGCATCAGCGCCCGATATTCTTCGGTCGCATGTAGCGATTCCATTGCCGGATCTTGATTCGCAAATAAGACGTTACGCCAACCATTGCTTACCGCATCTTGCAGGTGCCCCATTGCGTCGGGCGCCGCACCACCTGCTGCGGCTAGCGCGGCCAATGCATAGTTCACATCACCGGTACCCCAGCCCTGCGCTTGTACTCTCTGCGCGGTAACCCGACCATTTTCCAATGCGGCGATAATAGTCTCTTGATCATTGTCCTCGAGCACGCGGGCCCTCGTCAGCAGCGCGAGATAGTGAATGGATTGTGGGTGCGGATCGAGAGAACTGGGACTCGGGATCGCCCGATCGAGCAGCTCAGACGCGGTGGCCGAATCACCACTGGATAAGCTTCCTATAGCGGCCCAAATCAGGCGTTCGAGACGCATTTTGGAATCGGCCAATCCCGAATTGTCGATGACCAGCTGCGCGCGCTGCGTTGTCATCGCCTCCAACTCTTCATTACGACCAGCGACTAAAAGAAATCGCAATGTCACTTGTAATACTGACTCATTTTTCGGAGCAACCCTGCGTGCCTGGTTGAGGTTGGCCTCGGCATCATCCAAGCGTCCGAGTTGGATGTTAGCGTCGACCAGCTGCGACAGCGCAATTGGATTGTCCGGCGCCAATAATTGCGCTTGGCGGGCGAACTTCAGAGATCGTTCGCCTCGACCTGCTAGGGCCGCGACCCTCGACATGGCAAGAGTAACCGACAGGCTCTCGGGGTTTTCCGCGAGCAAAGATTCGAGTTGTTCAAATGCACGATCGAAACGCCCTTGCAGGCCCGTCAGTATCGACTGTTCGGCTATGATTGTTGAATTTAGCGGGTCGAGCGCCAGCGCCTGCGTATACGCTCGGGTAGCCTCTTCCAAGAAACCCTGATCGCGTAAAAGATTCGCGCGCTGCAGATAGGCGTCACCGTAGTTTGGATCGAGTTCGATGGCTTTCGCAAATTGCGACGCGGCCGCACGTTCTTGTCCTGCACCGAGCACGCACAGGCCTAAAGAGGTCTGCGCCTCTGGGAGCTCACTATTCAACAGCAGTGCACTACTGATCGCTTCGTGTGCTTGTTGAGTGGCTTCGAACAAGGACAGATTTCCGATTCGTCTTTTGCCAATCCATGCGTCAGCAAGCCCTGTATATGCCTGTGCATAATCGGGATCCAGATCTATTGCTCGATCGAAATGTTCGATCGCTTGATCGATCGCAGCCACCGTTTGTTTCTGCAAAGAATGACGACCTTGTAAATACGCTTTGTACGCCTCGACGTCGGCGGTGCCCGCCTGAATAAGGTCGTTATCACGTCCCGAAAATTCCAATTCCAGTTCGCGCACAATTGCTGCGGCGATTGCGTCCTGCACAGCGAATACGTTTTTTAGCTCGTAGTCGAACGTGTCCGACCAGAGCTGAAATCCGCTTTCGGTTTCGATCAGCTGGGCCGTAATGCGCACATGATCGTCATCTTGATCCATGCGAACACTGCCGTCTAATACCGTCGATACGTTTAGCATTTCACCAATATTGCGGACGTCTACGTCATCTCGATACGCAAAAGAAGACGCCCTTGCGGCCACGCGCAGACCCTCGACGCCCGAAAGTCCGCTGAGAATTTCCTCGGCTACGCCGTCGCTGAAATAGACGCTATTTGATTGTTCATTTGTCGCAATATTCTTGAATGGCAGAACCGCAACTGATTTGCCTCGCGAAAATTTGGCTTCTTCGCCGGCCTGCGAATATAGACGATCTGACAGATAGACGACCGCCACGCCCAGCACTAAGACAAGGAACCAACTGGAAATTTGCGAAAATCGGCTAAGGTCATTGGTCGACTTCGGTGCTGGTGTGCCGAGAACGACACCTTTCGACGTCACGTCGAATATCCAGGCCAGGACTGCAATTAGCGGAAATCCCGCGAGAGCAACTATTATCAGCGTCGTCAACACTGTCTCCGGGATGCCCAAGGCCGGGAAAACTACGTCAGCGGCCTCCACCGCAATCCACGCCACCACGGCATAGGTCGCCACGGCGCGAAACACGCGTCGATGTTGCAGCTCTTTGATCAGGCGGGAAATCACTTGCTTGCTCGCCGACTCATGGGTGATTGTGTGGTGCATGCTCACTCGCATACAGACCCTTATGGTCGCAGAGAAATTACACGCTGTCGCGTCCGTGGCCATCCTTCGTGGATCGCCCACCCAGCAGGTCTGGGTGTCGACGGAGGAAGAAGTGAGTTCGCCCGACCGGTGGCCTCCGTTACGCGTACAACAATCGGATTAACGACCAGTGGATTTTCAGCCCGACGAGCCTATATCATCAGCAAGGTTGATCAACAGCTTGCGGGAGCTTGCATTGCGCGAAGAACAGAACACGGAGCCGCGTGAGCAGTTCGACAAGATCGAATCCGAGTTGACGTGAGAGAGGCGCTCATCGCGATTGGTCGAGACGCGCTGGGCAGTCTGCGCGACCTATTACCCATCGTCATTGTCATCAGCGTATTTCAGATTTTTGTCATTCAGCAGCCCGCGGCCGACCTGCTGCCGCTAGCGTATGGTGCGCTATTGGTTGTCGCCGGGCTTACTCTCTTTATCTATGGCTTGCGGATGGCACTGTATCCGGTCGGCGAGACCTTGGCGTACTCACTGGCAAAGAAAGGTAGCGTCTTTTGGTTGATGATTTTTGCGTTTCTGCTGGGATTCGGTACTACCATTATGGAACCGGCCTTGATTGCGGTCGCGGCCGAAGCCGCGGATGTGGCGGCGCTGGAAGGCGTAATTGAGCAGTCGGAAAACGCAAAGTGGCGGTACGCGCTCGGACTAAGACTGACGGTTGGTGTTGCCGTCGGAGTTGCGCTCGTCCTTGGCGTAACGCGGATCCTGCTCAATTGGTCTCTGCCCGGAATGATCATCGGAGGCTATATCGTGGTCGTGTTAATAACGACCGTCGCACCTAGGGAAATAATCGGGATCGCATACGACTCCGGCGGAGTTACAACGTCCACCGTTACGGTGCCACTCGTGACAGCGCTTGGCGTTGGACTCGCGAGTTCGATTCGAGATAGAAACCCGATGCTTGACGGATTCGGCCTTATCGCATTCGCGTCATTGTTGCCGATTCTTTTCGTACTGGTATTTGGAATGTTGGTGTAATGGAAATACTTGCAGCCAGCTTTCGACTTGTAATTGATAGCGGTCTCGACGTGCTGCCCATCGCCGTTTTTCTGTTCGTGTTTCAACGTATCGTAATCGGCAAACCGATGCCGGGTGGCCGGCGCATTGTCGTCGGCTTCGTTTTCGTCGTTGTTGGGCTCGGCTGCTTTTTGGTTGGCCTTGAGCAGGCCTTGTTTCCGCTCGGCCGCTTGATGGCGGAACAGCTTACGGATCCAGCATTCCTTGCTACATCGTTATTCGCGGCGGATTTACCCAGTTGGGCGCAATACTACTGGGTCTATCTGTTCGGGCTGGCAATCGGTATAAGCACGCCGCTAGCCGAACCGGCATTGATCGCGGTTGCGTTAAAGGCCAATGAGGTGTCCGGCGGCGCCATTAGCGTCTGGGGATTGCGCGTGGCTGTTGCGATCGGTGTCGGCGTCGGTGTGAGTCTTGGCTGCATTCGCATCGTGACGGGATTTCCGCTGCATTACTTTATTGCGGCTGGCTATGTTGTTGTCGTCCTTCAGACCCTGGTTTCACCCAGGTTGATCGTGCCATTGGCGTATGATTCCGGTGGTGTCACAACATCGACGGTAACGGTACCGCTGGTAACTGCTCTTGGACTGGGGCTGAGTGCGGCCGTACCTGGCCGGTCTTCGCTTTTGGACGGCTTCGGACTGGTCGCATTTGCGAGCTTGTTCCCAATCATTGCAGTCCTCGCGTACGGCCAGGTTTCGTTAATCAGGGGGCGTCGCACCGCACCCTGACAATGTTTGTCATAACTGCAAAGGACTACAACCATGCATTTCAAACTTATTATTGCGTTTGTTGAGGACAGTAAAACTGATGCCATAGTTGAGGCCGCCCGCGCGACCGGCGCGACCGGCTGTACTGTCATCAATCAAGCCCGCGGCGAAGGAATCAAAGCGCGGAAAACGTTTCTTGGTCTGTCGCTAACCTCTCAACGCGACGTTGTGCTATTGCTCGTCGAGCAGCACCTGTCGCGGCATATTTTGGAACACATTGGCGATGTCGGTGAGTTCGATGCAAAACCTGGAACGGGAATCGCTATACAAATTGATGTGGAGGACGCCGTCGGCATCATGCACCAGGCCGAGGAACTAGGCGACATTGTGGAGGAAAACCTATGAGTAGCCAAGAATGGGTGCGCGTGCGCGACGTGATGCGACACGAAGTCACCGAAGTTGATGGCAAGATGGACGTGCTATCCGCGCTAAAGATTATGAAAAAGGTTGGCGCGACGAGTTTAATCGTCAAGCGCCGTGATGAACGTGATGAGCACGGTATGTTGTTGTTTTCGGATGTCGCAAAAAGAGTCATCGGTAAAGACCGCGCACCGGAACGCGTTAACGTGCATGAAATTATGGCCAAACCTGTTGTAACGGTCCGCCCGGATATGAATATTCGCTACTGCGCGCGGCTTTTCGAAATTTTCGGAATTAGTCATGCGCCGGTCGTCGAAAACGAGAAGATTATCGGCATCGTCAGCTATTATTTGCTCGTTTTGGGAAGTTTGCCGAATCTGGATTAATTTCCTGTTCGTATATCGGCCGGCGGCTCGCGCCCCACTGTCCCGGCATGTTTTCGAAGATGCCCGCAACAGCTGTGCCGCAGTTGCCACACCTGCCACGCTCATTTTCGAGTCTCAAGTTCCATGTCGAGAGCTCGTACCAGTCGCGCCCGATCAGAGTGTCACCGCAGTTGTGACAATACGTGCTAGAACCCTTGAGGTCATGAACATTGCCTGTGTAGACATATCGAAGCCCGTTCCTTAGTGCGATATCGCGGGACTGACTCAGTGTTTGGAGTGGCGTACTCGGGGTATCCATCATCTTCCAGTCGGGATGGAAAGCCGTCAAATGCAATGGCACGTCAGATCCCAGTTGCTCCATGATCCAGTTCGTCATCTCGTCAATTTCGGTCGCAGAATCGTTCTCGCCGGGAATCAGCAAATCGGTAAGTTCGAACCAGACATCGGTTTCGTGCTTAAGATACTTGATGGTCTCAAGAACCGGCTCCAGGTGGCCACCGCACACCTTCCAATAAAAACGTTCAGTGAACGCTTTCAGATCGACATTGGCGGCGTCCATATGTCGGAAAAACTCTTCGCACGGTTCCTTAGTGATATATCCGGCCGTAACCGCAACCGTTTTGATACCTCGTTCGCGGCAAGCGGCGGCCACGTCAACCGCGTATTCCAGAAAAATCACGGGGTCGTTGTAGGTAAAGGCAACGCTGCGGCTGCCGGTCTTGACGGCAGCTTCGGCAATTGCCTCCGGCGAGGCGCTGGCTTGCAGTTTGTCGAGCTCACGTGACTTCGAGATATCCCAGTTCTGGCAGAATTTGCAGGCAAGATTGCAACCGGCCGTGCCAAACGACAGCACGGGCGTGCCCGGCAAAAAATGGTTGAGCGGTTTTTTCTCAATTGGATCGATGCAAAAGCCGCTGGACCGACCGTAGGTTGTCAGTACGATTTCGTCATTCTGGCGCGCGCGGACGAAACAGAGTCCGCGCTGCCCCTCGCGCAGCTTGCAATAGCGCGGGCAGACGTCGCATTGCAGACGACCGTCGTCGAGCGCGTGCCAGTAACGCCCTGAAACACCGACAATTTCGGTCCGTTCCTTGGTTTTTGTGCTTGGCTGGCTCATCAGACAGATATTGGTGCGACCGATCCCGGATGCAATGCGTAAAATACTGTACTTCTACTCATTGGAACGCGATTCGATAGGGCTACACTAGAGAATAATAGTTGAGGATGCAGCGCCATGACCGTGATCCGGGAACCGGCGGTTGCCGGCCAATTTTACCCCGGCACTGCCAGCGAATTGAGTACGACGATTCGGGTATATCTCGACGAGGCTGAGGTTCAGCAGGGCCCGGCCCCGAAAGCGCTGATCGTACCGCATGCCGGCTACGTCTATTCCGGGCCCGTGGCCGCCAGCGCGTACGCCAGGCTGCGACCTTATCGTCAACACTACACGCGCGTGATTCTGCTGGGGCCCTGCCACCGGGTGGCCGTACAGGGCCTGGCATTGAGCGGGGCCGACGTATTTCGGACGCCGTTAGGAGATGTGCCGTTAGACAAGGACGCAATCGCCAATCTGGAATTGCCGGACGTAAAGGTTTTCGACGCCACTCATCAGTTCGAGCACAGCCTCGAGGTCCATCTGCCTTTCCTGCAAAGCGTCATCGAGTCATTTTCACTCGTACCGCTCGTTGTCGGTCACGTGCCCCCGGAGACCGTGGCCCGGGTTATCGATGCCTTGTGGGGCGGGCCGGAAACGCTAATCGTCATAAGCTCCGACCTAAGCCATTACCTGACTTACGACGAAGCGCGCGCCAGCGATAAGACGACCTGTGAGGCGATCGAAAACCTGCAGGCGCAAAGTATCGATCATGATAAGGCCTGCGGCGCCACACTTATCGGCGGTTTGCTTATTGCGACAAAACGCCGCGGCATGAGAGTGATAACGCTCGATCTTCGAAACTCGGGCGATACGGCCGGTGACAAAAGCCATGTCGTCGGCTACGGTTCATGGATGTTCCTAGAGAATGATCGAATATGAAATATTTCGTCTGTGTTTTCTTGCTGCTAGCGCTCACTGCGCATGCTGACGACACAGATTACGCGAGTGCAAGAATGGCAATGCTTACTGAAGTTCAGAATTACGCAAAACTGGCGCGCGATACCGACGATGCAACGTTTAACGACGACGTGATGCGCGCACTGGCCACGGTCGAGCGTCACGAATTCGTGCCAGAAAGCGAGAAACCATTCGCTTACGAAAACCATCCGCTACCCATTGGTCACGGACAAACCATTTCGCAGCCGTACATCGTTGCACTGATGACTGAGCTGATCGACGCCAAACCAGATGATGTCGTTCTAGAGATCGGCACCGGGTCTGGCTATCAGGCGGCTATACTTGCGAAACTCGTCAATCACGTTTACAGCATCGAAATAATCGAAGCGCTGGCCGACCAGGCTCGAGAACGACTCGCGCGCTTGGGCTACGATAATGTCACGACAAAACTGTCTGATGGCTACTACGGTTGGGAGGAACATGCGCCTTTTGACGCAATTGTCGTAACAGCGGCACCGAGTCACATTCCTCCGCCGCTTATCCAGCAGCTGAAACCAGGCGGTCGTTTGGTGGTTCCGGTCGGTGGCCGGTTCATGACACAGCAGTTGCTATTAATTGAAAAAACCGAGGACGATGAGATCATAACTCGTCAAATTGCGGCAGTCCGTTTTGTGCCGTTGACGGGTAAGCACTAAGCGACGATTTCGTGCGCGCCCTGTTCTTTGCAACGCTACTCGTATCCGCTGCGGCGATTGCTTACGAGATTCTGCTGATGCGCGTGTTGTCGATCGTGCAGTGGCATCACTTCGCTTACATGATCATCAGCCTCGCGCTGCTCGGTTATGGCGCCAGCGGCACTTTCATTGCGGTCAACAAACGCTGGCTCGAGCCGCGATTTGATTTGGCGTTCGCAGCAAGCGGCCTGCTGTTCAGTATTGCAATGATCGCCTGTTTCGTGCTCGGACAACGGGTTCCATTCAACGCGCTGGAAATCGTCTGGGACCCGCGCCAGCTGATTAGCCTGAGCGTCATTTATCTCGTTTTTTTCGTACCGTTCTTCTTTGCCGCCTGTTGCATCGGCCTTGCGTTCACTTGTCGCAAGTCTTTCGTCAGTCGCATCTATTTTTTCGATCTGCTAGGTGCCGGCCTCGGTGCTGTGCTGATTGTGGGTTTGCTTTTTGCGCGTCCACCGCAGGACGCGCTGATCGTGCTGGCAGTACTTGCGTTGGTCGCGTCGATAACGGTAGGCGTCAGGTTACCGCCGCGCAAAGCACTAATCGCTATGCAGATACTGTGGCTCGGCGCATTGCTGTTTGGAATGCCGCAAAACTTGCTCGGAATGCGACTCTCCGAATACAAAGGTTTGAGCCAGGCGATGCAGGTTGTCGATAGTGAAGTATTGACGGCCTCATCGAGCCCGCTGGGTTTGCTGACGGTAGTCGAGAGCCCTCAGGTACCATTTCGTCATGCGCCGGGTTTGAGCTTCAATACCCGTTTCGTACCGCCGGAGCAACTCGCCGTATTCACAGATGGCGATTCGATTAGCGCGATCACACGTTTCGACGGCGACTTCAGCGCGCTCGCGTACCTGGGCGACGTCACCGCCGCATTACCGTACCAACTGCTGTCTGAACCTCACGCGCTGATTTTGGGCGCTGGCGGCGGCAGCGATGTACTGCTGGCGCTATACAACGGCGCCGCAAGAATCGATGCGGTGGAGCTGAATCCGCAGATGACGGCGCTCGTTCGAGACACTTACGCCGACTTTGCCGGGCATTTGTATCAGGATAGCCGCATCACGGTTCACACCAAGGAAGCGCGCGGCTTCGTCACACAGAGTAAGGATCATTACGACCTTATCCACGTCGGGCTCTTAGATTCGTTTGCCGCTTCCGGATCGGGCTTACAGGCGCTCAATGAAAGCTATCTGTACACGGTCGAGGCAATCCGGGACTACGTGCAGCACACGGCGCCAGGTGGCATGCTCGCGATTACGCGCTGGCTGAAACTGCCGCCACGAGACAGCCTGAAGCTTGTCGCGACTGTGATCGAAGCTTTGCGAAAGGAAGGTGTCGCAGACCCGGGCCGGCAACTTGCGCTCATTCGAAGCTGGAACACGAGCACCTTGCTCGTCAAGAACGGTGACTTCACAGCAAATGAAATTGAAGTGATTCGCGAGTTTTCCCGTTCGCATTCATTCGACACCGCGTTCTATCCGTCGATGCCGGCAAGTGATGCGAATCGCTTTAATATTCTCGCACAAGCATATCTTTACGATGGCGTAAGCGCGCTACTCGGTAATGACGCCGACGATTTCGTCGCACGTTACAAATTTCACATCGCACCCGCGACTGACAACCGACCGTATTTTTTTCATTTCCTGAAATGGAGCGCACTACCCGAATTCATGAGCCTCATCAGACGTGGCGGCGCTGGATTGATCGAATGGGGATATCTGATTCTCATGGCCACGCTCATTCAGGCGACAATTGCCGGCGCAGTTTTGATCGTATTGCCTTTGTCTCGCGTCAAACGCAGCTGGCCGCACGGCATTGGTACCCGAATGGGCGGCTATTTCTTCCTACTGGGTCTGGCATTTCTGTTCATCGAGATTGCGTTTATTCAGAAATTCATCCTGTTTCTCAGTCATCCGCTCTATTCGGTGGCTGTTGTGTTAAGCGGTTTTCTCGTATTCGCGGGAGTTGGAAGTGCTTACTCGGGCCGTTTGACGCAGAAAGCTCGGCAGAAAGAGCGCTCGCCCGTCGACGTTGCAGTTGCTGGCATCTCAGCAATCGCGCTTTTGTATCTGGTCCTACTGCCGTTTCTTTTTCAGCAGCTGATAGGGCTCACAGACAGTATCAAGATGCTGTTTTCTGTCCTTCTCATCGCGCCACTGGCGTTCTGCATGGGCATGCCGTTCCCGATCGGACTAAGCCGACTCGCGGATGGCGCACCGAATTTCATTCCATGGGCTTGGGGAATCAATGGCTTCGCGTCGGTAATTAGCGCGTCTTTAGCGACACTTCTGGCAATACAGTTCGGCTTTACGACGGTCGTACTACTCGCGCTGGGCTTGTACGTGACTGCGGCGTCGATCAGTCGTAACTACATCCGATGACTTGCGACTGCCTGAGGACGGCGGGCGCTAGAAACTCTCTAGCCGTCCGGTCAGGTATGTTGACGCGGCTTGTCGATTGTCGGGATCTCGAGGCCTGGGTCCAGCAAAATCGTGCCGGGAATTTGCCTTGAGTCGAACTCCTGCGTGGCGATGTCAATCTCCCCACACTTGATGCTGCCCTCGCCGCCAACCTCGCCGAGCCGGATTTCCCGGATCTTCTTGTCTTGTACCATTAGCTCGGCGCCCTTCAGGTTTAGCGTTAGTGTTATCGTGAAGGGTAGCTTCGCAGTAGATTTTTCGTTTACCAGAACCTCGATCGACGGTTCATGTTTGGAGGTGAAGCTGTGTTCGGCCAGCGCGACCAATACCGACTCGCCCGGTGAACACTTCTCTTCGTCCACGCATTCCGCAAGCAAACCATACTTGTTCCAACCGGTCATCATGATTTCTGACAGATTCATATCAAATAATTCGTGGACTTTTTCCACAATAGCGCCGAAGACAGTGCCCCAATCAAAATCTTTCCCATGTTTCAGGATCGCTTCCTTCAATTCGGATGACGCGTTTGTCGATTCCATCGCCGCAGCGATTATTGGCGGCAAATTTGCGACCTCAATCGAAAAGATTGAATTTAGAGTTGCATCGGTATCACTCATCACTGTTCCTTATTGATTTTCACGTCGGGGTCTCCATGCACCGATTGTTCTCCAGCGGTGTTTTGCAGCCGGACCCTGATCACTGGTCTCGCCCGGTCGGAGATATCCGGCGAAACTGTCTGTGTGCCGGGGTCCACGTGAGAACGAACATCGAATTTAGCCGCCGGTGCGGTTTTTGGTCCCCGTGAATGTCGCCAGTAGAGGGTTGTAAACCCGAGTATCACCAACAGCGCTACGATGGGCAGCCATACATCTTTTAAGCCGTTTTCTATCGGGGGCTTCCCATCACCATTGCCGCCGTTGGTAACGCCACCATTGCCGCCATTGGCATCCTCACCATTACCGTCTGTGGAGTCGTCACCATTGCCGCCATTGGTAACGCCACCATTGCCGCCATTGGCATCGCCACCGCCTCCGTCCGACTGTAAATCAAGATCACCGGAACCGCCGCTTCGCTGTGAGTCCGCCCGGCCGGCGCCGTCGTCGGTAGAATCAGTACCCGATTCGGTTTCTTGGTTTTGGGCAATCGTTGTTTCCGATGGCAACTCCTCCTCAGTCGGCTGCTCGATTTCTTCCGCCAGCCTAGTCGGCTCTTCGGCATCCGGCGCGATGACGTTCATCGTAATCTGTACGAATTTTTCGCCCACGCGACATTTAAGTTTCTCGCAATTCTCACAGCTGATAGTGAAGTCTGCCGTATAAGTACCGGGCGTCAATTGGTTTGCGTCATACTTGATATACACGTCGACATCGTCTGGATTCCCCAACTCGAACTTGGCACTGAAGGGTGGGACCAACTCGTATTCAGCGCGGTCTAGCAGTTGGAACCACGTCTTTTCGGGGAAAGGTTCACTCGGAGACAGCAGTATCCTGAACGTCCTGGGTCTGGAACAATTAACATCGTTTTTCAATTTGAACGGCTGTTCTTTGGGGCCTTCGCCAAGCTCGATGTTCACATGTTCGGCATACAAGGTTCGCTCATCTTGAGCTGCCACGGGCACAACAGCGAAAAGCAGCAAAAGTGGCAGCCATGTTCTAGCTGATGTTGAGGTCATTGACGCCCGCCGTTGATCAGTCTATGAGTTCGCGCACACGGCGACAGGAGCATCCAACACGCTCTTCGTGGTGACAAATGCCGTGTCTGTTTTAGAATCGGTCCACTCCTGTCGATAATTCTTGGTATTTTTTTCAACAATAACATCCGTTTGGACGTCAGCGCCGAAACTAAAGAGTTGGTATACCGATTAGGCTACTTCACACTGGGCCTGTCAACACGCCGTGTGAGCCATACTAAGCTAACTAAATCAGCGTGGTCGGCATCAAAGACAGGATGGAAGCGGCGATTCAGCACAATATTCCACCGACAAAGGCGGATTTCCACAGGGCGGTCGCCGGGCGGGCTGATTATTGGTATGCCGCGTGTTTGCGGATAACGTGCAGCCCAGTCCGATTCAGACGAAGCATTCGATTACGTTGCTGCCCTGTTAACCAACGAATAGATCGGTTATTCCGGTATCCAAGACACCATTGGCACAGCGTGACCCCAAGAGCAGAATGTCGACGACGCGAATCTGGAGTACATTGACGGTCTGAACCCTTAATTCCTGTATGGAAATAAGTTCTGCGGTGCTCAGGTCTTCTGACAAGTAGGGGCAATGTCTCGAGACCTTCTCCAGTGGAGAGAAAGATGAAAACCACACCAATCTGGCTAAGCTGGGTCACGCTGTTATTGATGTCCGCAACCTGCACTGCCGAAACCATTGATTGGAAGCACTGGGAATTGGATGCGTTTGAAACGGCCAAAGCCGAAAACAAGATTATTCTTGTCAATGTCGGCATGGAAGGCTGTGCGGCTTGTGCAAGGATGGATTCGCAAACGTACACGCATGAAAGCGTCGTTGAACTTATCAATGAACACTTCGTTGCGATCGAGGTCGATGCCGAAGCGCGTCCGGATATCGGCGAACGCTATTCGGATTGGGCCTGGCCGGCGACGATATTTCTTGCACCAGACGCCACGCAAGTGCTGGCCGTTCGTGGGAATCGGCTGCCGAGGAATTTCATTCCGATTCTCAATGACCTGATCTCGAAACATGAGGCCGGCGCCCTTGAGCCCGATCCACGATCACCTTATGCGGCACCACCCGAACCGGCAAAGACGCAACTGACCCGCATACGAGATGATCTGCGGGAACAGCTCGATCGCTCACTCAACCGCAAGTACGGTGGCTGGGGAAGAAGCGGCATCGGTGGCGAACAGAGTGGTTCGCGCTTGCGCCATTTGTACCTCAGAGCACACCTTTACGACGACCTTGAGTTACGTAATTTGGCGTTAAAAAGTTCTACAGGATTTCTCAACACGATAGACCCAGTGTGGGGCGGCAGCTACAGCGCCGCGTTTCCGAAAGATATGCAGGCACCCAAGAGGTTCGCGGCACTCAGGGCCATCCCCGAAAAGAGAATCCTGGTGCAATCAAACGCAATCACGGCTTTTGCGATCGGCTATCAGCATACGAATGACGATAAGTATTTGTCGGGTATTCAAGAGATCGATCGCTTCTTGAATGATTGGATGATGGCGACGGATGGTACTTTCTATACCAACCAAAAAAACGAGCCACCAGACCTGCCACCTCAAATGTCGGCTGGCGATTACTGGCTCCTGCCAACGGACCATGCGCGCCGCAAGTATGGTACGCCGCCGGTCGATCATGCGATCTATACTGATCGAAACGGCGAAGTCATCAGCGCCTATGTTCTCGCTTTTGAAGCGACGGACGACGGCAACTATCTCGCAACAGCAAAGCGCGCTGCTTCATCGATTCTCAAGAATCGGCTGCACGAAAATGGCTGGGTTATTCAGGCGCTAAGCAACACAGAGGCTGATAAAGACTCCCGAATGCGGACACTAGTTACCGACGAAAGACCATTCTTGAGTGCACAGGTCTGGTTCGGTACTGCATTGTTATCGCTTTATCGAGCCACCGGCGAGGAGAGGTGGCTGGACGCAGCCGATGGAATCGGTAAGGCCGCGCTGGCGACCCTGCATGATGACGAGCTTGGCGGCTTTTACGC
>JAOTZC010000015.1 GCA_029861535.1 Gammaproteobacteria bacterium
ATCGCTGAAAATCAAGCAGGCGATCCTAGTTGCGGCGATATTCGAATTCCTGGGAGCGGTACTCGCCGGCGGAGAAGTTACGTCGACCATTCGCAAAGGCATCGTCGACGCCGAGTTGCTTGCGGGAACTCCAGAGCTCCTGGTTTACGGCATGCTTGCCGCATTGCTCGCCGCTGGAACATGGTTGCTGATCGCGTCCAGGAAAGGTTGGCCGGTTTCGACAACACACTCGATCGTTGGTGCGATCGTTGGCTTTGCCGCCGTTGGTGTCGGTGTGGATGCGGTGCAGTGGGGCGAGGTTGGCACCATCGTCATGAGCTGGGTCGTGTCGCCATTAACCGCGGGCTTCATCGCGTATCTGATTTACGGCAGCGTTCTAAGGCTGATTTTGCGGCACGAGGACCCGTTAGCCAGAGCCAAACGCTACGTACCGGTCTATATTTTCTTCGCAGCGTTCACAATTACATTGGTCACGATTCTCAAAGGTCTGAAACATGTTGGGCTCGACGTCAGTCTTCGTGATAGCTACATCTTGGCGACTGTATTTGCACTTGCCATCGCGATAGTTGGAGCATTTTTTATCAATCGGATCGAGTCGGATCGTCGTGCCGAGAAGACGCAGCACTTCGTTACGGTGGAGCGCGTTTTTGGCGTGTTAATGATCGTCACTGCTTGCTCGATGGCGTTTGCGCATGGTTCGAACGACGTCGCGAACGCAATCGGGCCGGTCGCCGCTGTCATAAACGTGGCACAAAGCGGTGTCATTTCGGCAAAGTCAGCACTGCCGATCTGGGTGCTAATGTTGGGCGGCGGTGGCATCGTCGTCGGCCTCGCGACGTTCGGACGACACGTGATTGCGACAGTCGGTGAGAGGATTACACAGTTGACTCCCAGTCGCGGCTTTGCCGCAGAACTTGCCGCCGCAACAACCATTGTCATCGCGTCGGGTACCGGTATACCCGTTTCGACGACGCACACGCTGGTCGGTGCGGTCCTCGGCGTCGGCCTTGCCCGTGGTATCGAGGCCATCGATCTGCGCGTTGTAATGAGAATCTTCGTGTCGTGGGTAATTACGATTCCGGCAGGCGCAATTCTCGCCATCGTGTTCTTTTTCATATTTAAGACTGTCTTGCCTTGACGTTGACTGCCGGAGCGCGGCGCTATGCGATGGCGGTGCTGGCCGTCGTGTATATGTTCAATTTTATCGACCGGCAGATTCTTGCGATTCTGCTGCCGGCGATTCGAGAAGAGTTTCAGGTAGGAGATACCGTACTCGGTTTTTTGACCGGTACGGCGTTCGCGCTTTTCTACGTCACGCTTGGCATACCGATTGCGCAGCTTGCTGATCGCTGGAATCGTCGCAACCTGGTTGCTGCGTCGTTAGCCCTATGGAGCGGCATGACGGCGCTGTCCGGCCTAGCGTTGAATATCGTGCATTTGACGCTTGCGCGCATCGGCGTTGGAATTGGCGAAGCAGGCTGCAGCCCGTCGGCGCATTCGATGATTTCTGACTATTACCCACCAGAACAGCGATCGACGGCGATGGGCGTGTACACGCTCGGTATTTCAGCCGGCATCATGCTGGCCTACCTAGCCGGCGGTTGGGTCGCGCAGAACATTGGCTGGCGGGAGGCGTTTTTTATCGTCGGCATTCCGGGATTGGTTCTGGCGGTTGTCGTACGGTTCACCGTTATCGAACCAGAGCGAGGTGCCTCGGAAAACCGCAGCGACAGCGGTACGAGCCCGAAGCTTTTGGACGTTTTTCAATTCCTGCTTGCGCGACGGGCGTTCATTCATATGGGCGTCGGCGCAGGATTGAGTTCGTTCGTCGGCTATTCGGTTATCAATTTCGCGCCGAGCTTTATCGTGCGCAGCTTCGGTATGGGGCTCGCGGAGCTCGGATTCTGGCTCGGCATCATCGTCGGCATCGCCGGCGGATGCGGGTTTTTCATCGGTGGCTATATCGCCGACCGGATTAGCAGCCGAGGTCGGCGAATGGCATTTCAGTTTCTGGCAACTGCGATGCTTGCATCCGCACTTTGTTATGTTGCGGTGTTCCTTTCGCAATCTGCGCGTTGGTGTCTCGCAATGCTCGTCATTCCATCGGTATTATCGAATTTCTACCTGGCCCCGGTACTTGCACAGGCGCAAGGCCTGGTATCGCTGCGCATGCGGTCGGTTGCCTCTGCGCTCGTGCTGATGTTGATCAATGTTATCGGCTTGGCACTTGGCCCATTACTGACCGGCATGCTCAGCGATACGCTAGCCGCAAGCTTTGGCGCTGAGGCCATGCGCTACAGCCTGTTAATCGTGTGCTGCGTCATGTTGCCATGGGCGGCCCTGCACTATGTGATGGCGGGCCGAACGATCGACCTAGATCTGGCTAGAGCACACGAGCACGATTAGTTGTGTCGATTCCCTTCGCTGCCTGATTACATCGAACGCAGGTACCAGTCGTAGTCGAGCGTCGAAACTTCGTTGTGAAATTCTTCGCATTCGTTGCGTCGATTGATCGCGAAATAGCGACAATACTCATCGCCGAGATAGGCTGGCAGTACTTTGCTGCGCGAGAACTTGTCGAGCGCCCGATCCCAGCGATTTGGAATCCGAAGTTTCGGCGTTATTTCTTCGCCCTGTTCGATCATGCGTGGAGGAGTGATCTTGTTGCGGATACCATGGTCGACGCCAGCCAGTATTGCCGCCGTGACGAGGTATGGATTTGCATCAGCGCCCGCGACGCGGTGTTCGAATCGAAGGTTCTTCTCGTCGGCGGCTGGAATGCGTATCGCGACGACCCGATGATTGACGCCCCAGTTTGTGTCGACCGGTGCAAACATGTCGGCGCGCAGACGTCGAAATGAATTCATGTTTGGCGCAAACAACGCCGTGGACTCGGGCATCAGCTTAAGCAGGCCGCCGACAGCATGCCGTAGCCGCGCCGAGAAAGGCGGAATCGCAAGCGATTCGCGTCCCTGTGAGAAATAATTCTTTGCATTCTTGTCATACATGCTCATGTGAATGTGCAGGCCGTTACCTGCGTCTTCCGAAAAAGGTTTCGCCATAAAGCAGGCCACAAAGCCGTGTTTCTTGGCGGCGGCTTTGATCGCTCGTTTGAGTAACACGGCGTGATCACAGGCGAGAATCGGGTCATCGACGTGCCGCAAATTGATCTCGAACTGTCCCTGCGCGTACTCCGAAATTGCCGAGTCTGCCGGCACATTTTGCGCATCGCAGTAGGCGTAGACGTCGTCCATGAACGGCTCAATCTCCCAAAGATCGTCTGGGTGGTAGACCTGCGGCCCGGGCTGCGGACGACCAGTGCCGGGCACCAATGGCGCCCGGGCCGTCGGCTCTGCAGTATCGGCATCCAGCAAGTAGAATTCGAGTTCGGTGGCCATGACGATTTTGATGTTTTTTTTCTTAAACGGCTTTATCGCGTTCTCGAGCACCGTGCGAGGATCACCAAAAAACGGCGTGCCGTCCGTATCGAAGATTCGGAACATCGCTTGCGCGGTTGGCGCTTTCGCCCAAGGTACGGGTGCGATTGATCCCGCTACGAGTTTGCTCGGCAAGTCTGGGTCACCATCAGCCTCGCTGTAGGGAATGCCGGGAACAGTCTTGCCAAGTGCGTCCAACAGCGTGATGCCGGCACAGAAGAAAAAACCGTCCGTAACGACCTTTTCAAAGTCCCGTTTGCGAATGCGTTTGCCCTTCAACACGCCATGCATGTCGGGAATCAGTAATTCCATAGCGGCAGTTTTCGGATTCTTGCGCAGATAGCGCGAGACTTCGGTGCTCCGCGATGCCGTTCGTTTTTTAATCATTCTTCTCCCCGGGCAGCATTGTCCGCTAGCGTAGCCGACTGCGAGCGAGCTTGGCGTATCCGGATTTGTGCCGCAAGCAAGGACAGTGGTAACGACCGCTGGACCCGATCGTTTATCGCAATCATAATATGAAATCGGCAGTCACAATATGGTATCAGTATGGCCGCGACAAGAATTCAAGCGCCGCCGGGTGCGCAAGCAGCACTGCGAGCGGTTCGCTTGCTAAAGCTATTCACGCCAGCAAGGGCGGAATTGCAGCTCCATGAAGTCGCAAAGTTGGCTGGTCTCAACAAGACGACCGCCCATCGGCTGCTCAGAGCATTGCAAAGCGAAGGCCTGATTGACCGCAATCAACGCTCCGGCGGATATTGTCTCGGTCCCGTGCTTATGGCACTGGGCGTGCAGGCACTGTCCAGCAATAACCTGCGATTACGAGCGCGACCGATGCTTAGGCGATTGGCTCAAGAGTCCGGGGAAACCGCAACCTTGGAAATTCCTATCGACGATTCGATGCTGATCCTCGACGAGGTTACCGGTGACCATGTGGTCGGTGCCGCGGCAAATGTCGGTACGCGCTGGCCAATGCACGCTACGTCGACTGGCAAGGCGTTGATCGCGTTTGAAGAAAATGGCCTGGATAGGCTACGACGCAAATTGCAGCCGCTCACGGAAAATACCATTGTGTGCCGCGAGGACCTCGAGCGTCAGCTTGGCCATATCCGCAAAAAGGGCTTCGCCGAGACCATCGACGAACTCGAGCAGGGTTTTTCCGGCGTTGCGACGATTATTCGCGGCGGCCTCGGTGAGGTTCTGGGCGCGGTGTCGATTTGTGGGCCGACGCAAAGGCTCGACGGCGCCAGGCGTAGCCTGCTTGCCGAGTCACTACTGACAGCAGCTCGAGGTTTGCAGCCTAGACACTGACGGCATCTTGCACCGGTGGTACCATGCCAGCTTCATTGCGGCGGGAATAACAACATCAATCTTCGCAAGCGAACCGCGGGCATGCAGACGCATGGTCGGACAAATCGAATCGTCACCAATATTCTTATTGGACTAACCGCGCTTTCTTGGCCATTTGCGCTTTCCGCGTTCGAGATCGAGACGCCACGCGTCGGACTATCGGGCGTGCCGGCAAAGATCACGGTCTCCGACGTCGACTGGCAGACTGAAGTCACGTTGCGTGCCGATCAGCAGGTCTGGCAGGCGAGGGCCGGTGTCGATGGCATCGCTGTATTCGAGGACGTCGTCATTACCGACGCCGGTACGGCGGTGATCGAGGTTTCGTCAGACGGTGATAGCGACAGCGTCGACTTTCGCGTCATACCGGGGTGGGTGTCTGTACTACCGGCGGTCATGGCAATCACGATCGCGCTTATTTTCCGTAACGTCATTCCCGCGCTGTTACTCGGATTGTGGTTCGGCGCAATGGCGCTGCAATCGTTTACCGGTATCGGTGCGCTGCGAGGCTTGCTCGACAGCTTTCAAGTTTTTGTCGCGCAGGCCGTGGCCGACGATGATCATGCATCGATCATTTTGTTTACGATGATGATCGGTGGCATGGTCGGCATCATCACGCGAAATGGCGGTATGGCGAGCGTCGTGCGCATGATTGTTAGCCGCGCCAAGACAGCGATCGGCGGACAAGTTGCGGTCTGGCTGATGGGCCTGATGATCTTTTTCGATGACTACAGCAATACGCTTGTCGTCGGCAATACGGCCCGTTCGCTAACGGATCATCTCAAGATTTCGCGCGAGAAGCTCGCGTACATCGTAGACTCGACGGCAGCACCCGTTGCGTGCATCGCGCTGATCACTACCTGGATCGGTTATCAGCTGGGCCTGGTTAGCGACGCGCTGCAAACTGTCGACGGCCTGGCTGAGGTGAAGGCGTATTCGGTATTTCTGCATTCTATTCCGTACAGCTTTTACGCGATCTTCGCGATCGCGTTCGTCTTAATCGTATCAGTCACCGGCAAGGACTTCGGTCCGATGTACAAGGCGGAAGTTCGAGCTCGATCTGGACAAGTCAAACCCGAGGTTGGGGATGCGCTGCCGGCGCTCGAAGGTGACGACCTTGAGGCTAAGGACAACATTCCGCTGCGGGCAGTAAATGCGTTCGTGCCAATCATCGCATTGATTATTGGCCTGGCCGTGAGCCTGTGGGCGACCGGTGAGGGCGACACGCTGACCGAAGTTCTCGGTTCGGCGGATCCGTACAAGTCGATGATGTATTCGTCGTTTTTCGGCGTCTTGGTCGCCGCCACTATCACGATAGGTCAACGCATATTGTCGGTGCATGAAACCGTCGATGCCTGGTATGGTGGGGTGCGGGCGACGCTGTTCGGCATGATCATCCTGGTGCTCGCGTGGTCGCTGGCCGACGTAACTGCGAATCTCAATACCGCAGACTATCTGGTAACGGTGCTGGCAGACTCATTGCCGGTTGCGCTGGTACCGGCCAGCGTGTTTATTCTCGCCGCGATAACCGCATTCACAACGGGTACAAGCTGGGGAACGATGGGCATCTTGATGCCACTCGTGATCCCGCTGACCTGGGCCGTGATGAGTGTCAACGGCATGGCCGACGCGTCCGGTATGCATATTTTGTATTCGTCAGTATCGTGCTGCCTGGTCGGTGCAGTCTGGGGCGATCATTGTTCGCCAATCTCCGATACGACGGTGTTGTCATCGGTCGCGAGCGGCTGTAACCACATTGAGCACGTTCGGACGCAACTGCCCTACGCGCTGATAGTGGGTGCGGTTGCGCTCTTAGTTGGCACCATTCCGGGCGGATATGGGCTGTCGCCATTAATTTCGTTGGTGGTCGGTCTCGCTATTTTGATAGTCGTGCATAGGTTGATCGGCAAGACGGCGGCCCCGGTGGCCGGAATCGATTAAGCCGCGTATCCTAGTTACGTACTAGCTTTATTAGGAGTAGCGGGGTTCGTCCCCCTATGTGTTCAAGACCCGTTATTGGCGTGCCGGCGGACCGCCGGACTCTCGATCCCCATCCGTTTCATATGGTGGGCGAGAAATACCTTCAGGCTCTCGTTGACGGCGCCGATGCGCTGCCCTTGATCGTTCCGGTGCTTGCGGACGAACTCGATGTTGCTGCAATACTCGCAGAGGTCGACGGGGTGCTGCTGACGGGCAGTCCGTCTGATATTGAGCCACACCATTATGCCGGCGAGCCATCCCGCGACGGTACGTTGCACGATCCCGAACGGGATGCATTGACGTTGCCACTGGCGAGGCGTGCGCTCGACACCGGCATTCCTTTGCTCGCTGTATGCCGCGGCTTTCAGGAACTCAATGTCGCGCTAGGTGGTAGCCTGCATCAGCGTGTCCATGAAGTGCCGGGCTACCACAATCACAAGGAAAACCCGAGTGACTCGCTCGATGCGCAATACAGTCCGTCTCACCCGGTGACGCTCGTTGACGGTGGACTGTTGCAGAAGTTGCATGGCGATGCTCAAGCGATGGTCAATTCGCTGCACGGGCAGGGCGTCAAGCGACTCGCAGACGGTGTAACGATCGAAGCTGTTGCCGATGACGGGCTAATTGAAGCATTTACCGTCGACAGCGCGAAGGGATTTGCGCTGGCTGTACAGTGGCACCCGGAATGGAATGTAAAGGACAACCCGTTCTCAATGGAAATATTCAAGGCGTTTGGTGACGAATGCCGAGTGCGTGCCGCGAAGCGGCAGGTGAGGCGTGACTAAAGACGACGTATTTCAACCCTGGCTAAAAGACCGCGGCATCGAAGACGTCGAGGCGTTCGTGCCGGACATGGCCGGTGCCGCGCGCGGCAAGGTACTGCCGGCTGACAAGTTTGGCACTGGAACAATGAAGCTTCCGGAGGCGGTGTTCAGTCAAACGGTTTCGGGCGATTACGTGCAGGCCGAGAACAATGCGGAAGACCGCGATATGTTGCTCGTTCCGGACCCGACGACGTTGCGACCGGTACCCTGGGCGACGGATCCTGCTGCATCTGTGTTCCTGGATTGTTATCGGCGCGATGGAGAGATCGTGGTGACCAGCCCACGAAGTGTGTTGCGTTCGGTGCTGTCCAAATACGAAGCCCGTGGGTGGATACCCGTCGTCGCGCCCGAAGTCGAATTCTATTTGCTGAGTCCGCACTCGGATCCGAATGTTGAAGCTGAGCCGCCTGAGGGCCGACTCGGTTGGACCGAGGGTGCGCGCCAACCTTACAGCATCGATCAAATGAACGACTTTGATCCGTTCATCAACAAGATTTACGAGTACTGCGAAGCGCAGAGCATTCGCGTCGACGCGCTGTCACAAGAAAGCGGTCCCGCGCAGTTCGAGATCAATTTCTTACACGGCAACGCGATCGAGCTTGCAGATCAGGTGTTTCTGTTCAAACGCACCGTTCGTGAAGCCGCGATCGAACATGAAATGCACGCGACATTCTTGGCGAAACCGATGGCCGATGAGGCGGGCAGCGCGCTGCACATTCATCAAAGCATCATCGATAAGACTGGTGCCAACATATTCTCCGATAGCGATGGTGAGCCCAGTGAGCTGTTTTACGGATTCTTGGGTGGCCTGCAGCGCTACATTCCCGATGCGATGCTGATCTTTGCGCCGTATGTGAACTCATATAAGCGTTTCCTGAATCCGTCGTCATCACCGGTCAATCTCTCCTGGGCAACTGACAATCGCACTGTGGGTTTGCGAGTACCGGATTCTTCAGCAGAAAACCGTCGCATTGAAAATCGGCTGGCAGGTTCCGACGTCAACCCGTATCTGGCCATCGCCGCGTCGCTGGCCTGTGGATACCTTGGAATGACCGAGGGGCTTAAGCCCACGGATTCTATCGAGGGCAGCGCCTATGGCTCGGAGTTCGGGCTGCATCGTCATATCTATTCGGCGATCGAGGCGCTCAGAGAGAGTAACGCGATGCGCAGCATGTTGGGCGATGAATTTGTGACCTTGTATTGTCAGTTGAAGGATGCGGAATTCATGGAGTTCCAGGAAATCGTCACGCCGTGGGAGCGTGAAATTCTGATGTTTAACGTCTGATAATGGCCAGGACATTGCGTTTCAGCATGTGATCGCGTTAGGACGAAAAAGGTCGCGTCAGCTAGAATCGAGCTTAAGTATTCTCGAACGAGTATCGGCGCCGTAGGGCGTCTCTAGGGTGCAATATGGCCGCAATCGAAAAAACCGTCAACCAGCTGGGACGATCTCGCGAGGACTGGCAGGAACTCGATAAAGAGCACCACCTGCATCCGTTTACGGATCACAAAGATCTACACAAGAAGCGCTCACGAATCATCTCGCGCGCCGCAGGCAATTATATTTTTGACGCAGACGGGAACAAGATTCTGGATGGAATGTCCGGTCTATGGTGTGTCAATGTCGGTTACGGCCGTGAGGAGTTGGTTGAGGCGGCAGCGGCACAAATGCGTGAACTGCCGTATTACAACAATTTCTTTCAGTGTTCGCATCCGCCGGCGATCGAGCTGGCATCGATGCTACGAGACGTCAGCCAACCACAATTCAATCGCGTGTTTTTTGCAGGTTCGGGCTCCGAGTCGAATGACACGATCATTCGCATGGTGCATCGCTACTGGGATCTGATGGACCAACCCGAGCGGCACACAATCATTAGTCGCAAGAACGCCTATCATGGCTCGACGGTTGCTGCGGCTAGCCTTGGCGGCATGAAACCGATGCATGATCAAACGATCATGTTGCCGGATATCGTTCATGTGGATCAGCCGTACTGGTTCGGTAGCGACCAGAGCCTGACGCCGGACGAGTTTGGTCTCGCCACGGCGAAGCAGCTCGAACAAACAATCAATGACATCGGCGCTGACAAAGTTGCCGCATTTATCGGTGAACCTGTGCAAGGCGCAGGAGGCGTCATCATTCCGCCGGCGACGTATTGGCCGGAAGTGCAAAAAATTTGCGATGAGTATGGCGTCTTGTTGATATCAGATGAAGTAATCACAGGCTTTGGTCGGCTGGGCGAGTGGTTCGGCGCTGACTACTTCGGGACACAACCTGATTTCATGCCGTTTGCCAAGGGTGTTACGTCGGGCTACCTACCGCTTGGTGGTGTGCTCGTTAGCAATCAGGTCGCCACGGTCTTGATCGATAAAGGCGGCGAGTTCTACCACGGTTATACCTATTCCGGTCATCCAGCCTCGTGCGCCGTGGCAATCGCCAACCTGACAATCATCGAGCGCGAGGGCCTGGTTGAACGCATTCGAGACGATATTGGCCCGTATCTGCAGCAACGCTGGCAAACGCTGGCCGAACATCCGCTGGTCGGTGAGACGCGCATGGTTGGACTGATGGGCGCACTCGAACTTGTAAAGAACAAGGAGCCGATAGAGCGATTCGATTCTAAGCAGGGTGTCGGTTCGCTGTGCCGCGATAGACTCATCGACAACGGCCTGGTGATGCGTGCTGTTGGGGATTCGATTGTCTGTGCACCGCCGTTTACATTGTCATACTCGGAAGCTGATGAGTTAATAGAAAAGTCCTGGAAGTGCCTCGACCTGACGTATAAGGCGCTTAACGCCTAGGTCGCCAGCCAGGCCACACGAGAGACGAACTGTATGGACAAAGACGGTAACGACTGGGCGCTGGTACGCGATAGTCTTTACGGAACTTCACCGGAGCCGACGTATGGTGGCATCACATCGTTCATGCGCCGTACGTACAGCAAAGATTTTGCCAACGTCGACGTCGCCGTAACCGGCATTCCTTTCGATACCGCGACGACAAATCGACCCGGAGCGCGTTTTGGCCCGCGTTCGATACGTGCTGCGTCGACGATCATGGCCTGGGAGCGACCATACGGCATGGAGTTCGATCCTTTCGACAAGCTTGCCGTTGTCGATAGCGGCGACTGCTTTTTCGACTTCGGCGGACCGGCCGATGTGCCTGCCAAAATCGAAAAACACGCTTTCGGCATTATCGATCAGGGCCCGGGGCTGTTGTCGCTTGGTGGCGATCATTTCATCGCTTATCCGCTGTTGAAAGCACACGCGAAGAAGTTCGGCAAACCACTCACGTTGCTGCACTTTGACGCACACAGCGACACATGGAAGGATCGCGACGATCGCATCGATCACGGTACGATGTTTTTTTGGGCTGCAACCTACGGGCTCATCGAGCCGAAGACGTCGGTGCAGATCGGACTGCGCACGACCAATCCAGACACGTTGGGATTCAACATCGTTGACGCACCGTGGGTGCATGACAACGGCATTGATGCAGTGATCGACAAGACCCGGTCGATCATTGGCGACAATCCGGTGTACCTGACGTTCGATATCGACTGTCTCGATCCGTGTTATGCACCAGGTACCGGAACGCCGGTTTGTGGTGGCCTGACGACGCACCAGGCCATGTCGATACTGCGTGGGCTGAAAGGCATCAATATCGTTGGCATGGACATCGCTGAAGTCGCGCCACAGTACGACGTCGGCGAGATTACGTCGCTGGCAGCGTCACATCTTGCTATGGAAATGTTGTATCTGTATGCCTGCCGGCCGTCGTAGATTTTTTTTACGCATGCACGACACACGCGAGCACACCAACTCTTATTATGCGGCGACGCGCGAGCGCATCGAATTTCCCGTGCTTCGCGGCGAGCAACGTGCCGATATCGTCATCGTTGGCGGTGGATTTACCGGTGTTTCGGCGGCCCTTTACCTGCAGGAGCGCGGCTACAAAGTCGCGCTACTCGAAGCGAACCGTATTGGCTGGGGTGCAAGCGGTCGCAATGGTGGACAGCTCATCGATGGCTTCGTCAACGAGGACAAAATCGAAAAGCGTTTTGGTTCGGATGCTGGAGAAATGGCGTACCGGATGGGGCTCGAGAGTCGCGAGATCGTCGTCGAGCGAGTCGAACGATATGCGATCGACTGCAATCTGAAGTTCGGCTTCCTCGACCTGGCGTTGAAGCAAAGTGACGTCGACGATTTTGAAGCGCAGGTGGCGCAAAAACGTCGCAAGAACTATCCGCATACTGTCGAGTTAATCGAAAAATCGCGTATGCCCGAGTTTGTCGGCTCGGACAAGTATGTTGGTGGGCTTGTCAACGCGGGCAATGGTCATCTTCATCCGCTGAACCTCTGTATCGGTGAAGTGCGAGCGGCGGCACAACAAGGTGCGCAAGTATTCGAGCAGTCGCGTGTTACAAAAATTCGTCATGGCGCAAAACCGCGCGTCGATACGAGTATCGGGTCGATTCGGGCGGATAAGATAATTCTGGCGGGAAATGCTTATCTCGGTGACGCTGAGCCGAGACTTCGCAGCTCCATTATTCCCGCCGGCAGTTACATTATCGCGACTGAAGCTTTGCCGCGCGAATTGGCCAACGAATTATTGCCCAAAGATTCCGCGTGCTGCGATCAGCGTGTGGCACTCGACTACTTCCGCCTGTCTGCCGATAATCGCCTGTTGTTCGGTGGCTTGTGTAACTACTCAGGCCGGAAACCGAAAGACATCAGCGCCGTGCTGCAGCCAAAAATGATCAGCGTATTCCCGCAGTTAGAGGATGTTCGAATTGATTACGAGTGGGGTGGCTATATTGCGATTAGCATAAATCGAATCCCACAGTTTGGACGCATTGAAGGCAACACCTATTTCGCGCAGGGGTATTCGGGCCACGGTGTCGCGCCCACGCATCTTGCCGGCAAGATGCTGGCCGACGTCGTCTGCGGTGACTCCGAACAGTTCGATGTATTTGCCCGCGTCCGCCATCTGAAATTGCCCGGCGGCCGCTGGTTTGCGAACCCGGCATTGGCGCTCGGTATGATGTATTACAGAATTAGGGAGGTGCTGTGAAGACCGGTGTGTGGATATCCCGTTCACTCGAGGAAACTCGATCGAGACACCCATACGCTTGTCTGCGTAAACCTCATGCTAATTTGTCGATCGCGCCGGCGTAATCGCTTTTCGGCCGGACGCCGACAAACGTCTCTACGACTTGTCCCTTGTCGAAAAGAATAACCGTCGGGATCGATCGAATTCCGTATTGCGCCGCCACTTGCTGATTGGCATCGACGTCAATTTTCGCAATCTTGGCTTTGCCATCAAAATCTGCCGCCAGCGTATGGATGACCGGTCCGAGCGCACGACACGGCGCACACCACTCCGCCCAGAAATCGACCAGAACCGGTTGTTCCGATTGCAAGACCTGCTCACTAAAATCCTTGTCCGTAATGGCTATCGGATGCGTTGCTGTTTGGTTCATAATCGTTCTCCTTGATGCCGGTTCGAGGACCGGGTGTTCTCAACCAGGCTCTCCGATGTAGGACCTTACGCGGCCCTTTCAAGCATTGGACCCTCGGTTCAGAGTGACAATCTAGATCGTTTTAATATACGGGTATTCCCGAAAGGCCTAAATGCACTATCGCAGACTGATCGAATTTTTCGAGTCTCGCCGTCAAAATCGGCAGCCAATGGTGCTTGCGACGGTAATCGAAACTTGTGGCTCGACCTACAGCAAGCCGGGTGCTTGCATGCTGATTGATCAAAACGGGATATTTAAAGGCATGCTTTCGGGTGGCTGCCTCGAAGGTGACCTGGCCATTCGCGCGCGGCAGGTCATCGAATCTGGCAGGCCGCAAATCGTGTCATACGACTTGTCCGACGATAACGATGAACTTTGGGGTCTGGGTGTCGGCTGTGACGGGCTGATGCGTGTGTTTCTACAGCCGCTGACGGATGGCAATAGCTATGAGCCCTTTGTGGCGCTTGTTGACGTTCTATCAGGGACCGAGCGCGGGATCATGGCCATTGTCGTTAGCTCAGATGTGGATAGGATTGCAGCAGGTGCAAGCCTCGTCCAAACACTGGATTCGTCGCGGAGTTTTGGCCTCGATGCCGATGTCATTGAACTCATACGGACGAAGTATGAGGAGTTACTTACGATGCACGACGCGGGACAGAGCAAGTTGGCGTTGTCAGGCGGCGAGATTTTCGTTTTTTATTCGGTGGTCGCTCCGGTACCGCGGATCTTGATTCTCGGTGCCGGGCTTGATGCAGAACCGGTAATCTCGTTCGCGGCGGAGCTGGGGTGGCGCTGTACGGTTGTTGATCATCGGCCGGCGAATATCGACAACAACGAATTCGCAGCTGCCGAGCAAAAACTTTGTTGTCCCGCAGAGGAAGTCTCTACAGCGCTGGATCTTGATCTCTACGATATGGCGGTCGTCATGAGTCATCATATTGCGAGCGACCGTAGCTACCTGCGGCAGCTCGCCGATACCGACATTGCGTACATAGGCTTGCTGGGTCCAGAAGGGCGCCGGCAAAGATTATTTGAAGAGCTTGGGGACGTAGCCACGAATCTAGTCGACCGTGTGCATGGCCCTGCTGGGATCGATCTGGGTGGCCAAGGGCCGGCCGCAATTGCACTGTCTATTGCTGCCGAAATGCAAAGAGTATTGGCGGGCCGCTGAGTCAGCCGCGCTGTTCTCCGCCAAAAAAGCAACGAATGATTAGGTCCGAAAGCTCGTCGAGCGCGCCGTCGGCGTCGAAATCAATACCGCTGGTATCTTTAATCTCGAGCGACAAGGCAAGCAGTCCGCCGGCGGTTACACGAATCATATTAAACAACAACGCCGGGTTTCCGGCCGGCGCGATGCCGACTTTCTGCAGATCTTCGATATAGCCTACGACCTCTTCAAAAATTGGACGGAGATGATTCTCGACCAGCCAGTCCAGTCGATCGCTTGGATGGCTCGATTCCTGCAGGATAATCTTGTGCAGTGCAGGCTGTTTGTACGAGTAGCGAACGTAAGTGCGAATAAAGGTTTCCGCGCGAAGACGCGGATTCAATTGCGGCACATCCGCAATCGCCGTGACCAATGCGCCAGTGAAGTCACGAAAGATACGATCAGTGGCAGCGCGCCACAGTTGTTTCTTGTTCTTGAAATGATAGGTGATTAACGGATGGTGTACACCAGCACGATCAGCAATGTCGCGCGTCGACGTGCCTTTGAAGCCGTTTTCAGAAAATGCTTCGGTCGCGGCATCAAGCAGTTTATGCTGTGTAACGATTGAGCGTTGTTGTTGTTTTCGAACGGGTCCGCTGTCGCCGACAACTGCTTGTTCAGGCACGTTTTATTCCCCAGACGCTCCTTAAGACGAGTTTAGACTAACGAGAAAAAGCGTCGTAGTCCATTGCCGCATTAGTGACGCGACAAAAGTCCGGGATTACAGCAAGAGACTCATTCGATCGCAAACATCATCCGAACGGCGGCGCGTTTCTCGGTAAGTTCGCCGTTTTCGATAACTGGTTCGAATTCCCAATTTTCGACCGCGCGAGTTGCCGCGTTGACAAATACGTCACCGGGATTTGACTCGGCAATTTCGATGTCCTTAGTCGAGCCATCGACCGCGACGGTGAACATGACGTCGACCCAGCCGGAAAGATTGCGACGTTCGGCGGCGCGTGGATATTTCGGCGCGACGTATTTTGTACGGGTTAGCGCACTGACGGCGATCGGCGCGGCTGACATGGGCCGTAAGGGTTCTGCCACGTCATCGACAATCGCGTTGCCGGTAAATTGGTCGGCCGGTGCTCTGTTGGCCAGAGTTTCGTCGGAAAATGATTCGTCGGCCAGCGACAAGCTTAAGGCCTCCTCGACCGGCGCATCGGTCACGGCCAAGACCTCCGGTTCAATATCGTCCGTTTGCTCCGCGACGGCGTCGGCGACAACTTCGGCGGCGGGTTTAGCGACAGCGGCCGCGGCTGCCGCCCGGCGTTGCTCCTCGGCTTTCTGAAGATCGGCCAGACGCTCGGCTTCCGCGCGTGCAGCTGCCTGGCTTGCCTCTTGGCGACGACGTTGATCGTTGGCAATACGTTGACGAGCATCCGTCACTGCCTGCGTTGCCGCGGCGACTTCCTCGCTCGTTGGGTCAAGGCGGCGGGCTTCGTTGAGCAGGCCCTCCGCCTGATCGAAACGGCCCCCGTCTATTTGTGTTCGTGCCTGCAAGACCAGCTTGCTGGCGATAACCGTCAGGCCCTGCAGAGCCGCGGTATTGTCCGGATCGTTCGACAGAACGAGTTCGTATAGGTAGCTTGCGTTGTCATTTGGCGGCGAGATCAAATTCCCTAGATCCAGACTTGCAGCCGCCTGCGCGAGAACGTCGTCAACACGCTGTGCGCTGCGAGTGGCCGATAATTCGTCTGTGACTGCGTCGATTTCGGTTGTGTCCGCAACGTTTAGTGCGCTCGCGGCCCTTAGCGCGTTCGTCGCGTCCTGGAATCGATTTGCACGAATTGCTACGCGCGCATCGTCGAGATGATCGCGAAGTTGCATTTGCGAAAGCTGTGCCGAGAGAAATGGCAGGCGCGCATTGTCAGCATCAACCAGTCTGACGCGGGCGAGCGCCGCGACCGCATCTTCAGTACGGCGTTCTAGCATCGCGGTCTCAGCCATTGCGAAAGCTTCATCGAGTACCGATGCAAGCTCTGCTTCGATAGTTTTGTTTTCGGGCGATAAAGCGGCCGCCGCAGCAAATAGCTCAATCGCATTGTTGCCACTCGGATAAAAGATTTGTCCGGCGTCGCGAGCGAGACGTGCTTCGTCAAGCAATTCATCGGCTGAGAGGTCTTGAGCGGCCTCCGGGACAGCCGGCGCATCGACGACGAGATCTTCCTCAGTGGTCGAGCTCTGCGTGACGGTGGACTCATCGCCCGGTACTACGTCGTTAACAGCATCATTCGTACCCGCATACATCCAGAGACCGGCGGCGACGATTGCGATGACAACAACTGCGCCGATGCCGAGGATTTTCGGAATTTTGAACAACGAGCCACCGGCGCTGGCACTAACGTCAAGCGACATCGGCGGCATCATGTCTGCGTCGGCCGTGACGGTTTCTTCATCCTTCGCCGTCGAGAACTTCTTGGTAACTTTCTCGACGATGCCGGTCATTGTCTGAGTGAAGCTCGATTCGTCACCATCGAACGGTATCGATAGACCGTCGTCGGCTGAAATGACCAGTGGTTCGGGATTCGGTACAGGCTCCGGCTTGACCTTCGGCGCCGGCCTCTCTGGTGGTTGCGGCACAATGTCCGTGGCTGATATCGATTCCGGTTTCGGCGTCGGCTTCGGCCTCGACGTTGGCTTCGGCGTCGTTTTTGGTGCTGGCTTCGGTTTCGATTTCGTCACCGCCGCCGGTTTCGCCGCCGGTTTCGCGACCGGTTTCGCGGCGGGTTTCGATTTTGGTTTTGGTTTCGGTTTGGCAACTGGCGTGGCGGCCGCCTCGGCCGACGCCGTCACTTTGAACGCCGAGTCCGGGGCCTCAATGTGGTGTTTGACGGATGCTTCGACTGCGAGTCGTGCGCGGCCTGGGGAGACCGGCTTCAAAAGAAAACGATACACCTTGCCGCGATTAATCAGATCCATCAGCATCTCGCCGTCATCGCGTCGGCCGGCAACAATACTGACAAGGCGTTCTTTTCGCTTGCGAAGGTGCAGAGTTAGCTTTTCGACCTTTTCGCCAACCATCGCGGCGTCAACAACGGCGACACCGATCTTGTGCTTCGCGAGTGCTTGTTCTGCTTGCCCCAGGGTGTTGGCATAACGCACATTGTGCATGCCACGAGACGATTCTTTTACCGTGGCAAGAAATTCCTGATCTTTCGTTAGCACAAGGATGTCAACCGCATGCGATCCTGCCGCTTGCGCAGCGGAGACTTTTTTCGGGTCCAGTACCGGCAGCGCGCCGGTGCCATCGCTGATAATTGTGGAACCGTTTTCGGACGTCTCCATGACGATATGTTCGGATACTGGTTCGTCGGGATTCGCAGCCGTGTCGTTCGCCGATTCCGCGAGCGCGAGCAGCCGCATCTGACGTGTCGCATCATCGATCAATTTGACCAAGTCGTCGCCAGATATTCCGCCGCGAACGACCTGAAAGACTTCTTTTTCGCCGACCAGGGCCTCTAGACCTTGCTCGTTGTTGCCGGCGAGCAGGATGCCAATAGTTTCAGGTGAGCGTTTTTTGGCTTCGCGCAGCGCCTCGACGCCGCTCATGCCTGGCAGGTCTTGTTCCGAAATAATGACGTGAATCGGCGTCTCGCCGAGAGTATTCAGGGCTTCAGTACCACTGGAGGCACAGTGGACTGTATAACGATCGTCGATCCCAGCGCTGAGGTTGTCCAGGGTGCTCTGTTCGCTATGTAGTATCAGTACCTGTGTCTTGATTGAGTCCAGCGCCACGCCGTTTTCTCCACGCGTTTTATGTCGAATACCTTACGCAATCCTTGCGTCTGGGCAGTATATCCTCGAGCTTACCGAGAATTGATAGTAGGCGCCGACAGAGTCACGAATCTGTGACACGGCGCACAGTCAGAGTGCATCTCCCGTCACGTTTAGTTTGCAGCGACTTGTTACGAGCGAGTTTCGACTTCTTCGGACAGCTCGTGGACTGCTTCGTCGAGAGAGATAACCCGTTGCTGCTTCGAGCCGAGTCGGCGCAGCGCTACGCTCCGCGTTTCGACCTCTCGTTGCCCGACGGCCAGCAGCACGGGGACCTTCGCGACACTATGTTCCCGTACTTTGTAGGAAATTTTTTCATTGCGCAAATCGGCGTCGGCGCGTAGGCCGGCCGCTCCAAACCTAGCGACGACTTCTTCAGCGAAATCATCTGCTTCGGACGTAATCGTTAGTACTTTTATCTGAGTTGGTGCGAGCCAAAGTGGCAGGTTTCCTGCGTGGTGTTCGATGAGGATTCCGATGAAACGTTCTAGCGATCCAAAAATTGCTCGATGCAACATGACCGGCAGGTGCTTTTCACCATCCTCGCCGATGTAGGTGGCCCCGAGGCGTCCCGGCATGTTGAGATCAACCTGTAGCGTTCCGCACTGCCAGTCGCGGCCAATGGCATCCCGAAGGACGAACTCGAGCTTGGGTCCGTAAAACGCACCTTCGCCTGGATTGTGCGTGAAATCGAGGCCCGCGACCTCGAGCGCTTTCAGTAACGCCGCTTCGGCCTGATCCCAGACGTCGTCGGCACCAACTCGAACCTCGGGGCGATCGGCGAATTTGATACGAATGTCGTCGAAACCAAAAACCCTATAAATACCCAGGATTAGATCGCAGACTGCAATCGATTCGTCCGTTATCTGTTCCGGCGTGCAAAAAATATGCGCATCATCCTGCGTGAACGCACGTACACGCATCATTCCGTGCAAGGCGCCGGAGGGTTCGTGGCGATGACACTTGCCGAATTCCGCAAGGCGACATGGCAAATCGCGGTAGCTGGTAATTCCCTGCTTGAAGACTTGAACGTGTCCCGGGCAGTTCATCGGTTTGATCGCGTAATGACGGCCGTCAACCGTTTCGGTTGTGTACATGCTATCGCCGAACGTTTCCCAGTGACCGGAGGCCTCCCATAGCGATCGATGCATCAGTTCTGGCGTATTGATCTCGTCATAACCTGCCGCATTCTGCTGCTGTCGCATGAAACCGATTAAGCTCTGAAACAAGTTCCAACCTTTCGGGTGCCAAAAGACGGCACCAGGCGCCTCTTCCTGGAAATGAAACAGGTCCATGACTTTTCCGAGACGCCGATGATCGCGCTTATCGGCTTCCTCAAGCATGTGCAGATACTTCTTGAGCTGTTTGTCGTTCGACCACGCGGTCCCGTAGACGCGCTGCAGCATTTCGTTATTCGAATCGCCGCGCCAGTACGCACCGGACACGTGCGTTAGTTTGAAGGCCTTACCGAGTTTGCCGGTTGATGGCAGGTGAGGGCCACGGCATAAGTCAATGAAGTCCCCTTGCCGATACAGCGTCAGTGTCTCATTTGCCGGGATGGCCTCGATAATTTCGGCCTTGTAGTGCTCGCCGATGCTGTGGAAGAATTCCGCAGCTTCATCGCGATCCCAGACCTCACGCTCGATTTTTTCATTTCGATTGACAATCTCGTGCATGCGTTTCTCGATGACCGCAAGATCTTCTTCGGTAAACGGTTCCTTGCGCGCGAAATCGTAGTAAAAGCCGTTATCGATCGCCGGCCCAATCGTCACCTGTGTCTCGGGCCACAGTTCCTTAACGGCTTCTGCGAGAATGTGCGCGGCATCGTGCCGCAACAGCTCGAGGCCATCGTCAGAGTCGCGGGTGATAATCTCAACTGTTACATCCGACTCGAGGCCGCGATTCAGATCCCAAAGTACGCCATCGACGCGAACGGCCACAGCGGCCTTGGCGAGGGCAGAGCCTATGCTCTTCGCAATCTGTGCACCGCTGGTCGCTCCGTCAAACTCTCGGACCGATCCGTCTGGAAGGGTAATCGTCGGCATCTTTAGAACGTCTTACTGGTGAACTTCGGCCTGCGGGCAAAGCGCGATATTGTACAGAAAATGGCTCGCGGCTTGGCCAAATTCCCAAAGGATCACTACAATACCGCGACTTTATACTGGGACACGCCAATTGATGAGTGATGCCGCACCGCGGGACTTCATCCGCCAGATCATTCACGATGACCTCGAGACGGGTAAGCACGACACGATCGTGACTCGCTTTCCGCCAGAGCCGAACGGCTATTTGCATGTTGGCCATGTGATGTCGATTTGCCTGAATTTCGGCGTTGCCGCGGAGACAGGTGGCCACACTTTTTTGCGTTTTGACGACACGAATCCCGGCAAAGAAGATCAAGAGTACGTCAACGCGATTGAAAGCGATGTCCGCTGGCTTGGCTTCGATTGGGAAGACCGGTTAACGCACGCGTCAGACTATTTTGACGGCTTATACGCCGCAGCGGAAAAACTGGTCGAAAAAGGGCTCGCCTATGTCGATAGCCTGAGCGCCGAAGAGATCCGCGAGTATCGTGGCACCTTGACCGAACCTGGCAAGGACAGCCCGTATCGCGGCCGACAGGTGGAAGAAAATCTCGATTTGTTGCGACGTATGCGCGACGGTGAGTTCGGCGATGGCGAACACGTGTTGCGCGCCAAGATCGATATGTCGTCACCCAATATGAATTTGCGTGACCCGGCGCTGTACCGAATTCGTCATATAACGCATCAGCGTACGGGCGACACCTGGTGCATATACCCGATGTACGATTTTGCACACACGTTGTCGGACGCATTCGAAGCCATTACGCACTCACTGTGCACGCTCGAATTCGAAGACCATCGTCCACTGTACGACTGGCTTCTCGATCAGGTCCGGCCCGCTAATCGCCCGCGTCAGATCGAGTTTTCGCGGCTGAACCTGGCTTACACGATTACGAGTAAACGTAAGCTTGGTGCGCTGATCGATGCGGGCGTCGTTTCGGGTTGGGACGATCCACGCATGCCGACGATCGCTGGCATGCGACGTCGCGGCTACTCGGCCGCAGCCCTGCGTGATTTTGTCGCACGTGCGGGCGTGACTAAGAAAGACAAGCTTATTGAGATGGGCATGCTCGAAAACAGCGTTCGCGAATCATTCGGAGATTCTGCCGAGCGGCGTATGGCCGTGCTGAAACCCTTGAAGGTGGTCGTGACGAACTATCCGGAAAAGCAGATCGAGATGATGCGGGCAATGAATCATCCGAACGACGCCAATATGGGCACGCGCGAAGTGCCGTTTTCTCGCGAGCTGTGGATCGAACAGGATGATTTCATGATTGACGCGCCACGCAAGTTTTTTCGCCTAAAGCCCAATGGCGAAGTTCGATTGCGATCGGCCTACATCATTCGCTGTGACGAGTTTGTTACCGATAGCAATGGCACTGTAGTTGAACTGCACTGCACCTATGATCCGGATACACGCAGCGGAACGGGCAGCAGCGACCGCAAAGTCAAAGGCACCATCCACTGGGTGTCGGCAGAACACGCCGTTGATGCCGAGGTTAGGCTATACGATCGATTATTCACCGAAGTAAACCCAAACACCGCGGACGATCCAAACAGCTTGTTGAACCCGAACTCATTGGAGAGCGTTGCCGCTAAACTCGAACCAACTCTGGCAGATCTTGCGGTTGGTGAGGCGGTACAGTTCGAACGACTTGGTTACTTTAGCCCGGACGTGGTCGACGACTCGGCGTCGTCGCGGGTGTTCAATCGCATTGTCACGTTGCGTGATTCTTGGGCGAAAATCGAAAAACAGGCGATGCAGGGCCAGAACTAGTCTTCGCTGTCCCTTATCGTCAGCGGTGCACCGCGCTCGAGTCCTAATCCTTCGGCGGCGCTTCCTTCGGCTTTAGCGATCTCGACGACGCCAAAAGAGTTAATTAGTGCGAGAAAATCACCGGGTTTGGCGCGGCCGTAGGTTTGCAGCATCTGGATCTTGTGGCCGCCGATCAGCGCGATCGGGTTGTCGAAACTAGCGAGTGCGCGTTGGTCGATATTGCTGATCAAATTACCAAATGCATCCACAGTAACGATCGCTCCGGTCACGCTGTCGTGGTCGACTTCCGGGTCGTCAAGCCAACCCGGCGTCCAGTCCAGCGTTGGTCGGCCAACATCCGCCACGTTAATCCGGTCTGCGGCTAATTCTGCTGCCAGCGGAGCAAAAATGTCACGGCCGTGAAACGTCGCGCTGGGGTTATCGATGCCGAGACGCGCCAGACGAGAAGCGTCGAGGTGATAAATGTCGGCGTCGTCAGCATCGTCGAGCAATCTGCCAAGCAAACCGTTGTCAGGGGCTATGAAAACGTGATCGTCGTACTCGACCAATAGAATTTCACGTTCGGTGCCGACTCCGGGATCGACAATCGCAACATGCACGGTACCCTTTGGAAAATATTTGTAGGCGTGACGAACCCAGAAGCCAGCCTCCGGGGGCCATTGCGCCGGGATGTCATGTGCCAGGTCGACGACTCTCGCGTCCGGGAAACGACCGAGAATGACGCCTTTCATGACGGCGGCAAATGGGCCCTTGTGGCCGAAATCGGTGGTGATTGTAATGATGCCGGACGGTTGCATGCCGCTGATCTTATCAGGCAGGCGCAGCCTCTGCCGGGTGGCGATGCGAATAGGTCAGTGTCGTCCAACCACAGAAGTTCCTGGTTGCTCGCAAAAAAAGCGGCGACGCTTTTTGGAATCATCGTGGTTTGCTAATGATCAGGCAGCAAGCTTGTCGAGGTGCCAGTCCGCGTTACCGAAAATCTGCCCAATGGTGACCAAGCGCTTGAAGTAATGGGCAATGTCGAGTTCCCAGCTGACGCCCATGCCGCCATGGATCTGAACCGCTTCTTCGCCGACTTTACGGCCAGTCGTGCCAATTTTGTATTTGATGGCACTAATGGCGCGTTTCGCATCGCTTTGACCAGCGGCATTAACCATGGTCGCCCACATCAACAGGGATTGACTTTGTTCACAGTCGGTTAGCATGTCCACCATACGATGCTGCAATGCTTGAAAGCTGCCAATCGGTACACCAAACTGTATGCGATTCTTGGCATATTCGACGGTTTTGTCTTTCAAGACTTGCATGATGCCAACTGCCTCCGCGCATACGGCCAGCGTCGCGTCATCGATCGTCGCATCCAATGCGGCGAAGCCAGCGTCGACATTGCCGATGACAGCTTCGCTGTCAACGCGAACGTCGTCGAGCACAATTTCGGCGGCTTGATGGCCGTCGACGGTCGGATAGTCGTCAATCGAAACGCCATCCGTGCTTGCATCGATTGCAAACAATGTAATGCCATCGGCGTCGCTCTGCGCGCCAGAGGTTCTTGCCGGTACGAGCAGCAGTTCGGCGTTGCGGCCATTCAGCACATAGCCTTTGCGGCCATCGAGTATCCAGCCATCGCCTTCTGCGCTTGCGGTAGTCGCAATATTGGCGAGATCGTAACGACCCTGAGGTTCGACGAACGCTAACGACGCGTGCAGATCGCCGGCGATGATTGGATGCAGCCAGCGCTCTCGTTGTTCGGCGTTGGCAGCGCGTCTTAATATTCCACCAGATAGAATGATGTTGGCGAGGTAGGGTTCGACAATCAACGCACGACCAAAACGCTGCATCATTATCATCACATCGATCGGACTACCGCCGAAACCGCCGTCGTCCTCGCTGAACGGCACCGCGGTCCAACCCAGTTCTGCAAACATTTTCCACACGTCAATACTGAAGCCTGTGTCGCTGCCGGAATACTTCTGGCGTGACTCAAAGTCGTAATCGTTTTCAATAAACTTTTCGATGCTGTCGGCCAGCATCGTCTGAGTGTCATCGAGTGAAAAATTCATTGCCTGCCGCACTTATAGTCCAAGCACGTGCTTGGAAATAATATTCTTTTGAATTTCGTTTGATCCGCCATAAATTGAGGCTTTGCGGTAGTTGAAATACTTCAGCAAAGTCTTGGTCTCGGCACCGTCGCCTAAGCGTTCCCCGGCGAAATCAGGTCCGTATTGTTCTGGTACAAATGGCAGCGAGTAGTAGCCGGCAGCGTCGACATACAGCGTGTCGATGGCCTGCTGCAGCTCCGTGCCTTTAATTTTCAGAATCGACGATTCGGGCCCCGGTGCTGTGCCGGAGGCCACTGCAGCCAACGTACGGAGCTCGGTGTATTCGAGCGCCTTGAGTTCGACCTCAACCGCCGCAAGCCTGCGCATGAAATTTCGATCGTCAGAGAGCGGCGCGGCGCCACGAATAGAATTTTTTGTTTGCTCGTAAAGTCTATTCAATCGAACTTTGGAACGTGCGACACCGGCAATGTTTGTGCGTTCGTGTTGCAATAATACCTTGCCATAGGTCCAGCCTTTACCTTCTTCGCCGACGAGATTTTCGACTGGCACCTTGACGTCCTCGAAGTGGATTTCATTGACTTCGTGATCGCCCTCAATTGTGATTATCGGTTTCACGCTGACGCCTGGTGTTGACATATCGACCAGCAAAAAGCTGATGCCTTCCTGCCGGCGGGCAACATCGGTGGTAGTGCGCGCGAGCAAGAATATCCAGTCGGCAAACTGGCCTAAGGTCGTCCAGGTCTTTGTGCCATTAACAATGTAATGATCGCCGGCGCGGTCGGCACGCATTTTCAATGATGCAAGATCGGAGCCGGACCCAGGTTCCGAATAGCCTTGGCACCACCACACATTACTCGCAAGTATGTCCGGCAGAAACCGTTGTTTCTGTTCTTCGGTACCGAATGTGTAGATGACCGGTCCGACCATATTCAGGCCGAATGCGATGATGTCCAGCGCGTTCGCTTCCGCCATTTCGATCGCAAAAAGGTATTTTTGCACCGGTGACCATCCAGTACCGCCATATTCCACAGGCCAATTCACGCCGGCCCAGCCGCGTTTGTGCAGGGCCTTCATAGAGCGCACATAATCGTCCTTGGACAGTGAAATGCCCCGGTTCTGCTTATCTAGCAGGTCTGCGGGATACTCCGTCTGGAAGAAGTCTCGAACCTCGTCGCGGAATGCGATCTCATCTTTACTAAATGTCACGTCCATAGGCCGGGCAGCATGCCGACAAAAGCTGCGAAAATAAAGCGTCAAATGTTGCAAAATGTAGCCATGCACTCTCGAAGCCCTCGAATTGAGCTGAAACCCGCGGAGCACGAGCCGCTACGGGACGCACTTGCGCGTCCGCTACACGACCTGCGCATCTCGTTGCTGGACCGCTGCAACTTCCGTTGTCCGTATTGCATGCCAGTGTCCGAATTTCACGATGACTATGAATTTCTACAGCGTTCCGATCGACTGACGCATGCGGAAATACTGACCGTGGCTAAAGTGGCAACCGGCCTGGGCGTTTCAAAGCTGCGGCTGACCGGCGGTGAACCGCTGTTGGACAAGAAATTGCCCGAGCTCGTTGCCGGCCTCACAGCGCTGCCGGGCGTCGAGGATCTTGCGCTGACGACAAATGCTATGTTGCTTGCGCCGATAGCCCAAGATCTTGCGCGCGCCGGATTGCATCGCGTAACGATCAGCCTCGATAGCCTTGACGAAGAAGTATTCAAGCTGATGAGCGGTGGGCGAGGGGACTTGCGTCGGGTGCTCGACGGCATCGCGGGCGCCGAAGCCGCGGGTCTCGCGCCAATCAAAATTAATGTTGTTGTGCAACGCGGCGTCAATGAGCATACCGTCATCGACCTCGTGGATTATTTTCGTGGTACGGGACATATCGTGCGATTGATAGAGTTCATGGACGTTGGCAATTGCAATGGCTGGCGCATGGATCAGGTGGTGCCGTCGAGTGAATTGTTGGCATCGGTGCAACAGTGCTGGCCGCTGCGGCCGATTGGACCGAACTATCCAGGCGAGGTCGCGCAACGCTATCACTATGAAGATGGGCAGGGCGAAATCGGCTTCATTTCATCCGTTACCGCGCCGTTTTGCGGTAGTTGCTCGCGGGCACGGCTATCGGCCGACGGCGTGCTTTATACTTGTCTGTTCGCGACCCACGGCACAGATTTGCGCGAGCCTCTCCGGAATGGCGCCGACGATAGTGAACTCGCGGATATCTTGTCGCGAATTTGGCTACAACGGGCAGATCGCTATAGCGAATTGCGTCGTCCGGACGTTGCCGAAGCGCACCCATTATCGAAAGTCGAGATGTACAGGATTGGCGGTTAGTGAGCAAACTTACCCATATCGATGAGTACAACCGACCAGCGATGGTCGATGTCAGCAACAAGAACGTCAGTGGGCGCGAGGCGGTTGCGCGCAGCATCGTTCATTTGCCGGAGTCTGTCGTTGCGGCCATCGATGGCGATGAGATCAACAGCAAGAAAGGTCCAGTGTTCGCGACGGCGATTATCGCCGGCGTTATGGCAGCGAAAAAAACCCACGAACTAATTCCGTTTTGCCATCCGCTCGGGCTCGAAAGCTGTGATATCGAAATTCGTGTGGACAGCGACGAAGCCATAATCGAGTGTCGCTGCAAGGTACATCATAAGACCGGCGTCGAAATGGAGGCGCTGACCGGTGCGTCGGTTGCTGCGCTAACGATATACGATATGTGTAAGGCTCTATCTCACGACATTATCATTGGCGAGACGAGGTTGATCGCCAAGTTTGGCGGCAAACAGGATTTCGAGCACAGTGACTAGCGTGCAACGTCTGTATGGCCTTGTTTTGGCGGGCGGCGAGAGTCGACGCATGGGACAGGACAAAGCGCTGCTACAGCGCGACGGCTGCAGCCAAATCGAAAACGTATTCGTGTTACTGCAGTCTGTCACCGACCGGCAGTTCGTTTCCGCTCGTCGTGAGCAACAGGACGATCCAGAACGCAGCCGTTTTCCGCAGATAGTCGATCGCTACGATGACATCGGACCGGTCGCCGGCATACTGAGCGCAATGCATGAACACCCGGATGTCGACTGGCTCGTCGTCGCCTGCGATCTGCCGAATCTCGATCACGCGACGCTAGAATTTCTAATAGACCAAACTGCGGTGGACAAGCCATTCACGGCGTATCGCAGCAGCCATGACGGTCTTCCTGAGCCGCTTTGCGCCGTCTATCGGTCTGGAAGCGATACTATAATTCGCGGTTTCGTTGATGGCGGACTAGTGTGCCCAAGGAAAATACTTATTCAAGCGGAGACCGAACTTTTGCAGCAGCCGAATCCGGTAGCGCTTGACAATATCAACACGCCGGACGATTTGGCTGGAAGTATTCTGCAGGCGTTACGATGAAAACGATCCGCGTTCGTTATTTTGCGATGTTTCGGGAGAATGCCGGCATCGACGAAGAAACCTTGACTATTGAAGTGTCTACCGCCACTGACGTCTTTGAGGCGACACGCGGTCGCCACGGCTCGTCGGAACCAGTCGGCCATTGCAAGGTTGCGATCAACGACGAAATGTCGGACTGGCAGGCAGACATTAGCGATGGCGATACGGTGCTTCTGTTTCCGCCGGTTGCTGGTGGCTGACGTGCTGGCCGTATCTCCTGACGAGATCGATCCGGATTCGCTGCGTCGGCAGCTTTTCAATCCGCGGGCCGGCGCCTACTGCGGCTTTGAAGGATGGGTGCGTAACTTAAACGACGGCCATGAGGTCTTGCGGCTCGAGTATGAAGCGTACGAGCCGTTAGCGATCAAAGAAGGGGAAAAAGTTCTGGCAGAGGCGCGTGCCGAATATTCTCTGTTGCAGGCGCATTGTGTGCACCGCACCGGCATGCTCGAAATTGGAGATTGTGCGGTCTGGGTTGGTGTCTCTTCAGCGCATCGGCACGAAGCCTTTCAGGCGTGCCGTTACATCATCGATGCATTGAAAGTTCGGCTGCCAATCTGGAAGAAGGAGCATTACGCCAACGGCGATTCGGGCTGGGTAAATTGTGAGCGCTGTACCGAGCACGGTCAATCAACAACCTGATTCAGCCGCTCGAGGTCTTCGGGCGTGTCAATATCGATGCGCGCGTTGTCGAAGCGTACCGTCGTAAGCTGAAAATTTTCGTTTTCCAGCAAGTGCTTTGCGCCCTGATCGCCAGACAGCGTCTGCAGCAATGAAAATGCGGCAGTCGGCATCAATATGGGCGGCCCTTTTACGTTGTCAAATTGCGTCGCAACGATGTTGTCATCAGCGCCGGACCACGCTGCGATGAGCTCGCGCAGGTGTCTCGTCGTTATCAACGGTTGGTCCGCAAGTATTAGCAATAGCGCGTCGGCGGCATGGGCCAATGCATTTGCGGCAAGCGCGATCGATGAACCCAGACCACCTTTGTAGCGATCGTTGATCAGCACGAACTGGCACTGTCGATCTGTCGCGCGGCAAACCTCTGACGCCTTGTGGCCGACCACAATAACCGTGTTATCGGCGCAGCAATCGCGCGCGATTCGGGCGGCTCCGTGCACGAATTTTTCGCCGCGAAAAGTCGCGAGTTGCTTTGTAGTACCAAAGCGGCGCGACTCGCCAGCGGCAAGTACCACCGCAAATATTTTTGCTTGGGTTGACGCGTCAAATGCCATAACAAACAAACATAACACTTGCGGCAGCTAAGGTATCTGTGTATTTCTAGCGGTGTACGACAACATGCGACTAGAAATAAGGACCGGCATTTGCACGTTATCAAATCAATAGAAGATGCCAAAGTGCTCGAGGGAGCAGAGGTGGGGCTCTCCGACTGGGCCATCATCGATCAGAATCGTATTGACCAGTTTGCCGAAGCTACGGCGGATTATCAGTGGATTCATGTCGACACCGAGCGTGCCTCGAGGGAAATGCCGGACGGAAAGACGATCGCGCATGGTTACTTAACGCTTGCGCTGATTCCGGCGTTAACGAGCGGCTTTATTGAAGTTCAAAACCTAGCGCGGGCAATAAATTTTGGTGTCAATAAAGTCCGTTTTTATTCGCCAGTGCCGTGCGGCGCGCGTGTCCGTGGTCGTGCAAAAATTCTGCAGGCACGACGCCGTGCCGGTGCTTTGCTATTGACGTCGGAGGTCCGCATCGAAATAGAAGATGAGCGCAAACCCGCCTGCGTTGCCGAGACACTGGGCATGTACTTTTTCGACGATGTCTAGCACATCTTTAACGTTTGTGCAGCCAGCCTGGTAAGTAAGAGTACGGATCGGTATTGACCGACCGATTCCAGTTGACGTTATTTTTCTCGAGCAGCGTTCGCATGCTGCCATCCTTTAAGGCATCAAAGAACTCAGTCGCTCCGCCGATATGCTCGCCACCGACATAGATCTGCGGGATTGTCCGTAAGCCCGTACGTTCATGAATCGCCGCACGGATATTGCCACCGCGATTTTCTTCTTGATACGCAACGGAATCGAGATCAATGGACCGGTAAGGGATTTGGTAATCGGCCAACAGTTTTCGAACCGACCAGCAGAATTCACACCACTCAAGCGCAAACAGCACAACCGGGTTGTCGTTATCGTTGGTAGCATCATCCAGGAATGCGATCGCGTCTGCCGTTGCCGGCGAGGTTTCCACATCGTCGGCAGCAACGGCCGGTGGAGCATCAAATCGGTAGTTTGGCGTAGAGCGCGCGATCTCTTGTTCGTCTTCTGTCATATCCGCCGGAATGTCCTCGAACATCGGCGTGCTCAGATAACGCTCTCCAGTATCCGGCAACATACAGAGAATATTAGCGCCGGGCTCTGCTTTACGTGCGATAGCCATTGCGCCAGCGAGTGTTGCCCCTGCGGAAATCCCAACGAAAATGCCTTCGTCACGCGCCAGTGCCCGCGACAAATCGAGTGCGTCGTCACCGGCGATCGGAAGAATCTCGTCGATCAATTTCGCATTGACGACGTCTTCGGTTAGCTTCGGGATAAAGTCCGGGCTCCAGCCTTGCATCAAATGCGGTCGAAACAACGGATGGCTGTCCTTTGGAGCACCGTTTTCGCTTCGTTCCTGCGGGATGCCACTGCCCAAGATTGGTGAGTTGTCTGGCTCGCAAACAATTACCTTCGTTTGTGGACTTTTTTCCTTGAGAACTCGGGATACGCCCTTTAACGTACCTCCGGTGCCGAAACCGGTGACCCAGTAATCAAGCGTGTCGTCGGCAAATGCCTCGAGGATCTCCGGTGCAGTGGTTCGTGAATGCGCGTCGGCATTGGCCTCATTTTCGAATTGACGAACCAGGAACCAGCCGTGTTTTTCCGCCAGTTCGACCGCCTTGGCCAACATGCCGCTGCCTTTGAGCGACGCTGGCGTGAGTACAACCTTGGCGCCGAGAAAGCGCATCATTTTGCGACGCTCGATACTGAAGCTTTCGGCCATCGTCACGACCAATGGATAGCCTTTGTGGGCGCAGACCATCGCGAGGCCAATACCGGTGTTGCCGCTCGTCGCTTCAATAACTGTTTGCCCGGGCCTAAGCGCACCGATTTTTTCCGCGTGTTCGATGACGCCGAGAGCAAGCCGGTCTTTGACCGAGCCCATCGGGTTGAACGATTCAATCTTGACGTAAACGTTGACGTTATCTGGAGCAATCTTGTTGAGCTTGACGACCGGCGTGTTGCCGATGGTCTCAAGAATGCTTTGGTAGGGCTTGGTCATCGCTCGGGCACACGGTGTTGTACGATCGTTAAGAATTCGTCAGGAAAAACAGTGACTTTTGCGCACCGTTCTGGTCTCGGCTGGTGTAAAAAGCATAGCATGGAAAACTGCTGTTGGTGTGCCGAGAGGTGCGCGCGTGACTGTTCTGTTAGATTAGCCCGATCCTGCTGGGCAGCAAGAAACAACAAGGGAGGAGGGTAATGCAGGGTTTGATGATGGACACGCCACTGACTATCCCGTCGATCGCGGAGCACGTTGCCAAGTTCCACAGCGATCGGGAAATCGTTTCCGTTACGCTCGATAATCCACGCCACCGCTATAGCTGGGGCGAGGCGATTACTCGTTCGAAGCGCCTAGCAAATGCACTGGAAAAACTCGGCTTGGAAAAAGGCGATCGTCTGGCAACGATTGCATGGAACGACTATCGTCATCTGGAGATTTATTATGGTGTCAGCGGCAGCGGTCATATTTGCCATACAATAAATCCGCGACTGTTTCCCGAGCAGCTAATTTTCGTTATTAACCATGCGGAAGATCGATTGATATTCGTCGACCCGATGTTCGTGCCATTGCTCGAGAAGATCGCCGAAAAAATCGGGCGTGTTGAAGGATTTGTGATCCTGACTGACATGGCGAGTATGCCGGAGACATCGCTGCCGAACGTCTACTGCTATGAAACTTTGATCGAGGCTGAGTCAGCCGACTACGTCTGGCCGGAACTGGATGAGCGATCGGCGTCGGCCCTGTGTTACACCTCGGGAACGACAGGCGACCCGAAAGGTGTGCTCTACAGTCACCGATCGACGATCTTGCATGCATACGCAAGTGTCGGTCCGGATGCGATCGCCTTGTCCAGTATGGATGCCGTTTTGCCGGTGGTACCGCTGTTTCATGTCAATGCATGGGGCATTCCGTACTCGGCCGGAATCGTCGGCGCGAAACTGATACTGCCGGGGCCGAAAATGGGCGACGGCGAGGCACTGTATGAGTTGTTGGACAGCGAAGATGCGACGCTGGCACTTGGCGTACCAACTGTGTGGCTCGCATTACTGCAATACACCGAGAAAGCTGGCAAGCGACTCGACAAACTTCAACGTACCGTCGTCGGCGGCGCGGCAGTGCCACGATCGATGATCGAGGCATTCCGTGATAAGCACGGTGTCGAGCTTCGACAGGGCTGGGGCATGACAGAAATGAGTCCGTTGGGCACGGCAAATTGCCTCAAAGCCGGACTCGAAGACCTGACACCGGACGAGAAGCTCGATCTTGCGACCAAAGCCGGCCGGGGTATTTTCGGCTGTGAGCTGCGTATCGTCGATGACGACGGTAATGAGCTGCCATGGGATGGCGTGGCCTATGGCGCACTGCAGGTTCGCGGACCATGGATTTGCAGCGATTACTACAAGCTTGAAGGTAACGCAGGCTCGCACTCGGAAGACGGCTGGTTTGACACCGGCGACGTTGCGACGATCGATCCGCAGGGGTACATGGCTATCACCGATCGCACCAAGGACGTGATCAAGTCTGGGGGTGAGTGGATTAGCTCGATTGAACTCGAAAATACGGCGATGGGCCATCCCGCAGTTGCCGAAGCAGCCGTCATCGGTGTCGCTCATCCGAAATGGACAGAGCGGCCTCTGCTGATCGTCGTCCTCGTAGAAAATAGCGAAGTCAGCAAAGAGGAACTGCTAGCTTTCTTCAAAGGAAAGGTGGCCGACTGGTGGACACCCGATGACGTCGCATTCGTCGACGAATTGCCGCACACTGCGACCGGCAAAGTGAAAAAGATCGAATTACGCCGCCAGTTTGCGGAATTTGAGCTTTCCGCATGAACTTTCAAGAACGACTGCCACAGGCATAGGAGCAAGGATGGGCGATCCCCTGCGGTTGTACGGGCTAAAAGCCGTAGTAGTTAACGCGGCCGACGGCATCGGCGAAGCCGTCGCGCGTACGCTGGTGAAACATGGTGCCAAAGTGCTGGCGGTCGACACCAGCAATAGCGGTGTGGAGCAACGGTTCAAATCGGTCAAGGGGGTGGACGGCCTTGTCGCAGACCTGACGCTGCCCGGCAAACAACCCGAGTTGATCGAAGCCGCCGTCGATAAACTCGGTGGGATCGATATTCTAGTATGCGATTTTCCTCTACAGGCGGAAGCACCGATCAGTGCGTCTGGTGATGCGCTGGATCAGCTGCTCAGCCGCCGCGCCGATCTGACGATGGCGATTTGTCGTGCCGCGCTGCCGCATCTGCAGAAGAGTCCGTCGGGTCGGATAATCAATGTTGGTTTTCTACGCAGCTTGTTTACGGCTGACGGTGGTCCGGCGCTCAATCAGTCGGAGCTGAATCTCGCTTCGATAACCCGAGCCCTCGCTGTCGAGATCGGCGAGTTTGGTATTACCGCAAATTACGTACAGCCAGGCGCTGTTATGACGCCAGCGAGTCGTGAGGTGTTTCGAAAGAATCACGCGATGCGTGACTATTGCATCGCCAATTCTGCCGCACGCCGGCTCGGAGAACCTGTCGATGTGGCAAAGGTCGTGTTATTCCTCGCCAGCGATGACGCGATGTTCGTCAATGGCAGTGGTATTGCCGTAGACGGCGGCCGCACTGACGCGTAGATCAGTCGCGGTATGTATTCCGTCCTTGAAGATCTGATTTCGCTGCTTCAGCTCGAGCGAATCGAAGACAATATTTTTCGTGGCGACAGCCGCGACATCGGCAGCCCGCAGGTATTTGGCGGGCAGGTTTTGGGTCAGGCGCTGTCCGCCGCACAACACACGGTTGATAGTCGCGTTGCGCATTCATTGCATGCGTATTTCCTACGGCGCGGAGACATTACGGCACCGATTGTTTATGAAGTCGATCGTGCTCGCGACGGCGGCAGTTTTTCGAATCGACGCGTTGTCGCAATTCAGCATGGTCGGCCGATTTTGAACCTTGCCGCGTCATTTCAGAATCCCGAAACTGGATTGGAGCACCAGGCAACTATGCCAGACGTTCCCGGCCCGGATGGTTTGCAGGCGCTGCATGAATATGCGCAGGATTTGCCGGATTGCGTGCCGATGAAAATGCGACGATTTCTTACCGAAAAACGACCGTTCGAGTTTCGACCTGTGCGCCCGATCGACTTCGAAGGGCGGGAAAAACTTCCGCCTATTTTCTACGTTTGGATCCGCACAGTCAGCGACATACCGGAGGATCGGACATTACATCAGAATCTGCTCGCGTACGTTTCAGACTACGAGCTCCTCGGCGCGAGCACCTTGCCGCACGGTCTGTCATTCATTCGCGAAAACGTAATCATGGCGAGCCTTGATCATGCGCTGTGGTTTCACCGGCGTGTCAAAATTAATCAATGGCACCTGTATGCGATCGATAGCCCAAATGCATCCGGCGCACGTGGATTTTCACGCGGACATTTTTTTAATCAAGATGGCGATCTAATCGCGTCGACGACCCAGGAAGGACTGGTGCGCATTGTGGACCCAAAGCGTGCCAAAAAGCGTTCCGACCCCAAAAAGCAGAGCTAACGGCGGCCTCGAAATTGCGATAGGTACAGCGGTGGATGCGATGTTGCTCATCGTCATGGCTCGCTGCGCTGCGCCTTACTTCCGATGAACAACATCGCACCCACCGTTCTAAATCTCCGATGATCCGGCCGCCGTTACAACGGCTGAAATTCCGAATTAAAGCGTCTGGCGTTGGCGACGTAAATATCGGCCGACTTTTTTAACATTGCGACCTCTTCGGGCTGGAGCGAGCGCACAACGTATGCTGGCGAGCCAATGATCAACGATCCGTCCGGGAATTCCTTATTCTCGGTGATTAGTGCGTGCGCGCCGACAAGGCAATTTGCGCCAATGCGGGCGCCGTTTAGTACCGTGCTACCTGCGACGATAGTCGCGTTGTCAGCTATAAAGTAATTGTCGCCCTCGACCACCGGTCGGCGATCGCCGAGCGAATAAATCACTTCGACTTGCCTTGCGCCGCAACTGCCGCCGCAGCTTTCGCGACGGCCTCCGGGTCGCCAAGGAACTCACTCGAAATCGGATTGAGATCGTCATCGAGTTCATAAGAAAGTGGGATGCCGGTCGGAATATTGAAGCCTGTGATTTCCTCGTCGGAAACCTCATCAAGCATTTTGACCAGCGCGCGCATGCTGTTGCCATGCGCCGCGATTAACACGTTTTGGCCCGCTTTGAGGTCGGGCGCAATCATTTCATTCCAACAAGGCCGAACACGATCCAATGTGAGCGCCAGTGATTCAGTTGCCGGAAGGTTGTCGACGCCCGCGTATCGTGGGTCGTGCGATGGATGTCGCTCGTCATCGACCTCAAGTTCGGGCGGCGTAATGTCGTAACTACGACGCCAGATATGCACCTGTTCGTCGCCAAACTTGGCGGCTGTCTCGGCTTTGTTAAGCCCTTGCAGCGCGCCATAGTGACGCTCGTTCAAACGCCAGTCTCGAACCACCGGCATCCACATGGCGTCCATTTCGTCGAGCATTATCCATAGCGTACGAATTGCCCGTTTCAGCACCGACGTATAGGCGATATCGAATTCAAAGCCAAGTTCCTTCAACAATAGGCCAGCATCTTTTGCTTCACTGACGCCTTTTTCAGTCAGGTCGACATCGGTCCAGCCAGTAAACAGGTTCTTTAGGTTCCATTCGCTCTGGCCGTGCCGGCATAGTACGAGTTTGCCCGCCATGCTATCTCCGATCTATTCAAAAAGTGGGACTAGTGCGTTACAAGATCACGCAATTCCTGCGCAGCGACTGAGAGAGTAGCAAAATCGATCTGGCCGCGTATTTTCATTTCTTCGATCATATGCTTGTAACGCTCGACTTCCATAGTATGATTTTGCAGCCAATTCTTGACGCGAATATTCATGTCGCGCTTACTTTGCTTACGTAGCATTTGAGAGGCGATCTCGCGGCGGATTCGATAAAACTCATCGCGCAGGTTACTGCGAGCGATTGCCTGCCAGCGACCGTGTACCTCAAGATCCTCGACACTAACGTGCAGCCAGTAAAAGCCGAGGTTTTCGTTGAAAGCTGAATATATCTTGGCCGTTTCAAGCACGTCCCGTTTGTACTCTGCGGCAAGATCGGCAATATCCAGTGCCGCACGTGTCAACAACAGTGACGACATCCGATTTGCGAGCTTTTCCGGGACGCCCATTTTCATATAGTTTTCGGCTGCATTCTGATGTCGGACCCGGGCAGGTGTTGACATAGCGGCGCCGGTACGCGTGTAGACTGCCGTTACTCCATCCTTGAGGCGCAGCACAGTCGCTTCAATCTCAAAGTCATTGCCGAAGTGCTCAATAAGCCAGTAACAAATATGACGCAGGCTGCGCGAGACTTCGAACATCATGGACATCTGCGCGGTTGCTGGGATCTTGTGATCCAGCGATTCAATCGTCTTGAGCAGGTTGCCGGCCCGGCACACCTGACGTGCAACGGTATAGGCCCTGGCGATTGTCACGATTTCAGCCCCGGTATCCATTTGAATGCGTTTAACAAACGCGGGACCCATGCGATTGATAATGTCATTCGCGATCAGCGTCGCAAGAATTTGCCGACTAAGGCGGTGTCCTGCACGCAAATCCGAGTATCGACGCCGCAGGATCGTTGGAAAGTAACGCAACGGATCTATGCGCAGGAAATCCTCCAGAGTTTCATTTGAGTCTATCAGGCCATTGTAGAGATCGATTTTCGCGTAACTTAGGACCACCGCAAGCTCCGGCCTCGTAAAGCCCTGCTTACGAGCACGCCGTTCCTCGATTTCGATATCATCCGGCAGAAATTCGAGATCGCGATCGAGGAGGCCTGTTCGTTCAAGATTTGTGATTAGTCGCGCCGTTTCATCGATCCGCTCAAGCGAACGAATCTCACTCATGCTGATAGCCTGCGTTTGTAAGTAATTGTTACGCAGCACAAGTTCGGCAACATCGTCGGTCATCGATGCGAGCAACTCATCGCGCCTAGGTCGGGTCATGCTTTTGATCTTAGCGACGTCGCTGAGCAAGATCTTGATATTTACCTCGCGATCGGAGCTGTCGACACCAGCAGAATTGTCAATGAAGTCTGTATTAATCCTACCGCCGTTCAGGCTGTATTCGATTCGAGCGCGCTGCGTCAGACCCAGATTGCCACCTTCACCGACAACTCGGCAATTCAGCTCGTTTGCGTCCACGCGAACGCCGTCGTTACTACGATCGCCAACGTCAATGTGTCCCTCTGAGCTTGCTTTGACGTATGTTCCGATACCGCCATTCCAAAGCAAATCGACTTTCATACGAAGAATTGCGCGAATCAACTCGTTCGGTTTCATTGTTGTTTCATCTGTTCCGAGCATCGTGCGCGCGTCGTTGCTTAGGCGGATCGTTTTGGCCTGACGCGAAAATACGCCCCCGCCCTTAGATATCAGAGACTCGTTATAATCACCCCAGCCCGACCGGCCTTTCTTGAACAGGCGGTTGCGTTCACGAAAGCTCGCAGCCATGTCCGGGTCTGGGTCGATAAAAATATGCAGGTGATTGAAGGCAGCGACGAGCTTTATTTTGCGCGACAGCAACATGCCATTTCCGAACACGTCGCCGCTCATGTCGCCTATGCCGGCTACGGTGAACGGATCTTTTTGAGTATTCAGGCCTTGTTCGCGGAAGTGCCGTTTAACGGCTTCCCAGGCGCCGCGTGCCGTAATACCCATTTTCTTGTGGTCGTAGCCGGCGGAACCACCAGATGCGAAAGCATCGTCTAGCCAAAACCCGTACTCGGCCGAGATGCCGTTGGCAATATCCGAAAACGTTGCCGTACCTTTATCCGCGGCAACAACGAGATACGGATCTTCGGCATCGCGACGAATCACATCTGTTGGAGTCGTGACCTTGCCGTCAATGACATTGTCAGTAATATCGAGTAGTCCACTGATAAACGTTTTGTAACACGATATGCCGGTCGCGAGCATCGCGTCGCGATCGTCAGTCGGCAAATGTTTGCAAAAGAAGCCGCCTTTCGCACCGGTCGGTACAATGACAGTATTCTTGACCACCTGCGCTTTCATTAGGCCGAGTACCTCAGTGCGAAAATCTTCGCGCCGGTCAGACCATCTCAAGCCGCCACGTGCAATCTCTCCGCCGCGCAGATGAACACCCTCAATTTCTGGGGAGTAAACGAAGATTTCAAAACGTGGCCGCGGTAACGGCACTTCCGGCATTACCGTAGGGTCAAGTTTGATGGAGATATATGACTTCGGTTCGTTGCCATCATCGCGGAGGAAATAATTAGTGCGCAAGGTTGCGGCTATCGCGCCCGCAAACGCGTTCAAGATACGGTCTTCGTCGACGTTGCGTGCGCGCGCGACCGATCGTTTTACAGACGGTATTACTTCCTCAAGCTTGCGCTTTCTGGTTGCTTTTTTTAGCGATGGATCGAACTGGGTCTCGAACTGACTGACGAACAGACGCACGAGGCCAGCGTGCGCCACCAGTACATCGTCCATATAGGCTTGGCTAAATGGCAAGCCGAGCTGCTGCAGGTATTTTGCATAGCATCGCAATAATGATATCTGTCGCCAATCCAAATCGGCTGCGAGCACAAGCCGGTTCATGCCATCGTCTTCTAGCTGCCGGTTGAGGACTCGCACAAAGCATTCTTCAAATCCGCGTTCTGATGATTCGACCTCGATTTCGGATCCACTTTCGTGTCGCAAATGAAAATCCTGAATCCAAAACGAGTCGTCGTCGGTCAGTTTCAACTCGTACGGGCGCTCTGTGTATACGTCGACCCCCATGTTTTCCAATATCGGGAAAGCGTCTGAAAGAACCAGTGGTTCCTCGTCACTATAGACAATAAAGTGCACATGTCCGGGCTCGGATTCGTCTGGCTTGTACAAGTGGACTGTGCGCATCTCGCCATCTTGGCGCATGTTATCGATGCGACTGATATCGCTGCAGGCATCGCGCGGTTTTGTATCCTCTTGATAGCCAGCAGGAAACACGTGTCCATACAAGCGGTGCAACCTCTGTCCTTCGTCTGCGCCAAACAAATCTTGCAGTTCCCTATAAACTTTGTCGGTCCATGTAACAACGACGTTTGCAACGCGCTCCTCAATGTCATGGATGCTGATGCGTGGACGATCACCCGGTGGCGTCCGGACTATGATGTGCACGCGCGCAAGTGGCGAGTCGAAGATCTGTACACTGGAATCAACGGACGTACCGTCAAACTCTTCTTTTAGTATCAGCTCCATTTTACGGCGGACGGCCGTTGCGTACTTTTCGCGAGGAACATAGACGAGGCAAGAAAAAAACCGCCGAAAGGTGTCGCGTCGGAGAAAAAAACGGACGCGCTGACGGTCTTGCAGATTAAGCACGCCAAGTGTCGTACGAGCGAGGTCTGACACCGTTCCTTGGAATAATTCGTCGCGGGGAAATGTATCGATAATGTGCATCAGTGCCTTGCCGCGATGACCTTGGGGGTTGACGTGACTGCGATCCAGAATTTTTTCAACTTTCAGCCGCAATAGCGGGATATGGCGTGGACTCTCACTGTATGCGATGGAAGTAAACAAGCCGATGAAGCGAAGTTCGCCAACGGCTTTGCCGTTGTTGTCGTAAACTTTGACGCCGACGTAGTCGAGGTAAGCGGGACGGTGCACGGTTGAGCGAGAATTGGCCTTAGTAATGATCAGCCAATCCTTCGACCGTGTCAGGCGCCGCATTTCTTTGGTAAGTTCGATTGCATCAGTGCCGCGCTCGTCGTGAGCGAGCAAGCCGAGACCGGTACCTGGGGCCGCCTTCAAGAACACGCGCTCGCCACGCTCCGAGAGCCGGTATTCGCGATAGCCCAGAAACGTAAAGCGGTCGTCGATCATCCAATCGAGCAGCGCCTGCGATTCTTCGCGAAGGTCTTCGTCGACGCCGGGCGGTCCAAACTGCATGCTGTCGCGGGCGACGGCCATCATTTTGCGCATCTCACGCCAGTCACGTACGGACAGGCGGACGTCGGCAAGCACCTTTAGTATTTCGGTTTCGAGCAACTTCAGATGCTTCGGATCAGTCTCGCGATCGATGGCAAATCGAACAAACGATTCATTCCTACCATCCTTATCGTCACGGTCCTGAATCGATTGCAGATTGCCCTTACCGTCGCGTAGTATTTTTATAACTGGATGTACCGTGATGTGTACCGCAAGGTTTTGCCGAATTATTGCCGCCGAGACCGAGTCGACCAGAAACGGCATATCGTCGTTGATCATCTCGATGAACGTGTAGTTCGAACTGTAGCCGTGGGTCTGTTCGTTGGGGTTATAAATCCGCAGTAATGCGCGACCGGGCCGACGGATTGCGCCAAATTCCAAATGTTCGAGCGCGACACGCGCCATCGTACTTTCGGAGCGGCCCTGTAGGTCTTCTACCGGTACGTCGGCGAAATATTGTGCAAGGTACAGCTTGATCTGAGCCCGATTGCCAAGCACCGTGGTTTGGCTACGGGAGGCCACAATGGCGTCGATAATGCCCGCTTTGGCATCACTACCTCGACGTAATTCTTGTCGTGTCACAGTGTCGGCTCCGGCCGGATTAGCGGCGACGGTTAAAAGCGTTATTAGAGTTTATTGGCTTTTTCGAGCAACCTGTCCATGACTTTGTCAAAGCGATCAACTTCCTCGACATCCAGGCCGTCGAGGAGCTCGCGCTCGAATTTGAGTGCGAGTTCAGCTACGCCGTCATGAACTTCGTGACCTTGCGCCGATAAATTGAGAATTGAGCGACGCCTATCGGCATCGGCAAACTGACGATCGATACGGCCGGCTTTAATTAGCTTGGTAACCGCGCGGCTGACGGCAACCTTGTCCAAGAAGGTCTGTTCAGCAACCTCTACCGCCGACAGTCCGGGACTTCGGCCGAGGATGGCAATTACGCGCCATTCCGGGATCGACAAGCCAAATTGCTTCGAATACTCACGCGCAACCGCGGTGCTGACCGTGCTCGAAAGCCGTGCCAGCCGGTAGGGCATGAATTTATCGAGAATGAGTTCGTCATTCATCGTCGTTTGCCTGGCTCAAGCCATTTTGGCTCTACGACCAACAGTAACGATTGTTACTGATTCGATCAATACTTAGGCCAGATGCGGCTCGTGCAGGTACTTGCTCGACTGCATTTCGGTCAGTCGGCTGGCTGTTCGTTTGAACTCAAAGTGCAGCCTTTGGCCGGCATACAGTGCATTGGCGTCGCTCGCTGCGGACAAGATGAGTTTGACGCGCCGGTCGTAAAATTCATCGACGAGCGCGATAAATCGCCGCGCCTGGTTCTCCCGCGTCGTATCAAAACGCGGCACGCCAGAGACGATCACCGTCGGGTACCAACGAGCGAGTTCAATATAGTCGGACTGGCTTCTCGGACCGTCGCAGATTGCCTCGAATTCGAACCAGGCGATGCTTTTTGCGCAGCGAAAGGCATCGATTTTGCGGCCATTGACGAGTAGCGGTCGGTCCTCCTCGATCTGTGTTGACGCCGATTCGGCAAACAGGCGTTCGAGCTTTTCCCGCGCTCTTAGGTCATCAGGGGCGAGATATGTGCCGGCCTGCTCGAGCAACCGCAGCCGATAATCCGCACCGCCATCAATGTTTATCACCTGGGTGTATTGCCTTAGCAGCTCGATCGCCGGCAAAAAACGGCTGCGTTGCAGGCCATCCTTGTAAAGGTTTTCCGGTTTCGCATTCGATGTCGTAATAAGCGTCACGCCGCGCTCGAACAGACCCTTTAGCAGGCGAGCCAGGATCATGGCGTCAGCGATATCGCTAACAAAAAATTCGTCAAAACATAGAACGCGCGTTTCACTGGCGATGTCAGCTGCAACCCGATCCAATGGATCTTCGATATCTCCATAAATTGCCAGGCGTGCGTGTACATCGTGCATCATGCGATGAAAATGAATGCGCTTTTTCTTGTTGATCATGAGCGATTCGAAGAACAAGTCCATCAGAAAAGTTTTGCCGCGGCCGACGCCGCCCCAGATATACAATCCGGGAACCGGCGCTTGTGCCTTACCGAAGAATCGCTCGAAAAAACGTCTTGGCTTTGCCATTACCGACTCAAGGTCGAGCTGCAGGGCCTCAAGGCGCTCGACCAGCGCTTGTTGCGCAGGATCGCGAACATGGCCTTCTCGCAGTAGGCTTTTTTCCCAGGCTTTTCGAATACCCAAAACTAGCCGTGTCCCTTTGTTGCGCCGAGAATGCAGCGTCGCAAGATTACCTCAGCTAGAATAACGGCGCTCTCCAAAACAACATAGAGATCCAATGACCGACAATTCAGAACGAGAATCGATGGAGTTTGACGTCGTGATAGTCGGTGGTGGGCCGGCTGGCCTTGCGGCGGCATGCCGGCTTATGCAGCTCGACAACAGTCTATCGGTCGTCGTGTTGGAGAAAGGATCGGAAATCGGGGCACACATCCTTTCCGGCAATTGTTTCGAGCCAAATGCGTTGCAGGAATTATTCCCGGACTGGCGGGAAAAAGCTGCGCCGCTTGAATCGGCGGTGTCGCGCGACGACGTGCACTACCTCCTCGGAGAACATAAATCGATTCGTGTACCGAACCTGTTCGTGCCACGTCCAATGCACAATGAAGGAAACTACATCATCAGCCTCGGCAAGCTGTGTCAGTGGCTTGGTGAACAAGCCGAGGCATTGGGTGTTAACGTTTTTCCGGGATTTGCGGCGTCCGGGCTGGTGCGCGGCGCCGATGGCGCGGTTACCGGTGTTGTGACCAGTGATATGGGCGTTGCCAAAAATGGCGAGCGCAAAGCCAGCTTTCAGGCTGGCTACGAACTGTTGGGCAAATACACCATCTTCGCGGAAGGCTGCCGTGGCAATCTGTCTGAGCAACTGATGGAAAAGTTCGATCTCCGCGACGGCGTCGATCCGCAGCATTACGGCATTGGCTTCAAAGAGATTTGGGAAGTCGATCCTGAAAAACACGATCAGGGTTTGGTTGTGCACACGATGGGTTGGCCACTCGATAACCACACCGAAGGCGGCGGTTTCCTGTACCACGCGGCAAACAATCAGGTCTATCTGGGTTTTATTGTAGCGCTGAGCTACAAGAATCCGCATCTATCGCCGTTTGCCGAGTATCAGCGCTGGAAGCACCACCCGAAAATCTTGCAGTACCTCGACGGCGGCGATCGCATCGCCTATGGTGCGCGTGCCGTCAACAAAGGTGGTTTGCAGTCATTACCGAAATTGACGTTTCCCGGCGGAATGTTGGTCGGATGTGGCGCCGGCTTCTTAAACGGCATCAAAATCAAAGGGGCGCACACTGCGATCAAGTCCGGCATGTTGGCGGCTGAGTCCATACATAAGGAGCTAGCCACGGGCGATGAAGGCCATGCGGAATTGACAGACTTCTCGGCAGCGGTGCAATCGTCTTGGATTCATGACGAGCTGCATCGTGCTCGGAACTTCGGACCGGCGCTGAAAAAATTCGGCACGTTTTGGGGCGCGGCGTTTACCTATATCGACCAAAATATTTTCTTCGGTAAGTTGCCGTTCACATGGCGCAGCCCCATACCAGATCACGAATGTCTAAAAATCGCAAGTGACGCAAAAGTCATTGACTACCCGAAACCCGATGGCGTCATCAGCTTCGATCGTCTGTCGTCCGTGTTCTCGTCGAGCACCAATCACGAGGAAGATCAGCCGTCACACCTATTGCTGAAAGACGAAGCAGTGCCAATTGCGGTTAACCTGCCGAAGTACGACGAGCCGGCACAGCGTTATTGTCCGGCCGGCGTATACGAGGTGGTCGAAGAGGGCGGCGAGAAGCGTTTCCAGATTAACGCGGCGAACTGCGTCCACTGCAAGACCTGCGAAATTAAAGACCCAGCGCAAAATATTATCTGGACCGTGCCCGAAGGTGCCGGTGGGCCCAACTACTCGGGGATGTAAGTCTGACCTGGATGCGTTCGGTAGGTATCCGATTCGGGCATCCGCCACGCATCGATCCCGCTCCTTCGAAACCCCACTCACTCGCGAGACCAATGCGCGGCGGGCGCCAGGACCGTAACTCGTCGATTGGAGATTGCCGCATAGAGCATGCTCACTCGCTCCGTCCAGCGCATGAAAAGCGGGGCGTCTGACGAACGAGTGGGGTTCCGAGCAAGGAAGACGCCCCGCTTTTCATGCGCTATCGAGGGCGTCTGTAGCCTTGTTACGCAGTTACTTTGGTTGCATCCGGATCGCGCCGTCGACGCGGATCGTCTCGCCATTTACGTAGGCATTTTCGTAGATGAAGGCGGCCGTTGCCGCGTATTCCTCCGGTCGACCGAGGCGATGTGGGTAGGGTACTTGTTTGCTCAAAGACTCCTGCACTTCTTCGGGCATGCCGGCCATCATTGGTGTCAGGAATATCCCGGGTGCGATTGTATTGACGCGAATACCGAATTGCGCGAATTCGCGAGCCAGCGGCAGCATCATTCCAACCACGCCGCCTTTTGATGCGGAGTAGGCGGCTTGGCCAATTTGACCTTCGAACGCCGCTATTGATGCGGTGCTAATAATTACACCGCGATCGCCGTTTTCGTCCGGCTCGTTCAGCTGCATAATCGCGGCAGCTTCTTTGGTGACATTGAAGGTACCAATCAGATTAATCTGAATGACGCGATTAAAATTCTCGGTCGGCCAAGGTCCCTCGCGGCCGAGTGTTCGGCCAGCGGTCGCAATACCGGCGCAATTAACGGCAAGCGAAATGCCGTCCATTAATTCATTTGCTTGCTGGATGGATGCGCGCACCGCGGCTTCGTTCGAAACATCGGTGTTAACAAAACTTGCGCGTTCACCGAGTTTCGCCGCGCTCGACATCCCGTGTTCGTCATTAATGTCGAGTAATACGGCCTTGCCGCCGGCATCGATGACGCGCTGTGCGCTTGCGAAGCCGAGGCCCGATGCGCCGCCGGAAATGACGGCTTTTGCAGTTCCGAGATCCATATGCACTCCAGATCGAATTATTCGTTAGTCAATTTCGATTCCGACGGCGACAGCCTCGCCACCACCAATACATAGCGACGCGACACCACGCTTCAGGCCACGCGAGCGCATCGCATGCACCAAGGTCGTAGTAATGCGTGCACCACTGGCACCGATGGGGTGTCCAAGCGCGCAGGCGCCGCCGTTAACGTTGACCTTGGCAGGATCAATACCGACGTCTTTCATTGCCGCCATGGTAACCACAGCAAACGCCTCATTGATCTCGTATAAATCCACAGTATCCGGGCTCCAACCCAGGCTCTCGTGCAATTTAATAATTGCCGAGATCGGCGCCGTCGTAAACCAGGCCGGTTCATGGGCAAAGCTCGAATGGCCGACCAGGCGGGCGAGAACTGCAATGCCACGCTTTTTGGCGTCAGCCGCGGTCATCAGGATTGTGGCCGCAGCGCCGTCAGATATCGACGACGAACTTGCGGCTGTGACCGTACCGTCTTTGGCAAACGCGGCCCTCAATGTCGGTATCTTATCGATGTTGACCGTGCCCGGCGTTTCGTCGGCATCGACGACGATTTCGCCTTTGCGCGTTTTGATTGTGACTGACGTGGTTTCGGCGGCGAATTTGCCATCGGCAAGTGCTGATTGGGCGCGTGTAACGGATTCGATGGCAAACGCGTCCTGATCTTCGCGGGAAAATCCGTATTTCGTCGCTGTGTTCTCAGCGAAGTGACCCATCATCTCACCCTCGTAAGGATCTTGTAGGCCGTCGATGAACATGTGGTCGAGTACTTCCTGGTGTCCCATGCGATAGCCTGCGCGTGCCTTTGGCAACAAGTAAGGCGCGTTGCTCATCGATTCGAGGCCACCGGCAACCACGATACCGGCACTGCCTGCTTTGATCATGTCGTGTCCCAGCATGATTGTTTTCATGCCCGAGCCGCACATCTTGTTTACCGTCGTGCATGGCACGCCAAGCGGGATACCGGCGCCCAGCGCGGCCTGTCGTGCCGGCGCTTGGCCCAGTCCAGCCGGTAACACGCAACCCATCAGTGTCTGATCGATATCGGCTGCGTCGATCCCGGAATCAGCGATAGCGGCTGCAATTGCGGTGGCGCCCAATTCGGGTGATGTGGCGCCGGCGAGGGCGCCCTGAAAAGCGCCGATAGGTGTGCGTCGCGCGGCGACGATTACGATCGGGTCCGTTGCCGATTCTGCGATCATTGGAGTCTCCGGGTCGGGCAACGAAGAATGGGGTCAATCCTCGTTGTTTTCAAGCAAATCTGGCTCGTCCAAAATGCGCAGGATTCTGGCGCGGGCGTCCGCAGCCAACGAGCGGTGATCCACAAACGTCGGGTCGTGGGGTGAAATCGGCGCCAGAATGTCGATGCCCAGGCGGCAAGGCCTGGGTAGCCAGCGACCCGACGGCATCATATGCCGGGTGCCAGAAATTGCGATCGGCACGACCGGCATTTCACCTCTGGTCGCTGCGACGAACGCGCCCGGGCGGAATCGGCCTAGCCCTGTCTGTTCGTCAAAGGTGCCCTCAGGAAAGAAGGCCAGCGATTGACCGCCCTGTGCCGCTTTGACGATTTGTCGCGCGTCACGGGCGCTTCCGGCCGCCGTGAATCGCTCGACAAATCGCGAGCCTGCCCGGCGTAGCAGGAAATGCACGATCGGAATATCACGCATCTCGCCCTTGATGACAAAAGAGAATCGTGGTGGTAGGACGGCTCGCAGCAACGGCCCGTCCACATAGCTGGCGTGGTTCGCTACGACCACGCAATGTCCATCCGGCAGCGCCTCGAGGCCGTTGACGTCCACCGGCACCCCTGACAGCAGAAAAGCGGCTTTCGCCGCCGCCGCCGTGAGCCAACGCCGCGCCGGCAGCCCTGGCACGATTGTGACGACGAGCAGAGAAAAGAGCACAACAATGAGGAAAACTACCCAAGCATAGAGGCCCCAGAGCCGCTCCAGCAAAGCTGTGACGTACTTCACTTTATGTTAACGCCTTACCTAATCTGTGAAGCCGGTCACGCCGGCTATGAGGCATCGTTATCATACTCAAAAACTTGAAAAAGTTGTGCGTCTGGCGGATTTCGCTGGCGCGCCGGCGCAAAGGATTGCGCGGATTCGCAGATGGATACTATGGCAAGTACCAGTAGCAACAAACAGTCTTCGGACAAAATCGAACGGTCTGAACAGATGGTTGATCGGTTCCTCGATGCAATCTGGATGGAGCGCGGCCTGTCCCAGAATACTCTGGGCGCGTACCGGGCCGATCTGATGACGCTGGGTCGTGGGCTCTCTGAGCAGAATAAGTCCATCGACATGGCGGACAAGGCCGACCTGCTGGCGTTTATCGCCAAGCGCGTCGAGTCCGGCGCCAAACCAAGGTCGACCGCGAGACAGCTCTCGAGCTTCCGACGCTTCTTTCGCTACATCATGCGCGAGGGAATGCGCGACTCGGACCCAACCGCCGATATCGAGATGCCCCGCATTGGCCGCTCGTTACCGAAAACCCTGACCGAGGACGAGGTCGACTCGTTGCTCAATGCACCCAATACCGATGAGCCGCTTGGCCATCGCGATCGGGCGATGCTCGAGCTGTTGTACGCGACCGGCCTGCGTGTCTCTGAGCTGATCAATCTGACGCAGTCGCAAATCAACTTTAATCAGGGCGTATTGCGCATCGTCGGCAAAGGCGATCGTGAGCGCTTAATCCCGCTTGGCGACGAATCGCAGCGTTGGATTCGCGAATTTATCGACGGCCCCCGAATGGAAATTCTACTTGAGCGGCAGACGGACTATCTGTTTCCGACCCGCCGTGGCGACCGCATGACGCGGCAGGCTTTTTGGCACATCATCAAGCGCTATGCAGAGAAAGCTGGCATCGGCAAAAAGATGTCTCCGCATAGCTTGCGGCATGCATTCGCGACTCACTTGTTAAACCACGGCGCAGACCTGCGTGTCGTACAGCTATTGCTGGGCCACAGTGATCTGTCGACCACACAGATCTATACGCATGTTGCCCGTGAGCGACTTAAGGATTTGCACGGCGAACACCATCCTCGCGGCTGAAGTTCCGGCCGTAAAAGCTCGCGGCAGGCGAAACAAAACTCGCCAAAGCAGGGTCTAATCTTGGGTGACTTTGCTACACTAATCCCACTAAATCCGCCCGAGGAAACGAGAAATGACCCGTAAACTGTTTATTTCGCTGTCGTTAGCGACCTGCCTGGTTTTAGGCTCGTTGGCTCTGGCGGCCGATACCGATTCGAACCTCGACGGTGTACGGGCTCGTATTTCGGGGTTATTTGACGTAATTGAGCCGGAAAACGTCAACAAAAGCCCGATTGATGGCTGGTACAAAATTCAGAAGGGATCCATCATCGCTTATGTGTCGGAAGACGGTCGCTACTTGTTGCAAGGCGATTTAATCGATCTGGACAATGGCGTTAACTTGACTGACATCAGTCGCGACGAAGCGCGGCGCGAAGTCATGGCGAGAGTTTCTGACGACGAGGTGATCAGTTTCGCGCCGAGCGACGTCAAATATACGGTCACAGTTTTTACAGACGTTGGCTGCACGTACTGTCGACGACTGCACAGCCAGATCGACGAATATCTCGCGCACGGCATCGAAGTTCGTTATCTGCTTTATCCGCGCAACGGGCCAGCGTCCCGCGAGTGGAACACGTCCGAAGAGGTTTGGTGCGCCACCGATAGAAATGGCGCATTGACAGCCGCCAAACTCGATCGCAAGTTCGAAACGTCGGCCTGCGACGCGTCGATCATCCAGGATCACTACGTGCTGGGTCAGGAAATCGGTTTGTCCGGCACGCCGGCGATCGTGCTCGAAGACGGTACGCTGATCGGTGGTTACGTGCCGGCCGATGCGCTTTCGCAGCAGCTTGAGCAAAAAATAGCGCAAGCCAGCCGCTAGAGCTTCGCTCGCCGCAACTCGTGGATATGCACGCCGTGGTTTTGGCCGCGATCCTCGAAATACATCTTTAACGCGTAGCGGCCGCTACGAAACGCGAGATCATCCCACGGGATTTCGTCCTGACTAAACAGACGCGACTCCAGGCTTTCGTCGCCGACGCCATACCCCCCTCTAAGCTTACCGGTGAAGAACAAGTGCACCTGGCCTGCATCGATGACGTCAATCGATGCGAATAAATGACCGATCTCGATTTCGGCGCAGGCCTCCTCGAGCGTTTCCCGGGCGGCGCCCTCCGCCAACGATTCGCCGAGTTCCATGAAGCCCGCCGGCACCGTCCAGTAGCCGTAGCGCGGCTCAATCGCGCGCTTGCATAGCAGCACTTTGCCGTCTTGTTCGACAACGCAGCCGACGACGATGAGCGGATTCTGGTAGTGCACGGTATCGCAGCGTGCGCATGTCCAGCGTTCGCGGTTATCGTCCTCTGGTATCTTGCGCGCAACATCCGCACCGCAGCGCGGGCAATATTTCATCGGTGGCAACATAAGATGTTCTACAAGTGTTGGTACCGGGAGGGGGACTTGAACCCCCATGGTGTTGCCACCGGTGGATTTTGAGTCCACTGCGTCTACCAATTCCGCCATCCCGGCTATGCTCAATCGGGGCCAAAGGTGCGTGCCCTGGGTCGAATGCGGCGCACAGTATATGCGTGACGGGACGAGCCCGCCATAGGCCTCGACGGCAGTTTTTCGGATATTGCGACGTTTTTTTTGCTATGGGCATCTAATATTCGAGACATGAGCAAGTTTGCGGATATCCAGATCGATCGGGCGATTGTTCGGCGTGCGCAGCGCGGCGACGTGCGTGCACACGAGATCATCTATCGCGCTTTCGCAACGCCGGTCTACTCAATATGTCTTCGGTTTACGCGTGTGCCCGCGCACGCCGAAGATCTGGTTCAGGAGACCTTTATCGAAGTGATGCGCTCGATTGCCAAGTTTCGCGGCGAAGCCAAGCTCGGCAGCTGGATTCGTCGTATCGCCGTAAGCAAGGCACTGATGTTTCTTCGTTCAGCCTGGACAAGTCGTAGCCAGTCACTTGCCGACGACTGGGATGATCTGACACCGGGCGACAACGCGAGTCACGGCATTTCGAAGCACCCGGACGATGCACTGGATCTGGACGCGGCACTGGCGAACCTGCCATCGGTTAGTCGAACCGTCGTTTGGTTGCACGATGTCGAAGGTTTTACGCACAAGGAGATCGCAACATTGATGGGTAAAACGGAGAGTTTTTCAAAGTCGCAGTTATCGCGCGCCTATCAGCGTCTGAAGCCAATGCTCGATGTGCACGAGAAAGAGATCAGCGCAGGCGGCGCGACGGCGAGGAGTTACTGAGATGGAAGAGTCAAAAAAGGGTGAAGAAATGATCTACGGCCTGACGGTGGACGAACACACAGAATTGCAGCGCGGATTGCGGGAGCTCCCCGAAACCATGCCGCCGCGCGCTGTCTGGGTCAGAATTCGCGAGCAGGCCGAAGCGGAAGGACTGATCGGCAAACCAAGATTACGCCCGTCTGGCATTTGGGGCGCCGGCCTAGGGCTTGCAGCGACAGTTTTGTTGGCGGCCGTCATCGTGCCGGGTATCAGAAATTCCGGCGAGTCGACGTTTCCGGTGGTACCCGACAATCTGACGACGTCGAATTCCGAAGCAGTCAATGTACTTGAAGCTTTGATGGTTGAGTCACGACAACTGGAGAGTGATTTGCGTTCGTTGCCAGACGAACCGCACGTGGTGCGCGCGGGCACACAAGCGACAATTCTTGAACTCGAAGACCGCATCGCGGCAATTGACTACCAATTAAGTGACCCGGACGTGCAGATGACGCCGGAAGATCAGGAGATATTCTGGCGTGAACGCGTCAGGTTGATGAAATCGCTGGTCCGCTTGCGTTATGCGCAAGCGCAGCGGACGGCGTTTTGAGTTAGGAGAACGACACGATGAAGACCATGAAAATTATCTTGCCGATTACTGCAGCATTGCTGCTTGCGGGGCAAGCGTCTGCGCAGACCGAGAACGAGCGGGAGGCCGAACGAGCCTCATCCGCGGAGGCCGAATTTGCCGAGCGCATGCGCGAGGCTGAAGAACGGCTCGCCGACGCGGCGCAGCGAGTTGCGGAATTGAGTTCAGAGCGACTAGGATCAATGGGCCTCGGCTCGGCGGAAGACATACAACGCTATGCGTTCGAATTCTCGAACAAACCTCGCATCGGCGTGACAATCGGAGAAGATGGTGAAGACGCGCCGGTGGAGGGTGTCAGCGTCATCGGTGTAACGCCAGGCAGTGCAGCCGCAGATGCCGGCATTCGCGCTGGCGATATTATTACCTCGGTGAACGGTGAATCCATGAGTGCCGAATCGTCCGAGTTCGCCAATATGCGGTTGCTCGATTTTATGAAAGGCGTCGAGGAAGGCGACAAACTCGATATCGAGTACTTGCGAGACGGCAATGTCGGTCGGGTGGAGCTTGAGCCGCGCGTCCGCGATAGCAGCGCATTCGCGTGGTTTTCCGGTACGCCGGGTGGTGCGATTCCGTCGGTTCCCGATATCCAAGTTGCGCCGGAAGTGATTGAGAGATTCCGCTTCGCGTTCGGGCGCTGGCGCGGCGTATGGGGTGACATGGAACTCGTTGAGCTGAGCGAGGGCCTTGGGCGCTACTTTGGTACTGACTCTGGCTTGCTGGTTATCAGCGCGCCGCAATCGAATGAATTCAAGTTGCAGGATGGCGACGTCATTCAAAGCATCGATGGCCGCGAGCCGTCGTCGGTCAATCACTGCATGCGCATTCTTGGTTCGTACCAGCCGGGGGAAAAACTCGAGCTGAACATTATGCGTGACAAGCGGCGCGAAAAAATCGAGATCGAGGTTCCGGACGATCGTTCGAGCCACTTATTTCGACATGCGCCGGAGCCGGTGAAACCGGCGATCGCACCGATGCCCGTACCACCGGTCGCGGTGGGTGAGCGCACCTAAACATCATGGGCGCGCATGGCTTTGTTACCATGCGCGCCCATGCGACTCTCGGAATTTGACTACGACCTGCCCAAGGCACTGATTGCACATTATCCGACGCGCGAGCGGCGCGCGAGTCGCTTGCTAGACGTCGGCGAGCATTACGTCGATCGACAGTTCTCAGACCTACCCCAAATCTTGCAAGCGGGTGATTTGCTGGTTTTCAATGACACGCGCGTTATCCCGGCACGACTGGCGGCGCGCAAAGAATCGGGCGGCCGCTCGGAAATCCTGATCGAACGCGTACTGAGTGATCGTCAAGTGCTGGCTCAAGTGCGTGCCAGCAAATCGCCGAGGGCAGGTTCCCGGCTAGTGCTCAATGATGGCGTCGAGGCTCGCGTCGACAGACGCGAGGGGGATTTCTTTGTACTGACGTTCTCCGCCGACATTGACAGCATTCTGAATGTGTACGGCGAAGTTCCGTTGCCGCCTTACCTCGAGCGAGATGCCGAATCATCGGATATAGACCGATATCAAACCGTCTATGCAAGAGATCCAGGCGCCGTTGCGGCTCCAACCGCCGGGTTACACTTCGACCAACAGATGATGGACGACACGCTCGATGCCGGCGTTCGCCATGCGTTCGTTACCCTGCATGTTGGGGCCGGAACCTTTCAGCCGTTGCGCAAAGAAAACATTGATGAGAATCGCCTACATCGCGAGCGCGTCAACGTCAGTGCCAGCTGCGCGGACTTGGTCAACGAGACACGCGCGAGCGGCGACCGTGTCATCGCTGTTGGTACGACTGCCGTGCGCTCGCTGGAGTGCGCGTCGACTAACGGTACGCTCAAACCCTTTCGCGGCGAGACGGATCTCTTTATTCTGCCGGGCTACCGTTTCCAATGCGTTGACGCGATGATTACTAATTTCCATTTGCCAAAATCGTCATTGCTGATGCTCGTAGCGGCATTTGCAGGGACTGAGCGAGTCCTTGCGGCGTATCGTCACGCGATAAGGAAACGTTATCGTTTCTTCAGTTACGGCGACTGCATGTTTTTAACGCCCGAGATCGCGGCGTGAGATTCGAGGTCCAGAATCAGCAGGGTCTTGCGCGGCGTGGCGTGCTCACGTTCCGGCGTGGCACCGTGCAAACGCCGGCATTCATGCCGGTTGGCACTTACGGCACGATCAAAAGCGTTACGCCTGAAGAAGTCTCGGCGGATGGTGCCGAAATAATTCTCGGCAATACCTTCCACCTGATGTTGCGGCCCGGCACCGAGATTATTCGGAAACACGGCGGCCTGCATGAATTCATGAACTGGCCCGGGCCCATTCTGACCGACTCAGGAGGCTTCCAGGTCTTTTCGCTGGCAAAGATGCGCAAACTCTCGGAAGAGGGCGTGCGTTTTCGATCTCCGGTTGACGGCGACCCGGTGTTTCTGACGCCGGAGTCATCAATGCAGGTACAGCATGATCTGAATGCCGACATCACAATGATATTCGACGAATGCACGCCGTACCCGGCCAGCGAAATCGAAGCAGCGGAGTCGATGCGGCTATCGCTGCGCTGGGCCGCGCGTTCGCGGCAACGATTTAATGAACTCAAGAATGACGAACCAGATCGTGGCGAGGCACTGTTTGGCATTGTGCAAGGTGGCACTTTTGACAGCCTGCGCACGGAGTCGCTGGCCGGGCTAGCCGACATCGGCTTCGACGGTTATGCCATTGGCGGACTCGCGGTTGGCGAGCCTGAAGAGGAACGCCATGCGGTGCTCGATATCCTGGGCTCGCACATGCCGGAGGATTCTCCGCGTTACCTGATGGGCGTGGGACTGCCGCTCGATATTGCCCGGGCCACGCTGTACGGCGTTGACATGTTCGACTGCGTCATTCCGACGCGGCACGCGCGCAATGGTCAATTATTCACGTCACGCGGAAAGATCAAGTTTCGGCACGCAGAGTACGCCGACGACACGGGTCCCATTGATCCAAACTGCGGCTGTTATACGTGCCAAAACTACAGCCTGGCCTATCTGCGGCACCTAGAGAAGTGTGGTGAAATCCTCGGCCCGCGCCTAGCGACTATTCATAATCTTCATTATTATCAAAAGCTTATGCGAGAAATTCGGGCATCGATCGATGCCGGGACGCTGCCTCTGTTGGTCACCGAGCTTGCGGCTATCTATGACGCCTGAGACTTAAGCTTTCCATCGCCAAAGGCGCCCATAAGTAAATAGACCTGTGCCATAATACCGCGCTCGATTTTGCGGCTGTTCTGCAGAGAGCTGTTCTGATGGGCCTCCGCAAGAAGCCACGCAATCTCGGAATCTCTACCCTCGAAAATTCTTAGTAGAAAATCTCAGTGGAAAATCTCATGGATTTTTTCATCAGTAACGCTTACGCACAGGGTGCACCACAGGCCGATCCGTTCGGCTTTCTGCTGCCAATGATTATTATTTTTGGCGCGTTCTACTTTTTATTAATACGTCCACAGCAGAAGAAACAAAAGGCACACGCCGATCTCGTCTCCGCATTGAACGTAGGCGACGAGGTGCTGACCGCCGGCGGCATTCTTGGCAAAGTCACCAATGTCACTGAGCATTATGCGGCCGTCGAGATTGCCGACAATGCGATTATCAAGGTTCAGAAGTCGAGCATTTCGCAAGTCGTGCCAAAAGGGACGGTCGACGCCGCCTGACATCATGCGTGCGGCTATAGCCCTATGAACAGATACCCTGCCTGGCTAAACATTCTCGTTCTCACACTTTTGCTCGCGGGTATTCTGCTCGCATTGCCGAACATTTATGGCAGCGCGCCGGCCGTGCAGCTGGCCGGTAAGGATGGTGCAGATATATCGGAGACGCGCCTCGAAGAATTCGTACGGGTCATCGACAATGCCGGCGTTACGCCTGAGGCCGCCTACACAAAAGATGGTCGTGCGGTCATTCGATTCAGCAGCAACAACGATCAAGTTGAAGCCAGTAAGCGCTTACGTGACAACTATGATCGTGAATTTGGTGTCGCCACAACCTTGGCGCCACGGCTGCCGGATTGGGTGCGTGGTCTCGGTCTAAACCCCATGAGTCTGGGCCTCGACCTTCGTGGCGGCGTATACGTGTTGCTCGAAGTTGACATGGACACAGCGGTTAACAAACGCCTGGAACTCTATCAGGAAGATTTCGACGATCGTCTACGCGAGGCGCGAATTCGTCATCGTGTTGATCTCGTCGATGGTGTCGTAACGATACGTCTGACCAGCGTCGAAGACCTGGAGACGGTGCGCACGATCGTGCGCAACGCCGACTCAGATATCATTATTACCGATGGCGCAGACGGCCGCTCGCTGCGTATTCGCATGACTGAGACGCAGGTTCAGGCGCGGCAGGATCTTGCTATCGAGCAAAACATTACGACGCTCAGAAACCGCGTCAATGAACTCGGCGTGGCGGAGCCCATCGTGCAACGTCAAGGCGTCGATCGCATCGTCGTGCAGTTGCCGGGCGTTCAGGA
>JAOTZC010000044.1 GCA_029861535.1 Gammaproteobacteria bacterium
GACGATAACCAGAGTTTCACCATCCCTTCGCATTTCGATGTCGTCGAACAATCCCTGCGTGTATAAGGACCGGATGGCTTCACTTACGCGAATGCTGTCAATCGTATCGCCAATATTGATAGGTAGGTAATTGAAAACCGTGCCTTCAGAAATTCGCTGTAGGCCCTCGACCCGAAGATCGCGCACGACAAATGGTTCAATCGCCGCCTGAACCGTCGTCACAAACAGTAGCATTGCAATGGCAATGACCATTTTGCGCATTCGGTCGGATTTAATATCGGCTGAAAGATTCATGCAGTCGTCCAAAGCTCATTATCCAATCATATTGGCGATGTCGTTATAAAAGGCAAAGCTCATCAACAGCAGCAATGCGAAAATCCCAATCTGTTGCCCAAATAGCTGCGCTCGTTCAGACATCGGACTTCCCTTTACCCATTCGACGAGTTGGTAGACGATTTGCCCACCATCGAGCACGGGCACCGGCAATAGATTCAATACGCCAAGGCTGATACTGACGATGGCCAGGAATCCGAGGAAATTACTGACACCTGCTTGAGCCGATGCGCCGGCGAACTGTGCAATATTGATCGGCCCGCTGATGTTCTTGATCGATACGTCGCCCGTCACCATGCGGCCCAGCATGCGCACCGTAAATAATGTCGAAGACCACATGCGCGCCGTTGCATGGCTAATGGATTCGATTACACCGTATTTTCGCATATAGGCAAGATCGCCCCAGTCGGCCGACACGGTTACGCCTAACAAACCACGTGTTTCACCATTTTGTACATCAGCAGCCACGACGATGTCTTTTGTGAAAATTCGGCCATTACGTTCATATTCAATACGCAGGGATTCCTCAGGGCGCGGCGCAACCGCCGCTGACACATCGCTGGCATATTGGATCTTCTCGCCGTCAATCGAAATCAACCGGTCGCCAGCCATCAAACCGGCGGCTGCGGCGCGGCCATCGCTTTGCGTGTCCGCGATCATGACCGGCGCTTGCCACGGATGGAATCCCAAGCCGTCAAATAACAGTCCGGGCTCGGTTAAGCGAGTCTTGTCATTGCCGACATCGATTATGACTGAGCGTTGCGAGCCATTCGCATCTTCGAGCCTGAGTGGAACTCGCCCGTCGTCGGTCATCCGATCCAGCATCGCGACCAAAGCCGATTCCCAGTCGGCCGTTGCCGTATCACCGACAGCGACAATGCGATCGCCGCTTTCAAGACCAGCTTCGGCCGCGTAGGAACCAGGTTCAACCTCGCCGATCGCAGGCTTGACGGTCGGCACGCCATAAACGAACAACATCCAATAGGCGAATATTGCGAAAAGAAAATTAAAGAACGGTCCTGCTAGCAATACCGCGATGCGCGCAGGAATCGGCCGCTGGTCAAATGCCCGGCCTTTATCTTGGGGATCAACCGCACCTTCGCGGCTATCGAGAAAGCGAACGTAGCCTCCGAGCGGAATCGCAGAAATGCAGTATTCGGTTCGATCTTCACCAGCCCCGACGTGTTTCCATATGGGTTTGCCGAAGCCGATCGAAAAGCGCAGCACTTTCATGCCGCTCCACCGACCAATAATGTAGTGGCCATATTCATGCACCGCGACCAGCACGCTGATCGCGACGATAAATGCCAGAAGGCTGCTTACTGCATTACCCATAGCTAATCCGCGGCTGACCCACGCAGGAATCCCTATAATGTGGACTGGATTGGCCGGTCGCAGTTCCCGATCCCGGCATCGTCAGCCTAGGCAAGAAGCGCTGAATGAGGGCTGAACGATACATCATTGAAGCCCCGTCCAGCCTAATCCTAACGCGAATACCGGTGCGGCCGCCGCTACGCTGTCGATCCTGTCCAAGACACCGCCATGGCCCGGAAACAGCTTGCCGCTGTCTTTGAGACCGACTGTGCGTTTGAACATGCTGACGGTCAGATCCCCAATGATCGATACGCCGGCAACGCCCAGACCGAACGGGATCAGTATCGCCAGATTTGTCTCGACCCAGATGCTGCGGCCGAGTATTAACAAAACGACGAGAATCAGGCCACCGATAACACCTTCCCAGGTTTTGCCTGGGCTGATATTGGGCGCCAGCTTTACCCGGCCAAATTGTTTGCCCGCAAAGTAGGCGCCAATGTCTGCCACCCATACTATAAGGAGTGCGAACAGCAGCAGCGATGGGTTCGCCTGATACAGCATGACTAACGCGACATACATTGGTACCAAGACCAGCATGCCGCACAGCCAACGTATCGCGGTTGAAATTTTTGTTGGGAAGAAAAACGCCCAGATCAGTGCCATCGCCCACCAGACCAGCGCAACTTGTAGCACCCGCTCGACGCCGTCCGGCCAGAACATGCCAACTATGGCCATTACCGTGGCAATTAGGATGACGTAGATGATACGCATCAACATCATTTTCCCGCCGAGAAACGCTGACCATTCCCATGCGCCGGCAAGCACGACCAATGCGATAACGAGTTCGGCGACCAGCGGCGGAACGACAAATAGCACCAGAGACAATGCGGCAAGCGCAATAACGGCAGTTATGATGCGTTGCTTCAGCATTCTGCGGCCTCGAGCTGATCACCGGTATGTCCGTAACGGCGCTGACGGGCCGAAAAATAGTCAATAGCAGCATCGAGGTCAGCCTCCCGAAAATCGGGCCATAGCGTGTCGCAAAAAAACAGTTCTGCGTAGGCCAGGTGCCACAGCAGGAAATTACTAACACGTTGCTCGCCACCGGTACGAATCAGCAGATCCGGGTCCGGAATGCCCACGAGCTGCATTTCGCTCGCCAGCATTTCCTCATCTATCTCTTCAACCTGCAGATCGCCATCGACGGTCTTCCGACAGACGCGACGTGCGGCCTCTGTAATGTCCCAACGACCGCCATATGCGACAGCAACGACTAGATGTAGCCCGTCATTATTCGCCGTTTGCGCCTCCGCCGCTGCGATTTTTCGGACAAGGCCGTCGCCAAGCTGCGAGCGATCGCCGATAAATTCGAGCCTTACCTTATTACGATGCAGCTCCGCGACTTCTCGTTGCAGTGCCTCGATAAAAAGGTTCATTAGCTTCGAAACCTCGTCGGCCGGGCGTCGCCAGTTTTCGCTGCTAAATGCAAACAGCGTGAGGCACTTAATGCCGCGACGAGCGGCGTGTTCTACGGTTGCGCGCACAGATTTGACGCCGGCGCGATGACCGGCATGACGGGGCAATGCACGCTGCCGCGCCCAACGCCCGTTGCCATCCATTATGATGGCAATGTGAACCGGAAGGCTCAAATCTGTAGATGCACCGCCCCGCACTCAGATTTCCATTAGCTCAGATTCTTTCTCAGCCAGAACCTGATCGATCTCGGCAACGTGTTTGTCGGTAATGACCTGGATTTCATCCTCACCGCGATGCTCGTCATCCTTGCCAATCATCTTTTCCTTTAGCAAGTCTTTGATATCGCTGATCGCATCGCGGCGAATGTTGCGTACTGCGATACGGCTACCTTCCGCCTCGTGGCGTACGACGCGAATCATGTCTTTGCGACGCTCCTCGGTCAGTGGCGGCAGCGGCACCCGAATGACGGTCCCAGCAGAGGCAGGATTCAGTCCAAGATCGGAGGTCATGATGGCCTTTTCGATAACCGACACCATGTCCTTTTCCCATGGCGTTATCGTCAGCGTTCGAGAGTCTTCAACACCGACATTCGACACTTGATTCAGCGGCACCTGGCTGCCGTAGTACTCGACTGTGATGTGATCGAGCAGGCTCGTGTGCGCCCGACCGGTACGGATCTTGGTCATTTCTTGCCTTAGCGATTCGACGCTCTTTGCCATTCGATCGGCCGCATCTTTTTTAATTTCGTCCAGCACGATTTACTTCCCCTTACTTCGAACTACTCCGACACTAGTGTGCCCACATTGTCGCCCGCCATTGCTTGCACCAACGCATTCGCACGTGTTAAGTCAAAAATTCTGAGCGGCAGATTATTATCGCGACACATTACGATCGCGGTTGCATCCATGACACCCAACTTGTCGGCGATGACCTGGTCATAAGTCACGGTCTCAAAACGCTTCGCATCCGGATTGCTGACGGGATCATCGTCGTATACGCCATCGACTTTGGTTGCCTTTAGGAGTACGTCGGCACCGATTTCGATCGCGCGCAGACTCGCTGCGGTGTCGGTCGTAAAAAACGGGTTACCGGTTCCGGCCGCCAGAATCACGACACGACCCTTCTCGAGGTGTCGAACCGCGCGACGGCGAATATAGTCCTCGCACACTTCATTGATCTGCAGTGCCGACATGACTCGTGCATAGACATCGAGCGCCTCGAGGGCATCTTGAATCGCGAGGGCATTCATCACTGTCGCTAACATGCCCATATAATCGCCTGTTACGCGATCCATTCCGGCCCGCGCCAAGCCGGCACCTCGGAATATATTGCCACCGCCAATGACAATCGCAATTTGCACGCCAGACGCGCGGGCCGTCGCAATTTCGCCAGCTAGGCGCTGAATGACAATCGGCTCGATGCCGTAGTCCAGTTCGCCCATAAGCGCCTCTCCGCTCAGCTTGAGCAGTACGCGACGATAGGGAGCGGGACTGTCACTCATGCAAATTCTCTCCGATGGCTCAAACGATATTCATTACGACTCTATTGCGCGCCCTTAACCTGGGCCATGACTTCTTCTACGAAGTTGCCCTCTTTCTTTTCAATGCCTTCGCCGACTTCAAAGCGAATGAAAGACGTTACCGACGCGTTCGCAGCCGCCAATAATTTACCGACCGAAATATCCGGATCTTTGACGAACGGTTGGCCAACCAGCGTAATTTCTTTCAAGAACTTGGCAATCCGACCGTTGACCATCTTTTCAATGATCTCGGCCGGTTTCCCAGAAGATTCAGCTTGCTCCGTTAGGATGCGGCGCTCGCTAGCTAGCGTCTCAGCCGCAACACCCGACTCATCGATGCAGGCTGGATTCGTAGCCGCGACATGCATCGCAATATCCCGCGCCAGTAATTCGTCGCCACCATCGAGTGCAACAACCGCGCCAATTCTTGCACCATGTGTGTAATAGCCAATCGGGCCATCGCTTTCGACCTGTGCAATACGACGTACCGAAATATTCTCGCCGACTTTGGTGACAAGATCCGTGCGCGCCTGCTCAACACTGCGCCCGTCCTCCAATGCGACGCTCGCAAATGCCGCAACATCCGTTTGGCCGGACTTCAGGGCAGCGTCAGCAACAGCTTCGACGAACGCGCCAAAGTTTTCGTCCTTGGCGACGAAGTCCGTTTCTGAATTGACCTCGACGGCGACGGCCCTGTTGCCGTCCGCACTAATTACGATGCGGCCATCGGCCGCTACGCGGCCGGACTTTTTATCTGCTTTCGCTTGGCCGGACTTGCGCAGATTTTCCACAGCGGCGTCCATGTCACCATCTGTTTCGACCAGTGCCTTTTTGCACTCCATCATGCCGGCCCCGGTACGCTCACGCAGTTCCTTCACCATTAATGGACTAATAGCCATCACTTAAATCCTCTTGCTTCCGGTTCTACTTGCCGTCCTCGGAGTCGGCTTTGTCGTCTGCGGTAGCCTTCGTCGCGGTCTTTTTCGCAGTCTTCTTAGCGGTCTTCTTGGCGGCTTTCTTGGTTGCAGGCTTCTTCGCGGCTTTCTTAGTTGCGGGCTTTTTCTTTACAACCGCTTCTGCGGGCTTTGCATCGCCCTTATCGTCTGCCTTGCTTGCGGCCTTCTCTTTGGCCTTGCTCTCTTCTTTGACTTTAGCGTCCGCTTTTGGCTCGGGCTTGGGCTCGGCTTTCGGCGCCGCCTTGGTATCGGCTTTTGGTTCAGCTTTCGGCGCCGCCTTGGTATCGGCTTTTGGTTCAGCTTTTGGCGCAACTTTGGCCTCAACCTTGGGTTCAGACTTGGGTTCAGACTTGGGTTCAGCCTTGGATTCAGCCTTTGGTTCAGCCTTTGATTCAGCCTTTGGTTCAGCCTTTGATTCAGCCTTTGGTTCAGCCTTTGATTCAGCCTTTGGTTCAGCCTTTGGTTCAGCCTTGGGCTCAGCCTTGGGTTCAGCCTTGGGTTCAGCCTTGATCACTGCTTTACCCCCAGCTGTCTCAGCAGCTTTGTCGTCGGTGATTTTGTCCACCGCCTTTTTCTTTACGGTCGCTTTCCTCGCCGGTTTTTTTGCTGCCTTTTTCTTCGTCCGCGTCTTCTTGACTTTGCCTTGCGCATCAAGCTCGACAAATTCATCGTCGCCAAGTGATACCTCCGGCAGCGAAGACTTGCCATCGAGAACCGCATCCGCGACGAGTGCCGTGTACAAGTCGATGGCGCGCATCGCATCGTCATTACCAGGAATAACGTAGTCAACGCCCTCCGGCGAGCAGTTTGTATCGACAACCGCAACGACCGGGATGCCTAGTTTTCTAGCTTCTCGAACAGCGATGTCTTCATGGTCAACATCAACGACGAACATGACGTCCGGTAGTGACTTCATTTCTTTGATGCCACCAAGGCTGCGCTCGAGCTTGTCGCGTTCGCGGTTGAGTCCCAGCACTTCCTTTTTTGTCAGGCCCTCGAAAGAGCCATCTTCGGCCATCTGTTCGAGCGTCATTAGGCGCTTGACGGACTGGCGAATCGTTTTGTAATTGGTCAGCATGCCGCCGAGCCAACGCTGGCTGACGAACGGCATTTCGCAACGGACGGCACTATTGCGAACCGCGTCGCGAGCCGCGCGCTTGGTGCCGACAAAGAGTACCTTGCCACCGTCGGCGACGGTCGCCTTGACGAACGCGCAGGCTTCCCGCGCCATCGGCAGGCTCTTCTCAAGATTGATTATGTGGATTTTGTTCCGTTCGCCAAAGATGTAGGGTGCCATCTTCGGGTTCCAGAAGCGGGTCTGATGACCAAAATGCACGCCAGCCTCTAGCATGTGGCGCATGGTAACGTCTGCCATGAAATATCTCCGGGTTAAGCCTCCGCTTGTCCCAGCCCGCAACCCCTTTTTTTATGGGGCACCCAGCAGGATGTGACGACAAGCGTGTGGATTGATTGCCTCTTGGGCGCGCGCTTTATACCATAGCCGGCCGCGGCCAACAACGCGGAATACCAACCATTTTAGGGGTCGAACCGCAGTTTTCCGTCAGCGCCATTCTAGGGGTCGAAGCACACGTTTCCAGGGTCCGCGGCCGGGGCCCCGACTGCAAACGGAAACCTGCGCCTCGACCTCGATTAAGCTGCGACCCCGATTAAGCTGATTCTGATGACCGTGACAATCAAAACACCTGAAGAACAGGAAAAGATGCGAATTGCTGGCCGCCTGGCGGCCGACGTGCTGGACATGATAGGAGATTATGTAAAACCGGGCATCACGACCGACGAGCTGAATAAGATCTGCCACGACTACATCACCGGAGTGCAGAATGCGGTCCCGGCACCGCTGAAATATCGCGGTTTTCCGAAATCAATCTGTACTTCCGTCAATCACGTGGTCTGCCACGGCATCCCGGGCGACAAAAAGCTCAAATCCGGCGATGCGATGAATATCGACATCACCGTCATCAAAGACGGCTACCACGGCGATACAAGCCGGATGTTCTTTGTCGGCAAGGCCGGTATCCAGGCACAGCGCCTGGCTGACGTGGCATTTGATGGCATGTGGCACGGTATCGAGGAACTCGGAGCCGGCAAACATCTCGGTGATGTCGGCGAGGCGATCCAGACTTTCGTTGAGAAAAATCGCTTCTCGGTGGTGCGCGAATACTGCGGCCACGGAATCGGCCGCGCATTCCACGAAGATCCGCAAGTGCTTCATTACGGCAATCGAGGCTCCGGAATGGAACTCAAATCCGGCATGACACTGACGGTCGAACCGATGATCAATGCCGGCAAACGCCACGTGCGACTCCTGAACGACGGCTGGACCGTTGTCACAAAAGACCACAGCCTGTCGGCGCAATGGGAGCACACGGTGCTGATTACGGACAGCGGCTACGAAGTGTTGACACTCGGTGCAGACGCACGCTAGCAGCCGGGCCGCACTCGCAGCGGCCGATGCGGATCTAAGGCGCCGCTTTCTCGATGGGGCGCCTGTTGTCGACCTGGTGCACGAACGCGCAACTGTCATCGATGAATTGCTGCGCGACTTGTGGCGCGAACACGCAGCTGGGATCTGCGACGAAATCGCATTGCTTGCCGTGGGTGGCTATGGCCGTGGAGAACTGCATCCATACTCCGACGTGGACATCATGCTGCTTCTGCCGAAACGTTTCGATAAAGCCGGCAACGAGCAGATTTCGTCGTTCGTTACGGCGCTGTGGGACGTTGGCCTCGAGATCGGTCAAAGCGTCCGTACGGTAAAACAATGTTTCTCCGAAGCAAAAGCCGACCTCACTGTCGCAACGACGCTGATGGAGGCTCGCCTGATCGGCGGGCCGGCTTCGCTATTCGCGGAAATGCAAAAAAATGTCGCTCCGAACCGCATCTGGCCGTCAAATCGGTTTTTCGAGGAAAAACGCAAAGAACAGATTGCGCGCCATCATCGTTACGGTGATACGGCATACAACCTCGAGCCCAACGTCAAAGGCAGCCCGGGCGGTCTACGCGATATTCAGATGATCGGTTGGGTTGCAAAACGTCATTTCGATTGCAGTACGCTTGATGAACTGGTCGATCATAAGTTTCTGACACAGGGCCAACTGCGGCTGCTCACGGACGGCCAGACGTTTCTGTGGCGAGTTCGCTTCGCGCTGCACATTCTGACTGGCCGAAGAGAAGATCGAATCTTGTTCGACCATCAGATCAAACTTGCAAACATGCTGGGCTACGAAGACGCAACTTATACGCTAGCCGTCGAACAGCTAATGCAACGCTATTACCGAACGGTAATGGACCTGTCTCGCTTAAATGAGATGCTATTGCAGCTGTTCGAAGAAGCCATATTGATGGATCCCAACGCGGCGCCTGTGCCTCTGAACGAGCGCTTTCAAGTTAAGAACGGCTTTTTACAGACTGTTCATGACCGTGTTTTCGCTGACACGCCGTCTGCGCTCCTGGAAGTGTTTCTGTTGCTGCAGCAAAACCCGGACATTCGCGGCGTCAGCGCTTACACGATCGGCCTTATTAGACGCAATTTGCATCTGATTGACGAAGAGTTCCGACAGAATCCGCGCAATCATCGGCTGTTCTTGTCGATACTGCGGGCACCGGAGGGCGTAACCCACGAACTTCGCCGCATGAACCTTTACGGCGTGCTGGGACTGTATCTGCCCTCTTTCGGTCGCATCGTCGGCCGCATGCAATACGATCTCTTTCATGCCTATACGGTGGACGAGCATACCTTATTCGTCGTTAGCAACCTGCGACGCTTCGCGCTAAGCCGTTTTGACCATGAATATCCGGACTGCAGCCGCGTCATGCAACAGCTCGAAAAACCCGAAATCGCCTATCTTTCCGGACTATTCCACGACATCGCCAAAGGCCGCGGCGGCGACCATTCAGAGCTCGGCGCCGTAGACGCCGAATCCTTTTGTCTTGAGCATGCCCTCGGCAAGTACGACGCCCGCACCGTCGCATGGCTGGTCAAGAATCATCTTGCATTGTCGACGACTGCGCAGAAACAAGACATAGGCGATCCCGATGTCATCAACGAGTTCGCTGCACTGGTCGGCGACCAGCTACATCTCGACTATCTGTTCGTGTTGACAGTGGCCGATGTGCGCGGCACCAATCCGAAGCTGTGGAACTCATGGAAAGCAACCTTGTTTCATGACCTGTACGACCTGACGACGCGCGCGTTGCGGCGCGGACTTGAGCATCCGATCGACCGGGAACAGCTGATACTTGAAAAACAAGAGAAAGCACGCGCGTCGTTGCGTGAATCCGGAATCAGCGACGACCGGATCGATGCGGTTTGGCGCCTATGTGACGAAAATTACTTCATTCGCCATAAAGCCCAGGAAATTGTCTGGCATACCGAATGGCTCGCTGGATCCGATACCGAATCCGACGTCGGGCTCGTCAACATTCGTCGCCAGCGCGGCGGCGACGGAGTCGAGGCAGTGCTTTTCACGCCGCGCACGCAGCACACATTTGCGCATGCCACCGCTGTGGTTGATGAATTGGGTATGACCATCGTTGATGCTCGAATCGTGCCATTGCAGAATGATTACAGCCTCGACACCTTCATATTCATGGAGCTCGACAAGCGTAACGAGATCGACGATTCGCGCATAGACAAGATTCGCCAGGCGCTGACACGAGTCCTGTCGGCGGGTGGCGATGACGTGACCAAAGTGACGAGATCACCGCCACGACAGGCGCGGATGTTTACGACCAAAACCACGGTAACGTTCGGTGATAAGCCAACAAAAGGTCAAACCGTTATGGAGTTGACTGCCGCCGATCGTCCCGGTCTATTGAGCAAAGTCGGACAAACCTTTATAAAGCAAGGCGTCGATATACATGCCGCCAAGATCATGACGATCGGCGAACGCGCTGAAGACGTTTTTTACATTACCGACGAGGCCGGATCGCCACTCAGTGCCGAGGCACAAGAACGATTGCGCGCAAGTCTGGTCTGCGAACTCGACGACGCGACGGCCAAGCGAGCTTAATCGGGTTTGATGATGCAACAACAGCAACAACTGATAGAGACGGCATTTGACTCTGGCATGGACAGTGTCGATGGGGCAGCGCTCAAATCCGCGGTCGATGATGCGATCGAATTGCTCGATACCGGTCGAGCAAGAGTGGCTGAACCCTCAGACGACGGCTGGCTCGTCAATCAGTGGCTCAAGAAGGCCGTATTGCTGAGCTTCCGGCTGAGCGATAACAAAGTTATCGAAAGCGCTCATAGCCGCTTTTACGACAAAGTTGCAATGAAGTACGCGGATTATTCGGCCGAGGATTTCGCGAAGGATGGCGTGCGCGTCGTGCCCGACGCTATCGTTCGCCAAGGCGCGCATGTCGCGAGCGACGTCGTGCTTATGCCGAGTTACGTCAACATCGGTGCATACGTCGACAGTGGCACGATGGTCGATACTTGGGCCACGGTCGGTAGTTGTGCGCAGATAGGAAAAAACGTGCATTTGTCGGGCGGCGTTGGCATTGGCGGCGTGCTGGAGCCGGTACAGGCTAGCCCGACGATTATCGAAGACGATTGTTTTATCGGCGCACGCTCCGAAGTCGTCGAAGGCGTTATCGTGGAAAAAGGCTCTGTGATTTCGATGGGCGTGTATCTCGGTCAAAGCACCAAGATCTATGATCGCGAGACAGGCGACGTCAGTTACGGACGCATTCCAGAAGGTTCGGTCGTCGTGTCGGGAAATTTGCCGTCAACTAACGGAAAGTACTCATTGTATTGCGCCGTAATTGTCAAGAAAGTAGATGCCAAAACACGCGCCAAGACCGGTTTGAACGAACTGCTGCGGAATATCGAGTAGTGCTTACAGTATACGGAATCAGGAGTTGTGACACTTGTCGCAAGGCACGCAAATTTCTCGAGAGTAAGAAACTTGAACATCAGTTTCATGATGTACGCGACGATGGCATTGATATTCAGATGCTCGAACGCTGGGCCGACCGTGTCGACTGGCATCAGCTGTTAAACAAACGCAGCCTGACGTGGCGCAAGGTTTCAGAGGTTGATCGCAACGATATGTCGCGCGAGAAAGCACTCGCACTCATCCTCGATCAGCCGACGCTACTCAAGCGACCAGTATTTGAAGCCGACAGTTATTTCGCTGTTGGCTTTTCCGAAAAACGATTTGGGGATTTTCTCGCCAAGCAATCCTAGCGTCTTGGGTCACTGTGTGTTGCAAAACCGATCTCGTCGTGGTCTGATTGCGCGACTCTTTGGAGTCTATTTTATTTATATTTTTCGGTTACTTACGACGCCTTTCAAAATACCATGTTAAATCCGGACCAGAACCCAAGCTCGGCACCTGAGATTGTGCTGCTCTCTGAGCTGATTAAGCGCCCGTCGGTGACTCCGGATGACGCCGGTTGTCAGGAAATACTGGCGAAGCGATTGCGGCCCTTGGGATTTAAATGTGAGTCGATGCCGTTTGGCGACGTCAGCAATCTTTGGGCTCGCCGCGGAAATGCGGAGCCGGTGCTCTGTTTTGCGGGTCATACTGATGTAGTACCGGCCGGCAACTTCGCAGAATGGAGCACGGATCCATTCGAGCCAGTAATCAACGACGGCATTCTGTACGGACGCGGATCCGCGGACATGAAGAGCGGCCTCGCGGCAATGATTGTTGCAATAGAGCGTTTTGTCGCGGATCACCCGGATCACGGAGGCAGTCTTTCGATGCTAATCACCAGCGACGAAGAAGGACGTGCGCGCGACGGTACGTTAAAGGTCGTCGAAAAGCTGATTCGTAGAGATGAACCAATTAATTGGTGTGTCATTGGCGAGCCCTCGAGCCAAGTCCAGCTTGGCGATATCGTGCGTATCGGTCGTCGCGGTTCATTGAGCGGCATGCTGACGATAAAAGGTGCTCAGGGGCACGTCGCCTATCCGCATCTCGCCGACAATCCAATTCATCGGTTTGCGCCGGTAATGGCGGAATTGCAATCTGTCGAGTGGGATCGCGGAAATGACTATTTTCCGCCTACAAGCTTTCAGATCGTCAACGTTCAGGCGGACGGCGGAGCGGTAAATGTAACGCCGGGTGAACTATCCGCCAGATTCAATTTTCGATATTCGACGGAATGGCATCATGACGCGTTGAAAAAAAAGGTTCATGAAATACTTGACGCGCATAATGTCGATTACGAGCTTAATTGGCATCTGTCCGGCGAACCGTTCCTGACGCAACCAGGTGAGCTGATAGATGCGGTTACCAAATCCGTACAAGAAAATACCGGCAGCAAGCCGGAACTGTCGACCGGTGGAGGCACATCAGACGGGCGTTTTATCTCGCCTGCCGGCGTCGACGTCGTTGAACTCGGCCCGGTCAATGCCTCGATTCATAAGATTGACGAGCACGTCCGGCTTGCAGATGTTATTGCACTAACGAATATGTATCAGCGGATTACGGAATTACTGCTTGCGTAGGTTGTTCCAGATTCCCGCTGCGCCGAGGCCAATGACGAAGACCAAAACCCACCCCGGCATCGACAGGCCAAGAAATTGCCAAACAATCTCCGCACATTCGCCCGAGCCGGTGAATATCATGTCGACAACTTGCTGGAACGGAAAGTTTTCGAGCATGTAGTCGAGCCCGGGGCCGCAGGCAGGTACTTGATCTTTAGGAAGATTTTGCAGCCACACGTGGCGACCGGCGACGATCGCACCAAACAAGCTGGCGAGCGCCAGCAGGCCGACGTAGGTGAAACGACCAGCTCCTGCAGCATTGTGCAGTGTCGCTCCAAGAAACACGACTCCGAGTGCAATTACGGCCACGCGCTGCAGCACACACAGCGGGCACGGTTCCAGCAGCAGCTGGTGTTGAGCGTATAACGCGAAACCCATTAGGCCAGCGCAGACGAGGAATCCGGACAGATTTAGGAGACGTTTATCAGGAATCGACATGTTTCTGTTACTCGAAATTTCCGTTTCGTTGGGTCTAGCTTATCGCCTATGTCAATCGAATTTGAACCCGACGTCAAGCTGAATCCGGCTGTAGTCGAGTTCAATTCCCTGCAAGCGATCGACCTTGTTGATGTAGACAGCACCTCCGAGACTGATCGTGTCACGCAACGTGTATTTCGCATTTAGTCAATGGCCAAAGGCATATTTCATTCGCCTTATATAATGGTTACGGCTTCGCCGGCCGCGGCTTTTCGGCCACTTTTTGCCGCAAATACGCGGGGTTAACACGATCCGGCGGTACCGTCGCGCCAGCGTCACAGGCAGCGGCGCCAATCGCCAGCAGTGGCTCCGTGGACGGATACAGCACCTCGCTGATCGCGTGGATGTGCTTACGATTTGCGTCCAATAAGGCCGGGTACTCGAGCCACCCCGAACCAGCCGCGACAACCTCGTCCAAGTCGCACAATTCAGCGATTTCCTGTTGCGACTGCAAACGTTCGGTGACGATTTCTTGAGAAATGCCTTGGCTGTCGATTTCGTAGACGCCGAGATACACCTGTTGCAAATGTGCGTCCTGTGCAACAACGACGATGTCACCGACATTACCCGCCGACGCTGCCACGACGGCCAATGAGGACACCGGCACGATCTCGAGCCCGGCACCAAATGCCAGCCCCTGTGCGACCGAAGCGGCGATGCGCATACCGATAAATGAACCGGGACCATTGCCCAACACAATCGCGTCGAGGTCCGTAAGCTCGACTTCTGCCTCGGCAAGCACCTCGCGAATCATTGGAATGAGTAAGCGCGTGTGCTCCCGTGGCTGCTCTTCATAGCGCGAAACAATACTGTCGTCGTGCATTACGCCGACCGCACAGGCCAACGACGATGTGTCCAGCGCGAGCAACTTCATGCGACTGCGCCTTTCGCCTCATGATCGCGAAGGAACTTTTGCACGTCCGACAATGACGACGTGGTCGGCATCGGCTCAATCGCCTGCAGAAACATGCGGCCATAGTTTTTTGCCGTGATACGTGGATCGCATAGCACGATCACGCCATAGTCAGAATGATCTCGCAGCAGACGACCGGCACCCTGCTTCATCGCCAACACGGCCTGCGGAATTTGGTGCTCGGTAAATCCATTGCCACCATTGCGGCGGATATATTCGAGTCGCGCCATCATCAATGGGTCGGCAGGTGACCCAAAAGGTAGTTTGTCGATAGCAAC
>JAOTZC010000016.1 GCA_029861535.1 Gammaproteobacteria bacterium
AACGGCGAGCGCCGCCGTTACCTGCAGGGCTGCCAGCACCATGCGTCCGCCCCATTTACCGCTAATTACCTCGGTTTTCGAGATTGGTGCGGACGCGAGGCGCCGCAACAGCCCTTGCTTACGCTCCAACACCAGCATCGAGGCGCCGCTCGTTAGCAATACCAGCAACGTAAACATGACGAGGATGCCAGGCACAGCCTGCTCAAACCCGGATGGAATTTGCTGACGTTTACCAGCCGGCGCGACATCAAGCTGCCAGATTCGTGGCGTGTTGTTGAGATCGACGAGAGCGGCGGAGTCCAATTTGGCCGTCGAAATGGCATCGGCGATGACGATATCCGCCAACGCCGTATACAGACTGCGCTGAATCCGAATCGCCTCGAATTGCCGTGTCAGCGCATTCGCCGTGGTGTCGTAACTCACGGTTACCGGGTCCTCGGCGAGGATCTTGTCGCTCAAGCCGGGATCGAAGCTCAGCATGCGGGCTGGCTCGTCTTGATCGCTTGTCGGCTCGGGCATGACGGTCCATGTCGCTGCGAAATCATTGTCGGCAAGGCGCAAATGGACTTGTTCCTGCAGGAATCCGGGCGATTCGGCGAGAACAGTAAGCGGAGTTGCCGAGCCACCGCTGATCGAGCTTGAGAAACCGCTGGTTACGGTACCGATAAAATAGAAAAAGATCGGCGGCATGACGAACAACCACACCAAGGTCGAACCTTGCCGCAACTGATGGCGGACGTCCTGGCTCGCGATGAATAGGATAGTCTTCATGCTTGGCTACCTGCGCGCGAAGCCAGTTTTAAGTCGCCAGCTACAAATCGCGAGACCCGAAATTGTCATCGCAAACATGATGAACCAATAGTACGAATCGATCGACCATGCGCTCGCTGCCGTCAACTCGTTTGTCAGTTTGTCGGCGACAAAGCCATTCGGCGACAGTCGTCCGATTGCCGCAATCCATTCTGGTAGTGCTGCGAGCGGAAAAAAGCTGCCACCAGCCATTAACAGTGGAAATAAAAAGATCGATGAAACCAGGCTTGCGGTCCGCCGATTCGAAAATAGCATTTGCAGCGCGGCAAACCAGGCAAAAAAGCCCACGCCCGCGAATGACACCCAGATTAAAGACGAAGTGAATTTCGTCCAACTAACACCGTGATACGCAAAGCCGACCGACAATGTGATTCCGGCGATCAAGCCCATGATGACCAGTGCAGCTATGGCTTTGCCGGCGACAAAACTGGATAGCATGCCGGGCGCCGAGACCAGCCGCCGCAGTGTCCCTGTGTCGCGCTCAAGCCAGTAGTCTGCGGCAAGACCGTTCGCCGAAAACAGTATCGCCATCAATATGACTCCCGGCAGAAACAGCAATGCCATGTCCGGCTGGGCCTCTGTGGGCGGCGGTTCGACGATTTCGATATCGATAATCGGTGGAAACAACTTCGGTGCTACGGATTGCAGTTTGTTTTGTATGTCAACCGCGATACCTGACACAAATACATCGTCTGGCTGATCATTCAGGTCGGCACTTTGTATTCTCGCGATCTCATCGCCGAGTAACTGTTGCGCATAGAATCCTAGATCGAGCAGGATCTCCGTTACGTCCTGGATGATGCCGGGAAGAATTATCTGTGATGGGTTCGTCTTCAGTGTCAGGGTCACTGGCGATTCGTTCAGAAACGCGTCCTGAAATCCAGCCGGTATTGTCAAGAATCCGCTCGCGTCGCCTGAGGCAATGCGTTTCTCGCCCTCATCCAGCGTGACCTGTTCGACTGAAATCAGTTCGCCAAGCTGATCCTGCGCATAAGCTCCCGCGACTAGGCCGCTCAATACGCTGTCGTCCTGGTCCGCAATTAGCAGCACCCCAGTGGGCGTTCCACCATTCTGTCCGGCGATCATTGAAGTAATCAGGCCACCGATCAGAAAGGGTATGCCCAGCCAGATTAGAATCGCTGTTGAGTCCTGCCACCAACGCGCAAGATCTTTTTTCACCGACGCGGATACAAACCTCATGCTTACTCGCGGAGTTCCGTGCCGGTTAGCAACAGGAACAGAGTTTCAAGGTTCGGACTTCGGAGGCTGGTCTCAGAAATACTGCCGCCGGCGCCCGAGATCGCCTGAAAGATGTTCGGCAGGTGATGAGATGCCCTTGACAGCGTCAATGTCAGCGTTGCGTCGTCCTGGCCGATTATTTCAAGGTCCGAGATCGACGCCACAAGTGACTGAATAGCGTCTTTAGTGGCTGCCGGGAACGTACCGGACAACTGCAGGGCATCTCGTGCGCCAAGTTGGGATTTCAGTTCTGCGACTGTGCCCTGTGCAATTATTTTGCCGTGGTCGATGATCGCCAGCGAGTCACACAGGCGCTCTGCTTCCTCCATATAATGTGTCGTATATAAGACGCAGGCTCCAGCATCGCGCTCGGCTTCAACCAGATCAAAAAGACGCGCGCGAGATTGCGGATCGACACCTACTGTTGGTTCATCCAGCAACAGCACCTTCGGTTTATGCACGACACCGCAGCCAAAGTTGAGGCGGCGCTTCATGCCACCAGAGAACTCTTTCGGCAAATCCTTGGCCCGGTCAGCGAGACCGATATGATGGAGCACGTCGCGCACGCGATCCGTGAGCGCTTGCCCACGTAATCCGTACGCCATGCCCCAATACTTGAGATTCTCAATAGCTGGCAGATCTTCGTAGAGCGCGAGTTCCTGCGGCACAACACCGAGCGAGCTGCGTGCAGCTTTACCATCGCTTTCAATGTCGTAGCCGGACACGGTGATTCGACCAGACGTTGGCGGCAACAAACCGGAAATGCAATTTATCGCCGTCGACTTGCCGGCGCCATTGGGCCCAAGCAGTCCAAACACGCTGCCTTCGCGGGCACTAAACGATATTGTGTCAACGGCCGTCAACTCACCGTATTGCTTGACGAGTTTCGTTACTTCGAGCACGGCAATCCCTATTGATATTGTTTGGAATCAGACTATGCGTTGCGCGTACTCTGACAATAACCCAATTGGCGGCCGATTTGGCGGCCTTTAGATCGCGCGTCGTCTGCCGCGGGACGAACGCTTGCGTTGACCACCGTGCGCAACCGGTTTGCCGCCACGCGGTTTCATGCGGCCATTCTTGCGTCGACCATTTGCCGCCGGCGACCGACCCTTTGTTATCGGCTCGGCCTTAATGCGTGGGTCTATCTCATAGCCCGGCAAGACGATCTTTTCGATGTTAGTTTTTAGCAGCTTTTCGATATCACGCAGTAATTTGTGTTCGTCAATACACACCAAGGACACCGCGTGCCCGTCATGGCCAGCGCGCGCTGTTCGCCCAATGCGATGCACGTAATCCTCGGGTACATGCGGTAGCTCGTAGTTTACGACGTGCGGCAATTTATTGATGTCGAGGCCGCGCGCCGCGATGTCCGTTGCGACAAGAACTCGCACGCTTCCGGCCTTGAAGTCGTGCAACGCTTTGGTTCGAGCTCCCTGTGATTTGTTGCCGTGAATTGCCGCCGCGTCAATGCCATCCGCAGTCAGCTGACCTGCGAGCCGGTTGGCGCCGTGTTTGGTGCGCGTGAACACGAGGACCTGCTTCCAATTTTCTTTGCCGATCTGGTGTGATAACAATTCGCGCTTGCGGCGTTTGTCGACGGGGTAAACCCGTTGCTTCACGCGATCCGCTGTCGAGTTCGCCGGCGTGGCTTGGATTTCCTGGGGCGACTTGAGCAGCCTGCCGGCAAGGGCCCGAATCTCCTTGGAAAAGGTGGCTGAAAATAGCAAGTTCTGGCGAACTGCGGGCAGCACTTTGAGGATTCGTTTTATATCCCGGACGAAGCCCATATCGAGCATGCGATCGGCTTCATCAAGTACGAGAATCTCGACGCCGGATAGATCGATAGTGCCCTGCTGGACATGATCGAGCAGGCGCCCCGGTGTCGCGACGACGATGTCTACACCTTTTTGCAGTTTTGTAATCTGTGGACGGATGCTGACGCCGCCGAAAATCTGCATCGGCTTGAACGGCAGATATTTACCGTAGCCACGGATGCTCTCAGTGACTTGTGCGGCCAGTTCGCGGGTGGGTGTCAGCACAAGCGCACGAATGCGGCGTTGCCCATTCGTTGATGCCTGTAGATGCTGCAGGATTGGCAACGTGAATGCCGCGGTCTTGCCGGTGCCAGTCTGCGCGCCGGCGAGGATATCGCGGCCTTCGAGGACCAGCGGGATAGCTTTGTACTGGACCGGGGTCGCCTCGCTGTAGCCTTGTTCGCTGACCGCACTCAGCAGTTCGGCCGATAGGCCGAGTTCGTTAAAAAACATGGGGTTAACTCCAGGCTCGCCTGACCCACCGCGGGCAAAAGCCCAGCTTAGGTTCGGCCCAGGCGAAAATTTGAGTAGAGACTCTGGCGGCGCAGAAATGCGCCGAAGAGTGAGTGGCGCAGACCGATGTGCGCCAGGACGGGTCGGACTGTACAGGAGTTTCTGCCGATTAGATACGACTCAGTCGACTTGCCGCTACTTATTTTTCAAGCACATTTAGCTGCCATAAGTCTTTTCGTGTCATGTGCAGGAATGGTCGCATTGCGAGTAGGCCAGTCTTGCCGATGCTGTCCTCGAGGAACTCCAGCTCAGCGAATTTTTCTTTCGTTCTCTCGCCGACCGGCGTGTCGAGGCCGTTCTCGCGCATCAGTAGGACACCTTTGGCCCGCAATGCCAATTCTGTGTACAAACGCAAATAACAAAGCATATCGACAACCACCGGTCCGTCGAATTTGGATTTCAGATCGCTAAGAAATCGACCAACCTTTGTCTCAGTGAAGTGCCCGGAATTGAGTTGCTCGACGAGCAATGCATCTTCGTCAAAATCGAGTTCCAGCCATTCGTGCATACGTGAGGCACTACGCTGAAACACGAGGTACAAAACCGGTGGCAATAGCATGAGTATCGCTGCCGTCATCGCCATCGGTGGCAGAACGAAATGATTGAAGATCGAATGTAGGACCACCGCCGCAGCAAGGCCCGGCAAATAAAGCAGGGGATTGATCTTCATGTTTCGCTCAGTCAGGGTCTGTGACAGGATCGCAAAAATCGCGACGACACCGCCATGCATAATGGCTGTGCCGAACCCGCGCACAATCCACAGTCCGATATTTCCGTTTTGTGTTGCGTAGAGATAGTAAAAGTTCTCAATGACGGCAAAACCGGCGCCGACAGCGAAACCCATAATCGCACTGTCGACAAGAAAGCCTATTCGGTTGGTGCGAAACAGAAAAACGATGATCATAGCCTTAAGCATTTCTTCGGATACGGGCGATACATAGCGGGAGAAATTCTTGAAGTCGAAAGGCAAATGCTCCATCAAGAATCCATTCAAGAAGTAGGCGCAGACGGTTGTCAATCCACCGGCGATAATTACCGCGAGCACAGTTCTAAGACTCACGAGCTTGTAGCTGTCCATGTACAGCAATGCGACCAGGAAGATCAGGACTGGCAACATCCCGACCGGCGCGGTAATCAGTAGGCTCGTCGACATAGGTTGGGATCAATTCCGGCTTATCAAAACATGGATCTTGCCCGACGAGCGCCTCAGATCACAGTATCTTGAGCGAAACCATCCATTCGTTGTCGAGTTTGTCACCATCCTCGAGGCCGGCCGCGTAGCCCACCGAAAAGGTCATCGGCAGTCGATGCGCGATTGTGAATTTGAGGTCGAACTGGATACCGGCGGAGCTTACCGAACGTTCGAATGTCTCGCCGGGATCGGCTATGACGTGACTGACGAACACGGCTGGCCGTATGTGACTGAGGTAAAAGCTGGGCGTGCCAACCTCGCGGAACCGAATGGGTGGCAAATTCCACTCGGCCAATGACTTCACAAATTCGGTTGCCGCAATTTCGTCGATTTCGAAGCCCGGCAGGCTGTCGTATTCACGATAGCGTTTGACTTCGCCGTCATCGACATAGTTGTTGCCAAAACCACCGAAGTAGAAGCTCCCGAGCGGATTTTGTGAGTCGCCGTTGCTGCTGCCAAGCGAGTTGTAGAACCATATCGATGAATGCTTCCACGGTAGCGCAAAACCGAAATCGAGCCCAAGGCGAGTATTTATGGCAGTTTCGATGTTGGAATCGGTGGCTGACAGCTCCAGGTCCCAACGCCAGCCTTTCTCATGATCGACAGCACCGATCGACTTGCGAGTGTTCGAAAAGTGTAGGCCAACATCGAACGCAATAAAGTCGTCAATACTCGCAGATGGCACGTTTTGATTGCTAGGCAATGTGTCGAGGTCAACGTAATAAGCGAGCTCGGCCGAGACGTCGAGGCGCTTAGGCACGTCATAGATCAGCGGGCGCTCATAGCCAATGGCATAGGCATCGCCTTTGCGGGCGCGTTCGGTTGGTCCCGACAGGTCATAAAAATCTGCGCGATTATGCGAGTACTTGGCGTACCAGTTGAGCGCATTGTATTCGAGGCTGACATGCGGCTTTTCAGACGACGGCAAATCGTCATCGATCGAATAACTCGCTGTCAAACCGAAATTATGTAGCTGCGCTGGATCTGAGAATCGCAGATGCAGGCCGGGCGCAATCGAATCCCGATAACCCTCGAGCACCGGGTAGCCCGATTCGAATTCCAACTCGCGATACGGTCGATACTTGCCGTCGTGGATCGTCAATGCTTCGAAGTCGTATTCACGCAGTGTCGAAATAACGTTCCAGTCTTTGACGATGGGGTGACGTTTGGTGATTTCCGCACCGAGAAACGTAATTGCGCTGACATCCTCGAGAGGAACCGGATCAATAATGGTTGGTACGAAGCCCTGGCCCGTGTACTCGTATACTGTCAATGATCCATCTTGCATCGGAATCGGGCGAAACAAGCCGGTCTCCGCATTGCTAACGGCCTCGAGTTCGCCGGTCTCAATTTCAAAGCGCATTATGTTGGAAACACCGGTAATAAAAGAGCTACCGTACAGATATTTGTTATCGTCACTGAATACGAAGCCCTCGGGGACCGCGGGCGTAAATTCGTAAGTGGCGATGGCTTCGGATTTGTCTTGCAGGAGGTCTTCGACCTTGAACACCTTCAAGTGCTGGCTGCCGTCGATCTCGCCGAGAGACAGCGACAGCAGTGTGCCGTCTTGCGATACGTCGAGCTCGTAGGCCACCTGCCCATACGGCCACGCGTACACCAGATTCCACTGATCGTACGGGTACGGAATCTGCACCAGGGACACGTAACCGTTCAGGTGTCTTAAGCCCCACAGGGAGCGATCGGCATCGCTAAATACGATGTCACCGATGCGGGCATCCTCGAGTAGCATCCTTCGTTCGCCGGAATCGACGTCCACGGCCATCAAGTCACGATAGGAGTGATTGTCCGCCGTATAAAAGAATGTCCGGGTATCCGGATCCCACGCGGCCGACGTCACGCGATAGGTCATTGGGCCCTTAATATCCGTTATCCGCCTGACGTTACCGTCCGCAAGAGACATCGCTCCGACATGGGCGACGACACCCGGATAGCGAAATGCCCCGATCATTTCATTGCGCTCGGGATCAACGAAGGACCGAGAAATGGAGCCAAGCGCCTGCGATACGAGGGGTCGTGACTCCGTCAGCGGGTATTTTCTAACGGCCTCCAGATTCGATTTCTGAAATTCGTGTTCAAAGGCAATCCACTCTTCCCACGCAAGCTCCAGTGGTTTGCCGAAAACCTTTTGAAATTGTTTGGAGTAATAGCGCTCACTGTCCTCGCCACGCTTGAGCCACTCAATTACGTGTTCTGGGGAATGCTCGAATGCTAAATAGCTGATGAAACGAGTGCCGTAGAGATAGGCATTCGCGCCGGCCTGGAAATCGATGCTGGTGCCTTCTGAAACTAGTCCCAAGTTGCTGTAGAAATGAGCGCCATCACGGACCTTTGAACGAAACACCATTTCGTCGTACGCGCCTTGCGCACGCCCGACGCCACCGGACATCCAGGTTTCCATGAATACGGCCGCACCTTCCAAGTACCAGCGCGGCGACGTTAGCCGTGGAATCGTCAAATAGTTATAGAGAATTGTCTCCGGATGCTTGTCTGTCTGGCGCGGCTTACCGCCGAAAAAGCGCCGCCAGCGCAGGTCCTGCGAATTTGCGACATCCATATTGGCGACGTGGACCATCTCATGATTCATGATCATGAATATCCGCTCACTGCTCGGCATCGTTTCCAGCGTGCGGCTCGCCGGCGCTATGTAAACAGAAACGCCGTTATAGGGTGATGCGCCAGCGCCGGCGTTACCGTAGTCGCTAAGGTCTGTCAGGATAACGGTGGATTTCTCGTTCGGCGTCCAGCCGAATATCTGTTTTTGGAAATCGATCGAGTTATGAAAATTGTGAATGACATGCGGAACGAGGTGCGTTTGAAAAGGATCGAAATACAGTAGACGGATCTCCTCCGTCTCCTTCACGTCCATCTCGAACGCCTCTGCCGTCGCGCGACCCGCGAACAGCAGGCACGGCATCAGCAGAAATGTTGCTGCGTAACGAATATTTAAACCCCCTCATTTGCGATGCTGCCCGCTGGAGCGTGCGGGGCAAGGCTTATTCTTATTCTAGTCTGCGCGGCGCCGATTTTGACGATTGTGACGCCGCGAGCCCGTCTGCAATCCAGCAGACGGGCTCACTTCGAGCATTAGCGATGTTTAGCTGATTGAACAGCATTTATTACGTATCAATCTTATTGATTTACACCCAATGCGGTATCGCCGCGCTGAATGAAACGTTGCGCATCGCGTTGCAAGGCCTCACGAAATGAGCTGCGGCTCAGCGCACGGCGAAAATTTTCGTTCCTCAAAGCCTGCGAGAACGCTTGCGAGTTCGCTGCGTTACGAAATGCTCCGCCGCGCATTGTGCTAAGCCACGCGTCATTTTTCATCACGGCGCGAAATACATCGCCTTTCATTGCATCCAAAAGCGCGTCGCTCTGCATGACTCTCCTAAACGTGTCGCCCCTGAAAAGTCCACGGTTGGCATCATTCAGGAATACGCCCCGGAGTGCATCATTGCTCATGACAGCAAGATAGTTATCTCGAGACAGCGCCGTTTGAAAAGCACCGCGTGACACGGCGTTACGAAAGTTCTGCCGCTGCATAAGGCCGCGCAGGGAGTCATTATTAAACGCTCTATTCAATGCTGCGTCACGCGCAAGGGCGTCAGCAAATGCCGCATCCCTAGACAGCACATCGTGCAATGCCGCGTCACCCAATGCTGCTTCCCTGGCCGCGCTACCAAGCAATGCTTGCTTGAACGACGCGCTTCTGGCCAGCGTACGGAACGCGGCCACATTCATCGAATCACGGTAGGCATCCATTTGCAGGGTGTCGAGGAAATCCGCGTCGCGTGCCGCTTCGCGGAAGGCCGATTCTTTGGCCGCATCCTGGAATGCTGCATCGCGCGCCGCTGCGCGGAACGCATCGTCGTTCAATGCGGCACTAAATGCTGTCGTCAGCGCGCCATCTCGAAAGGCGACATCGTCAAACGCTCGCATCAGCGCCGCGTCGGATAACGCTCCCTGGAATGCCGCATCCTGCATCGATGCTGCAAATGCAGCATCTGTGATCAACAGCTGATAAAGGTCGGTCTGCATGACCTGGGCAACGGCTTCATCGCCCAACGTAACATCGTCACTGCTTATCTGATCGCCACGATAGCGCTCTGCTGGTGTAACGGTGCCAGCCGCCTGATCGCCTTGAATCGGATACTTAACGCCGAAATACGCGACGACAGCAATCGCTATGGCGAATGCGGCCACTATCGCGGTCATTCGGGACTTGTTTTGATCCTTGGTACTCATCGCTATGCTCCTGGTTATACGGGACTGTCGCAACTCTATTCATCTAAGAGGGACAAAGTCACCGGGTTCAATCTCAGCGTTCCTTGCTGCAGCAAAATTCCATTGCTCGAATATTCGAGACTTATCTTCGCTTCGCCAGCGAAGTCTGTGTCATCGCGCTTTCGCAACAACACGGCAAATCTGCGTTGGCCGCGGCCCTTGATCTTTAGAACATGGTCGGCCAACTGGATGGATTCAAAATTGCTCTGCGTCTGGGCAAGAGCCTCAATCTCGAATCCGGATGCGGCGAGATCTACCGATACTTCGACAAGCTGCTTTGTGTCGATACGGATGTCGAGAACCACTGAGTCACCGCGCTGCTCCAATCGCGCAATGCTCGACACTCCGGTTTCATCGACTGAGAACCTGTCCAGCATGGCGGTGACACCAGCACTTGGTGCCATGGTTCCCACCAGGTCGTCAAGATCCGGTGATGGACCGAAGTTGGGTCGGCTCTCGTAGGCGACGATGACGAGCAGCGCGCCGAAGGCGGTGGCAGCGGCATGCCCCAGTATCGAGCGCAAAGTAATGGAGTGAAACCAATCCGAAATAGACCACGCGTCCTCTGCTTTGGGCCTCGGCAACGACGCTTGTTGCATTATCTGGTCGTGCAGACCGGCAGGTGGGTTCAGATCCGGGAGTCGATTAAGTAAATCGTCCATGTCGTTGAACTCGCCTTGCAGTTTTCGGATCTCCGCTGATTCGCTGAGCAATTTGTCGAGCTCGGCCCGTTCGGCGGACGTCAGATCACCATCGGCGGCGGCGCTCAGTAGCTCAAATGCGCGTTCCACGCTCATGCGGAGTGAATCCCATGGTGTTCGAGCTGAGTCTTGAGTTGCTGCCGGGCGGAAAACAGCCTGGATTTCACGGTCTTGTCAGGCAGCTCCAGAATCTCGCCAATCTGGTGATAACTGCACTCGGTGAAATAACGCAATACCAGCACTTCTCTAAGATCCTCTTTAATTTCCATCAATGCCGCCTGTACCTGATCGGTGGCTTGCGACGTCGCCACCTGATCCTGTGGTCTCGGCGTGTCGGCTGCAGGTGTTTCAGTCATCGGCTCGAGGCGCTTGCGGCGTTTAAGCTCGTCGATCGCTTCATTGAGCCCGATCCGATATATCCAACTAAAAAACCTGAACTTCGGGTCAAACCTGTCAATGTTCTCGAGGGCTTTCAAAAAGGCAGTCTGGGTGACATCCGCTGCTTCATCGGCATTTCCCAACATGCGATAAACTGCGTTGTAAACGGGCTTTTGATACTCATTTACCAACGTGCCCAGAGCCTGCCTGTTGCCCTGCTGACACTCCGTGACCAATGCATTCTCCTGGTCCCTATGCATAATTACGCTGCAGGTCCGGAAAAGTTGGTGGTTTTTCGAATTTTTTTCATCATTGAATACGCCGTCTCAGCCTCTATGGCCTGAACTCATTCCGCGCCGCCGGCTGGCTCGATATCAAATAGCTTGTCGAATCCTGAATAAGTAAATATGTCATTGACGTGGCTATTGACGTTGACCAACTTTAGACCCAGTCCATCTGCGATCATGCGTTTGTGCGTCCGAAGCAGCACGCCGAGGCCGGCGCTTGAGATGTACTCGAGCTCACCCAAATCGACCACACACTGTCCGGTAATCTTATCGAGAAACATCTGTGCGGTCGGTGCTTGCGCAGCATCCAGCCGGCCCTTGATCACAACCACTGAGTCCTCACCAAAATCGATATAGAACATTGGTCTATTTCCGGTCCGCGATGAACGTGATTTTGCTGGTGCGATTGCGGTATTCGTAATGAATGGAGTCTGCCATCTTCAGTACCAGGTATAAGCCGAGGCCACCGGCCATCCGAGACTCCAATGGCGCGTCAATGTCGACCGGTTTCACGTCACGTGGGTCGAATCGATCGACGTCGAAATCTGTCAAGCTGACTTCGATGCCGTGCTCGTGCGGGCTCATGTCAATGCGGATGTTCGAGCTTGTTTCCGTGTTATAGCTCACCATGTTGACGAACAATTCCTCGACGCACAGATCGACGATATAGCGCAGCGACGGGTCAATATCCTGCTTCTCGAAAAATTCGTGTGCGAACGCAACGATGTCTTTTAGCTCATCAAAGCTGCGTGAGAATTCTCTGCTAATTTTCATCTTTTCCTCGGCGCATTTGTTCTATTCGGGCAAACGCCTTATTAATACCAGCGTAATGTCATCTGCCTGCGGCGCCTCGCCGCCAAATGCGAACGCGCCATCGACGAGCCGTTGACTAAGCTCTGCCATCGGTAGCGTATGATGATTGCTAATAATTTCGGCGACTCGATCTTCACCGAACTGCGAATCATCGAGGGCGGTATATTCGTAAATACCGTCAGAAATTAATGCGAGAATATCGCCTGACCCAAGCGTCAATCGCATTGCACCGTCGGTGCTATCGAGGCCCATCGCTCCCATTGGAAAACTCGTTGGCGAGTACCAATCGCATTGTTTTTCTTTTGCGCGAAAGTGAAGAATTGGACCCTGTCCGCCGGAATGAAACTGGACGTCGTGGCTTCGCGGATCGAGAAAACCCATGAATGCTGTGATGAATCGATCGTCCGGCAAGTCTTCGGCCAACTGGTTGTTAACCTGCACGTAGGCTTCGTCAAGATCCGCGCCGAGGCGGAAAGCAACGCGCAACATCGCCTGCATTTGCGTGGCCGACAGCGCCGGACCGAAGCCATGCCCGGTCGCGTCACCTAATAGCATGAATAAGCGATCCTCAAGCACGACTAGATCGTAGAGGTCTCCACCGGTGTGATCGGTCGGCAAAAAATGGCCGTGAACATCGTAGCCGTCGATTATTGGCATCTCATCCGGCAGCGTGCTGATCTGAATCTCACGTGCGACAGCGACTTCCTGTTCGAGAATGGCGTGCGCGAGCAGCTCGTCCGTCATATAAGAATGCTGAATGGCGATGGCCGCTTCCGCCGCTAGTGCCGGGCCGATCCACTCGTCATGGCGGTCAAACTGTCCCACATGCGCTCCCAGCCATTGCATGACCCCAAGCACAACATCGTCCTGTCCCAAAATCGGAATGCACAACAGCGAGCGTGTCTCGAATTCCGGCACGCTTATCGGCGCTGATTGAAATCGCTCGTCGTCGCGGCACTCATGAATATTGATGATTTCGCCGCGGGCGGCACATTCGCCGGCCAGACCCTGTCCAGTCGAGATCCTCGCTGGTTCGTCGGTCGGCGGTGCGACCATAACTAGCTCGCCGGAGTTGCGGTCGAGGAGCCACAGCACGCCGGCTTCGGCAACGATCGCAACTTTGCCGACCTCGAGAATCTCCCGCAAGAGCTCCGGCATGGCTTCTGGTGCGGCCAGCCGGTGCATGATCTCTAGAATGCTGACTAAAGATTCACGCGTAATCTCGCCCGGAGACTGCTGATACAACGGAACAGACAGACTCCACGCTCCTTTGTTATTTTGTCGTGGCAACGCTTTCGCGTTGTTCCCCAGCCACGTACGTTTGGCAGTCTTACTTATTTATCAACAGTTTACCCCTTATTGATGCAAATCTATACATCTGAGGGGCCGGATTGATCGGTATCTTCCCTGAGCAATGAGGCAAGCTCAGCCGCCGTGTCTCGGGCCGACTGGATAAGCTTCTCTTCGGATTGATGAATTGCATGCTGGTCGCGTAGTAGCCGTTCATCATGGTCGCGAAATAGGCTTGCAACACGTTGCACCTCGTCCTTTTGGTGGCCGAGACTCATGAGCATGCGTTCTGACAGCGCGATGCTGGAGAACAGCGTTTCCCGGAAGATGTGTTCGACCCCGAGGTCCATGAGTATGTGCGCGTGACGTCGATTTCGTGCTCGCGCGATGATTTTCAAGTGTGGGAAATGCCGCATGACGGTCTCGACGGTGCGCACCGAGGCACTCATGTCGTCGATCGCCAACACGAAGAGCTTCGCATTATTGCCGCCCGCTGCACGTAATAGCTCGAGCCGCGATGCGTCGCCGAAATGCACGATATTGCCGTAGCGTCTGACGACATCGACTTGTGACGAATCGATTTCGAGCGCCGTGAACGGCCTGTCGACCATGCGCAGCATACGCCCGGCGATCTGACCGACGCGACCGAAACCGGCGATGATGACGTCGTGATGCTGTTCGTCCGGTTGGTCGTAGGTTGGCTCGACGCTCGTGTCTAGGCGGCGGCCTGTGTATTCAACGAGCAAATAGACGATCGGCGTCAACAGCATCGACACGGCGACCGCAAGTATCAGCTCATCGATCAGCGTGGACGGTAGTAGCCGTTCGCGCGTTGCGATTGCGAACAGGACGAACGCGAATTCGCCACCCTGAGACATAACGGCTGCGAGGCGCGTTGCACCACCCCAGTCGCAGAGCCCGAAAGACCGCGCGAGCGGCAACAAGACGATCGCTTTTGCCGCCATCAGTAAAGCGACTATAGCCAGTATTCTCCCCGGCGTGTCGAGCAGAAGGCCGACATTGACGGACATGCCGACCGCAATAAAAAACAGCCCGAGCAGCAGTCCCTTAAACGGGGCGATATCGACTTCGAGCTGATGACGATACTCAGAATCGGCGAGCAGCATGCCGGCGATAAATGCGCCCAACACCATAGACATGTTGGCCAGCTGCATCAGAAACGCCGCGCCGATCACAACAAGCAGCGCCGTCGCTGTAAAAATTTCGGGGACCTCCGATCTTGCGGCGACTTTTAGCACGGGTCGCAGAAGATAATGCCCGCCAACGATCAGCCCCGCGATCATCAGCACATTAATGCCAATTTGAAGGAGATTGAAGCCGCCGGACTGCTGCGATGCCCCGAGCATCGGCATGATTGCGATCAGCGGTATTACCGCGAGGTCCTGGAACAATAGAATCGAAAACGCGGCTCGGCCGTACGACGTGGTTAATTGTTTTTTCTCTGCGAGCAGCTGCAGCACAAACGCCGTTGATGACAGGGCCAGAATAAATCCGATGACGATACCGGCCGTCATGTCCAGACCCAACAGTATTGCGATGATCGCAATGAAGGCAGCCGTGACCAGTACTTGCGCCGGACCGAGGCCGAAGACCATCTTGCGCATGACCCAAAGGCGTGACGGCTGCAGTTCGAGGCCGACGATGAATAGCAACAGCACGACCCCGAATTCCGCAAAGTGCAGAATATGTTCGGCGTCCTGGATCAGCCTGAGGCCGAATGGGCCAATGAGGATGCCGGCAGCGAGGTAGCCAAGGACCGATCCGAAGCCCAATCGCCGGCTGATCGGCACACTGATGACAGCCGCCAGCAAGTAAATGATGGATTCTTGCAACAGGCTCATCGACTTCTCCGGATAGACAGCTTTCAGTATATTGTCAACTTATCTCCGGGTCGCGCGTTAACTCATTGAAGACCGCGGATTCGAAATCAGAGCTTGCGGTTGCTCGATATTCGGGATTACCCGACAATTAATGCATGGAGTCATACCAATGTTGAGACACTCTCTTAGCCGATGCCTTGCCGTCGCAGTGCTGCTGTTGCCGATCAGCGTATTCGCACAGTCCTTGTCCGAATTTCAAAACCTGAGCCCGGAAGACCGCAAGGCCTATTGGGAAGCAATGTCCCAAGAAGAACGCCAGGCGAAACGCGAGGAGTGGCGCACTGAGCGCGACGCGATGAGCGATGAGGATCGCGCGGCAATGCGTGAGCAACGCCGTGCCCAGTGGGAGTCAATGTCGGAAGAAGAACGCCAGGCAGCGCAAGAGAGGCGCCGTGCCGAGAGGGACTCGCTATCCGATGAAGAAAGGCAGGCAAAACGCGAACAAATGCGTGCCCGCCGCGAAGAAATGCGCGCCAAGTGGGAGTCGATGTCCGAGGAGGAACGCGCCGCCGCACGTGAAGAATTCGGTAAACGCCGTGGCCACCCTGGGCGGCAGCGCAGCGGCGGCAAACCATCGCGAGACGAGAACAGCGACTAGCTGCCCATACGCCAGATTTCGCCCTGATCGATCGAACGGTCCCGATGCATCAGGATCCATTCTGCGTGTTCATCGAGAGCTGAACCGCCGAGGGCAAGCAGGACCTGACGTTGCTCAACTTCGTCGTCAGCGGTATCCAACCGTCGCCGGGCATTGCTAAAGATGCGCAGCATGAATTCATATTGCTTAATAAGTTCTTTTTCGGCCGTGCTATAGGCGTACCCACGGCGCACAGCAAACAGCAGCAGCATGGTGCCCATCAGAGCCATCATTGGATCAACAAAGCCTTTCGGTATCACCGATCCAACGACTACAAACGAGACGACAATCGCCACGCTCAACATCAGGCTTATGAGCCCTAATCGCTCGGTAGACCGGTTTTTCTTTATCCGCTCCAACGCCTTTGTCCGGTAATAGCTCAGTTGACCGCTGTTGTCATCGCCGACCCATTCGTTTAGCGAAAATTCGAGACCTTCGGCGCTCCGCAGCGGCGCCGCGTCGCAATGCGTTCCGGACACTCGCATGACGTTGCGGATCCACCCAAGCTCGGGATCCTGCGTTTGTAAGAAATTATCATGCGCAAATTTCGATTCGCTCTCATTGCGTACGCCGGCCGCCGCCCAATAGAATTGCACGCGAAGACCCTCAGCCAGCGCCCGGTAATCCAAGTAGCGGCGGTGCCAACCATCGCGTTTGGCAACAAACTGAACCGCCGCAGCGACGAGGAAAAACAGCAAAAACAGGAACATCAGGAAAGGCTGAGCTTCGAGATCAGAATAAAGAATGAACATGAGCCCCATCAGGAATGCGAGTACATGTGTAACGCGTAACGTAAGAAATGTTCTTTTCTGATAATGAATCGCCAACCAGTCCGCAATACCGAATATTCGGTTGATTTCTTCGATGCCGCGGGGCAAATAGTCCTTTTTCTTGTCATCGAGAAGAGAATACTTTTCGAATTCGATATGATCTGAAAACCGTATTGCATCGCGGCTGAATTCGCCGCTGCGCTGAAAAATAATCCCGTGTTGTTTCGGTAACTCGCGACTGCGCGGTTTGTGCCTGTCCTTCGTGTACCACGCGCACTCCAACGCCTTGAATGCCTGATAGGGTTCGCCGTTGGGACGGTCTCGGGAGCAGACGATGTGATAGACGAGGTCGCTTTCGTCGTCGACCAGCATCTGCTGCGTCGCGACCGTCTTTGGTGAGTAGCCCGGCATGATGTCATCGTGATGAAACTTGACGACCTGGCCCGTGCCGCCGAGCTTGCCGCCGGGCTTGCCGTCCCAAAGAGCAAGTAGCACGTGACAGTGAGCGCAAAGAAAAACGCCGAGTTGTGCGTATTGGCGGTCTCGCTCTGGACCGGGTACTGAAATTTGATCTACGGTGCAACCACGCGCAAGCGGCATCTCGAAAATATCCTTGGCGCGATTGCACAAGGATTCGAACGAGGCGCGTGAGTCAGGTGTTTCAAAATCCTGCAGATACCGTTCCTTTGCCATTGGTAACGGCACCGTGAGGTCGATGCGTAGATCAAGCGCGACCTCGGCAACCAGCCGGTCCGCACCCTCCGCGAGGCCTGACATGACGGACAGGCGTCGGTCGGGGTAATTTTCCATGAGTTGTTGCAGCAGACTGGTGACGCGCTGGCGGATATCGGGAAGTTCCGCCGACACCAAGTCCCGATGACCGGTAACGGCAATGACGAGCGGGAGCGCATAAGCGTCGTGCGCCGCAGTTGCTGTGGAGTCGGTCGCGGACATAGGGTTAAAGACTACCCTATTGCGATTGGCAATGAACGATTCGTGATAAGCGAACGGCGCCGGGCGAACCCGGCGCCGACGCCACTACGGGATATACGGAATGAGTTTTACGTCGAACATGAACTGCAGGTTGTCCCCACGCCACAAATGTTCGCCGCGGTGGTTGAATCCCAAAGTCGTGTTGTAGTTGGCAGCGTCAACAAAGGTTACGAAATTATTGACTTCCGTTGATGCCGCGTTGTAATTGCCAGCATCGAGCAACGAAGTTGCATTTTCGACCATTTCCTTCATCTTCGTGTAATCGCCATTCTTGACAGCCGGTTTTGCATTCTCAACCGCTTGCCGCAGCAAAACGAGCTTGTATCGTGTTAATGCAACAAAACTGTCAAAGTTTCCGGCCATGTTAACGGCCCAGTCATTAGCGTCACCAAAGTCGATATGCAGGCCAACGAAATAGAATGAATTTGATCGCGTACGTCCCTTGGAGCTGCCGCAGGCATTTGTTACCTCGGCGACCGATCCTTCAAATATGCCCATCCCGCCGACGCCATCCATGTCATCCTCCAGCATCTCTGTTCGTTCGGTCGATTGCCAGGCCACGACATCCTGAAATTGGGGATCGCCTTGGGTCGGGAAATTTTGCACAATCGGGTCTTCGCAGCTATAGAGATTGTTGGGCAGCAGCACGTCAGTTTGGTTCTCGACGAAAACTGTATCGTCCGGAATTTCGACGCCCTGTGTAATAGTCTGCAGATATATAAAATCCGGCGATCCGCATAGGTACGGCGGCACTGTTATGGTCTCGCCGTTGAGGCCTACAAGTTCTAGCGGGCTTATTCCGCAGCGCGCATCGTCGCCGTTGACTCTCTTCGACAGCACCGCCAACGTCGCGCCTTCGGCTATCGCCGCCGCGGACGGATAGAACTGTGTAACTCCTGGGTTCCCACTGAGGGCGCTCAGCAGCACACATCCTTCGTTGCCGATCTCACATTCAATGGGATCGATGAAAGTCTGGTCACCGTATTCGACAACGTAACCGCCGATTTTTTGGAGGGTTGACTGATCAATCCAACCATGACCAGACGGCGAATAATCGCCCTTCTGACCGATGGCAAGATGCTTTGCGCCATCATTATTGTCAGGTTCACCAAGCTTCCAGTTTGTGTAAGGGATCTCGGTGGGCGTCGGTGTGATGGGCTCGCCAATGATCCACTGCCAGCCTTCACCCGGCTCTGGTGAGGGGTCCTCTTGAAAACCACCTACCCAGAGCTCTTTGCGGATACCCAAACACTCGGCCATTTTGCGGATGTGCTCATCCTCAAGCGCCGTGATGATTGTTGCCAAACTGCCTTGAATGAATGCCGAACTGCCAGGAACGTCGGGAATTTCCAAAGCATTGGCCGCGGCATTCGCGTCATCCCAACTGATGTGCCTATCTTCGACGATTTCATAAGTCCGGCCTTCAAAGACGAAATTCGGCGTGCACTTGACCTTAGCCGCGTTCGCCGCCATTGGCGCGATGGTTAGTAGCAGGGCAGCTGAAACAAGCTTGGTGATCTTTGTGTCCATGTTGTTCTTCCCTCAACATCGTCAATTCCGCGCGGCGGCCCGTTGTATGTGTTCATTTTGGAACACCGCTTGCACTCGCGGCCGTGCCGATCACAAAAAAACGTCGATAGATTCGCTATGAAATATTCTTGCTTACTTGTTGTTTGAGCACGCGGCCGTGTTTTTTTTGCAAAATATTTGTGCCGAGTTTCAACCATACCCTTCACCGCAGTATCCGGCAATCGGCTAGCACGTCAGTCTGTTGATTATGTCAATTTGGCCTATTTTTTTTCACAGCATTGCCCGGTACTTAGCCGCTTCGTCAGCCTTTCCCCACGCCTGGTACAAGGTCGCCAGTCGCCGCGCCGTGTTCGATACGACAACGGGGAGGGCACCGCTGTCATTTTTTAGCACTTCGTAACTTTTCAGCAGCAGTTGTTCCGCTTCCGCAAATTGCTCGAGACCTGTCAGCGCTCCACCTTCCGCACTCATCGCGCCAGCCGTACGCCAGTGGTCTTCGGCCAGCGCTTGTACCAGTATTACCTTTGCGTCTGCCGCCAATTGACGCGCTTCCTGGTAGCGTTCGCTTTCGATCAACAGATCCGCGAGTAGGGTCATGCTTCCGGCGACTTCGGTGTGTTCCGGGCCCAGTAATTTCTTGCGAAGTTCCAGCGCGTCACGCAGAAGTGGTTCAGCCGACTCAGTGTCGCCGCCTTCCAGCAACCACATCGCAAGATTGTTCATCCCCCTTGCAACCGACGGGTGTTCGTTGCCTAGCGTCTGTTGATACATATCGAGCGACTCGCGCGACATCTTGAGCGCGCTATCGAGGTTTCCTTTGTCATACAGCAAAAAAGCCAGGTTGTTTAGCGCCATAGCCACGTCGGGATGATAGTCGCCAAGTAACGTGCGTTGCATTTCGATGGCATCCCGGTACATGTATTCGGCCGCGTCGTATTCGCCCTGATCGTGCAGCGCGAACGCCAGGTTATTTAGCCCCATCGCGATTTCGGGATGGGCATCACCGAACAGTTGGCGCTTCATTTCGAGCGACTCACGAACCAGCGCCGTCGATTCTTGATATTTGCCAGTCTCGCCTAGTACGAAGCTGAGATTGTTTAAGGCTTCTGCCAAGTCCGGGTGGGGACCGTCGTGCAAGTCACGCCGTAGCGCAACCGCTTCGTGCATCAAAAGCACCGCGTCGTCGTAGCTACTCTGTTCATAGAGATTGAGCGCTAGGCCTTCCAAGCTTTTCGCGACCTCGGGGCTCTTTTCGCCAATAAGCTCGCGCTGCAATGCGAGTGCTTGTCGAAACATCGGCTCGGCCGCGTCGTATTCACCCATTCTGACGCGCAAGTCAGCCAGTTCATACAAGCTTCGTGCGACGTCGACATGCTCGTCACCAAGCAAAGCCCGTCGAATAGTTAACGCATTTGAATACATATCCAGCGCCTCGGCGTATTCAGCTTTGAGCGTCAGTACCTCGCCGAGCCGATCGAGAGACCGGGCCACTTCCAGATGCTGATCGCCATAAAGGTCTCTACGTTTGTCGAGCGCGCTTTGCAGCAGTGACGACGCTTGATCGTAGAGACCAAGGCTCGTGTATACCGTGCCCATCGTTTCCATCAGCGTCGCTTGAGTCGCCGGCTGAGCGCTTAGCTCCTGCTCGATACGCGCCGCACCCTGGTCCATAATTTCGCGTGCGGTAATGGTATTGCCCAGTGCTTCGCTTGGATCGGAAACCTCGAACAAGCCGACCATAAATCCCGTTGTTTGCTTGGCTGTTTCTGCGTCGATTTCCGCGCGGGCACGCGCCTCGTCCGCCAGATTGCGTTGCTGATTGGCAAGGAATGCAGACGCCGCCGCGACAACCACGAGTACAGCCAGGGTTGCGACAACACCCGCTTTCAATCGCTGCACACGTTTCGCTTTAGCGATTGAGGCGCGGATGAAGTTCGCCTCGTCCTCCTCCAGCTCGATGTCTTGCTCTAAGAGCGACTCTGCTTCACCGAGCGGTTTACCAGCAGGCAATAACAGGTCGGCACGCTCGTTCTCGATCTCCCATCTTTCGGCAGCGGCTGCGATGCGGCCACGGATGCGCAGGTTTTCACGGTTCTGTTCAACCCATTCGCGCACACGAGGCCAGTGCCACAGCAAGGCTTCGTGTGCGACCGTGACAACGGCATTACCATCATCGGCGAGTTCCGTCACGAACAGCCGATTCTCGACAAAAGTTTCGATTAGTTTGCGACTTCCGCCTTTTATCGCGTCCGACCATGGCGCACGTCGTCTGCCAATCGATTCGTGACCATCCTGCTCGATACTGACCAGCGCATTCAAAACTTTCGGCAACTCTGCTTCAACGTCATCGGGAAGATCTTTGAAAACGGTTTCCGCACGTTGTGCGAGCGAGCCCTCGACGCCGCCAAGATCACGATACGCTTTTAGCGTTAGCATGCCATCGTCGGTGCGGCGCTGATAAAGTTCCTCGAGCGTAAACTGCAGCAACGGCAAAACTTCCGGGTGTTCTGTTGCAGCGTCTCGCAGCATATCATCGAGGCGTTCGCTACTTGCCGGGTCTTCTTCGAAGCGCAGCCCGGCGGCGCGCGTCGGCAACCGGATCATTTGCGCGATCTCACTGGAGGTTGGCGCCATCAGGTCGTATTGACCCGTTCCTTCCTTCAACTCGACCAATGTCGGCAGGTTTGCAAGCCGCGGGTAGAAATCGCTGCGCAGTGTTCCGATAATCCAGACACGCCCGCAGCGCGCCAGCGCATCCAGCGTATCGACGAAGGCTTTTCTGTCTCTTGGCAGAACGCCCTCCTGCGTATACATCTCCTCCATCTGATCGATAACCAGAGCCAAGCGCGCCTGAACGTTTTTGCCCGTCGCCGCGGCTTCTTGCGCGAGCGCGTTTTTTAACAGCGATACCGCCGCCTGTGGTGACTCACGCAGTATCTGCGCGAGCTCCGCGGGGCCATTATTTTCCGCATCGAGCGATGGCAGGCCGGGCTCGCGCAACAATGCGGTTGCCAGCCCCGCAAACAAGTCGTTGCGAACGTCGGTCGGCCGGAACACGGCGCGCCGCCATAATCCGATACCCTCAATGACACCGGGCCTGGTCAACATCGGCAATACGCCGGCGCGAGCGACCGACGACTTGCCGCCACCGCTCATGCCGAGAATCAGTACAAACGCCCGATTGTCGGCCGCCTGATCGCGTAGGGCCTGCAAGACATCCGAGACCGCTTTTGTTCGTCCGAAGAAGATCGGTGCATGTTCGAAATGAAATGAATGCAGGCCGCGAAATGGCGATCCGCTTTTCCAGACAGCAGGCGCGTCCGACGTGGCCGCGATACTTTCGGGCAGCGCACGTTCGACAAGCTTGTGAAGGTGGCCCTCTAGCAGTTCCTCGAAATCGCTCGGCGACTCAAAAGCATGGAATGCGGCAACCAGAGTTCCTTCGGATTTGTCGTGGAACCACTTGTCGACGAATTCATCCAGTTTCTTTTTTTGCGCCAACCTATCCAACAGCTCTATTTCATCATCGAGACGAACGGACGGAGGCGCCATCTTTCGGTACACCAACAGGTCGGGCTTGCCGTTCTTGCGAAAGCCTTCGATCGCGTCTTCGAATTCATATTCCGTGCCCGAGTCATAGCGGGAACCATCGGGACGCGTGAATCCCTTTGGCAGACGTGTACCGAGTCGCGACCAGAGAATGGAAATGACGACATCGGTATCGGATGGTCGAATAATTTGATCCTGGAAATTGGCGGTCGCGACGAGCGGCTCGTGTTCCCATAGCACCGGCTCCAGCACGACTCGGCCGATGTATTCGCTCTGTAACCGCTGGACAACTCGCTGCGCTATTGCACGCTCTTCGAATACGTCACCGGGCGACGATATGAAAATCCGTAATTTTTTCACGCCACAACCTGATTATTATCCGGCTATCTTAAGGCAACAAAACGCCAATAGATATTGATCCCCGGTGATTTTTATATGTGGGAATAATAATCTTCAGATGCGCGAGCACCTGCTTGATTCGGGGTTTCGTCACGCTCGATACGCGTGACTACGTCGAGCTTTGATTAGTTCTTCTTTACCGAGGAGTTAATGGTCGCTCGCGTTGCCGTATTTCTTGAAGTGCAGTTCCTTGGCCTGGCCGATCCAGTCGTCCTGCTCCATTCGGCCTTTGTATTCCTTCAGCTCCATATTGACTCGTGCGACATCCGCTGGTCCAAACGCAGCAATCTGCCGAAAGTTCACCACACCCAATTCATGCAGGATGTGTTGAAATGCCTTGCCGATACCGACGATTTCCGTCAGGTCATCAACCTCAGGTATTGGCGCAGCATGGCCGTTCGATTGTTTCACGACGTCTTGCTTCCGAGCTTTCATAACCGCCTTGTCGTGTTGCTTTTCCATGTCGGCAAAGTTCTGTTCGATATTGTCCAATCTCACTCGCATCGTCTCGGACTTTTTCTCGGAATTATCTGCTTGTTTGCGATATCGTTTGGCATCGACCTCATACTGCCTGCGGCTCTCTTCCATCGATTCAAGGCAGTGCGCCAGTTCTCTGTTCTGGACTTTGAGTTCATCCAGCTCGGTAACACCTCGCTGTAGGCCTTCAATTTGCTGCTTAGTGAGTGCGGAATCGTGCCGTAGCTTCGCATTGTCGGCCTTCAACTCATTCGACTTTTGCTCGAGCGCGTCATTCTGGACTTGGAGTTTGTCGAGCTCGGCGACGTTTCGCTGTAGGCCTTCGATTTCCTGCTTCGTAAGTGCCGCGTCGTGCCGTAGCTGGGCGTTTTCGGCTTCCAATACAATCGACTTTTGTTCGAGTGCGTCGAGGTTTGAAAGTCGGGCCTTTGCCGACGTCAGCATCTTGTTTACGGAAGCGTGTTCCGACTTCGTCGCTTCCAGCAGATTGCGAAGCGACTCATGCTCCAATTTCGCGTCGTCAATTTTTAGTTCGAGCGACTTGCGTTTGTCGAACGCTTTCTCAAGTTCGCCTTTGTAGAAGGCGCCTGCTTTATTAAATTCACCTTCGAGCTCCGCGATCTGATGATTCGCCATGTTCAGCGCACTTTGGCTCTTATTGACTTGGTCTTTGAGCTCATCGCGTTCACTGTTGCGTGTGAACAGTTCTTTCGACAATGATTCGGTTTTCACGCGGACAGACTCGAGATCGCTGCGGCTTTTGTTGGCCGCCATCTCGTGGCGATGCACTAAGGCTTGCTGGGCCTCTATCGACGTGCGCAAAGTCGTGTTTTCAGCGTTGAATCGGTCGCGTTGCCGAACGGCCTCGTCGAATTTGATCTGCCATGCGTCGCTCATCTTGTTGAGACCGCGACTGCTGTACCCGGTTCGGATCAGCCAGCCAATGAGGCCGCCGGCGACCGCGGCAGCGAGCAGATAGAGACCGGTCTGGAGCATTGGGTCAGTCATGACGATGCGGATTATCGCCAATTCGGACATTATGGAATATGACGGATCGCACGAAATTGACACATAAACGCGCGAAAAAGGGGGCTGAATCTTGCCAAATGGTCCAATTGCGGCTCAATCCGGGGCAGGCCGTGATGTTTTGGGGGTAGGGCTGCCCGGCCGCGCTCTAGTGATTATCATGAGTTTCATGGTAGAGCAGCGCAGCGCACTAATTACAACGACGTGTTGCTTGTTGCTGGGTTTCACGACATTGGCCGACGCAGAGGTGAGTCAGGCCGTTGTCGATTCGATTAGTGCCGCCGTATCGCAAGGGTCAGTTGACGATCTCACAACAATTCGGAATCAGGTATCTGCCGGCGACGACGCAGAATCGATTTACTTGCGAGCATACTTCGACTGGCGAATTGCAGGGCTCCTTGACGATTCGCAAAAGAAACAAAGAAAAGCGATCTTGAAGGATGCGAGACGCGAGCTTAGCCGCGCGCTAGAGAACAATCCCGAAGACGCGGAAGTTCTTGCGTTGCGCGGCAGCGTTATAGGTCAATCGATCACCGGTGCTTTTTCCGGCATGAGATTGGGCCCCAAAGCATCGCGCGATCTAGACAATGCATTCGAACTCGCGCCCGCGAATCCTCGGGTCGCACTGTTGCGCGGCATCAATTTCTATTTCACACCCGCGGCGTTTGGTGGCGGCAAGGACAAGGCTGAGTCGGAATTTGCGCGCGCTCGGGCCCTGTTTGCCGATGCGGATTCAGATTCCGGGTGGCCGGACTGGGGTCAGGTCGACGTTCTTGCTTGGCTTGGTCAAATGCTGGCGGAGCAAGGCAAGAGCGAAGAGGCAGCGGCAATCTATGACGAAGCGTTGCGGCTTGACTCAGACCATCACTGGATTCTGCAGCTCAAGTCGGCGCTTGTTAATAAACCTGCGACGTGATCATGTAGCGCAAGTTCGGTTAATCCAGTTGCTCCGTGCGACCGACAAGCGGAGAATACTGAAGACCCAAAGAAACGCGCGGCTCCGGCAAGGAAAGCAGTTACCAATAAAACTTGCCAATAAAAACAAGCATGTGGAGAGGTGCCCATGTCCGATTCTCTCGAAGAAAGCGCGCTGCTGTATCACAGCATAAAGCCCGCCGGAAAACTGACCATTACGGCGACGAAACCGCTGGCGAATCAGGTGGATTTGTCGCAAGCGTACTCTCCGGGTGTCGCGTTTCCGTGTCATCGTATTCACAAGAACCCGTTAGATGCCGCGATCTATACAGCGCGAAGCAATCTCGTTGGTGTCATCACCAATGGATCCGCCGTTCTTGGATTGGGCGATATCGGACCACTAGCTGCGAAACCGGTGATGGAGGGCAAGGCGGTCTTATTTAAGAAATTCGCGAATATCGATGCGTTTGATATCGAAGTGGACGAAACCGACCCAGAGAAATTTGTCGAGGCGATCTCGAAACTCGAGCCTACCTTTGGCGCGATCAATCTTGAGGATATTAAGGCGCCTGATTGTTTTGTCATCGAAAGTGCATTGCGCGAACGTATGAACATCCCGGTATTTCACGATGATCAACACGGTACTGCGATTGTCGTGGCGGCGGCGATCAAGAATGGATTGGAGGTGGTTGGCAAGCAACTCGCGGATATCAAACTTGTATCGACCGGAGGCGGGGCCGCCAGTCTCTCTTGCCTGGATCTGCTCGTTGAACTCGGACTGCCGCGAGAACACGTTACGTTGGTCGATCTGCATGGGGTGGTCTATGCCGGGCGAACCAAAGACATGAATGACTACAAAGCGCGCTTTGCGAAAGCCACGAATCTACGCAATTTGGATGAGGCTATCGTTGATGCGGACGTGTTCCTGGGACTGTCCGGGCCGAATGCCCTGTCGGCTGACATGGTCAAGAAAATGGCCGCCGATCCGCTAATTCTCGCATTGGCAAATCCGACACCGGAAATCCTGCCGGAGGTAGCTCTGGAAGCACGGCTCGATGCCATTATTGCGACCGGTCGCTCGGACTATCCGAACCAGGTCAACAATGTGCTGTGTTTTCCATTTATTTTTCGAGGCGCACTCGATGTCGGTGCAACCACAATCAACAAAGCCATGAAGGCTGCATGCGTCGACGCAATCGCTGGCATCACCAAGCGCGAATCAACAGACGAAGTAGCGAGCGTCTATAAGGATGAGAAATTGCAGTTCGGGCCAACGTACCTGATTCCAAAGCCCTTTGATGCGCGACTCTATGTCGACGTATCGTTCGCTGTTGCCAAAGCAGCGATGGATTCCGGCGTCGCGCTGCGGCCCATCGAAGACCTGCAGCGCTACAAGGAAAAACTGCGGACATTTAGCAATCGATCGCTGATGTTCATGCAGCCGGTCATTGACGTTGCCAGGCGCGATCGAGAGCGATTGGCGTACGCGGAGGGGGAAAATGAGACTGTCCTGCGTACGGTGCAGGCTGTTGTCCGGGAAGGAATCGCAGAGCCGATTGTTATCGGGCGAGAAGATGTCGTCGCCAGTCGTTTGAGAAGACTAGGCATCGAATTGAAGGCCGGTGACGACTTCCAACTGGTCGACCCGGAGAACGATGCCCGATATGAAGAGTACTGGAAGTTCTATCATTCGGTTGTGTGTCGTCGCGGTGTGTCGGTGGCGGCTGCGCAAACGGTAATGCGTACCAACAATACGGCAATTGCCGCGTGCATGGTGGCGAAGGAAGACGCGGACGCGATGATTTGCGGCACCGAAGGGCGCTTCGACCATCATCTCCAGCACATAATCGAGGTTATCGGCACGGACAGGCCTAATGAGAATATCTCGTCTCTGGCTGTCCTGGTATTACCACAAGGTCCGATATTCATTACCGACGCACACATCGGAGTGGATCCGAGCGTCGAGCAGATTGCCAACACAACGATAGCCAGTGCCAAGCGCGTAAGCGATTTTGGTATCAAACCCAAAGTGGCATTGCTGTCACACTCCAATTTCGGCTCGTCCCGGGCGCCATCGGCGATCAAGATGCGCAAAGCGACAGAATTACTGCGTCGAAATACTTCGGGTCTCGAGGTCGACGGGGAAATGCACGCGGACGCAGCACTGAATGGAGCCATTCGTGATGCGCTCAATCAAGACTCACACCTCGATGAAGCAGCGAATCTGCTCGTCATGCCGAATCTTGATGCCGCTAATATCGCGGTAGAGCTGATTCGGTCCGTCACTGATGCCTTGATGATCGGTCCTATCCTGTCAGGGACCGCCAAGTCAGCGCATATCGTAACGTCGTCATCGACGGTGAAAGGTGTATTCAACATGAGCGCCATTGCGGTAGCCGACTGTTGGCGTCGCCATAACGCAGTCGCGCAATCTAATCTGGCTGTGCGACAAACGCTATGAACTGCTTGAGATAATAAGATCGAAGTCTGGAAACGGTGTCTTAAGCCTTCGGAACCCAGACAGAACACCAGCCGTTCGCTTTCACGAGCTTGCCAACGAATATCGCACACGGCCGCCATTCGTCACTTTCATTACCCTGCAGCTGCGCACAGTTGACACAGCTTTGTTCCGCAGCCGGCTGCGTACGTAGCGCTGGATCTACGGTGCTCGCATCATGGGTGTATTTAAGCGCCATCGCGACCGGATCGTCCTCGGTAATCTGCGACAATTCCTGCGCCTGCGCTTCCGATCCCGGATGAACCAAACAACCGGCAGCGGCACCTGCCGACAGTTGCAAAAATTGGCGTCTGGCAATTTTACTCAACGGAATCTCCTTCGACTGTATAACGAGCAAATCTTAGCGATTCAGGCTGAACAGCGATTAGTCATGAACCGGCGCAGCAGCACCCTCGCCGAAGAAGTCAATTCTTGTCGCTAAGGTGTAATCGCCTTCGAACGCCATCAACAGAACAAGGACCAACAAGGCAATCGGTGGGCCGAGAATCACGACCTTAAGTGCCAGCCGTTCCCAGGCCAAGTGCATGAATATGGCCACGATGAATCCTGCCTTCAGGAACATGAAGACGAGAATCAGGGTCCAGCGCAGGGCGCCCTGGAAATTCATGTAGTCCACCATGTAGGAGAAAAAACTAAAAACAAACAACAGTCCCCAGATCCAGAAATAGATACTTAAAGGATGTTGTTGTCCACTTTCCTGTGCCATTTTTAGATCCTTTTACCGAACCCTACCAAAGATAGAAAAATGCAAAGATGAAAACCCAGACGAGATCGACGAAATGCCAATAAAGCCCGGCTATTTCCACCATCTCGTAATTGCCGCGTGTTCTTTCATAAAAGCCGGATTTAACTCTTCGTCCGACTACGATCAGATAAATAACGCCAGCGCTTACATGCAGCCCATGAAAACCGGTAATCATGAAAAAGGTCGAGCCGAACTGGGCCGCACCCATCGGGTTGCCCCAGGGACGCACGCCTTCGTCCACGATCAGCTTGGTCCACTCGAACGCCTGCATGCCGACGAACATCGCGCCGAACGCTGCCGTCGCCATCATCAGCCAGAATGCTTTGTTGCGGTCCCCGCGATAGCCCATATTGACGGCCATCGCCATTGTGCCGCTCGATGAGATCAGGACGAAGGTCATAATCGCGATCAGAATCAGAGGAATGGGCTCACCACCGAAAGACAGTGCGAACACCTCGCTCGGAACGGGCCAGGCGTCCCGGAGGGACATTCGTACTGTCATATACCCGGTCAGGAAACTACCGAATATGAATGTATCGCTAAGGAGGAAGAACCACATCATGGCCTTGCCCCATGGCACATGAAACGTCTGTTTGTCTGCAGCGAAGTCCGCTACGACGCCATCTGCGTCGCCAGGCAATACATCACCGGTATCAGTCATCACAGCTTCAGACATTTGTCCTTATCCTTTTACGTCGATAACAGCAAAGCGAACAATCCAATCCAGACGAGCAACAAGTAGTGCCAATACACGGCGCACAGTTCCACGCTCAATCGAACATTCCGGGCGTCAGCGCCAGTAAATAGTCGCAGGCTCGTCCGGCCCCAGACCCACATGCCGCCGAGCAAGTGCAGACCATGCAGCGCGGTAAGCAGATAGAAAAATGAATTGGCTGGATTGCCGGCCAAGAAATATCCGCTCGCATTGAGTTGCTGCCAGGCGAACAGTTGACCCAGCAGGAACAAGCTTGTGCATACGCCGCCAACGACGAGGCCGACCTTGACTGTCCGCCGCTGACCCCTGGTCGCCGCGTTTCGTGTCACTTGAAAAGCGACACTGGCCAAGACGAGGATAACCGTGTTTAGCCAAAGTACATTGGGTTCGGCCAACGGACGCCAGTCTCCGAGCTTCATGCGCATCAGGTAGGCGCTTAAGAACAATGCAAACAGCGATGTAACGACGGCAATAAACGAAATTAATCCGACCTTTGCGGGATCGATATTTATAACACCCCGACCCGGCTGGTTTTCGACCGGATCATTTGCTTCCCACGGTTGCGTGTTCAAAGTCTGGCGCAATAACCAGCCGATCACGGTGGCCATGATAATGGCGAGGAATACCAGCGTAAGTGTCACGTATCAGATCCGTGTTCACTTGCCGCGGGCGCCGCATTGGCCGGCACATTTTGCGGAATAAAGTCATCGTGGTAACCCGGCACGCTGTAGTCGTAGGCCCAGCGATGCACCTCGGGCAATTCATGGCCCCAATTGCCGTGCTTCGGCGGGGTATCCGGGGTTTGCCATTCGAGCGTCGTCGCCTTCCACGGGTTGGGCCCGGCGTCTTTGCCGTTCTTCAGGCTAACGATGATGTTGTACAGGAACAGCAGTTGAACCACGCCGACGAACAGCGCAGAGATCGTGATGCTCTGGTTCAGCGCGAACGCCGATTCAGGCATGAACTCAGTGTCGCCCATCGCAAAGTAGCGGCGCGGCACACCCTGGAAACCGAGGTAATGCATTGGCAGATATATCGAATAGGTGCCCAAGAACGTCAACCAGAAATGCCACTTGCCAAGCGTTTGGTTGAACATCTTGCCGGTCATCTTCGGATACCAGTGGTAAATCGAGCCGAACACGACCAGTACCGGCGACACTCCCATTACCATATGGAAATGTGCGACGACGAAATAAGTGTCAGACAAGGGTAGGTCGACGACCACGTTCCCCAGGAAAATGCCGGTCAGCCCGCCGTGCGTGAACGTGAAAATAAATCCGATGGCAAACAACATCGGCACAGTAAAGTGAATATTTCCCTGCCACAGCGTCAGCACCCAGTTATAAACTTTAATGGCTGTCGGCACTGCGATAATCAATGTGGTCGTCGCAAAAAAGAAGCCAAAGTAGGGATTCATGCCGCTGACGTACATGTGGTGCGCCCAGACGATAAAACTGAGTCCGCCGATCGCGAGTATCGCCCAGACCATCATGCGATAGCCGAAGATATTCTTCCTGGCATGCGTGCTCAGAAGGTCCGACACAAGACCGAACGCCGGCAGCGCGACGATATAGACCTCAGGATGGCCGAAGAACCAGAACAGATGCTGGAACAGTATCGGGGTGCCGCCCTGGTGGTCCAGTTGTTGACCCATTGACAGTATCGCCGGCATGAAGAAGCTGGTACCGGCAGCTTTATCAAGCGTCATCATTACTGCGCTGACAAACAATGCCGGAAACGCCAGCAGGCCGAGGATGGTCGCAACGAATATGCCCCACAGCGACAGCGGCAATCGCATCATCGTCATGCCGCGGGCGCGCGCCTGCAGAATCGTCGTCACATAGTTCAGGCCGCCCATCGTGAACGCCACGATGAATATGGCGAGCGAGCCGAGCATCAGCACGATGCCCCAGTCAGTGCCTGGGGTGCCGGGAAGAATGGCTTGCGGCGGATAGAGCGTCCAGCCGGCCCCGGTTGGTCCACCGGGTACAAAAAAGCTCGCGAGGAGAACAAGAACGGACACGAGGTATACCCAGAAGCTCAGCATGTTCATGAACGGGAACACCATATCCCGCGAGCCGATCATCAATGGTATGAGGTAATTACCGAAACCACCCAGGAACAACGCCGTCAGCAGGAAGATGACCATGATCATCCCGTGCATCGTGATGAACTGGTAGTAATCGGTCGGCGTTATGAATGAAAAGGAGTCCGGGAAGCCAAGTTGTAGGCGCATCATTCCGGACAGGACCAATGCGATCAAACCGACGAATACCGCCGTAATTCCATATTGTATGGCGATGACCTTATGATCCTGACTCCAAATATATTTGGTGATAAATGTCGTCGGATCGTGGTGTTCTAATTCGTGATCCCGATCGGCAATCGCAACGTATGCCATCAAAATACCCCTGAGCTTTCGCCGTAATTAAAAAATTCTTTTTGTATTTTTTCAGTCAATCGATGTCTACAAAGTATTGATGTAAGCGACGACATCGCGCATGGCCTGTTCATCCTGGAGTGTCCGCGCCATGAATCCCATCTGTTTGCCGCCGAGGTCGTGCGGATGAGTTCCCCGCAGCCCTTGTTTGAAATTCTCAAGTTGTCTAAGCAGATACCAGTCGTTTATGCCGGTTTGCCGCGGCGCATTCATCGGAATGCCCTGGCCGTCAGCGCCGTGGCAATTGGCGCAAATGACGTACAACTCCGCACCGTGGGCGATGTCTCCGTCGACCGTAGCTGGCGCTGGCGTATCAGGCAACGAACCGATATAGGCGATGACGTTATCGATCATTGCGTCATTCACCAGCGTCGCCGCCATCGGCGCCATTTGTTTTCCATAGGTATCGTCTTCATGAGCACCGCGGCGGCCAAGCTTATAATTTTGCAACTGCTTTTTTAGATACTTCGGATCCTGACCACTGAGCTTCGGCGCGTTCAGTGCGACGAGGCCCTCAGCCTGCGACCCGTGGCAGGCGGCGCACACCGCGTACGCTGCTGCGCCGAGCGCCGCATTACCGCCTGCTTTCGCCTGGGTCTCGGCAAACGTTGGCTGGCTATCCACCCACGCTTGGTAGTCCTCGGGCGTGTCAACAACAACCCTGCCGCGCATCGCGTGATGCGCAATACCACACAGCTCCTCACAAAGAACTTCATATTCGCCCACTACGGTTGGTTCCAGCCACATGTAAGACTCGAGGCCAGGCACCAGGTCCATCTTGACGCGGAATTGCGCGACCGTGAAATTATGCAATACGTCTTTCGAGCGCAGCCAGAATTGCACTGGTCCACCTACCGGTATATGCACGACGGCATCATCGACCAGAACGTCATCATTACCGTGGGGGTCATCAGGATCGATGCCGAATGGATTCTCAACGCCGATTAGCTTGGCATCTACAATCCCGAATTCGCCGTCTTTGCCGGGCAGACGAAAGCTCCAATGCCATTGTTGGCCCACAGCTTCGACTTCAACCGCACCCTCAGGAACGTCCACAAACTTGGCCCAGACAAACAGGCCGGGCGTCAGCATTGCGGCGACACCAATCGTCGTTACAACGGTGAGCAAGACTTCCAGTTTCTTATTTTCGGGTTCGTACTTTGCTTTTGCGCCAGGCCGGTGACGATAGCGAATAATCGCGTAGGCCATGAACAGGTTAACGGCGACAAATACAAACCCTGTAACGACAAAAGTAATATCGACTGTGGTGTCGATCATGCCCCAGTTAGAAGCGATTGGCGTGAATGTCCACGGACTGAGGAAGTGAAAGAGAAGCGAACCCACAACCAAAACAATCAACACAATTGCTAATGGCATATGTCATGCATCCTTATTATTGTGACCATCGAGGATGGCCATCACCCCATTGGAATTCGGATTGATACGAATTCCCAGGCCGAGAATAGAGGATTCAGTAACCGATTGCCACAGGTTAGACTGCCAAAGCCCGTGTTCTCGGGGGGTTGCAGGAGTGGTTGAACAATGGAGGCGGTTTTTCTTTTTTGCACGGATGCCGGTACCGGACCGGACGGGAAACTCAGTATTCACGGTATATTCAATGAACTGCAAGCACCCGACTTTCCGGCCCGTCAGGACAGAATGATTCTCGTCGGAATTGTCGAGTGGCAACGCGATTTACGGGGCCGGATTCCATTTGCCGTAGAACTCACCGATCCCGAGGGTATGTCGATCTTTTCGATCGAGGGACATACAGACGTGGAGGCCCAGCCAGAGTCGAGGGCGCCGGCGAAAACCCAGCTGATACTGCCTCTGAATAATGTGATGTTTCCCGCGCCGGGGCGCTATCGAATTCGGATCAATATCAACGGTACCGAATTAGTGGGTCCGTCCATGCACCTGATGCGGTCATAAAGTTCTCACTTATTCATCAGCCGGTTCCTCAGCCGGCCGGTACTCCAAGGTGGCGATGTAGGCGGCGACGGCACGTATCCGTTCATCGGATTCGAGCATTTGCGACATGATGCGCATCTGGGCACCGTAGATATCGTTCTGATGGCTACCGCGAATCCCGGCGATGAAATTATCGAGTTGTCGGACAGTATACCAGTCATGTTGATTTGACAGGCGCGGTGCATCCAGTGCCTGCGCCCCTTGACCGAATTCTCCGTGACACGGAATGCAAGTTTCATACGCCTGTTTCCCCAGTTCGACGTCGCCGTCAACGGTCTTCGGAGGTTCTGGCAAATCCAGGCTCGTTATATAGGCAACGACGTCCACAATGTCCTGATCACTGGTTAGCACCATCGCCATGGGCCGCATTTGTGCACCAAAAGTGTCGTCGGGATGGGCGCCGCGAATACCGGTCCTGAAGTTCTTTAACTGGCGGGTCATATACCAGGGATCCTGCCCTGCGTTGGCCGGGGCGTTTAGCGTGGCCGTACCCTCGGCGTTCGCTCCGTGACAGGCGGCACAAAGGTTAAACAGTTCTTTGCCTTTTGCGACGTCGCCCGCCGCCAGGGCAGCGGGTGTGCCGCCAATGGCGATAAGCAACAATATTCCCGAACGGATGAGGGTTTTCATGATTCGCTTCTATGCGCCTCAAAGCATTGAACGCCTGAGCAAACGTACCGAAGTCACCGCCACGTCGCAAGCTCGGCCTGCGTTCCGTATCGCCTACTTTCGGGCTGGCTGAATCGTAATTAGGAGTCCACGCTACAATCATATCGAGTGCCCTGGCGACGCTGAATTTGTAGTTTGCGCAGCTTACGGGCAAACTCTTTCCCCAAAAGAAGGGGGACTCATTGTCTATCTCTGTGCTCGATGCGCTTCGGCCCGCGAAGAAGCCAGCGTTGCTCACGCTTGTGCTCGTGATCGGACTGTTTGTAGGCGCATGGGTACACGGCAAATATCTTTCCGATCGCAGTCCGGTTCAACCAATCGATTTCAGTCACACGATACATACCACGGACAATGAGATTCCGTGCCAGCACTGCCACATCTATGCCGACACGACACCGGTTGCCGGCGTTCCCAGCGTTAGCAAATGCATCGGATGTCACAAGTCTTTACCCGACGTGCGCGAAGGTCCTGAAATCCTGAAGCTGGCCGCCTACTGGGAAAATCGTGAACCGATACCATGGATTAAAGTGCACGATGTTCCCGATTTTGTGCATTTCACGCATAAGCGACACATCAAAGCTGGTCTCGAGTGTCAGGAATGTCACGGTTCGGTAGAGACGATGGACCGCGTTACCCGTGTGGTAACGATCAGGATGTCGTGGTGCGTCGATTGTCATACGGAGAAAGAAGTAGAAAACGGCCGCGATTGCTGGACCTGCCACAAGTAGTGAAGCGACAAACAAACAATGACTGACGTGAGGTAGAAACGAGAGAGCGCTTGCATAATTCGCCTGGAATGGCGATGGGGATTGGATCGAATGTCAAAGATCAGCCGTAGAGACTTGCTGCAATACATCGGCGCCGGGGGCGTCGGCGCCGTTGGCGGCGTTCTGTATGGCGAGAGCGTACAACGAAACGTCGAGTTGCTGATCCCACAGGTGGTTCCCCCAGACGACTATTCGCCGGGAGTTGCAAGCTGGTACAACACGGTCTGCAATCAATGTTCGGCCGGATGCGGAATTTCCGTACGCATTCGCGAGGGCAAAGCAAAAAAGATTGAAGGAAATCCTGTGCATCCGGTCAGTCAGGGGCGTACGTGTGCAAGAGGGCAGGCCGGCCTGAATGCTTTGTATAATCCAGATCGGATTAGAACTCCGCTGCAGAACGCGGGGCAGCGCGGATCCGGAAGCTTCGAAGAAATAAGCTGGGGAGACGCGCTGGCCACGGTCGGAAGCCGCCTTGGCCGGCTAAAAATTGAGAACAACGCCAGTCGCGTAAGGCTGCTAACGGGTCGGGTCAGAGGACGCCTGGACGAACTTTTTGCGCAGTTCATGGGCTTGCTGGGGTCAGACCATTACCAGCAATATGACTTCACTTACCCGTCAGCTCTGATGGCCGCCAACAAAACGTCGTACGGAACTGATGTTTTGCCGTACTACGATATTAAAAACGCCACTTTTGTACTGTCGTTTGGCGCCGACTATCTAGGTACCTGGATCTCGCCGGTTCACCACAGCCTCGCATATGGACACTTACGACATGGGCAAGAGGGGCGGCGTGGCAAGACGGTTCAGATCGAGCCACGCATGTCGCTGACCGGTGCCAGCGCCGACGAGTGGATTCCTGCACGACCGGGTACCGAGGGTCTGCTCGCCCTAGGAATCGCTCATGCGCTTGTCAGTGACGGGCGTTATCAAGGTAGTGACCGGGACGAATGGTCGACCGCGCTCGCTGCTTTTTCGCCCGCGCGGGTATCTGCTGAGACCGAAGTCAGTGACGACAAAATCTCGCAGCTTGCCCGAGAATTCGGCGCAAGTGCGGCAAGCCTCGCCATCGCAGGCGGTGCAGCCGCGGCCGGAACCAACGCCGTTGCTAGTGTCGTCGCGGTCAATGCGTTGAACCATATTGCCGGCAACCTCGGTAAGCCGGGAGGAGTTATTTTCAATTCCGAACAGGCGTTCTCGTCTGCAGCGGCTTCACGTCCGGCAGGACATCAGGGTGTGCTCGACCTCACCGAGGCGATGGAAGCTGGCGACGTAGAAGTATTGCTCGTGCACGATGCCAACCCCGTGTATGCACTGCCTGAAAATGTCAGATTTCAGCAAGCGCTACAAAATGTGCCGCTCATTGTCGCGCTGTCCAGTTTCCCGGATGAGACAACCGAAATGGCAGATCTCATCCTCCCAACCAACACGTACTTGGAATCCTGGGGCGATGATGTGCCGGATCCCGGTGTCGGCTTCCCGGTAGCCTCGATATCCCAGCCGGTCGTGGCACCGTTGTACGACACGCTTTCCGCAGGTGACATCGTACTTTCATTGGCGCGGCAGATTGGCGGCGAACTGCCGATTCGCATGCGTTGGGGAACGATGGAAGAGTTCATCAGGGATCGCTGGCGGGAAGAATATAATAAGCGCGAGTCAGCCGGAGAAGCGCAGGAATTCGAGGCATTCTGGCAGGCCTCTTTAGAAGCGGGTGTGTGGGGCCAGCCGGGCGCTGACTCCGGTGGCAACTCCGTGCCTTCCACTTCATCGACAATTGCGTCGATTGCCAATCCAGTATCAATGTTTGCCGGCGGCGAAAGTGACTATCCGCTTGTGCTGCATCCGTACCTGACGGCAACATTCCTGGATGGCAGGGGAGCCAATCTCCCGTGGTTGCAGGAGTTGCCCGATCCAATGACCAGCGTCGTGTACGGATCCTGGGCCGAACTCAATCCGGCGACAGCAGCCGAAATGGGAATCAAGGACGGGGATGTGCTGGAAATTTCATCGCCGACTGGAACCGTCCGCGTTCCGGCACTCACTTTTCCGGCGATCAGACCCGATGTCGTGGCAATGCCTATCGGCCAGGGCCATAAGGGCTACGGTCGCTACGCCGGGGACCGGGGTGCCAATCCGATTCACGTCGTCGCCAACCAAATTGACACGCAGTCAGGCGAACTTGCCTGGGCGGCGACGCGGGTGAAAATCAAACGTACGGGCGAGAAGCTACAGATCATCAAGACTGATGGCGTTACCCGCACTCTAGGTCGTCAAATTTTGGCGCCCAAGAACGATCATGGGTAAGGCGGAGAACTGAATTGAGCACATTCGTTGAAAAACTTAGGTCTTACCGTAAACCCGGATATTACGACGAATTCGATTATCACTGGACGATGACAATTGATCTGGATCGTTGCACAGGTTGCGAGGCCTGTGTGGTCGCTTGCCAAGCAGAAAACAATCTTCCTATCGTCGGTGAAGAACGCTTCGCGCAGAGCCGCGAGATAAAGTGGATACGAATCGAACGCTACTGGGAGGGTGAGTACCCCAATGTAAAGATGGGCTTCATCCCAATGCTCTGTCAGCAATGCGACGATGCCCCATGTGAGACCGCATGCCCCGTGTACGCGACCTATCACAATCAGGATGGACTGAATACCCAGATCTATAACCGCTGCATCGGCACCCGGACTTGCGCCGTTTATTGCCCGTACGAGGTTCGCTATTTCAACTGGTTCACGTACACCTGGGACGAGCCGCTGGAGCAACAGCTGAATCCGGATGTCAGCGTACGGGAAAAAGGTGTCATGGAAAAATGTACGTTTTGCATCCAGAGAATCCGCATCGCCAAGGACAATGCGAAGGACGATGACGAACGTCGGGTTCGTGATGGCGAAGTCGTTCCCGCCTGTGTTCAAAGTTGTCCAACCGAAGCCATGGTTTTTGGGAACAGCAAGGATCCGGGAAGCAAAGTGTCGAAGATGATGAAAAACCCGAGAGGCTATAAGGTCTTAGAAGAGTTGAATACGTCGCCGTCGATCGTCTATTTGACGAAGGCGCATTCTTGAGCCGACGAGAAACATAAACGATGTTTGATCACGGACAGCCAAGTTACGCGGAAGTCAACAAAGACGTCCTTGCCACAATGTTGGAAACCGGTCCGAAGTACTGGATATTGCTGGGCACAACGATGGGCGTAGCAGGAATCTGCTTCTTTATGCCGTGGTTTTATCAGCTGATCGTCGGCGTCGGTGCCGCCGGCATGAATCGCAATGCAGTCTGGGGTACGTATCTGTCGAACTTCATTTTCTGGATCGGTTTAAGCCACTCCGGAACGTTGTTGTCTGCGGTTCTGCATATCACTAACAGCCCATGGCGCAAGGCGATTTATCGTAGTGCAGAGGCCATGACGTTGTTCTCGTTGATGACCGCAGCCTTGTTTGTAATGGTGCATGTGGGCCGCGTGTGGTTCGTGCATTGGAGTTTTCCGATTCCCAATCAAATGGGCTTGTGGCCGAACTTTCGTTCTCCTCTAATGTTCGACGTTATGGCAATCACGACCTATCTGACGGCGAGTTCGATATTCATCTATATGGGATCGGTGCCGGATTTCGCTGCTGTAAGGGATGCGAGCACCGGCTTGCGTCGCCGACTCTATACAATTTTCTCGTTTGGCTGGCGGGGCACTGCAAGGGAATGGCATACGTTGGGATGGGCATATACGTTCTTTGCCGTATTTGTTGTTCCGCTCGCAGTATCGGTGCACAGCATCGTGTCCTGGGACTTTGCGCTTTCAATCGTGCCCGGATTGCACCACACGATATTCGCTCCGTATTTCGTGTGCGGCGCTATCTATTCCGGAACGGCCGGCATTGTTACCGTGATGTATTGCCTGAGAAAGTTTCTCCATTTCGAGAAGTACATAGGCCAGGTGCATCTCGACAGTCTCGGCAAACTTCTTATCGCATTGTCGTTAATATGGAGTTACATCAACATCCTCGAGCTTTTCAGCAGCTGGTACGGTGGGACTTCATTTGAACTCGAGGCGCTGAAATTCAGGCTAATCGGTTTCTATGCGCCGCTTTATTGGGAAATGATCCTGTTCTGCGCATTTGTCCCATTGCTGATGCTGTCCAAAAAGATTCGCTGGTCCTGGAACAAGATGCTAGTGATCTCGATTTTGATCAACATTGGCATGCTTACCGAAAGGTTCATCATCGTAGCCACGTCACAGCCTCGCAAATTTCTACCGGATGCCTTCGGGTTTTATTTCCCGAGTTGGATCGAGATATCGATCACGATCGGCTCGTTCGCGATTTTCGCGACACTATTCCTGATCTTCATCAAATGGGTACCGTCGATTTCGATTTACGAGGTCAAGGAAACGCTGAAGCCGCTCAGGAGGGATGCCTAATGGCCGTCATTGGCGCCTTCGCGTATGAGGAAGATTTCCTTGCTGCAGCGGAAAACCTGAAGGCATCGGGATTCGATAATATTTCGCTGCTGTCTCCGTTGCCCCTGGAAGAGGCACAAGAAGTATTAGGACTCGGCAAGTCGCCGGTCAGGCGTTTTTCCCTGGCTGGCGCCATCCTTGGCGGCATTTGCGGATTTGCGATGGCCGCCGGCACCGCCCTCGTGTTCATACTGCCAACCGGGGGCAGGACCATCATCACGCTGCCGCCATTTCTCGTTATCACCTACGAGATGACAATACTGTTTGGCGTGTTGTTTACGCTGCTGGGTTTTCATTTTGTCTCAGGCCTGCCTGCATGGCGCGATAAACCATACCTGCCATCGGCAAATATCGATCACTTCGTCGTCGTCGTAGAAGGCGCTGCGGGAGAGCAGGTGGCCAGGGCGGAAGCGATTATCAGAGATGCCGGTGCGGACGAGATTCGGCATGTGGAGGAAGACCAGTGAAGAGCCGGCAACTTCTTGGCCTGGCGTGCAGTGTGTGTCTTCTTGTAATACCAGGCGCGGGCGGAACGCTGCCATGGGACAAGGATATGCAAGACCAGCCGAACATGAAGCCACAGGACTCGGTTATCGAGACCAACCCAACAACGGTGCCGGTTGGTGGCAAGGATCAGTTTCCGCCGCCGAAAGATATCATCGAGCTGGTGCGGGCCCGGCTTGAGGCAGGACGAACGCTGGTCAACCCGATCGCGAAGTCGCCGGAGTCACTTGCTCGAGGCAGAGAAATGTACGAGTTGCATTGTCTGGTCTGTCACGGCGAGCAGGGTCGCGGTAACGGGCCTGTAGGGCAAAAATTCGTACCTCAGCCGATGGAGCTGAACTTCGACTATGTGCAGCTTCAGCCTGACGGGCAAATCTTTTATACGATCAGTCACGGCAGCATTGCGATGCCATTTTATCGACAAGCAATAGCGCCCGAAGACCGCTGGCATCTAGTCAACTTCATCAAGGAAGTCTTTGGCGAAACATGAACGTGGTAAACGCAACATGAGCGCGATACCTGAAGCAGTGATAAATGCCAAGTCACAACGTGGCGGCCGCGCGTTTTTCGTGCTGATCATGATCTTCCTAATCGGCGTTGCCAGTGCGGTCTTCGCCGTGTTGAGCGGAGATGCTCAGCCGGATTTGCCGTTGTTCACGGTCTCGTATCTGTTTCTGCTCGGCATCAGCCAGACCGGCGTCGTGTTTACGGCGATGCTCCGTCTCGTCAAATCTGATTGGGGCAAACCATGGTACCGATTGGCCGAGCTGTCGACACTAGCGTATTTCCCGTTTGCAATTGTCGGCTTTCTTTTAATTATTTACTATGCACGCGACGAACTTTTCTACTGGTTGCACGTGTCGCCCGAGGAACACATCAGCCCCTGGCTGAACATCGACTGGCTCGTCATTCGCGACTTGGGCGGTTTGTTGTTGTTTTATCTTCTGTCGATTATGTACATCGGCAATGCCCTGCGCCCGGACCTGCAAACCGGAGACGATTCGGCGACAATCGACCGTGACGAGACGGAAACGCGGCTTTATCAGCTTTCACCGATCATTCTGATTGCGTTTGTCGTTTGCAATACCTTCATTGCCTGGGATTTTGCAATGATGTTAGTGCCGCATTGGCACAGTACTGTTTTCCCAATTCACTTCTGGTTCGGCAATGTCTTTGCGGGGTCTGCCGCCATGATTGCGATTGCTGCTGTCATGCGGCGGGCAGATGGCGGTGCTCATTTCGGGCAGTATCAGATTAAGTGTCTGGGAATGTTGGTCACAGGGTTCACACTGTTGTGGATGTATTTTTTTTGGGCACAGTTCTTTGTCATCTGGTTCGGTAATCTGCCGCACGAAACGGAGCCGTTGTGGAGGCAGATGGACGGTCATTACGCGCCATATTTCTGGACCATGATGACAGCTTGCTTTGTCGTGCCGTTTACCGCTGGAGTGTTCGCTATCGTAAAGCGATCAGTGTTAGGCATGTGCATCGTCGCGGTCGCCATCAATCTTGGCATATGGATCAACAAGTATCTGATGATCGTGCCAGTCTATTCACCAGATGACCGGCCCTTCGACCAGTGGATTGATATCGCTTTGGCACTTGGCTTACTCGCCGGCTTTCTCATGACGCTAATGATCCTTGCGAGACGACTGCCTATATACTCGAACTGGGAGATGAGTCGCGAGGCGTAACGGGACGAACCATCCAGTATTCCGGTCCGCCACATTGAACGCCAGCGCGGTAAGGGGAATTCTCCCATCAACGAAAATCCAGAGCACAGTAATCCAACGCGACGCGGCAATGCCATCATCAATGTCGGCGCCGTCATCGCGGTGCTGTTGGGACTTCCGGTGTTTTTTATTGGCTTGTATGGCTTGGCCGGAATCCTAACCGGTGGCAAGTTGGTTGGTGGCGCGTTAGGCGCGCTTTGGAGCTACATGGCGGTGGCCGGCGCTTATGAGCTAAATCGCCGAAAATTCGATTGGCTGCGAGGCAAGGCATACAGCGATCAACATCTGCTGGCCGGCACCGCCGCCGTGTCGTTTGGGCTTATGATCAGCGGCGCGCTGCATGAAACGATGCCCGCATTGGCTATAATTCCAGCGTTATCGGCTACTCTGCAAGCCAACGACGGACACGAGAAAAAATTCTTTTCGTTAATTCATGCCGCGATATTGATTGCTGGCATAGGTATTGGGATCTGGTTCTACAACGGTAGCGGTATTGGCCAGATTCTCATTCACAAAATCGAATCACTGCCCTAGAGGTCATGGGAGAGGAGTGACGAACATGAAATTCTATTATCACCCGATATCGAGTTACTGCCAAAAGGTCATGATTGCCTTTTACGAGAAGGACGTTGAATTCGAACCTGAAATCGTTGCGCTAATGGATCCTGAGGAGCGGGAAAAGTATCGCGAGATATATCCAATGGGCAAGGTGCCGGCCCTCGTGCTCGATGATGATCGCCTGATTCCGGAATCGAGCATAATTATCGAGTATCTAGACGGAATAGCGGAACCGAAACTCATATTCGGTGACGCCGATCAACGTCGAAAAATTCGGTTCAAAGATCGCATGTACGATCTGTACCTTAACGAATCCGTTAGCACGCTTATATTCCAAGAAATGAAACCGGAATCAGAGCGAGACCAGGAACGCATCGACACTGCGAAATTCCGTATCGACACAATGTACGGCTTCATGGAACACGAATTTGCGAATCAGCCCTATTCAAATGGCGAGACCTTCGGCATGGCCGACTGCGCCGCGACACCAGCACTGTATTACGCACGTCATAAGGCGCCGTTCGACAAGCATAAGCACATCAGCGCCTATTGGGATCGTCTGGCGTCGCGACCTTCAGTACAGCGCGTCATGACTGAGGCCGAGCCGTACGTTAAGGCAATTCTAGGGCAGGATGCGGCTGCCTGAGTTTAGGATTGCTGCGGCGACCGGCAAAGCCGACAATGCTTGATATCAGGTCTGTTCGCGATCGAGGATGACGTTGATAAACGCGTCGGCCTCAGCAATCGATCGATTCATGTCGGCAATTAGGATATCGACATTCGATTCAATCACGGTCGCCTCACCCTCGAGCGCGGATATGGCCGACAGATTTAGGTTGTGTTTCAGGTACAACACCTGGTCCTGAAAGGAAGACAGCACGGGTTGCATTCGACTCTCGATCTGGCGCATCGACTCGATTAGTCGCGTGGCATGATTTCGCGTTTGGTCGAATTGTTGCTCGGCAAGTCGCCGCAGCGCCGGGTCATTGTAGTCGTCGAGTTCCAATCGCCATTCGTCAAGCAGCCTATTGCTCGCTGCCACCACGCGGTCCACGTGTTTGTTAATGTCTTCAGCCGCATCTTTGCTGCGATTAAATGCCGCGTTGAGCTTGTTATATTGGCGCTCCAACTCGGATTCGGGGAGCTTCACGACGGCCTTGAATTCGGTGAGCGCATCGCGAAATTCCTCGGCCGCGGCCTGCTGGCTATCGCGTGCATCCTCGACGCGATCAACAAGAACGTCCCGTGGTTCCTTCCACATATAGTCGATGCCTGTAGTAAGCTTACCGGTCGCAAAATATCCAATGACAAGCATTACCGCCATTGTCGCCCAGGCGGACTTTTTTTTGAGCAATGCCGGAATCATCGGTATTATTTTCGATATCAAAGGATTCATGGCCGCAGCCGTTTTTTTCGAATTGAGCCCAAAGATGACACAAGTATTTAACAGTCTGCAAATCAAACGCCTGGCAACGGTCTGCGTCGCACTGGCCACCATGTCCGGCTGCGCTTCGGTGCAGTATTCGGCGCTGGAAAAAGTCGGCATACACAAGCGCGACATTCTCGTCGACCGCGTAGAGGACGCACGTGATGCCCAGTCGGAGACGCGCGAGCAAGTCGTCTCAGCTTATGAAGAATTGAGTGAATTGATCAATTACGATGGCGGCGAACTCGAAGAAAAATACGAACGTCTTAGCAAGGATGTCGATCGATCACGTGACTCAGTTGACGATTTGGACGGTCATCTGTCCGATATCGATCGCGTTAGCGAGGACTTGTTCGACGAATGGGAGTCAGAACTTGACCTCTATACTAGTGCTGCGCTTCGAAAAGACCAGGAGCAAAAACTAAGTCTTGCGCGCAGTCAGTTCGCCAGGATGCGCCAACGTATGCAGAAAGCGCGTGATCGAGTCGACCCGGTGATTGCGGTATTGAGCGACAATGTGCTGTTTCTAAAACACAGCCTCAACGCGCAAGCGCTGGCCACATTGCGCGGGCAATCGACAATCCTCGAAGGCCAGGTTGACGCACTTATTCGCGATATGAAAGTTGCGATCGACGAAGCCGACGCGTTCATTGTCCGAATGCGCGGCAGCTGAACGGAAAAAATCGTTTTATCGAGCGTTTTCGTGACAGCAAAAAAAGGGCCCCGTTAGGGGCCCTGAGCTCGGTCTATGTGGAGAGAAAAAAGTCGCCGCAGGCCTTATCGACAGACCTGTGGCAGTAGTGTGTCGGGAATGACACCGCCGCTGGCGCAGTCCCAGTTCATGCTGCCCAGATTGGGCGCTGCGGTCAAAGTGACCGTTTCGCCGTTGATCTGTGCGTTGGCATCTTTGCCGTACTGAATCGAAATTACCGCACCGTTGACTGATATTCCGTCGACGTATTTGCCGGAATAGTTGGTCGCGGCATCGAGCCCAGCGTCACCATTATCCGTCGGATAGGCGCCATAATCGTTGTAGTATTCAGCGATTGCAGATTGCAGCGGGCCCGTCAGATTCAATCCTTCGGACACTTGCGCACGGACCGTATAACTCTGGTACGTTGGCATGGCTACCGAGGCCAAAATTCCAATTATCGCAACTACGATTATTAGCTCGATTAGCGTAAAACCTTGTTGAAACTTTTTCATGTGATGTTCCTCGGCGCCAAACTGCATTCGCAATTTCAAAACACAACTTTCGCTGTTTAGCGCCTATTTGAATCCGCAAAAAGTGTGACGCCAGACACGAAACATTGTGGAACAACGTCACACAAATGTCCGTGGTTCGAGTCACAGTTATGATAATTTCGGAAACCACTAGTAATTCAGACGTTTTCTCTACTTCTGTGTGTTTATTGTCGAATCGATTGCCTGCGCCTACCTTCGGCGAGGTTTATGTTCAAGAATCTGGTGTTTAACTTAATTGAGCTGGTATTGTTGTAGGCCCATATACGGGCGATTCTGCGGAGACGCACTTGATCAGTTTTACGTTGAATGGCGACCCGGTAGAGACTGACGCGCCAGCCGATACACCGTTGCTTTGGGTCGTACGTGATTACTTCAAATTGAAAGGCAGCAAATACGGCTGCGGCCTGGGGCTTTGCGGCGCCTGTTCGATGCGCGTGGATGGTCAGTCAGTCAGGACCTGTATTCTGCCGGTATCCGCCGTCGCGGATCGGGCCGTCATGACGATAGAGGGATTGGGGTCTAAGGCTCAGCCGCATGTGCTGCAGGACGCCTGGGTTGCGCACGGTGTGCCTCAATGCGGCTATTGCCAATCGGGACAACTGATATCCGCAAGCGTGCTGCTGGAACAAAATCCAAATCCCACGTCTGACGAAATCGATGCGGCGATGAGCGGCAATATCTGTCGTTGCGGAACGTATCCCCGCATCAAAGGTGCAATTCAAGATGCGGCGAGTCAGCTTCGGCGTGAAACCGATAGCGGTAATGCGTCATGACAAAGCCGAAAAAACAAACTCGCCGAACGTTCCTAAAGCTGTTAGGTGTCACAGGCGCCGGCCTCGTTATCGGTATTACTGTGACACGTGATCGCAGGTCACCGTTTCCGGCCAACGACCTCGCGCTCGAACCCGACGCGTTTTTGCAAATTACGCCAGAAAATGTAGTCAATTTCTTTTTACCGCATGCCGAGATGGGGCAGGGCGTCTACACCGGACTAACAACGCTAATCGCCGAAGAGCTGGATATTTCGCCTGAGAAAATACAAGTCCATCACGCTAATGCACACGCGGCCTACCGTCACCCGGAATTCCGCATGCAGATAACTGGTGGCAGCACGAGTATCAAAGTCCGATATCAGCCGCTACGACAAGCAGCGGCAAACGCTCGCGCACTATTGCTCGATGCCGCGGCCGAGCAGCTTGCTGCGACTCGGTCCGACCTAACGACCGCCAATGGTGACGTAGTCTGGAATGGCAAGCATTTTCCATATGGCGACTTCGCGACGACCGCAGCCTCATTGAAATTGTCCGACGATGCGTCCCTCAAGGAGACCGCAGAGTTTCGCTACATTGGTGGCGATGTTCCGCGCTTGGATGCTCGAGCGAAAACGACCGGCGACGCGATGTTTGGTCTCGATGTTGAGATTCCGAACATGCATCGCGCGGTATTGGTGAGATGTCCTGTCATTGGAGGAGCGCCAAAGTCGGTTAACGCCAATGCAGCGCGGGAGACGGACGGAGTTACCGACGTTGTCACGATTTTCAACGGTGTTGCCGTTGTAGCGACGAGCTACTGGCAAGCTAAGAAAGCGGCCGACAAGCTGGAAATCGAATGGGATTATCCGGCATTGCAGCGCCAATCATCCGCCGAAATTCGCGCGGCTATGGAGGCGGCGCTTGAGCACGACGACGGCAAAGAAATTTACGTCGAAGGTTCCGGTGCGGCGGCACTTGACGATGCCAATTCGGTCGTCGAAGCGACGTATTGGGCGCCGTATCTTGCTCACGCGCCGATGGAGCCAATGAACTGTACCGCGCGAATTGAAGACGGCAATTGCGATGTGTGGGTAGGCACCCAAGTACCCGAACTTGCTCGTGGACTGGCCGCGTTTCATGCCGGAATTGGCAAGCGGCACGTGACGATACACCAGAAGTTTCTAGGGGGCGGGTTCGGCAGACGTGGAATGGCCGATTATGTAAGCGAGGCGGTCGCTATCGCGAAAGAATCTGGCAAGCCAGTACAACTAGTCTGGAGTCGCGAGGACGACACCAAGAACAGTTACTATCGGCCCGCGTCGTTGACGAAATATCGCGCGGGGCTAGGCAGCGAAGGCCGAATCGAAAGCTGGAGTGTCAAACGCGTGGGCCCGAACATCCTTCCACATATCGTTGAGCATATGGTCGATGGCATGCTGCCCGCGGCGACGCCGGACGGCATCGTCAGCTGGCTTAGTGATCGCCCTCACGGCGTGTTCAAGAGTCTAGTTGGCGACCCATTCAGTGTCGAAGGCCTGTTCGAAGACTACGATATCGCGAACAAAGAAGTCCGGCATGTAACGCACGATCCTGGGTTACGTGCCAGCTACTGGCGCTCGGTTGGGCATTCCTACAGTGGCTTCTTCAAAGAGAGTTTTGTCGATGAGCTTGCGGCGAAGAGTGGCAAAGATCCGGTCGAATTTCGTTTGGCGCATTTGTCAGATGATTCCGTCTTGAGACGTGCTATAGAGCTCGCCGCAGATAAGGGCGCCTGGGCAACGGGAAGTGCGCCGGGCGTTTTCAATGGTTTCGCCGCCCATACGTCATTTGGAGCAGGCGTCGCTCAGATTGCCGAAGTATCTATTGAGAATCGGAAAATTCGTGTCAACAAAGTCACGTGCGCCATTGACTGTGGTGTCGTTGTTAATCCTGACATCGTCAAAGCCAATGTCGAGAGTGCCATAATCTATGGTCTCACTGCCGCTTTGTACGGCGATATCACCTTAGTTGATGGCCAAGTCGAGCAAGGTAACTTTCACGATTACACCGTGATGCGTATGGCGGATTCGCCTCAGATCGATGTCCATATCGTCTCAAGCACACGCGACCCGGTGGGTGTCGGCGAACCCGGATTGCCGCCTGTTGCCGCGGCGGTTGCAAATGCTGTCTTTGCAGCAACCGGGCAGCGCCTGCGTGATCTGCCGCTCAAGCTTGCTTAGACGGCGTATAAACAAGTAAAACGGAACTGCCCGATATAGCTGGAGCCCGGTTTGACGACTTACAATCTGACAGTTCACCCGATTTTTCTCGACTTCATCGAAAATGAGCTGCTAACGGAGCTCGAAATCGATGCAGAACAGTTCTGGAGCAATCTTGAAGAACTGATCGAGACGTTGACGCCCGACAATAGAAAACTTTTGGCGATCCGCGATGAATTGCAGCAGAACATCGACGCGTATCACCGGGAACGGCGAGGCCAGCCCTGGAATGCCGATGCGTATCGGCAGTTTCTGAGCGACATTGGCTATCTCGAAGAAAGCGCAGAACAGATTCAGATTGAAACAACAAACGTCGATCCGGAAATCGCGACGATTGCCGGCCCGCAGCTGGTTGTGCCGGTCAGCAACGCCCGCTTCGCATTAAATGCAGCCAACGCGCGTTGGGGCAGTCTTTACGATGCGTTGTATGGAACCGACGTCATTCCGAGTGATGCTGGGCGAGCGCCAGGCGCGTCCTACAATCCGCAGCGCGGCGACAGCGTCATCGAGTACGCGGCAGAATTTCTCGATCGAGCTGTGCCATTGCGAAGCGGCAGCCACAAAGACGTTGTCGCTTACAACATTGATTCGGAAAATGACGGTGCATCGTTGAGTATCGAACTGTCTGACGGTTCCGACACGGCATTAGGAAATTCCGAGCAGTTTGCCGGCTATACGACCAATGATGATCGCCGCGCGATATTGCTGAAGAACAATGGGCTCCACATTGAAATACAAATCGATCCGGATCACCCGATCGGCAAATCGTCCGCTGCTGGTGTCAGCGACATTGTTCTTGAATCTGCGATCACGACAATACAGGACTGCGAGGATTCCGTTGCCGCCGTCGACGCTGGCGACAAAGTCGGCGTCTACCGCAACTGGTTGGGACTGATGCGCGGCACGTTGACGGCGACCTTCAACAAGGGTGGCAGACAACTAACGCGTGAACTAAACGAGGATCGCGATTATATTTCGGCCGCTGGCGGTGCACTGATTTTACCAGGCCGCAGCTTGATGCTGGTTCGCAATGTTGGGCACCTGATGACGACAGACGCGGTGCGCGATGCCAACGGTGATGAAGTATTCGAAGGCATTCTCGACGCGGTTGTGACGACCGCGTGTGCGTTAATTGATATTCATGATCGTGCGCAGCGAGTCAACAGCCACACGGGCAGTATGTACATCGTTAAGCCGAAAATGCATGGCTCAGCCGAAGCAGCGTTCGCCGATCGATTGTTTACCGCCGTCGAGGACATGTTTGGGCTTGATCGCTATACACTGAAAATTGGAGTTATGGACGAGGAGCGGCGTACGACTGTTAATCTCGAGCAATGTATTCGAGAAGTCAGGCATCGGCTGGTGTTCATCAATACTGGTTTCCTCGATCGTACTGGCGACGAGATTCACACGAGCATGGTCGCGGCACCTATGCTGCGAAAAGAGAGAATCAAGGAACAGCCTTGGATTCTTGCTTACGAGGATCGCAATGTCGATGTCGGTATTCGTTGCGGGTTGCCGGGGCGTGCGCAGATCGGTAAGGGCATGTGGCCGAAGCCGGACGAAATGCTGCAAATGGTGCAGCAAAAACACGCACATCCTCAGGCTGGCGCGAATTGCGCGTGGGTACCGTCGCCGACGGCGGCAACTTTGCACGCGATGCACTACCACGATGTTAATGTTGCGGCCGTTCAAAAAGAGTTGGCTAAACGCGAAATGGCGAGCTTGGACGACATCCTGACGCCACCATTTGGTGATCCAAAAAATCTGGCGAGAGACGATATTCAACAGGAGCTGGACAACAACGCGCAGGGCATTCTCGGCTACGTCGTGCGCTGGATCGACCAGGGCGTTGGCTGCTCGAAAGTGCCGGATATCAAACACGTCGGCTTAATGGAAGATCGCGCAACTCTGCGTATCTCAAGTCAGCACATTGCGAACTGGTTGTATCACGATGTTTGCACAGAGGCGATGGTACTCGAGACCTTTCGGCGCATGGCGACGGTTGTCGACGAACAAAATGCCGACGATCCGACGTATCAAAATATGGCGCCCGACTTCGACAACAGTATTGCATTCAAAGCGGCCTGCGATCTAGCACTCAAGGGCTGCGAGCAGCCCAATGGCTACACCGAGCCGTTGCTGCATGAATATCGAAGGCTCAAGAAGTAGGTGCTGGCCACAAATTCTCAGAGTCGACGGCAGAGACAATGTTTAGTCATTGGTGCTGATTATCTGCCCAAATGTCTCCACCTCTTCCCAATCAGTGAAATCGAAAGTCGCGTTTGGGTCGGTTGGTCCGTTCGTCATCCACATGATAAAGCGGATCATCGTCTTGTCCCAGAAGCGATAGATGGGATAGTCGATCTTGCCACCGAAAATTGCGATGACCGGTGGTTTCCAAGTAATTTTCTTGAGAAATTTTCTTACGTAGGGATTGGATTGCGCCTCGCGCTTTTCGGGTTTACGAGCCACAGCATTGACGGAAAAGAACGCGCTTGGCGTGGTTTCGAGCTTGTGCACGTTCTCCTCAATGAAGCGAGTGACTCGAGGACGATGTTTGCCGTAGCGAACGCTCGCGCCAATTACGATGCGATCGAATGGTTCGAGATCGATATCTGAGTCCTCAGTCAGCTCGTGCAATGACGCCTGATGCCCCTCTCGCGTAACCACCTGCCGCAGACGCTCGCAGATTTCAAGCGTGTGTCCGTCGACTGTTGAATAGATAAAGACGATACGTGCCATTTCTTAGATACCTAGGGCCATACGTTTGTATCTTAGTACAAGAAACTTAAGACCTCGTCCAACTCAATTTAGTCGAGAATGCCGGGCTCAGAACGACGATTGGAAGCTATCAATTTCGTATACTGCGTGGAAAATCCTTGCTGCCGAACGGGAAGCTGTGTGATGAGGCAATCGATTGCGCACGTAGCGCTTGTGGTAAGAGATTACGATGAGGCGATAGATTTCTACACGAACAAGCTACATTTCACGCTGATCGAAGATACTTATCAACCAGCCCAAGACAAACGTTGGGTTGTGGTCGCTCCGCCTGAATCCAATGGGTCGTCGTTGCTGTTAGCACGAGCATCCACCAGTGAGCAGGAGACGTTCGTCGGTAATCAATCAGGTGGCCGAGTATTTCTGTTTCTCCGTACCGATGATTTTTGGCGGGACCACGGCGATATGGAAAAGCGAGGCATCAAGTTTGTTCGAGAACCCAAGTCAGCTGAATACGGGACCGTGGCCGTTTTTGAGGACCTGTATGGCAATCTTTGGGATCTAATCGAGTTTGCGCCTGGCCATTCTATGAAAATCTAACTGCATTAACCCGAACTAACGTTGCCCGGCCAACCCGAACGCAGGTGCAAATCACGCTGCGGGAACGGGATCTCGATACCGTATTCGGCTAGTTTGGTCTCGAGCGCCCAAAGATAAGCCGCACGGGTTCGAGTGGGGCGCCTCGCCCCTTGGCGGTTGACCCAAACCAGCAATAGGAAATTGAGGCTGTTGTCGCCGAAATCCACCAGCCAGACATCGGGCTCGCGGCCTTTCATGTGCGTCAGCGTGTACTGAACTTCTTCCGCGGCCTCTATTGCGGCCTTTTTCACTAACTCTTTATCACTACCG
>JAOTZC010000017.1 GCA_029861535.1 Gammaproteobacteria bacterium
GCGTGAAGTCTGAGAATTCTGCCGCGTCGATGTCACGTGCAAGACGATCGAGCCCTTCAGCGAGTCTTGTCCGACCAAATTCAATGGACGCCATACTCAGCGAGTCATCGATCCACACGGTCAGGTGCGTGTCCGCGCGTTGTTGCCACGGCTGCGCAAGCGCGAGTACCAATAACGCACCGACAAGTGCACGACGCCACCACGCCGCGTCCGGTGGCTGATGCATATTGCCACCAGCATCGATCGATTGGGTCCCGCGCCACAAAAACAGCGCGCTGACGGAGACAGAGGTCAGCGGTGCGCGCCAGCGATGCAGCCAGCGAATCAGCGGAATCGTTAGCAGCGCGAGCAGCCACCAGGGCTCGGCCAGGCCGAACACCGTCACGCCCCTAGGTGCGCCAGCAGCACCCGTTCCCAGGTGTCGCCCGCCTTGCAGGCGCTTAAGCGCATGCCGAGCGACGTCACTCGTTCCCGCAGCCGTCGATTATGGGTGTCGAGCGTATTGGTGGCGGCCGACGTTGCCGCGGGGCCCAAATCGAGACGTTGCTCGGTTCCAAGTTCACTGTCGTAGATCACCGCAGGGCCACTTGTATGTACGTTGGTCTCATCGTTCGCCAATACCTGAATCGCGCTGGCGGTCGATACCTGCGCGCGAAGGCGGTGGAGGTCGTCGTTCATCGCATCCTCGCGCAGGAAATCGCTCAGTACGACGACATTGCATGTTTTTCCGATCAGCGGCGCGCACAGTCCCGGGAGCGAGGCGCCGCCGCGCGACGGCGGTTGGTAAGCGCTGAGCTCACGTACGATAGTCGCGAACTGCCGTTGGCCGCGCCCTGCAGGACAGTGGGCGTGCACGCGCTCGGCGAAAACCGCCAGTGCCACCGAGTGGCCGGCGTAGATAAACAGGTAGGCAAGGGCGGTCGTTAGCTCTGTGACCAGCCGCCATTTCGCGTCATCGTGCATCGAAGCGCTGCCATCGACGCACAACAGCCAGTCACTTGCGGTTTCATCGCGGTATTGTCGAACGACGAGTCTTTGCCGGCGCGCCGTCTGCCGCCAGTCGATGTGTCGGGCATCTTCGCCCATCGTGTAGTCGCGCAAGTCGAGGAATTCGAGGCCGGCGCCTGCACGGTTACGCGACGCGTGTGGACCGATCCCTTGTGCGGAGGCTCCCCGGAGCATCGGTGCGGCAAGGCGGGCGAAGCGTCGTAGCCGCAGCTCGTCAATCGGCAGCCCCTTACGCAGCTTGTCCACGCTCATCTTGTCTGACCCAGGCCGTCTTGCCACTCGCCAAGCAATGTACGGATGACCGAATCAATCGTAATACCGTCAAGTTCGCTGACAGTTTTCAAAAGCATCCGGTGCGACAGGACTGGCGTGGCAACCGCGCGCAGGTCATCGAAGTCGACCTGAACACGCCCGGAAAACAGTGCACGTACGCGCGCGGCGCGAATCAGCGCCTGCAAGGCGCGCGGGCTTGCACCGTAGCGAACGTGTTCCTTTGCGGAGACGGCGGCGAACTCGGAATCGGGCTGCGTGCCGAGGATCAGACGAATTGCGCCTTTCCGGACGGCTTCGGACACCAGCACCTCGCGCGTTGCGTTGACGATCTCCTGCACCCGCTGTGTCGTTAGCAATGCTTCGAGCTCGTCGGCCGGTTCGCTATCGAGCGATGTGTCCAAAAGCTCCTCGAGGCTGTCAGCCGACGGGTAACCGATGTCGATCTTGAATAGAAAGCGGTCGAGCTGTGCTTCGGGTAACGGAAACGTACCTTCGAGCTCAATCGGATTCTGCGTCGCGACGATCCAGAACGGCGTCGGAAGCTCATAAGCAGTGCCGCCGTAAGTCACCTGAAACTCCTGCATGGCCTCGAGCAACGCCGCTTGCGTCCTCGGTGTCGCCCTGTTTATTTCGTCGACGAGCACGAGGTTTGCGAATACCGGTCCGGGTCGAAACTCGACGCTTTTCGCATCAGCCGATAAGACGTCGCTGCCGGTAATGTCGGCAGGCAGTAAATCTGGCGTGCATTGCACACGGCCGAGTCGAACGCCGAGGGCAGCAGCGAGCGCTTTGGCGAGGTGTGTCTTGCCAAGTCCGGGCAGACCCTCGAGCAGCACGTGGCCGCCCGCGAAGATCGCGATCAACAGATAACGCAACAGATCATCCTGGCCGACGATAACCCTCGATAGCGCGTCGTGTACGGCACCGATATCTCGCCCAACCGTTTCGACAGTTTTCGTGAAGTCAGTCACGTAGCGACACCTCTTCGTTGAGATTGCGCTCGTCAAGGTAGACTCTGGCGTACGCGACCTCAGCAGCGGTCATTGCGGTCCACGGCGATGCCGTTGGCGGTGCGGCTGCGGGTCGCAGTTGGCCGCGCGGGATACGGCGGGCAACAAGGCTCTCGCGGAAGTCGGTGTCGCCGGCCTGTAGGCTCGCGGTTGTCTCACCGCGACGCTGAATCTGTTGCTCGGTTCGGCCAGCGAACGACGGTTGCTCGAAGGCGGCCTGCGTCGCGGGCGAAGCGGACGTTCGGCGAGCGTCGCCGGCTTCTGTGCCGGCGCCCGGCGTCGCGACGGCGGATTCCGGTGGCGCGCCGGCCGGGTTTTCAACCAATTCCGTGTCCGCGCCGGCGCTGGGAGCCATGTCAGTCGACTGATGTCGGTCTCCATCCAGTGTCGTTCGCTCGGTCTGCCCCACGCTCAAGTCACGGCGAATCGAATCGCGCAAAGCAACGACGCTATCGTCGGCATCATCGACAGTCTCGGCTCCGCTACTCGTTTGGCTTTGCGCTGCAGACTCGGTACGCAGTTGCGGCGACGACACGACCAGTAATAGCAGTGCGACGAATGTTGGCACTGCGGCAAGTACGAATGCGGTTGGCGACGGTGCAGCCCAAATTGAATTCACGCGCGGCCACCACGCGGCGACCGCCGCTTCAGATTGCGAAATTACGACGGCGCATGATCGTGTTCTTGAGATGCTGCCTCGTAGTGTGTCGAGCGCGGTCGTCAGCACCGAATGGCCGCCAAATTGGTGGTCGGCGCGCACGGCACATTCTACGAGAGTGGGGCGACGCAACATCTCCGGCAGTGCAACAAGCGCTGCAGCCAGCACCGCTGCGCCGACTACCCAAACGAATGGGATGGACGTCAACAGCGCGTTGATCACCGCAAGCGCAAGTAACACGCCACTACCGACCCAGACTGCCACGCGCATCCGGGACAAAAGGTTTTCAAACCAGAGCCGCCGTCGCACGGCCTTTAGAAAGCCAAGCACCGAAACTTTTTTCACGGTGATACCCATTCAGCTAATCGACTTTGGTTCAACCATATGACTGCAACGACCGCAACGCTTGCCGTAATGGTCAGTAGTTGCCGCAATTCGGCGCCAACCGGAAGTGACGCAATCGCGCGACTGGCGACCAGCATCAACGCAGCCAACAAGACGGCGATCAGCTGTGACGCAACGAGCGTTATTGCGGAGAGCTTGCTCGTCAGCCACAACAAACCCAGCAGTGGCCAAAACGGCAACACGACGGCGAGCATCGACACCCATTCCCAAACCCACAGCGAAGCTGTGCCGTTGCTTGTCGCGCTGACGGATCGCGCGATCAATGCAATCGCGAGCCATTGGATGAAGATTGCGACGCTGGCCGCTTGCGCACTGAGCGTCGCAGCATCCGCATAACCTGCGCGCCCTTGCAATGCGATGCTCGCCAACCACCAGCTAGCAACGGCAAAAACAATTGCGCCCCCGAGAATCGCTGGCATGGCGCTTAAACGCGGCATGGCGATACCTCCGAGTCATCCAATTCGCGCCGCAGCAACCAAGCTTGTTGATTACCGCGGCTTTGGCTTGGCAATCTCAGCGGCCGCAATAATGCAATAGCGCTTCCCTGAGCACGGGTCGCCAATAATCCTAACGGCGCAGATCGCTGGCGAACGACGTCTTCGTCAGTCGGCGTCCAACGTTGTTCTGGCGCTAGCGCCGGTACCGAATAGGTCGTGTCTCCCCAGCGCAGGAAAGCTCCAGGTGTCGTAGTGGCACCGAGATTGCAAACCGTTGCAATGCCGTCCGTCAGGCCGGCGCGGAGAATCGATTCGATCGCAAAGCTACCACTCGTAAGCACCTGAATTTCCTGCAATAAATGCGGTAACCAACGGAGTTGTCTGTCCAAGGGCTCGGCATTCCAAAGCAGTGTGACGTCATCACCGGTGATCCAATGCGGCGAGCGTCCGAGACTTAGTGTGTGAAAGGTTTGCTCACCGCGGCCGGCAGACGCCAGCGCTTCGAGCCCGCTGTATCGTGCGACACGATAGCCGTCCTCGACTTCTGCCCACGCAACGAAGCTATCGCGATGGCCGCCGGTCCATAACAGCCCTGTGAAACCGGTCGCGATAAGGCAAAAGCCGAGTGCGGCCATTCGCGTAACGGGGACAGACGCCATCAATGTGAAGACCAACAAAAAACCGGACAAGAATATCGCCATTAGCGCGACGTCGGTCTGCTGGCGAACCAGTAGCCGCTGCAACGCCGTTTGCCCGGGCATCTGTTGAGTCTTGTTGTTCAGTAATGCCTCGAGCTGCAGCCCCACGTCATCAATGCGATTCACGTTGGCAATCGTACGACCGCCGCAACCCGCACGTTGCATCAACAAACGCGCGACGTCGACGTTGACATCGATAAGTAACACCCGGCCACAGTTGCCCACATGCTCGACGAGTGCGCGCAACTGCGCATCTTCCAACTGTGCGAGTTCGTTGCCATCGATCACAATCGCACGTATGTGTTTATAAGCAGCAGCAAGTCTTGGCAAGTCCGACGGAGCGAGCTGCATCGCATGCGCCACCGTGGCAAAACGATCCGCCGCAAACTCGCCGAGCAGCACAATCGGTGCGATGCCAGGTTGCGTGCCTATGGTCTTGCGGTTTGCCGTAGCTTGGCTCGCGATATTGCTGCTGAGTTTGTCACTCCCGATTTGCGTCCTCACGGCGACGTCGTCACTGCTAGGGACCACAGGCATCCAGGCCTGTGCCTCGCGCGAGCCATCGATTTTCAATACTGAACTGATTCGTGGCGATTCCGATTCAGTCGCTACTGTTAACGCGACATCGGTGTCGCCGTGTGCAACTACCGCCAGCTCGGTGAGCGCGTTCGTGCTTACATTTCCTTCCCAGGCCAGCGAAATCTCGATCGAAGCACCGCTGTCCAGCGCAGCTAGAGTGATGAAAACGCCAACAAGGAAGGAATTCACCACTGGTAGTGCACGCCTAATTCAGCGCAGCGTTCAATGCAATGACACTCCACGCCGTAACGAGTTGTGGATTGCCTTCCCACCAACGCGGCGATTCGGGGTTCACCCAAGAGCCGTCTTCGCTCTGCAGGCTGATGAGTTTGGCCGCAATGTCGTTGCGCCAGTTGTGCTCATCGCCTTCGTCATCAACCAGCACGGAACCGCCATAAGCTGAAAGACTCTTTGCGAACACGTTGTAGTAGTAGTAAAGGCCCTGAACGCCGTCAGTTGCGCCAGGATTTTCCTCGAGCGTGTAATTGTTCCGAATCCAATCGTAGGCGGCCTGCACCCGCGGGTCATCCTGGTCGGCACCGGCGAACAGCAAACTGAGCAGACCGGCCGCCGTCATGCCACCGTAGGAGGCGGTACCCTTGTGCGGGCTGTAGCCGGGCATGTACGTGAAGCCACCGTCGTTCGCGGCCCACTCCTGGTCGTTGCTTTCACTACGGTTTTGCACGCGGCTGACAAATCGCAATGCTTTGTCCCAAACGGGGTCATCCGGATCCGCAGAGGTGGCCTGCAGACCTTCGAGCGCCATGTGGATATTCGACAGGTCCGGCCGCTCATCACCGCCGTAGCCTATGCCGCCGTAGTAGGCGTGATCATTCTCGTAGCCATCGTCCTCGTCAATCTGCAGCTTTAGCAAGAAATTTTGACCATCTTTGATGACGTCTGCGTACTCATCATTCCCAGTCGCTGCAAGTGCCGTCAGGCTGACCGCTGTGTTGTAGTTGCGATTTTGATTGGTTTCGCTAATCGACCCATCGTCGTTAATGTGTGCGAGCAAAAACTCGATCGGTCGCGTGATGAAGGCGCCATCTCTTTCGCCGTAATTGCGATGACTCTGCAGAAACGCGCGCAATCCCAGCGCGGTGATGCCAACGGAATCCGACCAGGAGCCGTTATCGGCCTGGTTGATGCGTAGGTAATGCAACCCGCCGTCAACGGCACGCTGCGCTTTCTCGCGCAGCGCCGGATCCATACTTGGATCATCATTGGCGAATGCAGCGTTTGTAATAAACACGCACCATAGCAACGCGTGCAACAGAGCTTTTTTCATGGATGAGCCTCGGAAGAGTATTGAAACGCCGAATCTTTTGTCGAGTAGCGCCGAATAACTGCAGCTACTGGCAAGACGGCAAGAAGTAATATGATGTTTACAAAGTTCGGATAGTCGTAGCGCATCGTCGCGACGGCGCTGTACTCGTAAAACCACGCCGTGCGCAGATAGTCGAAATCGAGTGCGGTCGCGAGAGCCGTTAATGGGCTCACGTACATGACCAGCCGGTTCGCCCACACCGGATTGTTCGCAAGTTCCAACATCGGCCCGGCCCACATTGGGACCAGGGCAAGTAGCGCGAACAAGCCAATGACGATCGCTGGCGGCAAGCGACGTGCCAAAATACCGAGCGTTGCACCGAGCAGGAAAACAATGAGTGCAAGCGCCGGTGTCAATTTTGCACTGGCGCGTGTCGCTGGGTCCAAGAAGACGAAGATCAGCAACAAGGATGTGACAGCCGCACACCAGCCAAACGTATTGCGTAAGGACGCGCCATGGAGCGGCGCGAATAGCAGTAATGCGATGATAGCGCCTGTTGAATAGACGGTAGCGAGGAGTTCAGCGCGCGCGGGTTCATTGGCAACGGGCAGTGCCAGCGGAAAAACGGCAATGAGCAGACCGGCAAGCGCTAGCTTGACCAAGGTAGCCGGCAGTTCACGTCGCGTCCATCGCAAGTCATGAAACGTCATGTTTCGTTCGTCCCCGTCCGCCAATTATTTTTTATTCCGCCTATTGTTGTCGTTACACGCAGAACACGGCCGGCGCGCCCATTAAGAACGCACCGGCCCGGCATCCAGCTTGGACGCGCTGCCTGGATTCTGTCGCCGTGGAATCACAAGGGGCCGGATTCCACAACGCGTCGACCCGAGGAAATTTGTGGGGTACCCCGGAGTCGCCCAAAGCAATCAACCTAGTGCGATCGATCGACAGTCTCCAATTAATAAATAGCAGGAATCGTGCCAGCTAGGCACATCGAAATTTACGCTTATTTTTCAACTACTTAGGGAGAAGTTTGCTGCAAGAGATTTGGCCGCTCCGTCGTCCCTGACCAGCCGCTATACAGGCTATGTCCGAAATACCAGCATCACTCGCCTTCTGCCTCAAATAGCTTCTTGCGCAGCGTGGACCGGTTGATCCCGAGTAATTTTGCCGCCGCGACTTGATTACCGTCTGTTGCGTCGAGTGCCGCCTTGATGATTTCGTAGCCGGCATTGTCGACAAGGCACTGGTAAAGCTCGCCTTCACCCCCGAATTTGTCGGGATGCTTCACCATCTCGGCTGCCTGCGTGCGCAACGCCTGTTCAAGATTCGGTGCGCGCCGGCGTTCGTAATTACTCTCCTTCGGCATGTCGAGATCATGCACGGTGATCGTTTCTCCGCGCGCAGCGAGCACGGTTCGCTTGATGCAGTTCTCAAGCTCCCGCACGTTGCCGGGCCAGGAGAAGCCCTGCAGTTTTTCAATCACTTCCGGTTCGACGCCTTTGATCGCTTTCACCATTTCCTCGCTCGCTTGTGCGATGAAATGTCTGACTAGCGGTTCGATGTCGTCCCTGCGATCGCGCAATGGCGGCACCGGCACTGTGGCGAGATGCAGCCGATGGTAAAGGTCCTCACGGAAGTTGCCGGTCTCGATGGCAGTGTCCAGGTTGCGATTGCTTGCCGTTATTAGTCGAGCTTTGAATTCTGTTGGCTTGACGCTGCCGAGGCGTTCGAAGCTGCGTTCCTGCAACACACGCAATAACTTGCTCTGCAAGTGATACGGCAGTTCGGATATTTCGTCGAGAAACAGCGTGCCTTCGCCGGCGGCTTCGAAACGGCCGATGCGCGTGCTTTTCGCATCGGTGAAGGCGCCGGCTTCGGCGCCGAACAACTCGGCTTCGATGAGTGTGTCTGGAATCGCTGCACAGTTGACGGCAACGAATGGCTCGGCGGAGCGCTTGCTGTTGTCGTGAATTGCATGCGCGACCAACTCTTTGCCGACGCCACTTTCGCCGATAATCAGTATGGATAAGTCATTGCTCGTCAGCAGCACGATTTGCTTGAACAAGGCCTGCATCGCCGCGCTTCGACCGATAAGTACAGGACGATCGGGCAATGGCGCTGCTGACTTCTCGGTTTCGTAAGTCTTTGGCTGGTGTAATGCTCGCGCGAGTAGCTTGCGCACCTGCTGCAGCTCGACAGGCTTGCCGAGATAGTCGAATGCGCCGAGCTCCATCGCACGCTTGGCGGTATCGAGGGTGCCAAAGGCGGTCATGACAATGACCGGCAGGTCAGGCGCGATTTCGCGAATCGCTTCGAGAGCCGTGATGCCGTCACCGCCGGGCATGCGGACATCGAGAAATGCCACCGCAGGCGCCTGATCGCGGACCAGACTTACCGCCTCGGGGCCGCTGGAGGCAACGACCGCTTCGTGGCCCTCGTCGCTCAATAGCGTCGAGAACGCCTCGCAAATGCTGCGTTCATCGTCTGCGACCAGCACTCGGGCCATAGCCATAATCCTCAGTTGGTGGGAACAGACATTATAGAGGCGGGTAAGCTGACCGTGAATTTTGCGCCGCCCAAACGATCGCTTTCGCCGACTACTAGTTGTCCGTTGTGGCGTTCGACAATTTCACGGCTGATCTTGAGTCCGAGCCCGAGGCCCAGCGGTTTTGTGGAGTCTGCGCCGGGCTCATTCATGCCCGGTCCCGAGTCCTCGATCGTAATACTTGCACCGCCGCCGCTCTGCATTTTCGCCGCAAGATGTATCCTACCGCCGCCGTCGAGTTCATCGGCCGCATTGTTGATCAGATTCAAAAACACCTGCTTCATGCGGTCCGCGTCCAGCACCATCGTTGGCAGCGCCTCGACGTTTGCGGTGAGTTGAATTTGTCGATGCGCGAGCGTCGGTTGCAATAAGTCAGTGACGTCCTTGAGTAATTCGCCCGCATCGCTGGGTGCAGGGTTGACAGCTTGTGCTCCGCCGAGCGAGAGCGCCGAATTGACAATCAGCTCCAGCCGCCGGATTTCGTCCAGGACACTTTGAACGCGCTTCTGATCGTCATCGACAACCCGTTCTTCAAGCATATCGAGCTGCAACTTAATAGCGGTCAACGGGTTGCGAATTTCGTGCGCCATACGTGCGGCGAGGTCGCCGAGCCCGGTGAGACGACTGGTTTCCGACAGGTCTCGTTCGTAGGACTCAAGTCGAGTCGCCATGTCAGCAAGTGTATTGGCGAGCACGCCGATTTCGTTACGTTCATCAACTGCAGCCGCAATATCGCGACGACCTTCGGAGATTGAATTGGCCACTGCAGCGAGGTTTGCGACCGGTCGAGTAATACTGCGCACAAAATAGCTGGCAAGCAATGCGAGAAATAATGTTGCGACCAGCATCGCCGCCGCGAGCAGAATTGCCGCCTCTCGCGCCGCCGCATTCGTCTCCTCGAGCGACGCGGCCGCGACAACGAAGCGGTATCGATCATCGCGGCCCGGCGGCAGGGCCTGCACGACGGCTCGCCACGTCATACCGTCGGCATCGAACGTCAGGAATACCGGATCCGATGCCGTTGATTTCGCATACTGCTCCGGATTCGACTGAAGAACGTCGTTGAGAACGTCGCCGCCGGTGGAAAGGCCAACTCGACCATCGTCGTCGAGCAATGCTATGCGCGATTCGATCAGTCTGTCGAGTCGGCCGATTAATTCGGGACTGAACGGAAACACATTCTCGGCAAGCGTCGCCGTCGCATTGCCGAGTTTGGCGTCGAGTTGTGCATCGATGACATTCGTCAACAACTTCAATGCAATCGCCCACGCAGCGAACATCGCAATCAAAAGCGCACCGCCCAGTGGCAGCAATAAACGCCAATACAAGCTGTTCGGCTGTCTAAAAATTGCACATTCCTCGCGTCAAAAGCACTGTCATGTCAGTTTTTTGTACAACATCGAATGAGAATAACTCGCGAAAACACCACGATATTCTTCGTGCACTCTATGACGAATAGAACGCAAGTACCTAATTTGTATTGGCTGGTATTGTATTCCACATTATGTTCAATGAGTTAACAGCGCGGCAGCGTGACGCTTGCGTAACTCTCGTTCGCGACACAGGTTTCGTTTTAGTCGCGATTGTCAGTTTTTTTTACAAACGTTATCGCATTTGATAGCAAGCACTGCGCCACGTCGGTCTGAACCCATCATTATTCTGGTTTTTCAACACCTTATAGATGTTGGCATGCTTGTTGCTACATATGTGTAAATAACGGCTCAAAAAAACCATAGATATTGCCGGCAGCGTGCAGCGCGACGAAACAGCGTGACGGCTTTTGAGGAGTGCAAAAAATGAAAATCAAAACCCTATTCGGCGCCTTGATCCTGATGTTCGCCGCAAGTGCGAATGCGGATCCGATCGACCAATTCGAATCTTGCGTCAATGCCGATGGCGCTATTGTCTCGGTTGGCGATGCAGGATGTGCGTCAGATGACGCTACTACCGCAACTGTCGATGATTCGAATCTGCTCCTCGGTGGCGACGGTCTCGGCAGAGTCGTGGTAGGCATCGCGGATGCTGGCGCACACTACGTTGCGATGTTCGTGGACTGGGAAATTGAAGAGTTTGTCAACGGGTTTTCTAACGAAACCGGTGCGGTGTCCGGCGCTGCTGCTGCTGGCCAGTCCTGGGAGATCGACGAGCCAGGCTTTTTCGCCCCGTTTGGCGACATCTTTGACAATTTCGTCGATGGGACGCTCGACAACAGCATCGGAGACCCTGACCCCAATGACGTCTCAATGGCGATAGGCTGGGATTTCGAGCTTGCCGATGGTGTGGATGCTGTCGTTACTTTCCTGCTCTCATTAGAGTGCGCTCCAAGTGATATGACGCTGTGTCTGTCGCATACAGATCCCGATAGTGAATTCACCTACTTTTTCTCCAGCACATTGGAATTCAGGGACGAACCAGTCCAAGGCGTACCGGAACCGGGCACCTTGTTCCTGCTGGGTGCAGGTCTTCTCGGTCTTGGCCTGCGACGCCGAATCGCTCAAAAGCACTGATTCAAAGGAAGGGCGAACACATAGAGTGTTCGCCCTTTTCTTCTCTTAGTTATTCGCAACAAGCGCGCGGCGAACAAATTTGACATAAGCACGATACAAACAACTTACCTAGGTCGGACCGCATTAGCCTACGAGTGCAATAACGTGTGGGGCGTTAAGCGGCAGGCATGAAGGGGCAACAACAATGAATACGACGATTGCTGCAAAAACAAACCGTATCTTTCTAGCAAGCCTACTTGTCGCGCTCGGCGGCTGCGGCGGCGGCGCCGGTACAAGCGAGCTGCCGGCAAACACCACAGCACCGCCGGATCCCGGCATTGAGGTGCCGGAGGGCGAAGCAACTAGCGTCCGGTTGATCAGTGCCCATGCGGACTGCTCAGGTGGAGGGGTCGGCAGCAACGAACTGTCGCTCAATATCGACGGTCAGGATCTGACGCCGTCGGCGCCAACAACGCAAGGTTGTACTTGCGGAGCCACCATTATCGACATGGTTTACGATGATGCGACCGAGCTGGCCGGTATCGGTACTTCAGAAGTCGACGAATGCGGTGTGGCCGTTGGCAGCACGGCAACGGTCACAGTCTCTCCCGGAGAAAATCTGATCATCGGTTCACTGGGCGTTGAAATAACAACGCCATCGGGTGTTGAGACCATCACTATTCTTGGAGATCTTACTGATCCTGCGGCGTGTCAGGGAGGCACCGCCTTCAATGGGGCGGGCCCATTCGTCGGTACAGGGGCTGGGGGCTCCCCTGACGGCGATGGTGACGGGATCCCGGATTGCGTCGATAACGACAACGATAACGACGGAGTTGATGATGGTGTAGACAATTGTCCGGCCGACCCAAATGCCGGTCAGTTAGACCGCGACAACGACGGCATCGGGGATGCGTGCGACTTCACCGTGAACGCGGTACCACTAGACCCGTTTGACGACTTACGCCGTCACGACGTTATTTCCGGCAAAGTGACCACACTAAAAGCGCCTTGCACAAATGACATGTGTGCAGGCGCGGACTGGTCCTGGGATCCGGGCGATGGTACCGCGGTATTAAGCGGTACCGTCGATGCGAATCCAACAGCGAATACACAGTTGGACGATGCGGGCTTTACACCGTACTACTCGATTTGGACCGCACATACTTATAATTGCGCGCCCGATGATGTCTTCAATGCGACGGTGACAGTGACGAATAATGGCGATTCGAGCACCGACACATATAGGGTTGTTTGTCGCGCCGAGACCTTACCGGTCGAGGTCAATACCGCTGTCGATGAAGGCTTGTGGCACATGCACCGCAATCAATTCCGGTTTGACGGCGATGCATCGGGCGCGGAAGGCGGGACGATTCCAATGGGTCGATGGGACTACCCGCAGACGTTCGGGCAGGCGACCGCGACGGTATCCGGCGCCAGCACCAATGCGTTCGAGGCCAATGGTTATCGAGAAGATGGTCCGGATGATAGCCCGTACAGTGACACTGTTCGGCGTGGTCTGAAATACGTTTTCTCTCAGCTGGCCGCGGAAGGTATCAATGTGCAAACCGTGCCTGCTGGACGCAGTGATGATCCGGATACGAACGCCAATGGGCTCGGCGTGTTCGTCAACGGTATCGATCCACCTTACCAAGGCGGCATGATTATGGACGCGATCATTGCGTCGGGCACACCGAATGCCGTAGCAACTACTGGACCGGTAAATGTTGCTGGCCGGACCTACGGCGACATCATCCAAGACATGGTTGACTGGTACGCATGGGCCCAGTCCGACAACGCCAATCACGGCGGCTGGCAGTACAACGAATGGGCTAATAGTAGTGGGGCCACAGATAATTCGACGAACGGCTGGGCCGGCATTGGATTGTCGGCTGCCGAGGATATTTTCGGCTCAACGATTCCGCAGTGGGTCAAAGACAAGAATATCGACAGCCTCGAATTCACGGACAACGAGAGTGACACGACCGACGCCGATGGGTGGCACGGTTATACCAGCACTGGCCCGATCTGGGGTCCGTACAGTACGTCCGGCGCCGCCACCGTGCAGATGGCGCTCGATGGCATCGAAGCCACGACGTCTGCGACACCGGACGAGCGTTGGATACGTACGGAAAATATGTTCCGTCGAAATTTCAATAACGCGGCGCAGGGTAATGAATTCAAGAATTACTACTACGCGATGTTCAACTTCGTCAAAGGCATGCGTACGGCGAAACCGGAACCGGTGGTCATTATCGGTACCGTGGTCGGTGTTGCAGACGACTCCGTCAACGGCATTGGTTGTGGTCCGAATCCGGGCTGTGCCGCCGGTGGTCCAGCGCCACTCGACTGGTACAACCATCCGACCGACGGACTGGCGCGCACGGTCGTTGACTATGTCATACCCGATGGCGTCAATATCGGCGGTTGCACGGACCGCCCGGGCAACAGTCATGGATCTAATCAAGACGACCACAATACGCCGTGGTGCATACAGATCTTGACGCAGACATTGTTCCAGGCCGGGCCTGTAGCCCGCGCCGATGCGGCGCCAAATCCGGGTGCGGTGGATCAGACCATCAATTTTGACGGTTCGAATTCGTTCCATCAAGATCCGCAACGGTCTCTGGTTCTGTACGAATGGGACTTCGACAACGACGGTGTCTTTGACGCTACCGGCGTGAACGCGTCGACGACGTACCCTGCGTTGGGAAGTTTTCCCGTCACGTTACGGGTCACGGATGACAATAATCCGGCGCTGACCGACACCGATGTCGTTATTGTCGAGATTACGATCCCACCGCATGCGCCAACCGCAGACGCGGGTGGACCGTACCTGGCGTGTATCGACGAACCCATTACGTTCGACGGTTCGGGCTCGTTCGATATTGATGAGGGACAGAGCGAATCGGGGAATCCGCCATTCGACACGATCACGGCCTACGACTGGGATATCGATGGTGATCTAAGCTTCGGTGACCTAACTGGTCCGATGCCTTCAAACACCTACAGCTCACTCGGAGTGTTTGAACTGGGTCTTCAGGTAACCGACAACACGTCCGCAGCGTTCCCGTCTGCGGCGTCTCCGGACCTGACGGATACGGACTTCACGACGGTCCAGGTTCTACCATCAGACGACCCGTTCTGCGTCGGGGAAGAAGTAGAGTGCCCGGCAATTACCGTTCGTCCGAAGGATGGCAAGAACCAACTTGAATGGGTACCGGTTCCGGGCGCCGCTAGCTACACCATCATGCGTAGCACAGACGGACCCGATAGTGGCTTTGCAGTCATTGCTCAGGGTCATGTAACCAGTATCGCGTTGTATCTCGATAGCGGTTTGACCAACGGTGTGACGTACTACTACAAGGTAGTTGCAGTGAGTGGGGCTGGTACGGAACTCTGCACCAGCGAGGCGGCCGAAGGTACGCCAATGCCGCGTACCCGTCGGTAATCGCTCACGAACGGTGATCGTGTAATCGACGCGGGCTCATCCAATAGGCTGAGCCCGCGTTTTTTGTTTCGAGTAGGGACAGGTTAAGCATGCAAATGCAGCGAATTTTTTCCGCCACGATCTTGGCCGGTATTGTGTATTCTTCGACCTGCATTGCAACGGCTGAAGACGAGCGCTATCGCGTTTCCGGAATAATCATGACGCCGGAGAAGCAGATCGCCGTCGTCGAGAAATCGGACGGCTCGCAGGAACTCTACAGACAAGGTGACGCCATTGATGGATTCGTCGTCGAGTTTATTGACTCCGACGGCATACACCTTAAGCGTGGCGCCTCTCAAATATTCCTCGAGTTGGAAGGAACGCCAACTCGATTGGAAGACGTCGCTGCGGCGTCGCGAACGCGTGACTTACAGATTTCCGCGGGCAATGCGTCGCAGAGTATCGACTATGACAAAGCCCAACTGGAGCTCGAAGCGCTGTCGCGTGAACATGCAAATTCAGAATCGGCCGGGTCGGACGACAATAGTGCAGAAGAAAAACGAGCGATGCTCGAAGAACGTCTGAATATCGCGCTGGAGTTGCCCTCGCACACCGTAATCAAAGCAATCGGTCGAGATACCGTGCAGAGGCCCGAGCATGCGATGATGTTGCTGACACATAAAGTGGCTAGAGGTGAAAGCGTGCGACTTGAGGTTGGCGGCAGCATACCCGGCGTGGAAGTGTTGTATCTAACACCGAACGCTACGCCATCTGACGGCGCGTCGTCGCCATAGAGCTAGGTTTGATCGCTAGGCTAGCTAGCTTCCCAGCCGCTGATTTCGCGGACTGGGACAATGTCAATATCGACGTAGGGTCGGAATGGTTCCTGTATTTTTTCGATAAAGCCTTGGTCTTTTGCTTCAATTAATGCAAACGTGCATGACTGGTCTAGCGCTGCCCAATCCTTGTGCAACACGACGTCATGCGGGATATTCGCGTAAAAGGCTTTAGCCAGGCCACCAAGTTCCTTGTACTCTTGTTGTGAAAGATCACTGCGCGTGCGATTGATAAGCATGAAAAGCATTGGTCGTTTCCTAGCAAGCGGACTCAGGAGTTATTGTCATCGAAATCGGCGTCCGTTGAGTAACGTGTCGATATCCAGCTCCAGATTCCCCAGGTAATGACTGGCAATAGCATCGGAATAACGAGGCCAGGGCCATTCAGCGAATTTGGCAGAAGCGTTGCACCGTTCGCCGCGAGAGCGGCAGCATAGATCGTGTTTCCCGCCAGGCAAACCGCCGCAAATTTCGAAAAAGGCATCGCACTCGCGCCGGCCGCAACGGCCATCGCTTCCGCCAGTATCGGTATCGGGCGGCTCAAAAAAACGATGAGCAACGTGGGTACTTCGGGAAGGTCGGGATTAGCGCGTATCAGAACGACGCGCCCGATGAAATAACCAACGGTTTGCCCGACCATCAACCCAATCAAAATCGTAAAGAATCCCGGCACTATTCCGAGTCGTGCGCCGAGCAGTGTGCCAATAATGCTGGATGGTAATGGCAGCAAGATATCCAGCGACAACAAAGAGCCGCCAGTCAGCGCAAACAACCAGGCGTTGTCGTCCTTTGCCGATAGCCATGTCTCTCCAGGCATTTCGCCAATTATGGCAAAAGGAATGATCGGGATCGAAAGAGCGATTATAATTGTTAGACACTGCCGATAGAATTTCTTGTTCATGCGTTAGATTTGACAGCAGATGCGTGCGAAAGAAATTTGATAATAACATCAGGGGACCGGTTCCCGGCCTCAGATGAACAATAAGTCGCGCGGGAGGAATGCAATGCCGACGGCAAAACTCGAGGGATCACCGGCGCTAAAGACAACCGTAATGTTCGAGGGCATTCGCTTTAGCGATGCGCTCGGAGCCGCGGCCGAACACTCGTTGCCGAATTACTTTCCATACCGTTTCAAGAAAGGCGAGCACGATCCTACTGGCAAGGGAAAAGCGAGCATTCCGTATCTGATCAACACCGACGACGACACGTTGATTCGTGTGCTCGGCAATGGCGATTCGCCGTGGTCGGTCATGGGCAATCGTGAGGACGGCTACAAACTGCTCCATGATTCGAACCCCGCTGACGCCGTCGACATTCGGTTCGAGCCATTGCACGATTGGATGCAGGACAACACGTCCGATGGTTTTCCGATCGCGCAAGCTGGCGTCAGCACGCACGGCGACATGATGGTGATCAACGTAGCACCGGGTTGCGAATATTTTCTGAACAAGGTCAACGGCAATTCCATGCGCTGTACGTTTTGCTCCTACGGTGCGCCGGATCAACGAACCGCGCACCTGGGCCAAAAAGCCGGTCAGGTTACGATTCCGGAGCTTACGCTCGCGCGTATGCGAGAAGCGATGAACGCCGTCACGGCGGAGACTGACATCAAGCACATTTACCTGGTCGGCGGCTCATTAACGGATCCCGAGCAGGAAGGAGAGCGTTTTTTGCAACTTGCGCGCGCAGTACAGGAAAATAATCCGAAAAACATTCCGGTAACGCTGGGATCCGGCGCGCTTCCCGAAGAAACTCTGCAGCAGTTTTACGACGAACGCTTGGTCGATGCAGTGTGTTTCAACCTCGAGATATGGTCGGAGAAACTCTTCTCTCAGGTTTGCCCCGGCAAGAACAACTACGTCGGCTACAATGAATGGATCGCATCGCTGGAGACCGCCGTCGGACTGTGGGGCCGCGGTCGTGTGTACTCGGCGATGGTTGCGGGCATCGAGCTCGAGCCCGAGCACGGTATGGAATGGCAAGAAGCGGCCGAGCTGGCGGGGCAGGGCGTCAATGACCTTTGCAGTCGCGGCATCGTGCCAATCTATTCCCTGTATTACCCGGTCGGTGGCAAAGAACGCTCCGACTATCAGAGCCGCCTACGGAATTTTTTTGAGCACCTTGCGTTGAATTACCGGGATGTTCGCAAGCAGCATGGTCTCGAGATTTGGGACGGCTTCATGTGTCACCGCTGCGCTTATATGCAGCTCGAATGCGATATCGATCGTACCCAGGCTTGAGCAAGAATTTCATGTCGACTGCCGCAAATTTGAAAAACGTACCGCCTCCGACTGATCCGTCGAGAATCATCGCCCTCAGCACGGCGTACTGGGGCTCGCAGGTTCTACTAACCGCGAATCGGCTCCGTGTATTCGACGCATTAGCCAATGGTCCCCAGAGTGCGACCGCATTGGCCGAGCAGCTTGGCTTAGATGGTCGGATGACAGCACTGTTCATGAATGCCTGCGTCGGCCTGGGTCTGTGCGAAAAGGTCGACGGACGTTATCTGAACGCGCGCGTCAGCGACGTTTTCTTAAGGGCGGGCAGCCCGGCGTCGATGCAAAACTCGATGAGCTTCATGGACGACCTGTACGCTACCTGGGGTGATCTGGAGCACGCTTTACGTTCTGGTCAGCCCGCCAAGGCCGCGGTCACCTATCTGGGTAACGACGAAGAGCAGACGCGGCATTTCGTTTACAGCATGCATGATCGAGCGATGGCAATCGGACAGGCGCTGCCTCAAGTAGTCGATTTGACAGGCCGCCAGCGAATGCTGGACGTCGGCGGCGGGCCGGGAACATTTTCGGCACTACTGACGCGGCGTTACGAAGGATTGAGATCCGATGTGCTGGAGCTCGACGGCGTTGCAAGTGTCGCGGAGGAGATACTCGACGATCTCGGCGTCGGCGATCGCGTGGCGATGATTCGCGGCGATTATCATACAAGCGATTTCGGGTCGGGTTATGACGTCGTGCTGATGTCCGGCATGTTTCATCGCGAGACGGCAGAGGCCTGCAAGCGATTGATTGACCAAGCGCGAGATTGTTTAGAACCGGGCGGGATGCTGATCGTTAACGATGTGTTTACCGACGAGGGCGGCACCACTCCGGAATTTTCGGCTTTGTTCGGTATTACGATGATGCTGACGGCCGCGGACGGTTGTGTGCACGCCGATGCGAACGTGGACGCCTGGATGAACGCGGCTGGTTTCGTTGATACACTGCGTCGACCGTTTCCACCGCCAATGCCACACCGGGTCGTAACGGGAATTCGCTCATGATGCGGATGTCGAAACACGTATTAATCATTGTGGTTGTTGTTGCATCGGTTGTCGCGACGAAGGTCTTGACTGCAGCAGAGACTCCTGCGGAGCCGCCTAAGGCCAAGCATCTGCCACCCGCTGCACCGCATATAGACGTGCAGGATCTCGGCAACGACCGTTTCAGAATTGCCGGGATTATGATTGATAAAGCGGAACGTCGCTTCACTGTGCCGGGACGCATCGCCCATCGCAGTGATCCGCTCGAGTATCTCGCGGTCAGTATCGGTGGCGTCAAAGAATATGAGAGCCTGCTGGAACTTCTTGCAACGGCGACGCAATTCCAGCTTGCCAGCATCCTGATCGGTCTCGACGACGCGAATAGTGTAAAACCACGTTTCCAGTTCGACGACCGACAGGCTATCGGACAGCGTGTAGCAATCGATATCAGCTGGGAAATCGACGGCAAAACTACTACCGTCAAAGCGAGCAATGCGCTTCTTGCGGGCGGCAAGCCACTCGATAGTGATGATTGGGTCTACATTGGCTCGATCACAGAGGAAAACGGCCAGTTTGTCGCGGAATCGGTCGGTTCGCTAATCGGCTTTGTGCATGACCCGTTTGCGATTATCGAACACAAGGACGGACTGGGCATCGGCGCGTACGGTAATATCACAGGAAATACCACGCTGTTGCCACCGGACGGGGCCCCGGTGACAGTCAGCGTTTCACTCATCATGGAAAAAAGTGGGGAGGAACAACCGAAGAAAATCGCCAAAGAGTAATAATGCCAATAAAACACTCAGGCGCTTTCCTGCTCCTATCCTTGGGGCTTGGCGCAACAGCCCCGACCACAGCGTTCAGCAATGATGCCGGTTCGCACGACGTTGGCACCTACGATCTTGCAGAGATTGTAGTCACCGCGTCTCGCCGCGCCGAAAATGCCTTCCTAATGCCGTACATGATTAACGTCCGTGGCATGGAAGAACTGCAGATTGTACGCCAGGTACGAACGATACCGGACGCATTGCGCGATTTACCCGGCGTCATGATTCAAAAAACCGGGCATGGACAAGGTTCACCGTTCATCCGCGGCTTCACCGGTCTGCGAACCCTATTTCTTATCGATGGTATTCGACTAAACAATTCGACCTTTCGCGAAGGACCGAATCAGTACTGGAATACCGTGGATCCGCTGAGCACATACCGTCTCGAGCTCGTCAAAGGACCGACGTCGGTCCTGTACGGCAGCGACGCGATCGGCGGGACAGTCAACGCCATTAGCCGCAGCTATCGAGACGTGTCGTTGGCGAGCGGTGTTCAGTGGCGATTGTATGCACGCGCGGCAACGGCCGAAAGTTCTGCGGTGTTGCGTCCCGAAGTCGGCTACAAGGGTCGTCGCTTCGACGTGATCGCAGCCGTGTCGCTGAAGGACTTTGGCGACCTCGAGGCGGGACATGACCTCGGTACGCAGCCAAAAACCGGTTACGACGAACAGGACGCCGAGCTCAAATTTCATTATAACTTGACAGCTAATCAGCGTGTCACCGCAGCCATTCAGCACGTCGATCAAGACGACGCCTGGCGCGTGCACAAGACGATTTTTGGAAAGAGCTGGCGCGGCACCACTGTCGGCGATGAACTGCGTCGCTCGTTATCGCAGCAGCGAACACTTAGCTATCTGCAATATCGTGGCGTTGACGTCACACCTTGGCTCGACGAGCTGGCGCTAAGCCTGTCTGTGCATGACCAGGACGAAACGCGACACCGTACGCGTGCCGATCAGCGCACCGATATCCAGGGTACCGATGTGCAAACCACAGGTTTCTTTGGCCATCTTGTCATGCCGAGCGCAGCAGGTACGTTTACGGCCGGTGCTGAGTTCTATCATGACGAGGTAGAATCATTTCGTAGCGATTACAACGCTGACGGAACATTGCGCGGCGTACGTATTCAGGGACCCGTCGCCGACGATGCAACGTATCAGACAGCTGCCGTGTTCCTGCAAAACCAGATCGCCTATGGCGAACGCACCGATTTGACGCTCGGATTTCGTTATACGCAGTCTGAAGCTGACGCGAAGGGCGTGGAGGATCCGCTAACGGGCGGGCGCATACGAGTCAAAGATGATTGGAGCGCCGCAACGCTTAGCGCACGATTCAATCATCGTCTGCATACGTCTGGTGGGACCGCATTGTTTGGCGGCGTCTCGCAAGGTTTTCGCGCTCCGAACCTATCGGATTTGACCCGATTCGATACTGCGCGGTCGAATGAGATCGAGACTCCGGTATCGACACTCGACTCCGAAGAATTCATCACCTATGAATTTGGTATTAAGCACGCAGGTGCGCGGTGGAACAGTCAGGCCGCCGTTTACTACACGACGATCGACGACATGGTCATTCGTACACCGACTGGACGCATTATTGACGGCGACACCGAAATCACGAAGAAGAATTCTGGTAATGGCTTTGTCAAAGGAATCGAAGTTCAAGCTCGTTACCAATTGAGCGACGCGTGGTCAGTTTTTGGCAATGCGTCCTGGATGGACGGTGAAGTTGACACGTTTCCAACATCCGATCCGGTACTTGTTCGAGAACCCATTGATCGCCTGATGACACTGAGTGCAAATGGTGGTTTTCGCTGGCACCCCGAAGACGGGGCGTGGTGGGCAGAAGGGCAGGTCGGTTTTGCCGATGAACAGGATCGATTGTCGACGCGCGATCGTTCTGATACAGACAGAATCCCACCGGGCGGTACGCCCGCTTACACCGTGTTGACATTACGCGGCGGTTGGCATCTGTCGAATGAGTTGTCTGTCTCGGCTGCCATTGAAAATCTGTTCGACAAAAATTATCGTGTACATGGTTCGGGTGTCAACGAGCCCGGCACAAACCTGATTATTTCGCTGCTGTGGACTTCGCAGTAAAAGTCATTTTCTCATTTATTTTCAATCACTTACTGGCAGTCCGCTGGGGACCTGCTGCGGTACGCCGGCGTCGGTTGAAAGACTGCGTGCGTCCGATAGTGCTTCGAGAAACGCCAACAACTCTTGTATTTGAACGTCGGATAATTTCGTGTTGGTGAGTTCGTTGCGGCTCGCGATCGCGTTTCGCCTAAGCGTGCTGCCCTGTACCAGATAGTCTTTGGCGTCCAAGTCTGATCGCGATGGTTTGATTTGCGCCGATAAGTAATAATCATTTAGGGAACGGACCGGGCTTAAGTGATGGTGTACCGCCGCCTCCAATGTGTCGAACGCACCGTTGTGTCCCCATGGACCTGTGTGAGAAACATTGCGCAATGACGGTGTGCGAAAACGATAGCGATCGCTCGGATTGCCGGTAACAAACTCTCTGCCGAAGTCTTCATGGCCGTCGAATCCGTGGCCCTTCCCGGGACCGATTTGTGGCAGCGCAATAGCGTGGAAGTCGTGATCCGTTTGTAAGCTTCCGGAATGGCATTCGCTGCATCCAGAAGCGCCGTAAAACAATTCGTATCCACGTTTTTCCATTGACGTTAGCGATGCATCGTCCCCGCGCAGAAATGCGTCGAAACGGCTTTCGTCGGCGCGCCACTCAAGTACCGTAAATGCAGCAATGGCATTACCTATGTCGGTTATCGCAATGTCATCCGCCTGCTCGATGTGCGGATAGGCGGCCACCATCAACGTGACGTATTCTGGCGTTGACTGGATACGCCGCTCAAGCAAGTTCCAGGCCCTGTGTACGTCGTTGTCCGACACCGCATCGGCGACGTCGTTTTCTCCCGTTTGCCCGGCCATTTCGTCGACAGAAACCAGTGGGAATAAAGCTTGGGCGGCGAGCACGTTGTCAAGTCCGTCGGGTAAGCGATCACCAATAGGCGTAAGGAAATTGTTTGGCTCGCGCTGATCGACTTCGACGCGACCATCATGAAATAGGGCAGTGAATTCACGCGCGCCAACATTGAAGAGTGGTTGCGCGTTTCGTCCCACGCGCGAGGCGATTGCTGACGCACCTCTGCCGGTATCGCGCAGAGAACCGAGGCCGCTGCCGCCTTCGCCAATAGAAACTCTCAGACCATCGCCGGTTTCGTGTGCCGGGTGATGGCAGGTTGCGCAGGAAATATTGCGATTGCCACTGAGAATCTTGTCGTAAAATAGGAAACGTCCGAGTTCAGCCTGCTGTGAATTCGGGCGGCCAGCATAATGAAAGTCAGTATCGCTGAGTGGCTGTAATTCTGCGGCTGAAACAGGCGTAAGCGCAGCCAGAAATACCGCAATGACATAACGCATTAATGCTGGATGACAAAGTTTCAGCAACATTCTCTTATAATGCGAGAGTTGTGTGACATTCTCAATACAGAGAAACGGTATCTGGTGAACATAACTCACTCCAAAGCACGCACTATATTGTTGTCAATGATTAGTATGGCCCTGTTGACGAGCGTGGCTGTCTCAAATGCCGTGGCACAGGCGCCCAATGACGCTGTCCAACGTGAAGCTGAGGCCCGGATTGACGCTTTTGGCGCACAAGGGCGTCGAGCAAACCCTACCGAAGCCGAGGTCGCGTGGAGTAAGAAAGCGGGTGAGATCGACAGAATGCACTGGCCCAGCGAGATCGTACTAAAAGAGATCGAGCCGACCCTTGAACAGTTTTTTGGTGCTCTGCAGGGTCGCGGTTTCGACGATGAGCAGATCACCTCACTCTTTGCCGAAAGTTTTCGTGGAACCAGCGTCGGTGAATTTCAGGACGTACGCAACGATAGTCGCGCGATTAGCTGGACGCGATGGCAGACGAGCGAAAAACCGTCCCTTGATCGGCGGGCGTTTGCGGAAAATTGGAAACGGCGCTTTCAGCTGTACCGGCAAGTCGTTCGAACCGAGCACTACGTCGATCGATTGCAGACGCTGGACGACGGCGAGACGCGGCGTCTGACAGTACCGTTTCGCGTTACCGGCTATCGCGGGAATGTCAGCATGAACGACAGCGATCATGACCGTAATAACGACAGCAGTAACGACGGCTATGAAGACCAGGGACAGATGGTCGTCGATCTCCAACGCAGGGGTAATGATCGGCAATGGCAAATCGTAATCGTCGATCTCAAATGGATGGAGACGTTTCAATCGCCGTCGTTGTTTACTACCGACACATTGATGCCGCCACAAAAGCCGCTCGACATTCCACTGTTCGCGTTCGTCGAATACTTCGCACAAGGCGTTACGGTTGTCGATATCGATGGCGACGATGACCTTGACGTATTCGCCCCGACAAAATTTGCGGCGCCGAAGCTATATCGTAACGATGGACAACGTCGTTTTTCGGAAGTTAGCGAACAAATCGGTCTCGGCGACATCCGCGCGGCGCGTAGCGGTTACTTTTTCGACTGGGAAAATGACGGCGATCAAGACGCGCTAATACTGACGACAACGCGGATGTATTTGCTTGAAAATATCGATGGATCTTTTCGCGATATATCGGACGCTTCGAATTTTGATCGAATGTCGACAACGGGGCTCACGGGCGCATCGATTGCAGATTTTAATAACGATGGATTGCTCGATTTTTATGTCGCCAACTACGGCAAAATTGACAACAGTCCACGTGAGGACTATTTCGATAGTAATCGGGGTTTCAAGAATCAGCTGTTCCGCAATCTCGGCGACGGCGAATTCGCAATGGTGACTCAGCCAGCCGGATTGGATATGGACAATGCGCGCTGGAGCTTTTCGGCATTGTCATTCGACTACGATCAGGATGGCTTTCAGGACCTGTACGTTGTTAACGACTACGGTCCGAACCAGTTGTATCGCAATGTCGGCAACATGACGTTCGCGGACGTCACTGAAGAAGTAGGCGTCAGTGATTTCGGTAATGGCATGGCCGCCAGTCTCGGCGATCTTAATGGCGATGGTCGCGAGGATCTGTACGTCTCGAACATGATCAGCCATGCCGGAAAACGGCTTGCGGATAGTGAGGACTTTCCAGGTGATGCGGACGCTCGCGACCGTCTGCAACGCTTCGCCAAAGGCAATTCGCTGTTCGTGGCGCGGTCAGGCAAATTTACTGAGTCCGAGACGCCGACATTGAGCGATGCCAAGTGGGCTTGGGGCAATGTCCTGTTCGACTACGACAACGACGGCGATCTCGACATATATGTGACTAACGGTATGTATTCGAATCTCAGCCGTAAAGACACGGACCCAGTGTTCTGGCGCCACCTGCTTGCGCCGATCAGCACTGGCCGGCCACCGGACATCTACGCAAGCGGCTATTTTTCGTATCTCGTTCAACAGGAATCACGTTCGTTTGCAGGCTATGAGCGCAACCGCCTGTTTCAAAACTTCGGCGATGGCAGGTTCCGGGATGTTGCGTCAGTTGCAGCAGCAGACCTCGTGCTCGACAGCCGCAGTGTCGTAGCAGCCGATTTGGATGAAGATGGTGATTTAGACTTGGTGGTCGCCAACCGCAACGAACCGAATTTGCTTGTCCTGTGGAATGAGCTGCCGGACCCTGGTGCGTTCGTAGAAATTGAGTTGGTCGGTACCAAATCCAATCGCAACGGTGTTGGTGCAGTCATTGAGGTCGTGTGCGAAGCATCGAAACAACGACGTACGCATCAGGCGGGCTCAGGCTACCTTAGCCAGGGACCGCATTCAGTGTGGTTTGGTATGGGGCGGTGCCAGAACGTGGAGCGGATTGATGTCCGCTGGCCTTCGGGGATTGTGACCAGATTACATAATGTAAAAGTCGGAAGCCGCGTCCGCGTTACCGAAGAATAGAAAAACCGCTTTTTTTTGCTCTAGCTGCACGCCTTTTGCTGAGAACTCGGCGGCGGAACTACGTCACATTTTTTGCCGTGATCGGCTTCCTTCAGTTCCCGCACCACCATTGCTAATCTGAGGCTCGATTAGATTTGCTGGCACCCCTCTGGCGTCACTGGGCGTACGGTTCCAGTATAAACAAATAAGGACATAATCGTGAGAATCACCGGACTATCAATCTGGTTTGCAGGGATGGCTGGCGTGGCAATAGTGTTGATCGCGCCACACGCCAGCGCGCTACCCATACCCGTCGATCGCGAGCCTGAAATTATTGACACGCCGGCCTTTCTACTGGGATCCGAATGTCAGTCGTCAGCCTGTGTGGATTCATCTGTATTCGACGCGCTGCATCCGATCGCGCCAGGCTTGACAATGCCCACTCAGCCACCGGGTCTGGTGGCATTCGGCAGCCCAACAATGACGACCGGACAGTGGCAGAAATCTGTTTCGATTTGCTACACGAGAAACACACGCGAAAAATGCAGAAAATCGATCGACACGTCGCTAGTCGACACGACTGTGACAGCGTCCGTACCTGAACCTGGGACCGTGCTCTTGTTAGCAGCCGGTCTGCTCGGGTTCGGATTACGGCGTCTGGCCTAGCAAAGATCGGGCAGCAGATAGGCCGCCAACGACACAGCGTCGAATTTAGTCAAAAAAAAGAGCCCCGCATCGCGGGGCTTTTTTTTTGGCATAGAAGAAGCAAAGCCCCGCGACGCATGGCTTTTTTTTAGCATAGAAGAAGCAAAGCCCCGCGACGCATGGCTTTTTTTTAGCGTAGAAGAAGCAAAGCCCCGCGATGCGAGGCTTTTTTGTCTAAGAAGAAGTGCGCTTAGGCGACCGCGGGCCGGTATGTTCGCGGCTCGAATCTACCTGCTTTGGCGGTCGTTTCTCGAAGTATATTGCTGGCGGACTCTTTGCAAGTACCGCAGCCCGAAGCCACGCCCAGTGACCGCTGCAGCGCCCACAAGTCACGGGCGCCGGCCTTCGCGGCCTGGCGAATTTGCTTTTCGGTAATGGCGTTGCAGATGCAGACGTACATAAAATTCAGTAACTTAGTAACCTAGCGAGTATTTAAACGCAAATGCGAATGATTGTCAATAACATTACGTAAAAACCGAGACATTGCGATGAAAGACTTGTTTGACGTATCGGGCAAGGTGGCCCTGGTCACCGGAGGCTCGAGGGGTATCGGCGAAATGATTGCCCATGGCTTCGTCGCCAACGGCGTGAAGACCTATATTTCCTCGCGCAAGGAAGAAGCCTGTAATGCGACCGCTGCGCGGCTCAGCGGAGTGGGCGAGTGTGTTTCAATCCCAGCGGATCTCTCGACGTTGGACGGCATCAACAAGCTCGTTGGCAAGATCAAGGCATTGGAGTCAAAGCTCGACATCCTCGTCAACAACGCCGGCGCCACCTGGGGTGCAGCCATGGAGGACTTTCCTGAGAGTGCCTGGGACAAAGTCATGGACATCAACGTCAAAGGGCCATTTTTCCTGACGCAGGCATTGCTGGCGTTACTGGAAGCGGCGGCCACTGAAGCAGATCCAGCGCGGATCATTAACGTGGGTTCGGTTGATGGTTTGAACGTCAATAGATTGCCGACGTTTGCCTACGGCCCGAGTAAAGCGGCTATCCATCACCTAACCAGGACGCTCGCATCGCATCTTGCCGAAAGGAGGATTACCGTAAACGCGATCGCACCAGGGCCGTTTCCCAGCAAGATGATGGCCGCGACACTCAAGCAACGAGGCGAGCGGATTCGTAAGGGCGTGCCGCTTGGCCGTATCGGTGAGCCGGGAGATATGGCGGGTGCCGCGATTTACCTCGCATCCAGGGCCTCGACCTACGTGACCGGCATTGTCATACCGGTCGATGGCGGCATCGTCGGCTGTGCTGGCACGCTGTGACGGCAGTTCCACGCAGGATGCATCGCACAGTTACACCTGTGACCCAAGCGCTGCAATCGGGGCCCGCTTCATGGCACCATGGGCGATCACTTGCAAACGACACTAGTCAATAAAGCCAGGGACACCATGCGCGAATCCAGCCGCAAACTGCTAATTGTCGAGGACGACCCCGGCCTGTTGAGCCAGCTCAAATGGTGCTTTGAAGACTATGATGTCGCGACCGCCGCGGACCGCGATGCGGCCATTGCCGAGCTCAGGCGTCATGAGCCGACGGTGGTTCTACAGGATCTCGGTCTGCCGCCAGAACCGGAAGGTGTGGAGGAAGGCCTGGCGACACTGGCTGAGACACTCAAGATCGCGCCGCACACGAAAGTGATCGTGGTCACCGGCAACGGCGACCAGGAAAACGCGTTGACGGCGGTCGGGCAGGGTGCCTACGACTTTTATGAGAAACCCGTCGATACCGACACACTGAAATTGCTCGTCGATCGTGCGTTCAACATCTCCGAGCTCGAATCCGAAAACCGTCGCCTGCAATCTCAGGTCAATGAATCGCCGCTCGATGGCATCGTTGCCGCGAGTGAGGGCATGCTTGCCGTGTGTCGCATGATCGAGAAAGTCGCGCCAAACGATGTATCAACTTTGTTGCTTGGCGAGTCCGGTACCGGCAAGGAATTGCTGGCTCGTGCATTACATCGACTGAGTCCACGCGCCGATGGAAATTGCGTCGCCATTAACTGCGCCGCCATTCCCGAGAGCTTGCTCGAGTCGGAGCTGTTCGGTCACGAAAAAGGCGCGTTCACCGGCGCGCACAAACAAACGATCGGCAAAATCGAAGTTGCAGACGGCGGCACGCTATTTCTCGACGAGATCAGCGATATGCCACTGCCGTTGCAGGCGAAGATGTTGCGTTTTTTGCAGGAGCGAGTTATTGAGCGTGTCGGCGGTCGGCAGGAGATCCCGGTCGATGTGCGTGTCGTCTGTGCAACCAATCAAAATCCCGAAGATCTAATCAAGGATGGCCTGTTCCGCGAGGACTTGTATTACCGTATTGCTGAAATCACGATCAATATTCCGCCGTTCCGCGAGCGCGAGGAGGGGCGGTTGATTCTTGCGCGTACGCTACTGCAGAAGTACTGCAAGAAACAAAAACGTGCGATAAATGGTTTCAGTGAGGATGCGGTTCAGGCTATCGAAGCCTACTCCTGGCCCGGCAACGTTCGTGAGCTCGAGAACAAAATTAAAAGCGCCGTGATTATGGCCGACGGCAAGCTTGTGACGGCTGCCGATCTTGGTGTGACGCCGGGCGAACAACAGCCCGAGTCAATGAACCTGCGTGAGGTGCGGCAACGTGCTGAGTCTAAGGCCATTCGAGTTGCGCTGACCAAATGTTACGGCAATATATCGAAAGCAGCCGAAATGCTCGGAGTTACGCGACCGACCTTGTACGATCTTCTGAATAAGTACGGTCTTTCCGCGGAAGGGTATTCGAAAAAAGCGGCGTCTTAAGGCCGGCGCTCACAGCGCTGCTGCATTGGTAAGCCTTATCGAGACTTGAACTGGTCCGGGTTCAGGTCGTGGCGCGACAATAGTTTGTAGAAATCCGTGCGATTGCGTTTTGCAAGCCGTGCGGCCTGGCTCACATTTCCCATCGTGATCTGCAATATCTGCGACAAATAGTTGCGCGTGAACTCATCGCGCGCGTCGGTAAACGAAAGCAGTTTGCCCGCGTGCTCTCCCAAACTCTGTTGAACGAGTTCGGCGCTGATAACCGGTGAACGCGATAGTGCAACATTTTGTCGCACGACATTAAACAACTGTCGAACGTTGCCGGGCCATTCGGCCGTCACCAACATTTCCACGGCCTCTGGCGCGTACACTTTGCGCTCCTGCCCCGCCTCCCGTGCGATCACCTGCAGGAAGTGCGCAACGAGTAGCGGAATATCTTCGCGGCGTTCGTCGAGTGTCGGCAACTTGATGTTGACGACATTCAGACGGTAATACAGATCCTCGCGAAAGCGCCCGTGCTTCATCAGGTCCTGCAGGTCGCGGTGCGTTGCTGAAATTACACGAACATCTACGTCGATCGCTTGTGTGCTGCCAACCGGTCGCACCTGGCTCTCCTGCAACACGCGCAGCAATTTAACCTGCAGCCGCATCGGCATGTCGCCGATTTCATCGAGCAGTAGGCTGCCGCCTTCGGCGGCCTTGAACAGACCCTCGTGGCTGCGTGTTGCACCGGTGAACGCACCTTTCTCATGGCCAAACAGCTCGGACTCGAGCAAGTTTTCGGCCATGGCACTGCAGTTGATCGCAACGAACGGCTGACTCTTGCGCTGGCTCGCGTTGTGGATCGCGCGTGCCAGTAGTTCCTTACCGGTACCGGATTCGCCGGTAATTAACACGCGCGCATCCGTTGCGGCGACCATCTTCGCCTGATTCAGAACTTCCTTCATGCCCTGATTGCGCGTGATAATGCCGCCAGCCCAGTCTTCGTCCACGTCGACCGAGCCTGAGACCCGCAGCGCTCTTTCTACGGTCTCCATGAGTTCATCTTTGTCGATCGGCTTCGTTAGGAAGCCAAACGCGCCGCTCTGAGTCGCGGCGACGGCATCCGGAATCGTGCCGTGCGCCGTGATCAATACGACGCGAAGGCCGGGCGAGCGCGTTTGCAGCTCTTTTAATAAGCCAATGCCGTCCATCTTGTCCATGCGCAGGTCCGTAATGACCAGGTCAGGCCCAAAACGGTTCAGTGACGCGAGCGCCTTATGCGCGCTCTCGACCGCCTCGACCTCGTAGCCCTCGGCACGTAGTCGAATGGAAAGCAGCCGCAAGAGCCCCGGATCGTCGTCGACGAGTAGGATCTTGCCTCTTGGCATTGGGTTGGTTGCCGGCATCGCGTTTGACAATAATGATGGAGCGACAAGGGTAGTGCGTTGGCCCAGAAGGGGCAAGGACATCAGTCGTGCTTATTCGCCAGCGCGGTAAGAGGTTCGGCCGCCTATTGCCCCTGCTCACGGATCGAGCGCTCGATTGACGTGATCGCCTCGAGCTTGTTCTCCGCATCGTCGAGCTCGCGGCGCAGCCGCCGGTTCTCGGCTTCGACGTTCGCGAGCCGCTGGTTGATCGCCTGTTCCTCGGTGCGTGCCTGGCGAGATGAGGACTGCCGCAGGCGCCGGGCTTCAGAGGCCAGCACAATGTGTTCTTCAACGTACTTCAGATAAATTCGGGCGAGCGAAATCTCGGCCGGCGTCATCAATGGTGCCTGCGTCAGTAGTTCTCTGAGCAGGCTCTGTGCGCGCTCAGGGTCGGTCTCGGTGTGTCCGGGTGTCGCCAGCACTAAGGCGAAGCGTAGGATTGTCGATGGGTCTGGCGTCAGCGTTGCGCGTGATTCCGCATCCGCAAATATCTCAACCTGTGTTGCCGGGTCACCGGTTGCGAGTCGTTCGAGTTCGCGCAGATAATCGTCCGCGTCCGGTGCACCGAGTATCACCGGCTCGTTCGATCGATTGCTGCCGGGCGTAACCTTGTCGAGCCAGCCTTTGGTTTGGGTACAGCCGGAGAGCACCAGCACGGCGAGAACCGCGCCAATCACGCCAACAGATTGTCCGATGCTGTTACGCATTCGCTGCCATCTTCTGTGTCTGTACCACCCGCTTCTGCGGGATCTGGATCCTGAAATGCGCGCCGGGAAATTCGTCGGTATTCAGCAGTTCGACCGCGCCCTCGTGCGCTTGAATACACTCGAGCACGACCGACAGCCCAATACCGGTGCCCGCCACCTGGCCACCTTGTTCTCGGCGTCCCTGAAAAAACGCCTCGAAGATTCGCGGTCTCTCATCCTCCGGGATTCCCGGACCGGTGTCGGCGAACTCGAGCACAAAACTGGTCGGCGTACGGCGCGCGCGTATCGTCACAAAGCCGCCATGCGGTGTGAACTTGATCGCGTTCGACAAAAGATTATCGAGCACGGTTCGCATCTTGTCGCGATCCGCGTTCACAACTATGTCTTCGATGTCCAGCCTGAGTTGAATGCGTGCCGCATTCAGCGCGAGCCGCTGTTCTTTCGCGACCGAGATCACGAGCGCACGTAGTGGGAAGTCGGTCAGCGTCAAAATCTCGTTCTTGGTTTGCCAAGCGCTGAAGCTTAGAAGGTTTTCGATAAGCTGCATCAATTTCAGGCCATTCATTCGCAGGATATCGGTGACCTCGCGCTGCGGCGCTTCGAGGTCACCGAGCGTGCCGTCCAGCAATAGCTCGGTGCCTTCACGGATGTTGGCGAGCGGCGTCTTTAGCTCATGTGACATGTGGCGTAGGAAACGGTTTTTTTCCTGCGCGAGTTCCAGCAGTCGGATTCGTAACCAGTCGAGCTGGCGGCCAAGTCGCTCGAGATCGGTAGGTCCCTTTACTTCAATCGGCTTGGACAAGCCGCTCTGGCCCAGCTGGTTAATCGCGTCGTCAATCTGTCGAATCGGTCGTGCAACGAGCACGACAAAAAATGTCACCAGGATCAGTGTGCCTGGCACTAATGCCGCGACCTGCCAGGCCGAGATTTTCTGTGCCGACTGCGTGCGTTCCTGTAAATTCTGCAGTTCGAGGTCAACATAGGTGCTCAATACGCGTGTTAGTCGCGACACTTCCTGCCGAAGCGGCGCAAATTGCGAAATCGCGACCTGCGCTTCTCCGGCCGACAATTCCGGCATTGCCAGCGACTCGACAATCCTGCGCGCGCGTGTGCCGACCGCGACCAGCATGCCGGTTGAGTTCGCCGATTCTGTTAGTGGTCGCATCTTGTCGAGCCGATCTTCGATCGTCCTCAGGTCCTGCAGCAGCAGCGAGCGGTAATCGTTGCTGCGTAAAACCGTGTACTGACGTGCGATGCGATCGAGTGAAGCAACGTGCTCTGTCAGCAATCGATTGTTTTCAGCCGCCTGCATGCCGGTGGTCACCAACAGTTCACTTTGCTCGGCCAGGCGATCAAGATTGTAGAGTGCCCAGAGCACGGCAAATAACAGCGGTAATGCGACCAGACCAAAGCCGACAAGAATCAGTTCGTTAAGGGATTTTGGCCGAGGAAATCTCATCGATTGAGTGTAGCACCGGGTATGCGTCGTCCAGGCTCAGGCGGCCCAATACGCACTCGGATCTCCGGCCGCGATCTTTCGTTCCCATTCAAGGCTCGTACGCACGATCGTGTCGAGATCGTCAAAATGTGGCTGCCAGCCGATGGTCGTCCGAATGCGCTCCGCAATGGCAACGAGTTCGGGCGGATCGCCGGCGCGACGCTGTTCTTCGACAATATTCAATGGCGCGTCGTTGGCTTTCTCGACAGCCTTTAGTACCTCGCGCACGCTGTAGCCGTGGCCATAGCCGCAATTCAGCGTCGTTGAGTCACCGTCATTGCGTAGATACGTCAGCGCGTCGAGGTGCGCGGTGGCCAAGTCCTCGACATGAATGTAGTCGCGCAAGCCGGTACCGTCGGGAGTTGGATAATCGGTGCCGAAGATCGACACTTGCGGCCGTCGGCCAACCGCCGCTTCGCAGGCAACCTTGACCAATAGTGTCGCTTGCGGCGTCGACTGGCCAATCGTGCCGGTCGGTTCGCATCCAGCAACATTGAAATAGCGCAACGACACGTAGCGCGGTCCTCCGGCATCCGCCAAATCGCGCAGCATCCATTCGGTCATTAGCTTCGACGTACCGTATGGATTTATTGGCGCCGTCGGTGCATCTTCGGCGGCTTTGCCGCTTAGCGGAATCCCGTACACGGCTGCCGTTGACGAGAATACGACGTGTTCAATACCGTGCCTGTGTGCGATCTCCAGCAGCGTGCGACTCGACGCCGTGTTGTTACGGTAGTACTTCAATGGATCGGCAACGGATTCGGGTACGATTGTGTGCGCAGCAAAATGCATCACCGTGTCGATGTCATGCGTGGCGAACAGCTTGTCGAGCAGCGCTGCATCGCCGGTATCGCCGACGACGAGCTCGCCGGCGGTCACGGCCTCCTGAAAGCCAGTCGACAGATTGTCCAGCGTGATGACGTCTTCGTGCTGTGCGCCAAGCTGGCGGACGACATGGCTGCCAATGTATCCAGCGCCGCCTGTGACGAGTATCTTCTTGTTTGTCATACGATTTTTACCCAAGCGCTCGTTTCTTATAAAGGCTCATGCGCCGAAATTGTGAACCGCTCGCACGATTGCCTGCCAAAGTTTATCAATACTGGGCGATGGAATACGGACCTGGATCGCACAATATTATGTTGAGCGCTGCAGTATGAGCGCAATCCGGAGGCTGAATCCAGCGAGGCTTTGTCGCCAAATTCGGACGCCGTGGATTCTGTCCACGTTCAGGTACAAACGTTATCATCGAGGCTGCCGTACTGCATTAGAGCCGCAGCAGCAATCGCCGGCCTTGTAATGGAGAGAAATCTTGCAGAGGAACCGCGTGCGACTCAAATCTAGTCGTTCATTCAGCCAAGGTACTGCGGTCCTGCCGTTGTTGCTGCTTGCGGCCTGTGGTGGTAGCGAGAGTCCGAATGCGCCGCCGCCGCCAACAAATCAGCCTCCAGTCGCGAATGCCGGCGCGGACCAGACGGTTTTTGAAGGCACGCCCACAAATCTTAACGGCGTCGGCACCGATGCCGATGGTGACACGCTGTCGTTCGCCTGGACACAAACGGCGGGCCAGTTAGTGACGATCAACAACCCGGCTATGGCGCTTGCTGATTTCACCGCACCGGATGTCGTGGCGGGGTCGCCTGAGACACTGACGTTTCGGATTGCGGTAAATGACGGGGCAGCAAGCCGAACGGACACCGTCAATGTTACCGTCGAGGAAAACGAGCCACCGGTCGCAAATGCCGGTGCGAATGCAAACGTCTTCGAGAATACGCCCGTATCGCTCGACGGCACGGCGTCGTCCGATCCGAATTCTATTGACACGCTAACCTACGCGTGGAGCCAGATTGGCGGTGTCGCGGTCATTCTGAACGGCGACGATACGGCCCAGCCTACATTTACGGCACCGGACGTTGCGCCCGGTACGATGGAAGCGCTGGTTTTTCAATTGATTGTCTCGGATGGCGTCAATAACGACACGGATAACGTGACGATCACTGTCGAAGAAGGCCAATCGATGGTCATGATCTCCGGCAAGGTCAACTATGAGTTCGTGCCGCCGAACGTCAACTGCAATGGTCTGAACTTCAACAATACCGTCACACAAGCAATTCGTGGAGCAACGGTGCAGCTGATCGACGCGACGAGTGGCGGCGTGATTGATGCGACGACCTCTGACGATCTCGGCGACTACGTGTTTACCAATGTAGCCGCGTTGACGAATGTGCGCCTGCGCGTGCGCGCAGAGCTCAAGCGATCCGGCAGTCCAAGTTGGGACTTCGAGGTTCGCGACAACGTCGACACCAGCGGCAACCCGCCGCCACTGCAGAACCGGCCCTTGTATGCGCTTGACGGTAGTGATTTCAACACTGGCGGTTCTGATCAGGTCCGCAATCTGACGGCGACGACCGGCTGGGGTGGCGCGAGCTACACTGGCCCGCGTTCGGCCGCGCCGTTCGCCATTTTGGATGCGTTTTACTCGGCTGTGCAGTTGGTATTGAGCGCCGACGGCAATGCGAACTTTGCGCCCTTAGATGCATACTGGAGCGTGAACAATACGCTGATGAGTCCGACGGATTTAGATGCAGGCGAACTTGGCGCGTCGTTCTATTCCTCGAATCCCGATGGTGGCGCCGCCAATCCGTCCTTGTTCCTGCTTGGCGACGCGAGCGTTGATACGGAAGAATTTGACGACCACGTTGTCGTGCATGAGTGGGGCCACTATTTCGAAGATACCTTCTCGCGCTCAGACTCGATTGGTGGCGCACACTCGCTCGGGGAGACGCTTGACGCGCGACTGGCCTACGGGGAGGGCTGGGCCACGGCGTTGGCGGCGATGGCGCTCGACAACCCACTGTATTGCGATACCAGCATACCCGGCACGGGCGGTGGTTTCGGCATCGACGCCGAGTCCGGTGGCTTTGGTGTGCAGGGCTGGTACAACGAAATCTCTGTTGTGACTTTTCTGTATGACCTGTTCGATACGGCCAACGACGGTACCGACGACGATTCGCTCGGCTTTCAGCCGATTTTCGACACGATGGTCGGACCACAGGCCAGCACCGAAGCGTTCACAACGATTTTCTCGTTCGCCGCGGAATTGCGACCAATGTTAAATGCGCAACAGCAAGCGTTTCTCGATTCACAGCTCGAGCGTGAAAACGTCGATTCGATTGGACTCGACATTTGGGCGAGTAATGAGACCAACGATGCCGGCGGTAATCGTGACGTGCTGCCGCTGTACACAGACATGATCGCTGACGGCAGCGTGACGAATATTTGCACCAATAGCGATTTCGATAGACCCGATCGCGACGGCAATAAGCTAGCTGAGGACCGCTACATCCGGCTGTCCATTCCGGTGACCGATTCCTATGACGTGCTTATGACGACGACGACGGCAACACCGGTAACGCCAGACGTTAACGACCGCGACCAAAGCGATCCGGATGTCTACATTTACCGGGACGGGGTGCTTATTGCGTTCGGCAACAGCCCCGTCGATAACTCCGAGGCATTCACGTCACAAGGCGCGTTGATCGGCGGCGAGATCTATTCGGTGATGATCGAGGAGTGGCGCTTCGACGATGAAGACGGTGCGCCGACGACGTATCCCGAGCAGATTTGTTTTGATCTTTCATTTACGGCAACGCCGTAAGAGCGAGCAGGTGATCAGTATGCGTATCTACAACACGGCAATGGCATTTTTCGTCAGCTTGGTCATCGTGGCGTGTGGCGATGCAGCCGTTGAAAAGTCGGCGGCGATCGAGGAGGTGGATGTCTCGAACGATGCTCCTATTGTGACGTTCACACCGAAGAGCGACACGATGTCCTCAGGAAAACCGTCAGGTCCAATCACTGTGGCATATCGCATCATCGGCAAGCCGGTTGTCGGCCAACCGGTTGCCATTGACCTGCGTGTGTCATCGACGCTAGGCCCACAACCGATCAATATCGGTTATCGCATTAACGACGCGACGGCGATGCAGCTTGCCAAGTCGCAACCCGAAACGGTGTCGCTCGCGCCGAACAGCGATGATCAAATGGGCGTACAGCAGGTCAGGATTGTTCCAATGCGTGAAGGGCGGCTATACCTAAACGTGTCTGCGAGTGTCGAAACAGAAAACGGTTCGATGTCGACGGTAACGGCGATCCCAATTCAAGTCGGCGACGCAGCTCGCCCGTTGAGCAAGAATGGCGAGCTACAAATCGACGCCGAAGGCAATCAGATCCGAGTGCTGCCGGCAAAAGAAGACTAATCAATCATGCTCGCGTAGCGGTCTTGTGCTTGTTTTTGCAACGGGTACAATACGCGTTGTCCTAGCGGCGGTTCCGTCGCAAGTCCCTGTTTCGCCGTGGTCCCACGACGGAAACGGGAAAATTTTCCCAAATTTTTTTTTATAATCTGCTCTAAATCACAGACATAGGCCTGCCAGCTCCTTAATCTACTCCGATGCTGCCAGGGCGCGGCTGCGCCTTTAATGCCCTGGCTCTTATCGTTTTTTCGAAACGAGCATTGATGCATGGATAGCGATCTTAGGGAAAAGATTAGGTTGGCAGCCGAAGCGACTGACCTCGAGCAGTCAGACTTCATCGATTTGCTCAAATTGATCGACCAGCATTATGACAAGATGGAAGAGACGATTGCGCACACGGTGAACGCTCAATCGATGCGCACGCAGACGATAAATACGCAGTCGATGGCGGCTGCGACACTGTCCTTCAATACGCCGATCGAAGTCGTTTTTGACAGCGTCACCGAAGCCCTGCTATCGGTGGACGAGGCGGGCGAGATACGCATCTGCAATAAAGTTTGCGCGCGATTTTTCGGCTTGACCAAAGACCAACTGATCGGCTCCAAAATCGAACATATATTGCCTGCATCGAAAGACGTGCCGGCTGCAGAGTTTCTCGAGCCGTTTATGTCCGACCTCAACGATACGAAGCTCGACTTTCCCGCCGGCGAGGTCGAGGCAAGACGAATCAACGGTGAATATTTCTTCGCGGAGATCAATGCGAGCCAGATTGACACCGTAGGTGGCAAAATTTTCGTCATCAGCCTGCGTGACGTGACGGATCGACGTGCTGCTGAGATCACGCTGAAGGAAAACGAAGAGCGCTATCGTGCGATGGTCGAGAATGCACCGGAAGCGATCATCGTCTTCGATGTTGACAAAAATCGTTTTATCGACGCGAACGACATGGCCTGCGAACTTTTTAATCTATCGATGCAACGATTGCTATCGATCGGCCCTGAGTCAATCAGCCCCGAAATGCAACCGGACGGAACGCCTTCATTTGGCATTCGTCGCGGATTCATCGAACGCGCACTCAATGACGAACACCCGTCCTTCGAATGGACGCACAAGGACTCGAATGGCACGGAATTCCCGTGTGAGGTGCGATTCAGTCGCATGCCGGCCGATGAACGCTCGCTGATCCGTGTCAGCATTACCGATATCCAGGAACGCAAGCGCAGCGAGACGCTTGCCTTTGCGCAGAACAAGATTCTCGAAATGATAGCGGCGAGCACGCCGTACGATCGGACTCTGCGGGCGATTTGTCGCTTTGTCGAGCGCGTCAGCGACGGTGTCAGCGCGGCGGTCATGGTGCTCGACGCTGACGAACAGACATTGTCCGTTGGGCAAGCGCCGAGCCTGCCAGAATCGCTAAAGCTGTGTCTTGATAAGGTACCGGTAGACGCCGGTAGCCTGAGTTGCGGTTCCGCCGTGTTCCATAGGCAGGATCGCATTGCCGCGGACATCGCTCATGAGCCCGGTTGGGATAAGCATCTCGGCGAGATCGAAAAACACGGTGTCGGTGCGATCTGGTCATTTCTGGTTTACGGCGATGCCGGGCGCGTCATTGGTACACTGGATGTCTATGTCAAGGTGTCGCGCTCACCGAGCACCGATGAACTTGATACGCTGGGCCGCATGGCGCGCCTGGCCGGCATTGCGATCAAGCGATACCAGGATGAAGAGCGATTGCGCGGCAGTGAATCGCGTTTCCGCGGCCTGTTCGAGAACGTTGTCGACGGCGTCTATATCGCGTCGCGCGATGGCGAACTAATCACCGCGAATCCAGCGCTGGTTGACATGCTCGGCTACGACAGCGTCGAGGAATTGAAATCTGCCGGCCGTACGACACGGTTGTACGTGAATCCGATCGACCGGGAGCGCGTGTTTGCGCGCCTCGAAGCTGAAGGCATCGTCAAGAACTTTGAATATCGTCTGTTCCGTAAGGATGGCCGCGAAGTCGTCGTCCTCGAGAATTCCCGCGCCGTGTACGATGACGACGGCAATATTGCTGCTCATGAGGGAACGATTACCGATATTACAGAGCGCAAACGGGCAGAAACGCGCGTCTTTGAAGAAAAGGAGCGTGCGCAAGTTACGCTGCAGTCGATCGGTGACGGCGTCATTACAACCGACGCCGAAGGCAATATCGATTACATCAATCCGGTCGCACAAGATCTTACGGGTTGGGACATGCGTAGCGCCCGTGCTAAGCCCGTCACCGAGATAATGACGATCATCAATGAACACACGCGTGCGACGGTCGATAACCCGGTCATGCGCTGCCTTAAAGAAGGTCGCGTCATAACGCTTGCAGAGAATTCCATTTTGATTACGCGAAAAAGCGATGAGATTCCGGTCCAGGATTCGGCGGCGCCAATTCGTGATCGTATCGGCAACATTATCGGCTCAGTTATGGTGTTCCACGATACGAGCAAGGAATCGAGGCTATTCCGCCAGCTTAGCTATCAGGCATCACACGACGCAATCACCGGACTAATAAACCGGCGCGAATTCGAGAATCGAATTATCGAGAGCTTCGACGTGCTAAAGAACGACCCTGAGCGGACACACGCATTGCTCTATCTTGATCTCGACCAGTTCAAGGTAGTCAACGACACGTTCGGTCACACCGCCGGAGACGAGCTTCTACGGCAGCTTTCAGAAACAGTGCAGGCGCAGATTCGTTCAACTGACGTGTTCGCGCGTCTAGGCGGCGATGAGTTCGGTATTCTGTTGGAACGTTGTGACGAAAAACAAGCAATGGAGGTTGCCGAGGCGATACGCGATTCGATTGAGGGATATCGTTTCGAGTGGCAGGATTCGTTCACGACGATTCGCGCGTCGCTTGGTGTAGTCATGATTACGTCCGAAGCCGAAGAGGTGGCGAGCCTCATGAGCTCGGCGGACGTCGCCTGTTACTCGGCCAAAGATATGGGCCGTAATCAAGTGCATTTGTACGAGGACAGCGACGCCTCGCAGCGCCACGAAGAAATGAAATGGGTGTCGCGAATTACGAGCGCGGTCGAAGATGAACGGCTCGAACTCTTTTTTCAGCCGATCATTGGCATTAACGACAATCGTCACAAAGCGCGTGGCCATTACGAGTTGCTGCTGCGTATGCGCGATGAAAACGGCGGGCTCGTGAGCCCAGACCAATTCATTCCAGCTGCTGAGCGCTACAATCTGATGTCAACTTTGGATCGCTGGGTTATTCATAAGGCGCTTTCCGAACTTGCAGATCGCCGCAGCGTAGGTGAGGCGCGTTTTACAGTGGCAATCAATTTGTCGGGTACGTCGTTATCCGAGGATCGTTTTCTCGACTTTGTCATCAAGGAGCTCGAGCGACAGAAGTTGCCCAATGGCGCGATCTGTTTCGAGATCACCGAAACGGCGGCGATTTCAAATCTGTCGCGCGTCGTGCATTTCATGCAGACGCTAAAGAAGCTCGGCTGCAAATTTTCGCTCGACGATTTCGGCAGTGGCTTGTCGTCATTCACGTATCTAAAGAATCTACCGGTGGACTATCTGAAGATCGACGGTCAATTTGTCAGCAATGTTGTCGACGACTCAGTGGATGAGAGCATGGTCAAGGCCATCAGCGAGGTCGGCCAAGCGATGGGCATAATGACGATCGCCGAACGCGTTGAGACAAAGCAGGTGCTCGATAAGCTCGCCTCGCTCGGTGTCGAATTCGCACAGGGCTATTACATTGCCCGACCAACGTCGGTCGAGTACTTCGAGCCGTGGGCTACCGCCGACCCGTCTGCGGAGCTTTCAGCATAAACGACCGCTGATGCGGTACACTTTGACCGTATGCCTGACAGCCTAAATAACAAAAATTCCGAAACTCTGCTGTCCTCGGGCGAACCGCCGCCATTTTATGTCATGCACGGCGAATCCGAGACGCCAATACTGCTGGTTTGCGACCACGCGAGCTGCCGTTTCCCGCGGGTGCTTGGAAACATGGGTCTCGATCCATTCGCACGCCGCTGCCATCTTGCCATTGATATTGGCGCCGGATCATTGACTGAATACCTGGCCGATAGCCTCGGCGTCACGGCCGTACTCGCGCAGTACTCACGCCTCGTCGTCGACTGTAATCGTGATCTGATGGATCCAAGTGCGTTCCTGGCGTTCGGCGATGGCATCTTCGTGCCTGGCAACAGCAATTTGAAGCAAAGCCAAAAAGACCTGCGTGCGGAGGCGATCTATTGGCCATATCATCGAGCCGTCGACACGCAGATGCGGCGCCTGATGACCGACGGCGTGCCGCCAGCGTTCATTTCGGTGCATAGCTTTACACCAGTGCTGAACGGCGAGTCGCGGCCGTGGGAGATCGGCGTGCTGTGGGACAAGGACAAGACTTTGCGCGACATCTTCCTAAAGGACCTTCGCGAGCTCGGCTTTATGGTTGGCGACAATGAACCATACTCTGGCAAAGCGCCGGCGGATTACACAGTAGATCATCATGGTGAGGATTCCGGCCTGCCGAGCGTCGGCATCGAAATTCGTCAGGATCTGATCAAGGATGCAGCCGGCGTCGCGAAGATCGGCAACATCATGCACCGGATTCTCGAATCAATTCCAAAACGAATCCGGCTGGACCAATATCGCATTTCAGCGTAGCACGCAGGCATGAACGTTAGTTAAAGGGGAACAACGATGACCACGGGCGAACCCGAATTCACTCTAGGTGTTGAGGAAGAGTATCTGCTGGTCGACAAAGAAACCCGTAGCCTGGTTATCGACCCGCCGCAAAGCCTAATGAGTGAGTGCGAGAAGCAGGCGGAAGGGCAGGTTACGTCGGAATTGCTGCGCTCGCAGATCGAGATCGGCACCAAGGTCTGCAACAACATACAAGAAGCACGTGAGGACCTTACGCGCCTGCGCAAGATTATTGTCAATACCGCTGCGAAACACGATCTCGCACCGATCGCGGCGTCGACACATCCATTCAGTAGCTGGACGGAACAGAAGCACACGCCAAAAGATCGCTATGAAGAGCTGACCTTTGAGATGCAGGGCGCGGCGCGCCGCCTCCTTATTTGTGGCATGCACGTGCACGTCGGCATCGGCGACGATGAACTCCGTATCGACCTGATGAATCAATTATCGTATTTCTTGCCGCATTTGCTTGCGTTGTCGTGTTCGTCGCCGTTTTGGGTTGGACGTGATACCGGGCTTAAGAGTTATCGACTGACCATATTCGACGCGCTGCCGCGAACTGGTCTGCCAGAGCGATTTGCGAGCTGGGCTGAGTATCAGCGCCATGTGCGTATCCTGATTGATGCAGGACTTATCGAAGACTCGACACGTATCTGGTGGGATCTACGCCCGAGTGCACGTTTTCCGACGCTCGAAACACGAGTCATGGATGTATGCACGCGCGTCGACGACGCGATTGCGCTTGCTGCGATGCTGGTTTGTATACTGCGCATGCTGTATCGCCTACGCACACGCAATCAGCGTTGGCGCATCTATACACCGATGCTTATCCGTGAAAACCGTTGGCGCGCGATGCGCTACAGTTTCGATGAGGGCCTCGTCGATCTCGCTCGCGGCGTCGTCGTGCCGTTTCACGATCTCATCGATGAAATTCTTGCGCTGGTCGCCGAGGATGCTGACGCACTGGGTTGTGCGCGAGAAATCGGCTCCGTAAGAGACATCCTGACGCGCGGCACCAGCGCCCATCGACAGCTAAGAGCCTACGAGCTGGAACAGGCCGCCGGCAAGAGTGACGAGGATTGCCTGAAAGCGGTCGTCGATACGTTGATCAGTGATACCACCGAGGGCCTGTAGGTATCTTGGTGACAGCCCGGGCCGGGACCAATATCGACTGAAACTGTGAATTGACGCGGGCTTCAGCGCCCGTTATGCGGCACAGGTCGCATCAAAAACGCGCCGCGGTGACTACCATGCCGGGATGTTTCGTCAAAATGACATAAGTCTGCCCAGGCGTCGCAGATGATAGCGGTGCTGGAACCATTATTGCCGCCGATTTTCGCGATAACCGCCGGACTTTACCTGGGCTTGGCCGTGTATGTCTGGCGTTCGTCGCCGCAAAGTATCATCGCTTTTTTCCTGTTGCTGATCGGCACGATGATTGCCGGATCGGCGTTCTCATACGGAACTCAAGATCCAAACCTGTATGGTATCGGTCGCACGCTGTCGTTTTTCGCGGGCAGCTTCATGCCTGTGGCGATGTTTTTGGTTTATCGGCAGTACACCGACAGCCCGGCAGGCACTTTGACGATCGCGATATTGTCGATTATTCCAATTGCGACAACTGGATTGGCGCTAACTAATTCCATGCACCAGATGATCTGGTCGACCGTTGTCACCGACGCCGGTATCCAATTTACAGAAATAACGCGCGACGATTGGTTTAGTCGCGTGCATATGCCGTTCGCTTATGGGTTGTTCGGTTTTTCGTTGATCGCTCTTGCGAGCCGATTGCCCGGCATCGCGCCGGCGCATCGTCGTCCCGTCATGATGCTCTTGGGCTGCGCGATCTTGCCATTCGTCGTTAGCATCGCAAATACGCTTGTCATTGTGGGACCGGTGGGATTTCCTTTCTTGTCTTTAATGCTAAGCTTGCTGTTGCCGGTGTACGCGTACGTCAGCGTATCAATGCGTGTTTACGAATTCAGTCCGATCGCCTACCAGACTCTTTTCGATCATGTGCGCGATCCGATAATTGTGCTGGACAACAATCAGTGTGTCATTTGCGCGAACAAGAAAGCGACTGAGATGCTCGACACGACTGAAGCGGAGATGCTTGGTCTGCAGCTCTGGGCAGATGTACCGGAAGCACGCGCGGTGCTGAATCAAGCACGCGAGATCGATCTGACCCAAACCCTGAGATTGGGATCCAAACAGACCTATGAGGTTAGCGTTGCACCATTGCTCGATAATCGCGGCAAGACGCAGGGAACCGTGGTTGTCTGCCGGGACGTGACCGAGAGACGCAAGGCGTTGGGCAAGCTTGCCGATAGCGAGCATCTGATTCGGACACTAATAGAAACATCGTCGAACGGTATTCTTCGATTCGCGCGCGACGACAGCGACCAGCGCCGTCTGTATCGGTGCATATTTGCCAATCGTGCGGCCGAATCCTATCTAAGCGATGGCGATAGCACACTGGTCGGCATGCCGCTGGAAAAGCTCGAGCAGCTGGATCCGCAGCGCCTCTTGGCGCATTTTGATGATACTGACCGCCCCAGTTCGGCATTGAGTTTTGAGACCACTAGCGGCGGCGAATCGGAAGAAGGCTGGCTCAGAATTGTCGGCGAGCCCGTTGGCGAAGATTTTTCGGTGACCATCGTTGATATTACGCAGCGCAAACGTATTGAAGACAAGATGCTTGCAGACGCACTGCGCGATCCCCTGACTGGTGTGCTAAATCGCCGCGGCTTCGAGAAGGAGGCGGCAACGAGTGTTCGCTCGGAAGAGCGCGGCGCGGTGTTGTATCTCGATCTGAATCAATTCAAAAGTATCAATGATCGTTTTGGTCACCAAGCGGGTGACGCACTATTGAAGGCCTTTGGTCATCGACTAGAGTTCTGCCTGCGTCCTGAGGATATTCTCGGCCGGCTCGGGGGCGACGAATTCGCAATCGTACTGCCGGGCGTAACGGTCGACGACGCGAAACACATTGCGGAGCGTCTGGTTGTCACGGCATCAGAGGCTTACATTATCCAAGGGCAGGAAATAAAGTGTGCGGCCAGCGTTGGCATCTCGTTGATGCCGAAACACGGCGAAGAGTTGTGGCACTTGATCAGCGTCGCGGACCAGGCGATGTATAAGGTGAAATCGATCACGGCCGAAGAGGCGGCTAATGACCGCGCAGCCTACGTCGAAGCCGCCATCGCTTCGTAGTAGCGCGCCACTTAAGATTCCGACTTGCCTTGTATTCGTCTTTCGACGATTCTCGATCGATGAATGTCGTCGATGAACCCCTAAACGTGCTTGTGTTGTGCACCGGCAATTCCTGCCGCAGCATCCTCGCTGAGGCGCTGATCAATGGCTTAGGTAACGGTCGATTGACGGGGTTTAGTGCTGGTAGCGACGCTACTGGGGCGATTAATCCTAACGCAATCGAAATATTGGAACGGCAGGGATTCGACGTGGCTGGATTGCGGTCAAAATCCTGGGATCAATTCCACGGTGATGATGCGCCTGCGATCGACATCGTCATTACGGTTTGTGACAACGCGGCCGGTCAGTCGTGTCCGATGTGGAATGGCACGCCGGTCACAGTACATTGGGGGATTCCCGATCCAGCAACCGCGACCGGCGACGAGGTCGGCCCTGCGTTCGAGAAGGCCTTTACGGATCTCAAGGCACGGATTGAGCTGATGTTGGAGTTGCCGCTCGCAGACTTCACGCCGCGCATGCGCCAGGAATCATTGCAACGAATTCACGACGCATTGGCGGACCGCCGACCTTAGAGCGTTGGTATTGCCTTTATTTCGGCCGTCGCCGGGTCGACCTCGTCGAGAATGATGAATTCGGTCGAATCCCCCAGCACGACGTCGTGGCGAAGTGGACCGCTGACGACTGTCTTTTCGTCCAGTGTTGTCAGATAAATATCGTAGCTGCCCGCTTCGAGCGTTACGTTCGGCGACACGAGCGAGAAGCTCAAGGACAGCGTCGGATTGACCTCGGCGATCGATTCACCGGCGTCAACGACGTACAAGTCCAGCAATTCGTGGTTCGTTGATGCGTGAAAAAAATCGACTTTTGCTAGGGTCGAGATTGAACGTCGGTCCGGAATATAGGAAATCGTTGCGCGCGATCCTTCGTTGCCGACAACGACAAAATTCGAGTGGTTGCCCACAATAGGGGCAAAGTTGCCCGTAAACTGCACTGCACTTGTGTTGCCTACGGCTGTGTAAGCATAGGCAATCGAGCCCAACGGCACGGAAAAGTCGCCGCTAATGTCGCCGTACATGTGATTGGCCAACACTTGGTTTGTCAGCATTTCGTCGTCGTAAACATCCGATGGCGGCAAATCGATCGATGCCTGAAAAAAGCGTATCGTCGGTGAGAAACGTACGTCAGGAAGCGCGGTTAGTCCGCTAATGCCGTTGAGCAATCGAACGACATACGGCGCTACATCGGTCTCGTCGCCATCGAAAATCGGGATGATGAGTGCGTTCTGCGCAGCGTAGGCGGCCGTGTCCGACTGGAAAATCACGTCTGCCGGGTCACCCGCAGTGGTCATCGTCAAAACATAGTCGCCGGCTTCGAAGTCAATTGGATTCAATAATTCGCCAAAATTCAAGGTACCTCTTTCCTCACCCACGGCCGGTGGCGTGCTGGGATCCGCAAAATACACATCGACAGCGCCGAGTGATGGCGCCGTGTGCGCAAACCGTGCTTCGAAGTTCATTTCAGTGCCGTCGAAAATACGTTCATCCGTTTCCCAAATGGTGATTGTTGGTGACGTGACGGCGCCCGTAAGCACAAAGGTATAATCTCTGTTTGCATCGACCTTCAATAATCGGCTTGCAACTCGACGCAGTTCAATCTCACCGAGAAATCCGACCTCGAAGTTAAATCTGTACTCGAAGTCATCCCAGCGACGGCTTACACTACTGGTCTTGTAGCTCATCGCGTCGAGCCCGGTTTCCTCGATAAGAAACGCGATATCAGGGGCACCCTTAATCGCGTGGATTGCGCGAACAGTGCCTTTACCGGTCGGGGTAGGAAAGGCCGAGTCACCCGTGCAGCCGACTATCGTAATGACCAGCCCGACGAGCAATAACAGTCTTTTCATTTCTTACGTTCCTCGTAACCGTAGATCGACTTGACTTCGAGGAACTCATCGATGCCGTGCGCGCCCCACTCACGACCGTTGCCGGATTGTTTGTAACCGCCAAACGGTGCCATTGAATCGAGCCATGCGCCGTTTATGTGTACGCCGCCGGTACGTAATCGCGCTGCGACCTTGCGCGCGCGCTCGAGATTAGATGACGAGATATAGCCGGACAGTCCGTAAGGCGTATCGTTCGCGATGCGAACCGCTTCGTCTTCATCCTCATACGGTAGAATCGACAATACCGGGCCAAATATTTCTTCGCGAGCAATCGTCATATCATTGCTGACATTGCTGAAGACGGTTGGTTTCACGAAATAACCCTTATCGAGTCCTGCCGGGCGGTCCGGTCCGCCGGCCGCCAGTGTTGCACCCTCATCGATGCCTTTCTGTATCAACGCCCTGATCTTTTGCCATTGCAGGTTAGAAACGACTGGGCCGACGTCAGTGTCGTCGTCGTGCGGATCGCCGACTTTCACAGATTCCGCCACTTTGACGGCGATCCCGGTGGCTTCTTCTAAGCGGTCCTTGGGCACCAGCATGCGCGTCGGCGCATCGCAGGACTGACCGGTGTTCTCGAAGCAGTCGCCGGCGCCGCTGGCGACGGCTTTGGCGAAATCAGCATCGTCGAGCATGATGTTCGCTGATTTGCCGCCGAGCTCCTGTGCGACGCGCTTTACCGTTGGAGCGGCATTTTGCGCTACAAGCACCCCGGCGCGCGTCGAGCCGGTAAATGACACCATTGCAATGCCCGGATGCTGACTCAATGCGGTTCCGACACCTGGGCCGTCGCCGTTAATCAAATTAAACACGCCGGGCGGTACGCCCGCCTCATCGAGAATCTCGGCGAAGATGATGGCGTCGAACGGCGCAATCTCGCTCGGCTTTAGGATCATCGTGCAGCCGGCGGCGAGGGCGGGTGCCACTTTGACGGCGATCTGATTCATCGGCCAGTTCCATGGCGTAATCAGTCCGCAAACGCCGATGGGCTCCTTGACGATCAGCGTCGTGCCGCTCTTTTCCTCAAATGGGTAATTCTTTAGTGCTTTCAGCGCGGCCTTGAAATGTTGTGGTCCGCTGCCCGCCTGCGCATTTTTAGCGAGTTTCCACGGTGCGCCCATTTCATTCATTATGGCCTTTGCGACATCGTCGTGACGCTTTGCAAAAACCTCGAGTATTGCAGAGAGCAGCTCAATGCGTTCTTCACGCGATGTCTGCGAATAACTCTCGAAGGCACGCGATGCCGCGGCAACCGCAATGTCGACATCGGCGGCCGAGCCGATGCTGATGCGTCCGTATACTTCTTCGGTCGCTGGATTTATGACATCGAGCGTGCGTGGTTCGACAGGGTCGACCCATTTGCCGTCTATATAGAATTGCAGCTTTTCGAGCATAATTGGCCCTCCTCGAGCGAGCCGCGAATCATAGCTCAAAATCGTGTTTTCGGCGCGGCGCGTCGACTGACTGCGGTGCTAGGAGATTGCGAGGAATTTTTGCCGGTACTCGGCCGGGGGCATGTCGTACCAGGACTTGAACGCGGTCGTAAACGAACTGATGTTCGAATAGCCGAGCAGCATTGCGACCTCAAGCGCCTTCAGCCGCTTGTCGCTCAGGTAGCGTATCGACAACTCACGTCGAACTTCCTGCAGCACCTTCTGGAAACTGGTGCGCTCGGCCTTCAGGCGACGCTGCAAGGTGCGGCGGCTCAATCTCAGCGCCCGGCAGGCGGCATCCGCATTGGCCTCGCCACTGGCCATCAGATCGGCTAGCATGGTTTGCAGTTGCGCGGCGATATTGTCCCCGGTATTCAGAGACTTAAGGTATTTTTCCGCCTGTTCGATGAGTTGCCGATACATTGCTTGTATTCTATACGTGCCGCCCCGACGGTGCGAATTAATTACCGCTGAGCGCGTCGATCGCCAATAAAAACAAGGACTCGAACCAATGCCCGTAAAATATGAACTCCTCGACGACGTTGGCGTAGTTACCATAAGTAGCCCGCCGGTGAATGCGCTGTCGCACGCTGTTCGTGCCGGGATCCAAAGTGCGATCCGACAAGCACAAGCAGACGACTCCAAGGCTGTCGTCATCCTCTGTGCCGGCCGGACCTTTGTCGCCGGCGCAGATATCAAGGAATTCGGCAAGCCGCCAATGGACCCCTGGCTGCCGGAGCTGCTAAACGAGGTCGAAGCCTCAAGCAAACCGGTCGTTGCTGCAATCCACGGCACGGCATTGGGGGGTGGATTGGAGCTTGCGCTGGCGAGCCATTATCGAATCGCGCTACCGAGCGCAAAAGTCGGGTTGCCGGAGGTCAAGCTCGGCTTGTTGCCGGGCGCCGGAGGTACGCAACGCCTGCCTCGATTGGCCGGGGCAATCGCGGCACTCGACCTTATGACCAGCGGTGTGCCTATGGCCGCGGAGGCGGCGCAGACGCAGGGCCTGATCGACGCGATTGTGGAGGGCGATCTTACCGACGCCGCGCTGTCGTTTGCGAAAAAACTCATTGCCGACGGCGCGGGGCCTCGGTGCAGCAGCGAACTGCCGGCGCCGGAAGCGGATCCCAGTATTTTCGCCGAATATCGCCGCACGCTTGCCAAACGGGCGCGCGGTCAGATTGCCCCGCAGAAGATTATCGACTGCGTCGAAGCTTCGACGTCATTGCCGTTTCCGGATGGTCTGCAAAAGGAACGCGAGCATTTCATGGAGTTGATGGCTGGGGCGCAGTCAGCGGGGATGCGGCACGTATTTTTTGCCGAACGCGAAGCTCGGAAAGTGCCGGACATCGCAAAAGATACGCCGACGCGAGATATCAAAAAAGTCGGCGTTATTGGCGCCGGCACGATGGGTAGCGGTATTGCCATGAACTTTGCCAACGCCGGCCTTGACGTTTCTCTGCTGGAAGTGAACGACGACGCGCTGGGTCGCGGTCTGGAAACGATCGCCAAAAACTATGCTGGCGGCGTCAAGCGCGGCAAGATGACCCAGGAGCAGGCCGTTGCGACGCGCAATCGAATTGTTGGCACAACGAATTACGAAAAACTAGCCGATGCAGATCTGGTCGTCGAAGCGGTGTTCGAGAATTTGAGTCTGAAGCAGGATATCTTCGAGCGCCTCGACGAGATCTGTAAACCTGGCGCAATATTGGCCACGAATACGTCTTATCAGGACGTCAACAAAATTGCCGCGGTCACGCGCCGGCCTGAAGACGTTATCGGTCTGCATTTTTTTAGCCCGGCGCACATCATGAAGCTCTTGGAAATCGTACGCGCCGATAGCACGGCCGATGACGTACTTGCGACGTGTCTAAGTCTGGCGAAAAAAATTCGCAAGGTCGCGGTGGTCGCCGGTGTTTGTTACGGCTTTATCGGCAATCGCATGTTGCAGCATTACGGCCGTGAAGCTCAGCTGTGCCTTATCGAAGGCTCGACGCCGGACGCGATAGATACGGCATTGCAGCAGTGGGGCATGGCGATGGGACCGATGCGGGTTTTTGATCTTGCCGGGCTAGATGTCGGCTACAAAGCGCGCCAGGGATTATCGGTCGAAGAACGAGGCGATCCGAAGGCCTATCGAATAGCTGATGCGCTGGTCGAAATGGGGCGCCTCGGGCAAAAGTCTGGCGCAGGTTTTTACACTTACGATGCAGAGTCGCGCGACTACAAAGTTGACGATGAGTCGATTGCCGTCATCGAACGCGAGGCGGAAGTCCTTGGTGTTGTTCGACGAGAGATCGATGCCGGAGAAATCGTCGACCGGCTGATTTTCGCATTGATCAACGAAGGCATGAAAATTGTCGAAGAAGGAATCGCTCAACGTCCATCGGACATCGACGTAGTCTATATCTATGGTTACGGATTCCCTGCGTATCGTGGCGGCCCTATGCACTATGCCGACACAGTCGGTCTCGTGGAAGTCTACAAGCGAATTTGTGGTTTCCGCGACAGCCTTGACGAAGACAATTGGTCGCCAGCGCCATTACTCAAAAAACTCGTTGACGAAAAAACAACACTCGCGGAATGGGCCGCTGCGCGGTAACACAAGTGTTGTATCGTATGCCACGAAAAAAGTTGCGATTTTTTCTTAAATTCATGTTCACGTTGTCGTGAACCAAGTCACAAGCGGAGACGTCTAATTACGATATACTTTTGAGTAAGTCCGACCGGAGGAGCGCTATGTATGATCGCAGCAGTCGTGACCGGGTAGTGCCAGTGCGCAACCTGCAGGACTACTTTCGCACTTCCGTCGAGGATGTCATTGTCCGACAGGGCGTCAATGTTGATCCTCACGCAGCCCACTATGTCGTCAATTTGCTAACGCTATTCTCGCGCTCGGACGAACTGTATGAAGACGACGAACGCTACGGACTCAAACCGCTGGCATTGATGCTTGCCGATGCGACTGACGCCGAAACCGCCGAAAGACGAACTTCCGTGTTGCAACGAATAGGCGATGTCGCATTGTTCATTGCTGGATTTTTCGCGGACAGCCTTGCGACGAAGGTCGTCGATCTCGACTAC
>JAOTZC010000063.1 GCA_029861535.1 Gammaproteobacteria bacterium
GATCGCGTATCCAAATCGCACTAACGTATCCCAGTCCAATTCATATCACTCCGGCGCTATGCGCGGATTGATCGAATCAGCGTCCGTGGCTCGCCGTCAGAGACAGATGGCCGAGCAGCGGTTGATTCGATTGCAAAATTCGCTCGCTCAACACGATGCGGCCCGCAGTCGGGATGTAACGTCTATGCAGGATTTTGCATCGGCACTCGGTTCGACGTCGGCGCCCAACAGTTATGTAAATTCACGTCCACGGGCAGTTGAACTGTTTCAGAAAGCACAGACGTCATTCGCTGCGTTTGAATCTGGTGCCGCGCAAACGGCACAGATCAGTATTGCTGGTTTTGATACTCACAGCGATCACGATGCCACATCATATCCACGATTGATGGACTATCTGGCGGCTGTCGATAATATAATAACTGACGCCGTTGCACGCGGTTTCGCGGATAACCTGATTATTGTGATGGGTTCCGACTTCGGACGCACTAATAAGTACAATAGCGACAACGGCAAGGATCATTGGGCGCACGGGAGCGTGATGGTTTGGGCAGCACCGCAGTTCATCAGTGGCAACAAGGTCGTTGGGGCTACTGATGACTTGCAGATTTCGCAGCGAGTCAATCCAGCGACGCTGGTGCTTGACAACAACGGCGTCGAGCTTACGCCCGAGTACATCCATCAAGCGCTCAGAAACCTCGCTGGCATCGACCAAAACCCGGCTGTCACGAGCAATTTCCCGTTCTCGGAGCAGGTACTGCCAATCTTTAGTTGATGATTGACTGTGGGCGGCGCTTCGTCCGCGACAAGCGCGCCTGTCTGCGGCGGTACGCGAAAACCCGATAGCCGAGCAGGGCAGCCAGAATCAATGTGTAAATCAGCGGTTCGCGTATATCCGCTTTGACCTGCCACCAGTAGTGCCAGACGCCGAGAACGCCGACCGCATACACACTGTAGTGCAATTTGTCCCAACGCCGGCCCATGCGCCGACGCATGCCATTAGTCGACGTTACAGCCATTGAAGTCAGAAGCAATAGTGCGGTAAAGCCTAAAGTGATGAACGGACGTTCGACGATGTCTTCGAGAATCGCCGACATCAACATGCCTTGGTCCAGAATGAACCAGGCTAAAAAGTGCATCAGCACGTAGAAGAATGCGAATAGCCCTAGCATACGTCGAAAACGTTGCAGCCAGTTTTGCCCACTGATCCGCCGCAACGGCGTAACGGCCAACACAATCATGACGAAGCGCAGTCCCCAGTTACCAAGACGGTCCTGAATTTCCTCGACCGGATTCGCGCCGAGGCGCCCGGTGATCTCTAGCGCATCGGTAACAACGAGCGCGGCCGGCAGCAGGCACGCAACGAAGACGATTGGCTTCCAGATGAAGCGAATCTGCGTGAGTGTGTTCACAGGGGCTTAAAAATTGCGACGCAGATCGAGATTCTCATAAAGATGTGCAACCTGCTCGCCGTAGCCGTTAAACATCAACGTTGGCTGTTTGGCCGCAAATAGGCCGGCGCCGATACGCCGTTCACGCGCCTGGCTCCAGCGCGGATGATTGACCTCTGGATTCACATTTGCATAAAAACCGTACTCATGCGGTGCCGACAGATTCCAGCTCGTTTTAGGCCGCCTCTCGACAAAGCTCATTTTGACGATGCCTTTGATGCCTTTGAAGCCATACTTCCATGGTGTGATAAGACGAATCGGCGCACCGTTTTGGTTTGGTAGCGCCTCGCCGTATAGACCGACTGCAAGAATGGCCAGCGGATTGGTCGCTTCGGCAATCGTCAATCCTTCCCGATACGGCCAGTCAAGTACACGCGAGCGCTGCCCGGGCATGCGCCTCTTGTCGTAAAGCGTTTCAAACGCGACGTACTTGGCTTTCGACGTCGGCTTGAAGCGTTTGATGATGTCGGCGAGGGATATTCCGTCCCATGGAATCACCATTGACCAAGCTTCGACGCAGCGCATACGATAGATGCGTTCTTCCACGTCATGCGGCTTTATGAAGTCATCGAAGTCGAAGGTACCGGTAACTTCTGCTTCACCGTCAACTGTTATCGTCCACGGACGCGGATCGAAGTCCTGCGAATTGTCGTACGGATCGTCCTTGCGCGTACCGAACTCGTAGTAATTATTATACGTGGTGATGTCTTCGTAGCTATTTGGCGCTTCGTCAGTGCTGAATTCGCTCGGAGTAACGCCAGGAATTTTCACGCGCTTGTTTTCTGACAGACTATTATCTGGCACGATTGCGCCGATCGCCGGCGTCGCCAGCGCCGCACCGCCAATGACGCCACCCGCCTTGATAAACGCGCGGCGATTCAGATAGTTTTTCTTGCTCGTAATCTCAAACGGCCGAATATCAGAAGCTTTCTTAATCAGCACCGGCTCACTCCTTACAAGGTTGTCTTCGATTAGACCGGGTGTCGGCCCTCAATATTGCACAAAAATTGCCTGCGGGTGATGCTTGTTACCGATCGTTACGAGTCCGAGATTCTAGACCGATGACAAGTCCCATCGCATCGCCCCGTCATCTGCTGCTCGCCTACTATGGCGCGACGGTGCTGTTCTTGCTACTCGACATCTTGTTCGACCTGAACGTCCGCATCGCCTTTTTCGAGGCCTCCATACCGCTTAGGGCGGCCTATTACGCGGTTTGTTTCGCTTGCCTGGCGTTAATGCTGTGGCGGCCTAACTGGACAGCCATCGTCAGTGCCTTCGAGTCTCTCGTGACGCTGGTAGCTCTGATCGTAAGCTTCGGCGTCCGGACAATACTCATCAGCGATGCGACGCTGGAAGGCCGGGGGATGGTCATATCGGTGCCCGAAATCGTCAATTTCTTGATGTCCGGCGCGATCGCGTATATCGCATGGACGCGCGGCATGCGGCAGTTTCGACAGCGGCTGTTTTGACGCATTTTCTCGAAGATAGCCGACGATCGCGACATTAGGGGATAGTTCCACAAACTTTTCCCGACTATCTGTCTCCAATCCCTTAAGCGATTGTTCAGGCAGTCAGGCTTAGAGTTGATAACAGGCTGGGCAGCCTCATTTCTGGGTAACGAAGAGGGACCTCAAATGAGCGAGAGACTATCCAACGTAGTATCGAATAACGGTCGTGTAGCGCCGGGTGCGGCATTGCACGTCGAGGTGATTGCTGACTTAATTTGCCCGTTCTGCTATTTGGGCAAGCGACGCCTCGATACGGCATTGTGTGCCGTACAGGGCCCGTTCGACGTTAGCTGGTTTCCGTGGCAGCTGAATCCCGGTATGCCGGCCGAGGGCCTACCCTACGAAGACTATCTAACACGCCGTTTCGGCAGCCCTGCGAGTATTTCGCCCATACTCGAGTCACTAACCGAAGAGGGTAAGCAGGTCGGCATCGACTTTTGCTTCGATCAACTGACGCGCGTGCCGAATACGCTGAAGGCACATCAGCTGATGTATCTAGCCGAGACCGAAGGGCAAGATCAGAGCGCGCTCGCCGAGGAATTAATGTCGGCGTTCTTTGAGCGTGGCGAGGATATAGGCGATCCAAAGGTATTGGTCGAGCTTGCCGGTCGGCATGGTCTCGCAGCGGACGATGTGCTTCGTGTGATCGATGATGAGGCGGCAAAACAAATTGTTGTAACCCGAGAAGGGCAAGTCCGTTCGAGCGGCATATCGGGCGTGCCCGGTTTCTTGTTGAACCGACGCTTATTGGTCGTTGGT
>JAOTZC010000018.1 GCA_029861535.1 Gammaproteobacteria bacterium
CACGACGGCCAAGGCGCTGACCAACAACGTCGATGAAGACGGTTCCCTGGATGTGAGTGCCGGCGACACGCTGACCTACACCATTACAGTGACCAACACGGGCACGGCCAACCTGACCAACGTGACGGTCGTCGACAGCCTGACCGGTGCCAACACCAGCTGTGCGCTGGTGACGCCGGGCAACACCTGTGTGCTGATGACGAACTACCAGGTGACGGTGGCTGACGTGCTGGCCGGTATGATCAACAACATCGGTACGGGTGATACCGACCAGACGCCGCCTTCGGACTCGCCGGTGAACGTGCCGGTACCGAATCCGTCGTTAGCGGTAGACAAGCAAGTCATCTCGATCACGAATCCGGACCTGTCAAATGGCGGGGCCAGCGTCGATCAAGCGGGCGACAAGATCACCTACGACATCGTTGTTACCAACAACGGCACGGCGAATCTGACGAATGTGACGGTTGACGATGACTTGACCGGCACTGTCGATACGTTGTGCTCGGCGTTCCTGGCGCCAACTCTGTCGTGCACGGTGACGGTGATGTACACAGCCACGCTTGCCGATCTCGACAACAACGGGACCAACCCGACGTTGAACGGGTTCATCGACAACACGGCCACAGGCGACAGCGTGCAGACCGATCCGCTCAGCGACAGCGAGCAGGTCCCGGTCATTCAGAGCCCGGCTCACACTCTGACCAAGACCTTCGATGAGGACGACGTCGGTGTCGGTGAGATGGGTACGTTCACGCTGGTCTACACCAACACCGGTAACGTCACGCTGTCCGACATCGACATCACCGACGCGGTCGATCCGCGCTTGGTCGTCGATTCGGTCACGCCGAGCGTAGGTTCGTGCACGAATCTCGATAACGATAACGATGACCAGACCATCCTCTGCGAGGTGGGCTCACTGGCACCGGGGAATTCGGTGACCGTTACGGTCACGTTCGTAGCGCTCGATGAAGAACTGGTCGCTGACAACGGTGAGACATCCGGTGCGAACTACGTGTTCTACTTCGACAACGGCTACGTGCTGTACGGTTCGACCGAAACCGGCGAAGCAACATTGGAGGACGAGAACCGCGTCGAAGTACCCGCTGAAGAATGGAGCGTCGTCGGAGCTAACCAGGACATCTTCTTCAACGTTCCGTACGCCGGAGGAGATGACGGTGGGTTCCAGTTGCACCTGTCCTGCTCGGAGGCCTTTATCGATGGCTGGGGCGCGACCGGTCCGATTGAGGGCGTAGATGACCCCGATTGGAACGTCATTGCTTACGAGGTTCTGCGGTTCAATGTCAATGGATTGTTCAAGGACTGCACTCAGACCTTCCCGTTCGATGTCGAGAACACCGCGTCGGCAGAAGCAACGCCGGCCGGTGGAACTTTGGCGCCGAATCCGATCGACGCTTCGGACAGCGTGCATGTGATCAACATCGCGCCGATCGAGGTCTCTCGGGACCGTGTCCGCAGGGGCGACGTCGAGATCCAGTACTTCAACACCAGCTTCGAGGACCTCGAGATCGAGATCATCCGGGTTGAGTGGGACGACCAGGCTGTGATGCTCGAGTCCGCTTCGTACCAAGACGGTGTCGATCTTGGGATCTCGGGTTGCGATCCAACGATGGATAACACGTGCATACTGCAGGCTTCGATCTTTCCTGCAACGGTTTTAGATGCACGCAGTAAGGACTGGCTGAAGCTGAGCTTCGACAGTGGCGATGCTCCAGACGGCTTGACGGTAACCATCGTCACGTCGACCGGTGCGACCTTCACCTACGTGTACGTTCCGTAGCGGCTGCAACTGCTGCTAACTTTGTGATCCCCCTTGGCCTCCGGCCGGGGGGATCGACTTGCTAGCCCTTGTAACCTTGGGTTCGCGGCCGATGCCGGGCCGGTGATCACGGGCAAGAAGAAAGAAGCGCCCGGTCAAATGACCGGGCTTTTTCTTGGCTGATGGTACAACGCGGCACAGCTGCTTTATGATGATTCTTGGTTCGCAACGGCGCCTCGCGTTTAACGGGGCAAAGTAGATGAAATGAAGCACCGCAGGGGATTCGTCAAGGTAACGCCGCTGATAGGCGTGTCCGTGTTTGTGGTCTCTTTTCTATTTTTCCTGTGGCTGCAGTACGAGCCTGCAGCCAACGGCAGTCGCCTCGAAATACCGGCGATCGAAGACGAGACGGTCACGCTGACAAGCCCCGGCCCACACAGCCAGCCCGAAACAGCCACGCGCAATACGACGCCCGGGCCCGCGAACGACAATTCTCAGCAGCCGGCGGATTTACAGAATGCGGTGACCGATGGAAACAGCAGAACCCAGATTTCCGAATCGGTGGCTGTGCCAGGCACAGCGCAGACGGAATCCGAGCAAGCCGGGTACGAAGAGCCGCTGGGCGATCTCGCCATCTCTGGCCGCGTGCTTACACGCTCAGGTTCGCCAGTGGCCGGGATCGAGGTAACCGCAACGGCGACGCACCTGTTCGAGCAGGGACGGCGCAAAGCCATCCCCCACGGCGCAGGTCAGCGCCGGGCGACCACCTCTTACGAGGGCGCCTATGCGTTCAAGGACCTTGCCAATGGCGAGTACCAGATCAGCAACGTCGCGACAGAGCGCTATGCCAGGGCGCGGATTCAGGTGCGAGCCGGGGTGGACTTCGCCGATCTCATCGTCACCGGCCATCAGGACCTTCGCGTACAGGGGATTGTGACGACAAGCGCGGGTAAACCGCTCGCCAGGGCCCAAGTGCGCGCCAACCTTCCAGATGCCAGGGACGTTACGACAAACAGGGACGGCCATTACGTCTTCGATGTCATGCTCGCGGACACGGTGACGGCTGTCGTGGTGCGGGCTAGCCGAGACGGCTACCAGGACCGGGAGGTTCAGCTCGCGACCGATCCCTCGGCTGACGCTAATGTGCTCGAGTTGAACATCGTCATGCAAGCAGACCCGAACACCGAGTTGGCAGATATATCGGGAACGGTGAAGGGTCCCGACCGTGAGCCGGTCGCCGGTCAGCGTATTCAACTGTCGTCCGCCAAGGTTCGACAGAACCACAGATCGACAACGGATGCGGCCGGCACGTTTGTATTCCACGGTGTTGAACCGGGCGATGATTATATGTTGTCCATCAACGCGGCCGACACTTACCAGGACTATTTTCAGAGAAATATCGCAGTCACGGAGAAAGGGCTGACGCTTAACATTGAATTAGAGGACAGGGACACTGGCGTGCTGCGCGGGCAGATGGTCAATATGTTTGGCAACGCGGTACCCAATTTCAGCCTGGTGCTGCAAACGAAGGCGACCTCGTATGACAATCAACAAGTCATCGGTGACGACGTGGGCAACTTCGTGGTCGAGCAAGCACCGGCCGGCGAACTACGTTTAAAGACCAAATCGAATCCGTACTACTCGGTCGACGGTATCCAGCTTGCCGCGGATGCCGAACTGCAGATCACGGTGGTGTTGGACTGGGGGTACGATGAAATCCAGGGACGCGTGTTGAACGAGGACGGTCACCCGGTGGCCGTTCCCAATATCAGTCTCACATGGGCAAACCAACAGAACGGCATCCGCACGTCGGTGCGCCGCTCAGCGGCTGCCGACGAGCACGGCAACTTCCGCTTCACCCAGCTCGGCCCGGGCAACCACCGGCTAACCATCAACGCTGCCGGCTACAAACCGGTGACCTTGAATCATGACGTCGCAACGCAAGGCTCCGATCTTGTGGTGGAGCTGGCACCGAAATGATCGAACAGGGACACTCCCCCTCACGTAGCACTCATTGCCCGGCGATCAGTTCGTAAGATCGTTTTTCGGCAGGATCGCGGCAATCGATACGGCCGTCGAATAATCTGATTCGGGCGTCGGTGAATCGCGAGATTAACCGCGCGGTTCTCGGCACGGATGTCGTGATTCGAATGCGTTTATCATTCGAACTGTGATTCTCACCCAGCGTCCAGATGCTCAGTCTTCCGAGACCAAACTCCGCTTGACGTCGACCCGGCCTTCGCATGCGGGACTTTTGCGGGACTAAGCCCTGCATCGTAATGCACAGTCCTGCAATCTTGTCCGTGGACATCTCCTGATCGATCAATAAAAACAATTAGTTAACCCCCAAGATCTGCTTTCGGGAAGCCGCTGCGCCGAAAAATAAAGTGGTATTAGGGTAAATACGTAGTTGCGAATCATTCTCATTTCGATTAGTGTTTGGCCTGAACAGCGTGTTTGTCTGAGGGAACAGCAATGAATTTGGCGGTCTTGGCGCGCGGCTCGGCGGCTATAGTTATGTCGGTCATGTCGATATGGCCTGGATTCGTTTCGGCGCAAGCCGTGAATGAAGCTGCAGTGGAGGCCGCGATCGAGCCCATCGATGTCGTGACGATTATCGGACGTGCAGCCGATACCGCCGACGTCCCAGGGTCGGCGCACATCATCGATGCCGAAGACCTAGCGACGTTTAATCAATCGGACATCCTGCGGGTTCTGCGTGCGGTTCCCGGCGTTTACGTGCAGGAAGAAGAAGGCTTTGGCCTGCGGCCGAATATCGGAATTCGTGGGTCTGGTCTCGATCGCAGCGCGCGAATTGCATTGCTGGAAGATGGTGTCCTTATTGCACCGGCGCCATATGCTGCGTCGTCCGCGTACTACTTCCCGACCCAGCGACGCATGCATGCGATTGAGGTTCTGAAGGGCCTGGCCGCCGTTGCTGTTGGACCGCGCACGACCGGCGGTGCGATCAATATGATCTCGACACCGATCCCGGATGACATCAGTCTGAACGCCGACATTCGAGCCGGCGACAACCATGCGCGCGACGCTCACATCAACGCCGGCAATCGCGGTGAGCGCGTAAGCTGGCTCATTGAAACGGTACAGGCGTCAAGCGATGGCTTCAAGACGATCGATGCGCCGGCAACAGAAAATACCGGATTCGAGCTAAAAGATTATGTCGGCAAATTGCAAGTCGACAGCGACGCGCGTAGTCGCGTCTATCAAAGCTTACGCTTGAAGCTCGGATTCAACGAACAAGATGCAGATGCCACTTATCTCGGATTGACACATGCGGACTTTGAGATCGATCCATACCGTCGTTATGCGGCGTCCGCGAACGACAATTTCGTTGGTGAGCACAAGCAAGCCCAGGCGACCTACGTAATCGATCCCGGCAAGCTTTGGCGCGGTGAAGTGACCGCGTATCAAAACGACTTCGAACGTAACTGGTATAAGTTGCAGTCTGTCGCTGGTAGCAGCCTAAGTGACATATTGGACGATCCTTCGACTTACGCCAATGAGTATGGCTACCTGACCGGAATAAGCAGTCCAGACGATTCGTTGCAAGTACGCGCGAACAATCGCAGTTACTACTCGAAAGGGATTCAGGGTCGTATCGAATGGAATCTGGGAATCGCTGACACTGAAGTAATGCTGAATACTGGTTTTCGCGTGCACGAGGATCAGGAAGATCGGTTTCAACATCAGGATGGTTATCGAATGCAAGATGGCCTGCTGGTATTGACCAGCCGAGCCAGCGCAGGCTCGCAGAGCAATCGCATATCGACCGCCAACGCCCGCTCGTTTTTCGTCGATGCAGAGATCCACGCGGGCCACTGGGTACTGGCACCGGGGATTCGGTACGAAGACATCGATCTTGAGCGGCTGGATTTTTCAACCGCTGATCCCACCCGCGCTAATGGTCCGACCCGCATTCGTGAAGATTCACTGTCAGTAGTGATACCCGGCTTTGGTGCTTTATATCGTCTGAGCGACGACTGGCGCCTATTGGCCGGTATACACAAAGGTTATAACCCGCCTGCAGCAGGTAGTTCGGCAGACGCAGAGACGAGCATCAACGTCGAGCTTGGCACGCGCTTCGATAACGGTAGCTGGCGCATGGAAGGCATCTATTTCGTCAACGACTACGACAATCTAGTTGGAACTGTCACGGAATCGACCGGTGGCGGCGGTCAGATAGGTGATCAATTTGAAGGCGGCGAAGCTGTGGTAAGTGGCGTCGAACTTAGCGTCGGCAGTGAGCTCGCATTTCGCACATTCAAGTTGCCATTCGATCTTCGTTACACGTGGACGATAGAAGCGGAATTCGAAAACGCGTTCGAGTCCGATTTCGATCCATGGGGCGACGTGCAAGCGGGCGACGAATTACCGTACATTCCAGAGCACCAGCTACGAGCAACGGCCGGCATTGATATTGACCGCTTCCGCGTCAATCTGGGTGCGAGCTATGTCGACAAAATGCGCACTCGCGCGACCCAGGGAGCATTCGAGCCGGATACGACGGTCGATTCTCATATTGTTTGGGACATCGTCGGTACCTGGGACTTCGCATCAGGCGTATCGGCGTACGTTAAGGTCGACAATTTGTTCGATGAGGCCTACGTTGCGTCGACGCGGCCTGCGGGCCTTCGACCGGGCTTACCAAGAACAGCCTACGTCGGAATCCAATATTCCTTATAGTGGCCCGATCGGCCCGAGAATAGAGCGACAGATGGGTCGCTGCTCATCCTCATGGCTCGGTCCGATAGCGACTCTGATATAGCCGATCATTCGTCACTACGTTGAATACGCTGCGCTTTACTTCCGATGAACAGCGACCCATCTATCGCTCGGCGTTCGCAGTCTTGTTCGCGCGACTACGTTCAGTCCCTCGCCAATTCGTCGGGATGATGTACCAGCGGGCCCGGTGCAATTAGCGGTCGCAGCAGAAAAATTACGGCAACGGTTGCGCCAACAGCCCCCATAATCAGAACCGAATTCCTGATGGTCCCGTCATAAATGCTGGCGGCAATCAGTGCGCCGGCGGCTCCGACTATGTTTTGCAGAGTACCTATTATCGAGGATGCAACGCCGGCAACTTTCGGTAACGGATCGAGTGCAAGCACCGTGCCGTTCGAAACGACAATTGCGATCGTAAACATGAACATGCAGACGCACAGCCACACCCACCAGAACGGCGCGCTGTCGAGCCAGGCGATCAACAGCAGTTGAGCACCAGACAGACCAATCAACACGACGCCAAGTGCGATTAGTGATATCTGACTGAGGCGAGTAACGAGCCAGCGATTTAGCGCCGAGCCGACAAGAATCGAGACGCCAGCAAACGCGAAGATTATTCCGTATTGTTGCACCGAAAAACCGTAGATTTCAACGGTCAATGCCGCCGAGATTGCGATAATCGACATATAGCCGGCGGGAGGCACAATGACCAGGAGCAATCCGAAGATGCTTTGACGATGAGAAAAGAATTCCCGCGTGCTCTTTTGCAACTGCCGCAGCGGATGGCCTTGGGCATTCGGTACATGGGTCTCGGCAAGATTGGCGCGTATCGCAAATAGCATCAGCAACGCGCACACTGCGATGGCGATAAATGGTGCGCGCCATCCCCACTGCACGATCAGCAGTGCACCAATGCTCGGCGCAATGACCGGGGCCGCTGTGAAGATCATCGCCATCAATGACATAAGGCGTGCGGCCGCGATCCCGGACGCAACGTCACGAACGATTGCACGTGACAATACAATCGCCGACGCGGCGCCAAAGCCTTGTACAAACCGCGCAACCAGAATGAGCCCAATGTTGTTTGAGGCGGCGGCGACAACAGCCGCGACCGAAAATATCAGCATGCCAACGTACAGCACCGGCATGCGGCCCATGCGATCGGAAAGCAATCCCGATGGGATCTGACCCAGCGCCATGCCGGCCATGAAAACGCCGACGATTTGTTGCGCCTTCGGCAAGCTGGTCGCCAGAGCGTCGACCATCGCCGGTATGGCCGGCAGACTGATGTCCACCGTCAAAGCAGCAATGCCGGTCATTAACCCAAGCGTAACGACAAAGCTACGCTTTTCAATCAGATGTTCGTTCAACGTGTGTTCGCTTTATTGATTATCCGCGACGGGTATTACGCGGCAAGCGACGCAGAATAGAGCGCTGAAGTAGTCGAGTAAAGCAGGCCTAACTCACGGCGAGACCGGCAACGAGCAAAGTGTCGAGCGGGTTTGTGCCCATCCAGTACGCCAGGTCGCGCGGATGATTGACATTCCAGATTGCAATATCGGCGCGTTTGCCGACTTCAAGAGTGCCGCGGTCCTCGAAGAGCCCGAGCGCCTTTGCTGCCTCGCGTGTAGTACCGGCAAGACATTCTTCCGGTGTGAGACCAAATAATCGGCTGCCTAGCGCCATCGCGTATGGCAGCGAGCACAGCGGTGAAGTGCCCGGATTGCAATCCGTTGCCAGGGCGATCGGCACTGCGTGATTGCGCAGTGCATCGACCGGAGGCTTTTGCGTTTCGTTCAACGTCAAGAACGCACCGGGCAACAGCACAGCAGTCGTCCCGGCGTCGGCCATCGCGCGCACACCTGTCGTCGACGTATATTCAAGATGGTCAGCCGACAAGGCGTTGAAGCGTGCGGCGAGTTCGGCGCCGCCACCATCGCTCAGTTGGTCAGCGTGAAGTTTCACGCGCATACCGGATTCAGTCGCGGCACGAAAAAGCTTAGCGATCTGTGGTGCGTCGAACGCGATCGTTTCGCAGTAAGCATCCACGGCGTCGGCTAATTCGCGTTCGACCACTTCTGGCAGAATCTCGTCGATAATCAGATCGATGTATCGATTTGGATGACCGGCATACTCAGGCGGCAACGCATGTGCCGCAAGCAGTGTGCTTTTGATTGACAGTCCCGCCGCCCCGCCCAGGTTTTGCGCGACGCCGAGCATCTTCAGCTCGTTCGCGACGTCGAGACCGTATCCAGACTTGATCTCGATCGTTGCGACGCCGTTTGCTGCCATCTCGCGGATACGGCGAAACGCCGGGTCGTAGAGGGTGTCAATTTCCGCTTCACGGGTCGCACGTACTGTCGACAGGATGCCGCCACCGTCTTTAGCGATCTGTTCGTACGACACGCCGCTAAGCCGCTGTTCGAATTCGGGGGCACGATCCCCGCCGAACACCAGATGCGTGTGACAATCGATCAATGCCGGAGTCAGCCAGCGTCCGGCCACCGAGCGTATTTCGCCGGCGCTTTCGACGGGTTGTTCCGCGGCCGGGCCGAGCCATGCGATCTTACCGTTCGCAATGGCAAGAGCGGCGTTATCGACAACGCCATAGCCAGCCGCGTCTGCGCGCATCGTCGCAATCCGCGCATCGGTAATCAGCAGGTCCCAGTCAGGCATGTGGAAAATGCTCGTATAAGCAATTGCAAAGCAATCTACCCTAGTCTAACCTGTATATACAACCTAGAAGAACCTTAATGACCGCCATTTTTACCCGAAAAGCGTTACTCGCGTCGGGCTGGGCCGATGATGTCCGGCTTGTCATTGTGGATGGGCACATTGATGCGATCGAGACCGCCGCGGTGGCCGCCAGTGGCGATCATCGGACGGGTTGCGTGATCCCGGGTCTTTGCAACGCGCACAGCCACGCGTTTCAACGCGCGCTCGCTGGCTGGACAGAGCAGAGTTCACCGGTAGGACGTGACAACTTCTGGACCTGGCGCGAACGAATGTACACATTCGCTGCGGCAATGAACGCCGAACGGCTGCAACGAATTGCCCGGCAGGCCTACGTCGAGATGCTGTCCGCGGGCTATACCTCGGTGGCTGAATTTCACTACCTGCATCGTGATTCCGGCGGTGGCGAAAATTCGATGTTCGACGCGATTACAACAGCTGCTGACGCCAGTGGTATTCGTCTGACCTATGTCCCGGTTCTCTACGAACGCGGCGGTTTCGATCGACCCGAACCTGAGGGTTCACAGGCGTTGTTCGCGCTGAATCTGGATGAGTTTCTGCGCCATGCCGATCATGCGCAGCAGTCTTTGCATGGGCGGATGTCGGCCGGCATTGGCGCGCACAGTATTCGAGCAGTAAGCCCCGAGTCGCTGGCTGAGATCGCGAAGGTCGCCAACTCGAGCGGGATGGCGATGCATATTCACATCGCCGAACAGCAGCGCGAGGTCGATCAGTGTCTGGCATTTTACGAGCGCCGCCCGGTTCGCTGGTTGCTGGAAAATTTTGACGTCCAGAAAAACTGGTGTCTGGTGCACGCAACTCACATGGACAATGATGAGATTACGCAGCTTGCGGGGACGACGGCAGTCGTCTGCTTATGTCCGAGTACCGAGGCGAATCTTGGTGATGGCTTGTTCCCATTACGGCGATTCTTGAGCGCCGGCGGTCGCATAGCCATTGGATCGGACAGCCATGTTTCCATCAATCCGTTCGAAGAGCTGCGCTGGTTGGAATACGGCCAGCGCCTCGCGGCGCAAACCCGTAATGTCGCTGTCGCGCAGAATGGACACGACAAGCATGTCGGTCGCGAACTGTTCGTGCGGGCAATCGACGGAGGTGCGCAAGCCTGCGGCCACGAATCTTCCGGCCTTAAACAAGGCAGCAAGGCAGATATTGTCTGTTTGTACGGTGAAGACCCTATGTTGGTCGGTCATGACGACGCGTCGCGGCTGGACGCGCTGGTCTTCTCCGGTTACCAGTTGCCGATCGAACGCGTCATGGTCGATGGTGATTGGTGCGTTGTCGATGGTGAACACGTTACGCTAAAAGCGAGTCGCGCGGACTACGGGCGCACTGTTCAGGACATCGCGAATGAATGGGGCGTACGATGACGCCGCACGCCATTCCCCGTTATCAACAGCTCAAAGATCTGATAATTGAGCGCATCTCGAACGGGGAGCTGCGACCGAGCGATCGCGTGCCCTCCGAAAATGAATTGGTGCAATCGATGAGCGTATCGCGAATGACGGCTAATCGCGCGTTACGCGAATTGACTGACGAAGGCTACGTTAAGCGTATCGCGGGGCGCGGCACCTATGTTGCTGACTTTCGATCGCAGTCGCACGTGCTCGAAGTTCGAAATATTGCCGACGAGATTGCGCACCGCGGCCACGTACATGCTTCCGAAGTTATCCGTCAATCGAGACAGCACGCCCGCGGTGAAATTGCCAAAGCTTTGCACGTCGAACAGGGTGTCGATGTTTTTCACGCGCTGCTCGTGCATTTCGAGAACGCGACGCCAATCCAGGTCGAAGACCGGCACATCGTTGCAGACTTTGCGCCAGATTGCCTCGATCAGGACTTCACCACGATTACGCCGAGCGCCTATCTGACCGCGATATCTCCGCTAGCCGAGGCCGAACAAATTGTTCGCGCGCAGATGCCGAACGCGGCAGTGCGCGATCGACTGTTGATGACGGACGATGAACCCTCGCTGGTCGTGATACGTCGTACCTGGTCGAGCGGTAGGCCGGTGACATTCGCAAGACTCCATCATCCAGGCAGTCGCTACGAATTGACCGGGCAATACGCGCCTGCCGGCACGCCGCAGTCGACACCTGTGGGTGTCGTGCAGCTGGAGGCACTAAGCCAATGAAGCTAAGACCGTGAACAAGCCACGCGTTATCAAGGCCCCGACAGGAACCAAGCTGTCGGCAAGAAGCTGGTTGACTGAGGCGCCGTTAAGGATGTTGATGAACAATCTGGATCCAGCGGTCGCCGAACGACCGCAGGACCTCGTTGTGTACGGCGGTATCGGCAAAGCGGCACGCAACTGGGAAGCGTTCGATGCAATCGTCAGGTCGCTTCGCGAACTTGCTGAAGATGAAACGCTGCTCGTGCAATCGGGCAAACCGGTTGGCGTTTTCCGCACACACATTGACGCACCGCGCGTGCTAATTGCGAATTCGAATCTCGTTCCAGCCTGGGCCAACTGGGAACACTTTCGCGAACTCGACAAAAAAGGCTTGATGATGTTCGGCCAAATGACGGCAGGTTCGTGGATCTATATCGGCAGTCAGGGCATTGTCCAGGGGACCTATGAGACCTTTGTTGAAATGGGTCGCCAGCACTACGATGGCGACCTGTCGGGTCGCTGGATACTGACTGCCGGCCTTGGCGGCATGGGCGGTGCGCAACCGCTGGCCGCGACTATGGCGGGCGCGTCGATGTTGGCCATCGAGTGCCAGAGTGACCGCATCGATAAGCGCCTCGAAACCGGTTACCTCGATACGCGCGCCGACTCGCTCGACGACGCGCTTGCTTTGATTGAGCAATCGCTTGCCGACAGAAGGCCGCTGTCGGTCGGCTTGCTCGGTAACGCCGCAGAAATCCTCCCCGAAATCGTACAGCGTGAAATCCGGCCCGACGCCGTGACGGATCAAACATCCGCTCATGATCCGGCCAATGGTTATCTGCCGATCGGATGGACCGTGGAGCAATGGCTCGAGCAGCGGGAATCCGATCCGGATGCGGTTGCGGCGGCGGCGTCGAAATCGATGGCGGTGCATGTTCGCGCAATGCTCGAGCTGCAGCGCGCCGGCGCACCGACATTCGACTATGGCAATAACATCCGTCAGGTCGCTCTCGACCAGGGCGTCGATGATGCATTCGATTTTCCGGGATTCGTACCGGCCTACGTGCGCCCACTGTTTTGTCGTGGCATTGGACCATTTCGTTGGGTGGCGCTGTCTGGCGATCCGCAGGACATTTACAAGACTGACGCCAAAGTCAAACAGTTGATTCCCGATGACGACCATCTACACCAGTGGCTCGACCAGGCTCGCAAACGAATACATTTTCAAGGTTTGCCGGCGCGCATTTGTTGGGTCGGGCTGGGACAACGTCACCGCCTCGGTCTGGCGTTCAACGAAATGGTGCGAAATGGCGAATTAACGGCACCGGTCGTCATCGGCCGGGATCATCTCGACAGCGGCTCGGTTGCAAGTCCGAATCGCGAAACCGAAGCGATGCGCGACGGCTCCGATGCGGTATCCGACTGGCCGCTATTAAACGCGATGTTGAATACGGCGAGCGGCGCTACGTGGGTGTCAATTCATCACGGCGGCGGTGTCGGCATGGGATACGCGCAACATGCTGGTCTGGTTATCGTTTGCGACGGCACTGAAGCTGCCGACAAACGCATCGAACGTGTGTTGTGGAACGACCCGGGGACCGGCGTAATGCGCCATGCTGATGCCGGTTATCAGGACGCAATCGAATGTGCGCGCGATAACGGGCTCAAGTTGCCGATGATCGACGCTGGAGAGCGCTCATGAAACTTGTCGTAGATAATCAGCTGGTCACGTTGCAAGAACTTCGCGCGGCTTGGAGAGAACCGGTCGAAGTATCAATCGGTGTTGATGCGCGCCGACGCATCGCCGAATCCAATGAATTGATCGACGACATAATCGCCGCCGGCGAGAGCGTCTACGGCGTCAATACTGGTTTTGGCATGCTGGCGACAGTGCACATCGAAGAAGACGAGCTAGGCCATTTACAGGAAAATCTGGTGCGTTCACATTCCGTTGGTGTCGGCGACGATCTTGATGACAACATCGTGCGCTTGATTATGTTGATGAAAGTCATCGCACTCGCCGAGGGCTTTTCGGGAGTGACACTGGCGCTGGTTGATACGCTTTGCGCACTAATCAATCACCAGATATATCCGCGTATTCCGTGCAAAGGCTCAGTCGGTGCTTCGGGCGATCTTGCACCGTTGGCCCACATGGCGTCCGCATTGATCGGCCTCGGCGAAGTTCGCATGAACGGCACAATCATCCCGGCACGTACCGCACTCGAGGAAGCCGGTATCGAACCACTGAAACTCGCGCCGAAAGAGGGTCTGGCGTTGGTCAATGGCACACAGGTCTCAACGGCATTGGCACTGGCGGCCGTGTTTCGCACCGAAAATGTTTTCGCGGCCGCGTTAGTTGCCGGCGCGATGACGGCCGATGCGATCCAGGGCAGCGACACGCCATTTGATCGCCGCATACATAATGTTCGGGGTCATGGCGGTCAGATTGCCGTGGCAACCATATTGCGCGAGCTGATGCGTGGCAGTGAAATTCGTGCGTCGCATATCCAGTGCGACCGCGTCCAGGATCCGTACTCGGTACGTTGTCAGCCACAAGTCATTGGTGCTTGTCTCGATGTGTTGCGGCACGTCTGCAAGATACTCGAGACTGAGGCCAATGCCGTCACCGACAACCCACTCGTGTTCGCGGACGCGCATGCCGTCCTGTCCGGCGGCAATTTCCACGCGGAGCCGGTTGCCTTTGCGGCAGATTATCTGGCGCTTTCGATTGCTGAGATTGGCGCTATGTCCGAGCGGCGCACCGCATTGCTGATCGATCCGCACATGAGCAGCCTGCCGGCAGTACTCATTGAAGACAGCGGGCTCAAGAGTGGGTTTATGTTAGTGCAGGTCACCGCCGCTGCGCTGGCGTCCGAGAATAAGTCGCTCGCGCACCCTGCCAGCGTCGACAGCTTGCCGACATCCCTAAACCAGGAAGACCATGTCAGCATGGCAACATTCGCGGCGAGGCGGCTGCATGAAATGCTCGATAATGTCGATAACATCGTCGCCATTGAATTGCTGGCGGCTGTTCAGGGTGTCGAGTTTCACCATCCGAAAAAGAGTTCGGCGGCGCTCGAAAGCGTCATTGCGATAGTGCGCGATGTTTCTCCAAGGTATACCGACGATCGCGGATTATCTGCCGATATTGCGCAAGTTGCGGAGCTCATTGATCATGGTGTTTTTCGCGAGCATGCATCGTCGGTACTGCCGACGCAAAGTCTTGACACGCAATGACCGACGTTTATTCGTTTTCTGTCGGCACAACGCCGCTGTTAGTCAGTGTCCCGCACGATGGGCGTGAGATTCCTGCAGACATTTCTGTCCGAATGACACCGGCTGCGTTGCAAATGCCGGATACAGACTGGCATGTTAATGAGTTGTACGAATTTGTGGGCGACATCGGCGCGTGGGTTATCAGTGCAAATTACTCACGTTACGTCATCGACCTAAATAGGGCTGCTACCGACGAGTCTTTGTATGAGGGTCAGGTTGCTACTGGTCTGTGCCCGCACAAAACATTTGCGGGCGATAACATCTATTGCGACAGCGCTGTGGTCGACGCCGCTGAGAAAAAGCGCCGAACGGCGCGCTTCTGGAAGTCCTACCACGAGCGAATCGGTGCGACGATCGTTGAACTGCGCGAACGTTACGGCTATGCGCTCTTATGGGATGCGCACTCGATACCGAGCCGCGTGCCAAGACTGTTCGATGGCGAGCTGCCAGTGCTAAATATTGGCACATTCGACGATCGTAGTTGCTCGCCGGCTGTTTCGGCCGATGTTGTGAGCATCGCCAACGCCAGCAGCTACGAGACAGCAATCAACGAACGCTTCAAGGGTGGTCATATCACGCGCCACTACGGCGATCCACAGAATAACGTGCACGCAGTCCAGCTCGAGATCGCACAGCGAGCCTATATGGACGAATCATCCGGCACATTTGACAACAGCAAGGCAGCGACGCTGCGTGCTACGCTGCGCGCAATGCTGGAATCTTTCTTATACGCCGCGAGCAATCATCGAAAATGAAAAAACTACGCGGAATGCACGAGCTTTACGCTGAAGACGAAATATACGCCGACGAAATGTTGTGGCGGCGAAAAACACCGTTGACGCGCCGTGGTTTTCTTCGCGGCGCGGGTCTATCGGCGATGTCAGCTGCGGTCGGGGCAAGCATTCCATTCGCAAAATATATGCCGGCCGGTCTGATACCTGCAGCGCTCGCGCAGACTGACGCGCCTTTTGAAATTCCGGGCAAAAATGGGTTGATGGTATTGAACGACCGTCCCATCAATGCCGAGACTCCGGCGCACTTGCTCGATGATCGCGTCACGCCCACAAATCGACTGTTCGTCCGTAACAACGGCATTCCACCATTTACCGATGACATCGAACCACTCGCGTGGCGGCTGACGATCGAGGGCGAGTCTTGTTTGCGCCCGTTGTCAATAACGCTAGAGGAGCTTAAAGGCCGCTATAAACGGCATACCTTGCAGCTACAAATCGAGTGCGGTGGAAATGGTCGTTCAGAGTTCTATCCGGCGGCCAAGGGTAATCAATGGACGACCGGCGCCATTGGTTGCCCGGAGTGGACTGGCGTACGCCTGCGTGACGTACTCGACGACTGCGGTGTCGCGCGAGATGCGGTTTACGTTGCGTACGAAGCCGCGGATACGCATCTGTCCGGCGATCCAACGAAACGACCGATTTCTCGTGGCGTTCCGATCCATAAGGCTATGGAAGCTGAGTCGCTGCTGGTTTGGGAAATGAACGGCGAGCCGCTGCCGCCCTTGCACGGCTATCCATTGCGCTTGCTGTGCGCGGGTTGGCCTGCATCGGTTAGTGGCAAGTGGCTGCAACGCCTGTTGATCAGAGACCGCGTGCATGACGGCGAGAAAATGACAGGGCAGTCCTATCGTGTGCCGTGCAAACCCATCGAACCCGGAGAGGCGGTTGCCGATCAAGATATGTGCATCATTGAATCAATGCCGGTTAAATCATTAATTACATATCCAAAATCCGGCATTCAACATCCACGCGATCAAAAACTTAATTTGCGCGGCCATGCGTGGGCCGGTGACGATCGCGTGCGACGCTTGTATACGTCGGTCGATTTCGGTGCGACGTGGCAGGCCGCGAAACTTGATAAGCCGGTCAACCGGCTGGCATGGCAGCATTGGCAGACCAGTGTGCGCTTTCCGGCGGATGGATACTTCGAAGTTTGGGCGCGAGCCGAGGACGATAACGGCGAATCGCAACCAATGGTATTACCGGGCTGGAACCCCCGCGGTTACCTGAATAATGCCTGTCACCGTGTTGCCGTCATGGTGCACGCGTGAGGACCGTCGCGATTCTTTTGCTGCTGTTGCCGATGTCGTTGGCGGCAAACGAAAAAAACATCGACCCGCAAACCGGACTCGTCAAAAATCCGGGTTGGCTGCATGTGCGCAGCCATTGCGGTGGTTGCCATTCGCATGCGCTCGTGACATCCCAGCGCGCGGATCGCCAGACCTGGCTCGATATGATTCGCTGGATGCAGGCGACTCAGAACTTATGGCAATTTGCGCCGGAGGTTGAATCAGAAATGCTGGATTATCTGGCGCAGACCTATGCACCTATGCCGAATCGGCGTCGTGCGCCGATTCCAACATCGCTGATGCCCAGCCGCGATCCGCAAGAACCGTAACGGATTTGCATCCAGAGTTACGTCAAATTCAGGGCGCGTTCAGGCGTGCGCAGTAACCTTGTCAAGGCTATTGGGCTATCATTGCTCGTCATAATTTTCAGCGAGCGGCCCACGGGCCGCCAACCAAAGACTTGAGGCAGAACCATGAAAATTCACCGATTGCGTACACCGGCAGCGCTCTTCGCGCTGTTGCTTTCAATGTCGGCGATTGCTGGATCGGCGCAAGAGATTGATCAGAAAGTCAGCGAAACGCTCAGGGTGTTTCAGCAAGAGGTAAATGGTGCCGACCTGTTCCTAAATCAGTCGGCCGGTTATTTGGTGTTTCCTCGTGTCATCAAGGTCGGCATAGGATTAGGTGCCGAGACCGGCGAAGGTGCGCTGCGCGTCGGCGGAGCAACCGTGGACTATTATCGCACGACCAGTGGTTCCTTCGGTTTGCAACTGGGAGCACAGGCAAAATCAATCGTGATCGCATTCATGACCAAAGAGTCACTGAACAAATTTCGCAACGCGAGCGGCTGGAAAGTCGGCGTTGATGGCTCCGTCGCGCTGATCGATCTCGGTGCCGGCAAAACGATCGATTCTCAAAACCTCAAAGATCCTGTTGTCGGTTTTGTCTTCGGGTCCAAAGGCCTGATGTACAATCTGACCCTTGAAGGATCGAAATTCTCAAAACTCGACAAATCCTAAGCGACCACTCGGCTATCGAATCGGTCGAAGCGTCCGCTCGGTCGGCGTTTTTGGCCGCGATGCGGTTCGAGAACCTAAAACGCTGCCGGGTAAAGCACACGGCCTTTTTCGACGCTGGCTTCAGAAGGTCTGGAACGTGCGCGGGGGCGGTCTCTATGCTTTTGGCTATGCGCTAACGTTTCTCTACTTCGAGGCGCGCACGCTCGTCGGCGAAATATCGGAAAGTACTGGCGTTCAGGACTTCTTCCGGACGCAAATGGCGGAGTTCATCCTGCGCTTCGCGACCGACACGATTGCTAACATGGTCAAGGCGTTCATGTGGCCGGTATACGTCGTGCAGCTCCACCCGATGTACGGCGGAATAGCCTTAGCCCTCGCCTTCATACTTTTCCCTAGATTCCTAAAAAAACCCATCGAGGGCTGGCTATTTGCCGATACCGAGGAGGATCACGCAAGCTGAGGTACAGAGGGTCTTCAACCGAAGTAAAGCGCAGCACAGCGAGCCATGAGGATGAGGACCCTCTGTACCTCGGCTTTCTAGAACGGGTCAGGTGGTCTCGACTATATGCCCTTGTCGTTTAGCACGCGCCTCAAATCCGTCTTGCCATTTTGAGCGATGCGATGCCGGCATCGACCGTGACCGGGTGACCGTCAATCTCGATATTGACGGTTTCAGTGGTTTTCGGCGGTGGCGTGCCGAGATCGCTTTGTCACGTACGGTTTATATATCGCCTCGCGTCTACAGCGCAAAGTCCTCTGCAAAGTATTTTAGAACACTACGCACCGGATAGGGCGTCATTCCGCCCATTGCACATAACGATGCGTCTTCCATTGTGTCGCAAAGCTCGACCAGCAGGTCGTAGTTTTCTTCACGATCGGTGCCAGCGATTATGCGGTCGATGACCTCAACACCGCGCACAGAGCCGATGCGGCACGGTGTGCATTTGCCGCAAGACTCGATCGCGCAGAACTCCATCGCGAAGCGTGCCTGCTGCGCCATATTGACCAGGTCATCGAAAACGACGATGCCGCCGTGGCCAATCAGTGCGCCGATTTCCGCAAAAGCTTCGTAATCGAGCGGTGTGTCGAGCTGTGATTCGGGAATATAGGCGCCCAGCGGCCCGCCAACCTGAACAGCCTTTAACGGACGGCCCGATGCTGTGCCGCCGCCGTAGCCGTCGATGAGTTCCCGCAACGTGATACCGAACGCTTTCTCAACCAGGCCGCCGCGCTTGATGTTGCCGGCGAGCTGGAACGCCAGCGTGCCCTTTGAACGATTGACGCCGAAACCCGCGTAGCGTTCGCCACCCAAACGAATAATATTTGGTACCGATGCAAGCGTGATGACGTTGTTGACTACCGTCGGCTTGCCAAACAGGCCCTCCAGCGCAGGTAACGGCGGCCTGTAACGGACGATGCCCCTTTTCCCTTCGAGGCTTTCGAGCATCGCCGTTTCTTCGCCACAGACATACGAACCGGCGCCGACGTGAATCTCAATGTCGAAGTCGAATTCGCTGCCCTGAATGTTCTTGCCAAGCCAGCCGGCGTGTTCGGCGGCGCTGATCGCGCGCGTCAAAATCTTGTAGGTGAGTGGATATTCTGAGCGCAGGTAGATGTAGCCTTTGTTCGCGCCGACCGCGTAACCGGCGATCGCCATGCCTTCGAGCAAGCACATCGGGTCACCTTCCATCAGCATGCGATCTGAGAATGTGCCGCTGTCGCCTTCATCGGCGTTACAGGTAATGTATTTCTGATCGGCCTCCGCGTTCGCGACCGTGCGCCACTTGATGCCGGTCGGAAAACCTGCGCCACCACGGCCGCGCAGACCGGATTCGGTGACGGCGTCGAGCACAGCTTCACTGCCAATTTCGATCGCCTGTTGCAATCCGCTGAATCCCTGGTGCTCCGCATAACTTTCCACGGACAGTGGATCAATGAGCCCGACACGGAAAAACGTCCAGCGGTCTTGCGTGATTAGGTATTCGATATCCTGAATGGGCCCGAGGCGCCGTGCGTGTTCGCCGCCATCCAGGAAACCATTTTGAAATAGGCCGTCAACGTCGCCAGGTTCTACATTGCCGTATGCAATGCGTTGCTGGTCGACCTCAACCTCAATAAGGGGCTCGAGCCAGCTGGCGCCCCAGGAGCCGTTACGAATGAGCTGTACGTCGGTGCCAGACTTTTTGGAATGACGGGCGATCGCGATCGCGACGTCGTCGGCACCGACCGAAATCGCCGAGGTTTCGCGCGGCACATAGATCTTCGTGCGGGCCATCAGTCGTCCGCCTCCAGGCCGCCGATCAATTCGTCGAAGCGTTGACTGTTGACGCGTCCGTGTGTTCGTTCGTCGATCATGATGGCAGGCGAACATGCGCAGTTGCCGAGGCAATAAACAGGCTCCAACGTGATGTCGTCGTTGCTGCCATGCATTCTAATGCCGAGCGCATCTTCGGCATGCGCGGTCAGTTCGCGGCTACCCATCGCTTGGCAGGCCTCGGCCTGGCAGATCTTGACAATATGTTTGCCCGGCGGCTCGGTACGGAAGTCGTGGTAGTAGCTGACAACGCCGTGAACATCGGCACGCGACAAGTTTAGTTCGTCGGCGAGTTGTCGCACGGCGGCCTCGGGAACGTAGCCGAAGCGCTCCACAACGCCACGCAGAATCTGTATCAGCAGCTCCGGTTTCGCATCGAAGCGGGCAACGATCTTGCTCGCAACTTCCGCGTCGTAACCATTGGTCACGGACATAATCGCCCATCTCCCGCATATATATTGAACGTGTCCCCGCGAAGAAAACCGACCAGCGTCATGTTGAATTCGCGCGCCAGTTGCACGGCGAGACTTGACGGTGCACTGACCGCCGCCAGTAGCGGCATGCCGGCGACCAATGTCTTTTGCATTAGCTCGAAGCTCGCGCGTCCAGAGACCATCATGCCCAGTTCTTTCGCCGGCAACTTATCATCGCGCAGCAAACGACCGATCACCTTATCGACCGCGTTGTGACGACCGACGTCTTCCATCGTCGCAATCAGATTGCCGTCGGTGTCGAACGCACCGGCCGCGTGTAGGCCGCCGGTTTCTTCAAAGGTTTCTTGAGCGGCTCGTAGCTTGTCGGGCATCGCGACGAGAATTGTCTCGCTAAATGCAGGTACGTCGGCCGTCAATGGTTTGTGTCCGACCACTTTGAGCGCATCGAGCGAAGTCTTGCCACAAACGCCACAGCTCGACGTTGTATAGAAGTGTCGCTGCAGCCGTCCAAGGTCGACTGCGACGTCCGGCTGCAATTCGACCCGAATGACGTTGTGATTGCCGGAGTCAGGCGCTGGCGGGCCGCAGACATCGATCGATGCGATGTCGCTCGAGGAATGAATTATGGCTTCGGTGAAAAGGAATCCAGCCGCCAGATCTTCGTCATTGCCGGGCGTGCGCATCGTAATCGATATGCTACGTGTGGCGCGGCCGTCGGGCGTCGTGAAACCGAGTCGAATTTCGAGCGGCTCCTCAACAGCAACACTGTCCGCGCGAACGCTGTTGCGCCCACGGCGGTGCTTGTTGATATCGACGGCAAAACTTCCTGCGCTCATGGGCGTGAAATCGACTTGGACCGGCCACAGCCCACCAGTATATATCAGCGCCCGGTCATCGATGCGCGCAACGGCGCCAGCTCTGCGCCCTGATTTAGCCTAATAACGTCATTTTCGACGACGACGCCAAGACGCGTCAGCAGTGGCCGAACTTCGGGAAATCCGGCCGCATTGGCATGCCGCCGATACAGAGGCATGAACAGTGGCTCATCCAGAAACGTATCCAGTTTGGCGAACAGTCTTGTGCCCGACCACATGTCTTCCGCGGGCAGGCAGCACTGCTGCAACTGCTGCAGCACAAAGTCTAGAGACTCCTCGCCATCTGATCGCTCGCGAAGCTGGACGTCGGCGAACAGCGCAAGTGCCGCTCCGGTCCAGTAGATTTTCATCGTTGCTGCGCGGCGATCGCCGACCGCGGCTTCATTCGGTGTCATATCGGGGCTCGAAGTTCGGCCGCGCTCGAAGCCCTCATAGAGTTTTTGCCATGTGCGTTGTTCGGTGTATTGGCCGGCGCGCGCAAGTAGCAGGTTTTGGTAGTACTGGGCAAAACCTTCAGAAATCCAGCGATGTCGCGAACTGATGTACGGCAGCATCAGATGACTGAATTCATGTGTCGCGGTCCAATCGTCGTAATACGCATCGATGGGCATGCCCTCGTTGATGAACAGCTCGATTGATTCGCCGCCGTCGCGTACAACGCGACCAAAGGGCACCGGTGAGTTGCTCCAACCCGATGCGCCGACGGGTAATACGATGACGCTCGGCGATGGATTCGGAAACTGTCCGTAGGCGAGCGCGACATTGCCGGCCGCCGCTACGACCCATGCAACGATAGCTTTTGTGTCGAATTCACTGGTCGACTTGAGCACCGTGATTCGGAGTAGGGCGCCCGGAATTTGCCTCTCGTGATACTCGAAGTCGCCAAATGCGGCAGGCGCTGTCGAACTTTCAGGTGACGGCTTCGGCCGGTAAGTATCGGGCTGCCCGCTGACGGGTTGCCACGGCACGGACACCTGAACTGAATCGTCGAGCTCGAAACGAATCGTGATGCGATCGTCATCCCGCGTTGCAGGCCGCCAGAACCAAACGGCAGGCGACACAATGATATTGGCGGCCGCCAGCGTCGCATTACGGCGTTCGGCTTTTGCTGCTTCCACAAGATTCACGTTGTAGTGAATACAACTGGTACCGCCGTTGGGTAGGGACATACGTCGACCGTTTACGCGGATACGCTCGTCATCGTCGCAGTTGCGAACGTCAGTCAAAAAGCGCCCGGCGTCACGGGAGCGTGCGGAGAGCGTATCGATTTTCTGGCCAAATCGAGCTTCGACGTGCATATGTCGCATGTCTTTATCGACCTGCACGAGGTACTCGTGGGCGGCGCCGTGGGCGACGTTGGCAGCGAGCGGACTGAGCGCAATGAGGGCAGTGGCGAGGGCGTTGTAAATGATAATCGTTCGCATGAAAATCCTTACACAAAGACTACACATTACGCGTTATGCTGTCGTTCAGGTTTCGTGGCTACAATAGCAAGGTTGAGCCACCACACTTTGACAGTAGGCGCCGAAATGGTTTCGGTGACTGATAGAGAATATCGAGGAGACTTCGTTGAGCAAAATCGCACGCCGAAAATTTATTCAGCTTTCAGCCGCGACGGCGGCCGGCTGCTTTATGCAGACGAGCCGTAACGCCAAGGCACAGGACTTACCGCAACTGGCGCTGGACGATCCAATGGCGCAGGCGATGAAGTATGTTCACGACGCCAGTAGCGTCGATCCGTCTAGCCGCAATAATCCGGCCGCCGATCAAACTTGCGCCAACTGTGCTCTGATACAGGGCAACGATGGTGACGAATGGCGTCCATGCCAAATCTTCCCGGGCAAAGCCGTGAATGCGAAGGGCTGGTGTTCAGTTTGGGCGCCCATAGCCTGACAATGGCCTGACGAAAGCCTGACAATGTAAATCGAAACGCCGGCCGATGGGCCGGCGTTTTTTTTGGGGCTTGTGTGTACAATGCGCGCGATACGTAAGCTCTGTTCGGAGACTCATGTTGTTTGAATCGATGCAAACACTACCGGCCGATGCAATCCTCGGATTGATCGCTGAATACAAGAACGATTCGCGCGCCGATAAAATCGATCTCGGTGTCGGTGTGTATCGCAACGCCGACGGACTGACGCCGGTACTGGACGTCGTGAAAACGGCCGAACAACGCCTTGTCGATACACAGGACAGCAAAGCGTATCTTGGCACGGCCGGTTCACAATCTTTCAACGCAGCAATGCAGACGCTGACATTTGCCGGCTCGGCAGACGACGCTCGCGTTACGACGCTGCAAGCGCCCGGCGGCTCAGGTTCGCTTCGGGTAGCGGCCGGGTTGCTGCTTAGAGCCCGCAAGAAACCAACTGTCTGGGTCAGCGAGCCCACCTGGAATAATCACGTTCCGCTGCTGGGCGGCGCCGGCCTCGAGCTGAAGCCCTACCCTTACTACGACACCGACCGCCACGTCATCGATGCCGATGCAATGCTCGAGGCCCTACGGAGTGTCCCAAAGGGCGACATCGTGCTGTTGCATGCGTGCTGTCACAATCCGTCCGGCCTCGACCCAACTGAGCAGCAATGGCGGGCGATCAGCGATGTCATTATCGAGCGCGAACTCGTTCCATTTATCGATATGGCCTATCAGGGCTTCTCCGCCGATCTTGACACTGACGCATTTGTCGTGCGCCACCTTGCCGACAAAGTTGCAGAGATGATCGTGACAAATTCCTGCTCGAAAAATTTCGGCTTGTATCGCGATCGTGTTGGATCGCTATCGATCATGGCGGCCGATTCGAAAGCGCGCGCCGTCGTTGCGAGCCAGGCTAGCAACGTGGTGCGAACGATCTATTCAGTGCCGCCCGACCATGGTGCTGCCATTGTTGAGATGATTCTGAACGATGCCTCACTAACATCAAAATGGCAGGTCGAACTTGCGCAAATGCGCGACCGTCTGCGCGAAGTGCGAGTGTTGTTGCATGACGCACTAAAAAACAAGGCATCGAGTCGTGATTTCTCGCACCTGACGCGTGCGACCGGCATGTTCTGCTTCCTGGGGATCAATGCGGAACAAATCGATACGCTCAAGGCCGACTATGGCATTTACATGATCGGTTCCAGCCGCATCAATGTGGCCGGTGTTACGACCGACAACGTGGAATATCTCGCCGAATCTATTACTGCAGTCCTATAGATCCACTGCGACAGCGCTTGTGCGGCTTCTCTCCCTCATGGCTCGCTGCGCTGCGCTTTACTTCGCTCGAAAAGCCGCACAAGCGCTGTCGCCACACCATTCTTGACATCACGACAGGCTATCGAACCCCGGGCAGCAATGCCGCCATTCATGGTCTGTCGCATTGTCTGGGGTAATCGTGACGGCAATGGGCGGCATACTCTTCATCGGAAGTAAAGCACAGCGTATTCATCAGGGTGGCTAGCTGACCGTTGGATCGAGCTAGCTATCGGACCGAGCCATGAGGATGAAGAGTATGCCGCCCGCTGCCTAATTTTTTTTTCTTCTCGCGAAATAAGCAGTCAGCCGGATGAAGATTGCGCTCGCAGTGAGCAACACAAACCATGCACGCTCGAGCGTGAAAATCTCATCGCCGGGATCTGGCAATAACGTCGACACGAATATCAGACCGATGTAGTACAACCCAATCTTGTGAAGGCGCTTCCAGCTCTTGGGCCCAAGCGCACGCGCTGGAGCGTCGAACGACGTGATTAGCATCAGGTATAACAGCGCGTAAGCGGTGCCGCCAACGATGCTGTTCGATGGCTCGTAGTCTAATCCCGGGATCGTATTGAATCGGTATGCGATCAGCCCGAGGTGCACCGTATGCATGGCTGCAAATGCTATTCCCAGCGAACGCCGTTCGCGCAGTAGCCATTTCGTCGTGATGTTGGCAAATAATTCGCGCATCGGCCGCGCCACGAAAACGACGAGATATATCATGAATGAGATGCGTGCCGTTAAGCGCAGCAGCATGTTCAAATTGTCGTCGGTGATTCCGGCTGCTTGAAGATATACGATGGCCGCAACGGTGGTCGGTACGATGACGCCGAATAGAATCAGCAGGTTTTTCTGATTGCTAGTTAGCTGCTTGCTGGTCAAAGATCGGTCCCCATAGCAATCGGCTGCCGGCTTTGATTGCCAGACGGTCGGTGACGCCGGCGTTTAGTTCGAGCACATAGGATACCGGCTCTATGGAACGGATGCTTCGCAGCGACAGCGGTTCGGTATGCTGCACGATGTTGACGATAGTGCCGTCGCTGCGCGCAAATGCGATGTCGAGCGGGATGTAAGTATTTTTCATCCACATCGAGTGAATGTCGCTGTCTTGATAGACAAACAGCATACCGGTTGTTGCGGGCAATTCGCGCACATGCATCAGACCGCGCCGCTGTTGATCAAATTTCACCGCGAGGTAGATATCGAAGCGATAACAAGCGAACTCGTTGGCCTCGATAATCAGCACATCTCGATCGAATGCTGCGTCGAGCTCGTCATCGGCATGCGTGACGGCGGCAACGACAAGCCACAAGGGCATGAACAGTCGCGCGATCATCACCAGTCGACCAGGCCGGAAAACGCGAGCTCCGATATCAAAACGCTGGCCTCACCATTGACCTCGGCCAGCGGCGAGATGCAATAGAGTCTGCCATCAATCGAAAACCGCTCTGCATTGTCATCGATTGCGCGCTGATCGTTAATATCCGTCCAGCAACTGTGGAGGTCCGAGGTGCTGAAGAACCGTCCACTGCCTTCTTGGATCACGGTCACGTTGCTTGGTAGCTCTGTCGCCGTTTTCGCGCGTTCGAGGTCCGGAACCGCAATAATGATCGCGATAGTGATTTCACTGTCGCCAGTCCACCCGGAAAACCTGAGCCGGGCGCCGCGACCATCCGGGCGCGGCATGCCTTCGCAGCTCATCGTGTCGGCTGTCCACTCGAGGTCGCCTGCCAGCGCCCCAAAAAGACTCGTCTGGAGTCGACCTCTGTCACCGCAGCCCGCGGCTGCCGGCAACGGTGCTGGCAGGAATGACGCTTGCGCTGGCTCGCTGGCTGTATCTGCAGCGGGCTTTTCTCCACAGGCGGCGACTACGAATACGGTGGCCAAAAACACGGGCAGAAGCCCGGAATTTAGCGATTGAAGGTGCAATCTATTGAACTCACGGAGGTCAGAGTGGAGGCCATTATCTCTGATCGTTACCAAAATATGAGCAAAAAATGCGGCGACCGGTTGGCGTGCCCATGCATCATCACTAAAATGGCACGCCAATTTTGTCGCCCACCTTATCTATGGAGTCGCGGATGAGCGTCGTAGAACAATTCCAACAACTCGAGGCCCACGCAAGCCGTCTGATCATTGGTCAATCGCACCTGATCAACCGCATGCTGATCGCACTCTTATGTGACGGCCACTTGATCGTCGAAGGTGCGCCTGGACTCGCAAAGACGCGCGCGATCAAAGTACTTGCGGAAAGCATCGAGGGTGACTTTCATCGGCTGCAGTTTACGCCAGACCTGCTGCCGGCCGATCTGACCGGTACTGATATTTATCGGCCGCAAGAGGGCACGTTTGAATTTCGAAAAGGCCCACTGTTTCACAACTTGATTCTCGCCGACGAGATCAATCGTGCGCCGGCGAAAGTTCAGTCGGCACTGCTCGAAGCTATGGAAGAGCGCCAGATTACGGTCGGTGACAAGAGCTATTCGCTTGATGATCTGTTCATGGTGATGGCAACCCAGAACCCAATTGAACAGGAGGGCACGTATCCGTTGCCCGAGGCACAACTCGATCGTTTCCTACTGCACGTAGAGGTTGGCTACCCGACGCCGGAAGACGAGCGTCGCATTCTTATTCTGAATCGCGACGAGGCGAAAGCGCGGCAGCGAGATGCGTTTCAACCGACAGAGCTGCTGTCCTTGTCATCGATTATGCAGGCACGTCAGGACATTCTGCGGCTGCATCTCGCCGACGAACTTGAGGAGTACATCGTCAATATAGTTATTGCGACTCGCAATGCGGGCAGCGTCAATAGTTCGCTCGAAGGACAAATACTCTACGGCGCGTCGCCGCGCGCCAGTATGGGTATCGATCGCGCTGCACGCGCACACGCTTGGCTTGCCGGCCGCGACTACGTTGGCCCGGAAGACATTCAGGCTGTCGCATCGGATGTGCTTCGTCATCGTCTGGTGCTCAGTTTCGAAGCGGAAGCCGACGGCGTCGGTCCGAATTCCGTGATCGAGCGCGTGCTCGACGGAGTGGGGGTGCCGTAGCATGAGGCTCGACCACATTCCGGAAAATGCGTCGCCAGTTGATGTCACTCAATCGGGACTGATTCGACTGAATGGCCCGGCACGCGCGATCGCGCTGGATGTACTGCGCGTGAATTCCTTGCAAACTGGAGCGTACGTGTCGCACTTCCGTGGTCGTGGCATGGAGTTCGATGAATCCAGACCCTATCAACCTGGCGACGACCCGCGTTCGATTGATTGGCGCGTTACGGCGCGCAGCACAACCGCCTATACAAAATTATTCCGCGAGGAACGCGAACGTCCGGTGCTCATCGTTGTCGATTTGCGTGCCAACATGCACTTTGCGACGCGAGGTTGTTATAAGTCGGTCAATGCGAGTCGTGCGGCTGCACTGTTGTCGTGGGCTGCACACCATCGTGGCGATCGTCTTGGTGGGCTTATTTTCGGCGACAATGTGCACCGCGAAATGAAGCCGCGACTGGGCCGTCAGGCCGCGCTGCGATTCGTGCACGCACTTGCTCAGCACCCAGATTGGCAGACTCGTACGCGTGACCCGAACGATGATGGCGAAGCAGCACTGACGACGGCGCTGGCGGCGCTACGCCGAGTTTCTCGGCCGGGTAGTCTCGTCGTGGTGCTGTCTGACTTCAGCGGGCTGTCACGAACGGCGCAGTCATACTTGTCGAGTATTGCACGGCATAACGAAGTACTCGCCGTCACGCTGCACGATCCGTTCGAACGCGACCTGCCGCCGCCAGGACGCTACCGATTGGTTGCGGACCACGACGAGTTGGCGATCGATACTTACGCGGTGGCGGCCCGACGCGACTACGCGGAGGCCTTTGATGCACGCCGCGAAGAATTCGCGGCGTTTTGTCAGCGCTACGGAATTCATCAGATGTCGATGTCAACTGAGGACGACCCGGTCGAGGCATTGCAAACGGCACTCGGACGACGCACACGCTAACGATGAATCCCGCCGAACTGCCACTTCGAGACCTGCACCTGCCAACACCAACTGGCTGGTGGCCGCTGGCGCCCGGCTGGTGGCTTGTCATCGGTCTCGCCGTCTTCGGGCTGCTTTGGCTGTTGCGACGATATCTCAGGTACCGTGCCTACAACGCCGCGCGTCGCCACGCATTGCGTCAGTTGCAGGTCTATACGCGCGGCTATACAAAACATGGTGACGCCGTTTTATTGGGCGCGCAGCTGTCGGAGTTGCTGCGCCGAACGATGCTCGCGTACGCACCGCGTGCAGAAGTCGCCGGATTGACTGGCGAGGAGTGGCTGGCATGGCTCGACCGTGATCTCGATCGCTCGCATTTCTTGCAGGGTGATGGCCGCCCACTGATCGAATGGCCATACCGAAATCCTGACATACAGATTGACGCTTCCGACGTCGCAGCGCTCGTCGATGCCGTTCGGCTGCGTCTGTCCACAGCCGTGGGAAAGCCGGCCTGATGCTGTCGTTTGCCTGGCCATGGGTGTTACTGCTGCTACCGCTGCCGTTTTTGGCGCGGCACTACCTTCCGGAAGCCGACAGCCTGCAGGAAGCCGGGCTGCGCGTGCCGGGATTTGCGCACTTTTCAATGCTTACCGGGCGGGCCGCGACCGAACAGATGCTGAACTGGCGATTCTGGATGGCCGCAGTGGCCTGGGTGTTGCTCGTTGTAGCGGCTGCGCGCCCGCAACACATCGGCGATGAACTCGACCTGCCCGTGTCTGGCCGCAATTTGATGCTCGCCGTCGACCTGTCTGGCAGCATGGACCAGAAAGACTTCGAATTGGGCAGTGCTCGTGTCGATCGTTTAACGGCGACCAAAGCCGTCGCAAGCGATTTTATTAGCCGCCGCGAAGGCGATCGTATCGGCTTGATTCTCTTTGGCGAGCGTGCCTACCTGCAGGTACCACTAACCTTGGACCGCGAAACCGTAAAAATACTTTTAATGGAGGCTTTTATTGGACTCGCAGGCGAAAAGACTGCGATCGGAGACGCGATTACGCTGGCTGTAAAACGTGTCCACGAACAGGGCGTCGAAGGCGGCGATCAGGTTCTCGTTTTGTTGACTGATGGTGCGAACACGGCGGGCGAGATTGAGCCGTTGAAGGCGGCCGAATTGGCAAGTCAAGTTGGCATGCGAATCTACACAATCGGCATCGGTGCGGAACAGCTTGAGGTTGCGTCAATCGTCGGCGGACGACGCCGAATCAATCCTTCGGCCGATCTCGACGAAGCGACATTGACACAGATCGCCGAGCTCACGGGCGGTCGCTATTTCCGCGCGAAAGATACTGCCGCGTTACAGGATATCTACCGTCTTGTCGATGAACTCGAGCCAGTCGAAGAACCGGAGGCCGGATACCGTCCCGTTCGGTCGCTCTATCATTTGCCACTCGCCGGTGCATTTACGTTAGCTGCGTTGCTGGCCGCCGTCAGCTTGTTTCAAAACCTGTTGGCAAGGCGTGCCCGACGAGTGACCAAGGTACAAGCGCATGCTGGCTGATTTTCATTTTTTGCGGCCCGAGTGGCTCCTGGCTCTGCCATTCGTTATCGCTGTCGCAATTCTGTTCGCGCGCCGGCGTCTAGGCCCCGGTAGTTGGGAAAATGTCGTCGATGAGCAGCTGGCGCCACACGTGTTGTCCGGCGCGCAGGCGAAGCGATCGGACCATCGCTGGCTGTTGCTCGGGCTCAGCGGTGTGCTCGGTGTTGCCGCGTTGGCCGGTCCCGCTTGGCAACGCATCGAGCAGCCGGTGTTTCGCTCGGACCAGTCATTAGTCGTCGCGCTCGACCTATCGCGATCAATGGACGCTCAGGATGTGTCACCAAGCCGTCTGGCGCGCGCGCGATTGAAAATTCTCGACCTACTCGAGCGTCGGGCTAGTGGCCAAACGGCGCTTGTCGTCTATTCATCAAATGCGTTCACTGTTACGCCGTTGACGACCGACACCGACACCGTTGCCGCTCTCGTCAACAGCCTCGACACCGACATAATGCCGAGCCGCGGCAGTTATCCGATTGCTGCGATAAACAAAGGCCGAAAACTGCTCGATCAGGCGTCGGTCAGCGTCGGCGAAGTGCTCTTGATAAGTGACGGCGGTTCGTCGCCGGCGACTGAGCGAATCGCGCGGGATTTGTTGGCTGCCGGTTACACGCTTTCGGTCCTTGGCGTGGGTACCACGCAGGGTGCGCCGATACCGCGCGCGACCGGCGGCTTTGTGACCGATCAGTCCGGTCGAATCGCGGTTCCTCGCCTGGAGGAGACGTCGCTGCGGGCGCTTGCGGTAGCCGGTGGCGGCCGCTATGCGGTGCTAACGTCGGACTCGCGCGACCTGGATTACCTGTTATCCGGCGAAGTCGGGCCTCAAAGAGCGAGCGACGAATCGCAAACGACAGATCAATGGCATGAAGAAGGGCCGTATATCTTGTTGTTGCTACTGCCGCTCGCCGCGCTGGCATTTCGTCGCGGCTGGTTGCTAGTCGTCGTTATCGTGATTTTGCCGATTACCGAACCGGCGCACGCGTCGCTTTGGGACGAGCTGTGGCGCAACAACAATCAGCAGGCACAAAATTTATTGGAGGACGGCGACCCGGCGGCGGCGGCTGAGCTGTTTGAAGACGACGAGTGGCGGGCTGTATCGCGTTATCGCGCCGGCGATTACGCGAGGAGCGCAGCGGAATTTGCTGAACGTGAGGACGCGCGAAATCTCTACAATCTCGGTAATGCACTGGCGTTGCAGGGTGAATTCGAATCGGCAATTGATGCCTATGAGCAGGTCCTCGAGATAGATGCCGACGACGTCGATGCGGCCTACAATCGCGATTTGCTACGAGCGGCAATGGAACAGCAGCAGAATCAGCAAGGCGATCAGCAGCAGAGTTCGGAGACGCCGGGCGGCGATAGCGAAGAATCGGATCGGCCGCCGGACCCAAATCAACAAGCCGATGACGACGCGCAATCGGACAGCGACTCCAACGACGGCGATCCGTCGCAACGACCAGAGGACGAATCCACCGAGGAGGACTTGCAGGCTTTGCAGGAAGAACTGCGGCGCGCGGCAGAACAGGCCGAACAACAGCAGCGCTCTGAGCAAACATTGACCGAGGCCGAACTCGCCGAGTTGCGCAGGCTGCAGGCTGAGCAACAGGCTTTGGAGCAATGGCTGCGACGCATTCCTAATGATCCGGGGGGGCTTTTGCGCCGCAAGTTCCGCTACCAGTATCAACGCATGGGTAAAGACCAGGACGGTAACAACCTGTGGCCGGACAACGAGGCGCAACCATGGTAAGAATCAGACGAATTTCGCTGCACATTTCGTGGCTGTTGCCACTGTTGATGCTGTGCATCGTCGATGTGGCCGCGGCCGCAGTAAGTGCCCGCGTCGACCGCGAACGTGTTGAACAAAATGAGTCTCTTTCGCTTGAACTCACAGTGGACTCAACGGCCGATATATCGCCGGACCTTTCAGTGCTCGACGAAGACTTCGTAATTGGCCAGACAAGTCGACTTAGTAATACAAGCATCGATTACGGTCAGATTACGCGCAGTATGACCTGGACGATTACGCTGATGCCGAAGCGTGCGGGCCAGATTTCGATTCCGCCGATAAGCATCGGCAATGAGCAGAGTAACCCGGTCACGATTATTGTGACGAAACCGAGTTACGAACCGCCAGGCGAGGCGGATGTTTTTATCACCGCGGAGGTTGATTACGACGAGACCTTCGTGCAAGCGCAAGTCCTGTACACGATCAAGATTTTTCGTGCCGTCGCAACCCGACAACCAGCGTTACGTGAACCGACCTTTAGCGGCGCTGAGGTGCTTGTCGAAATCGCCGGTGACGAACGCAGTTACGAGGCAATACTCAATGGCCGTGCCTACAATGTTGTCGAAAGGGAATTCGCAATTTTTCCGCAGGAAAGCGGTGAAATAAGAATTTCGCCGTCACGATTCGAAGCGCGCGTATTGCGAGACGGAAGGATTACCGGACGCAAGGTATTCGAGTCCGAATCGCGGACCGTCGTCGTCAAGCCGATCCCGGCACCACCCGCGGATTTTCCAAACGCGGCGTGGTTGCCAGCGACAGAGCTGGATTTGTCGGACGACTGGTCACGCGAGCCGGATGAATTGCGTGCCGGCGAACCCATTTCGCGCAATGTCACGGTTAGCGCGCTGGGTCAGTTGGAAACGCAGATTCCAATCATCGAACCGCCGACCGCCACTGGCGTGAATATATATCCGGACAAGCCCGTATTGAAACGTGGTCTCGAAGACGGCGGCATTCGGGGCATTCGTACGGATCAATACGCGATGATTGGCGTCAACGCAGGTGTCGTCATGCTGCCACAACTCGAATTGCCCTGGTGGGACGTCAAGGCGGGCGAGTGGCGCGTCGCTCGATTGCCCGAGCGATCCGTCAACATATTGCCATCTGCCGATGCGTTGCCGCTGGTACCGGTGGTAGCGGAACCGGAGGTTGCAGCGGCTCAGCCCGAACCAATACCGGCCGTTACCGCGCAGCCGAATCTTTGGCGTCGCGTTGCGGAAATTCTCGCTGTTGTCTGGTTGCTGACTTTGCTGGCGTGGTCGTGGTCGTCACGACCTCGACGGGAGGATCGTGCGCCGCCACCGGTGCCGATACACAGACAACAGGCACGGCATCTCAAAGCGGCACGAAAAGCGGCACTTGCGAATGACGCTCGCGGAGTGAGGCGGGCAATGCTTGAATGGGCGGCCTTGCAGTGGCCGGAAGATACGCCACGCAGTATCGGTGAACTTGCCGGACGTGTGTCGGCGCCGCTCAGCGACGAGCTGATGAGATTGTCGGAAGTCAGTTACGGTAAGAATGGCGGTCTGTGGGACGCTACGGCCACCGCCAAGGCCATGCGATCCTTCGCGGTCACCGACACGGCGTCGCAACAGAGCTCAGGCGCGACGTTGCCGCCGCTGATGCCGGGCGTGCATTAGCTCGTATTACCAGTGTCCGGTATTCGGCATCGATGCCCAGGGTTCCTGAGCGGGCAGCGCCTCGCCTTTTTGCAGCAACTCAATTGATATGTTGTCAGGCGAGCGCACGAATGCCATGTGTCCATCGCGTGGTGGCCGGTTAATTGTGACGCCGCTGTCCTGCAGATGCTGACATAGCGCATAGATGTCATCGACACGATAGGCCAGATGGCCGAAGTTTCGGCCCTCGCCATACTCCTCCGGGTCCCAGTTATGGGTTAGCTCAACTTGTGCGTCTTCATCCCCGGGTGCGGCGAGAAAAAACAGTGTAAAGCGGCCCTGTTCACTGTCATGGCGATGTAGCTCGACCAATCCAAGCTTGTTGCAGTAAAAGTCGAGCGATGCGTCAATGTCGGCGATGCGAACCATCGTGTGTAGGTATTTCATATCTTAAGCCGGTTGATCTCATTCGCAGATACGGACCACAATGGTCAATCATTCTTCGGCTCCGGGCAACACGTGCTGGACGTACGCACGATAACGACGATTACACTCGACCTCGATGACACGCTGTGGGCGATCGGCCCAGTCATTGCGCGCGCGGAACGGCGCCTGCGTGACTGGCTGACGTTGAACTACCCGCGCGTTCCGCAGGCGTTTTCGCATGATGATGTCTTGCGCTTACGCAATCAGGTGATTGCCGAACACGCGGATCGGTCCCACGACCTGACGTTTTTGCGCCGCGAAGTTATTACGCGTATGGGGCAAACGGCGGGCTACACTATCGACGTCGACGCGGCTTTCGACGTGTTCGACTCGGAGCGCAACGATCTCGATTTGTATCCAGACGTGCGGCCCGCGTTGTCGTCGTTGACACAGCGCTTCACCTTAATCGCCGTGACAAATGGCAATGCAGATCTCGACAAGATTGGCATCGGCGATTTATTCGATGGATTTGTCTCCGCGCGCACGGCGGGGGCTGCCAAGCCCGCGCCGCCAATTTTTGAAGCTGCCGTCGAGGCGGGCGGTGCGGCAGCCGCGCAAACGCTGCACGTCGGAGATCATCCGCGGTTGGATATAAACGGCGCGCGCGAGGCGGGGCTTTGGGCGGTGTGGATAAATCGAGATAACAACGCTTGGCCTGACGACATCGATGAGCCAGACGGAGAGGTCAGTGATTTGCATGGACTGGATCGATTGTTAAGGTCGTCGTAGTCATGCAAGCAATACATACACCGCTAATCATATACATTCCGGGATTGTTGCCGAAGCCCGAAGCAGAAGTGCACAAGGACGCACTGTATCGGTGCATGCTCGAGGGGGTACGGCGCGTCGATCCGGACGTTGCTGAGAAAATCCGCGCGAGTGAACACAGTTTCGATATCGTTTCGTGGACTTTTGATTTTTATCGCGAGCACCGAGACATTGCGTTGGATATGGCGGGGATCGATGCGGTTATCGAACAAAAAAAGCCCAGTGACAAAGATATCCGCGAGGCTGCCTCGTTCCTACGCCGGATTACGCGGTGGCTGTACCGTCTCGGCGACTTGCTGCCGTTTCTGATTCCACATCTCGCGACCGAGAAAATGGAGCTGCATATTCGTGATCTGCTGCGCTACACACACAACAAAAACGGTATTGCCGACCACGTACGCGAAATGTTGAAGATGGCGCTGCGCGCGGCATGGGAATCGAAGCGCCCGATTTTGCTGCTGGCCCACAGTATGGGTTCGGTGATTGCTTACGATAGCCTGTGGGAAATGACGCATGGGGACAAGGATGCCCTCGAGATCGATTTGCTACTGACCATGGGCAGTCCGTTGGGTCAGAGCTATCTGCAAAAGCGCATCATGGGTCATGGCGACAAAGGCATTCAGCGCTATCCGAACAACATTCGCAAGTGGATTAATCTGGCTGCCATCGGCGATATGACGGCACTCGACCGGGAGCTAATCAATGATTTCGAGGAAATGCTTGGGCTTGGCCTGATCGAGTCCATCGACGATCAGGCACTATTCAACTCTTTCCGTCTCGACGGCCAGCTAAACGTACATGCCGAATACGGCTACCTCGTCAACAACGTCACTGGCCGTGCCATCGCTGAATGGTGGCGGGCTACGACGCGTCCATCACCGGTTTTATGACGATATCGATACGACGGTTTTTCTCCCGCCCGGAGGCCGTCTCATTGCTGGCGACCGGACGAGTCTCGCCGTAGCCTGTTGCGATCAGCCGGTAGGTGGGAATTCGCATCGCGTTGATCATGTATTGCTGTACCGACTCGGCGCGTTCCTGCGACAACTTTTGATTTAGGTCATCGCCGCCGTGCGAATCCGTATGGCCTTCAATCGTCAGCTCACTACGGGGAAAAACGTCAATGGCTTTTTCAACCTTCGCGAGCAAGTCAAAATTGCCGGGCCGAATTTGTGACGCACCGCTGTCGAACGTCAAACCAACGAGCCGCATGATTACGGTGTCTCCCTGACGGAACACGCGCGCTTCGTCGCCACTAAACATTTTCTCAATCTGCGAAAATTGTTCCTTCACACGGTTTTGCGCTTCAAGCCGATGCACCAGTGCAGCACGTTCGGCCGTTGCGCCACCGAGACGTTCGTCGAGAGCACGCAATTCCTCTTCGAGGTCGGCCAAACGAATGTCATCTTCGGCATTTTCTTGCATCAGACGCTGGTTTTCGTTGCGCAGTGTATCGACGTAGCCAACGAGTTCCGCCGAGAGTCGCTCCGGTCCGTCTTCCATGTCCGGAACTACGTCCGCAGCGCCGGCAATGGCTGACATCGGTTGTTCCCAATTTAGGACAAGTTCTTCCGCCGTCAGCTTCTTGTCGCGTACCTGGCGAACAACTTCTGAAAGATAAATGGCATGCTTCGCCTCGTAATTCGCGCGTCGTGCAAGGCTGCGCGGTAAGTCGGTGTCATAGCGGTTCTCACTGAGCTCCCGTTCAGCATCGGCCAGCAGCTGCTTGGCTTTGCCAAGCGTAATCGGTGCGTAGCGGCCGACACGTGCGCGGTCGGCATCGGCGAGCAGACGGCGGGTTTCACTCAAATATTGAGCCTTGATCGCGACGAGTTCGGCATCGCGATACAGACTCGTCGCCTCGATGTCGCGGCGCTTGGCGTTCTTCAGATCACCACGTTCAAGAAGCCGGATCGCGTCACCGAATTTGCGTTGCGCTTCGGCCCAGATTTCGGGCGACAATTCGGGCGCCTTTGCGTTAGCAGCGTCCTGTCGACTCTTCATAACCTGCGCTAGCGCCGTCGATGCGAGCCGCGCCGCTTCGGCGGCTGTCTTGAAATGATTGGCCGCTTCTGCCGCATTGGAACGCACATATTCGATGTTGCGACCGCGGCGCAGGCCCTCTTCGGCGTCGCCGTACTCTTTGGTGCCGCGGCCGTAGCTCCGAGGCGCCAAAAGCTCCGCATTGGCCGCATCGGCGGCCGCTTTCGCCGCATCCGCTTCCTTGAAGAATGTGCTTCTAAGCTCGTCCTGTGCCTGTACCCCAACGGCGCCGATGAGCAGCATGACCGTCAAAATCAGCCGTGCCAGGCGGTGCCGAATTCTCGCATTTCTGAACATCTGTCCGTTCCCCGTGTCGATCGTCTACCACACAGCCCCAAGCGACTGGCGGCTGGTCGATGATATTACATATGCTGCGCGGCAAATTCTGTGAGCCGCGCCCAAAGTCCAGAATCTTGCGCGGATTTTACGCCTCGATCGAGCCTGGAAACAGGGACTCCGGGGGTAGCCCGAATTATGTCGGACAGGCGGTCAGCTGGTCGGGCTTATCCTGAACGGTATCGCGGTCGGCAGTGTGACCTAGCTCACCGTTTTAGCGTCCGAACGCCAGAATCCAGGAATTTGTGCCCTAGCTCACAGCCGTTCCGCGGGCGTTCCCGTAGTGTGAGCACATGTCCGCAAAGTACTACACACAGTTCATCCTGACCGACGCGTCGTATCGCGGCGGTAATGAATTCAGTGGTGTCGTAGAACTGAGTCAGCCGATGGACGGTGATTCGGACAAGCGAGACATCGAGGCCGTGTTGGCACGAAATTTCGATCTGAACCGCAGTGACGTGAAACTCGTGAGTTGGTCCAGATTGCACTGAATCACCTCTGGCGTGATGAGATTCCCCCTGACTTTCCCGGCTTCGGCCGGGATTTTTTTGTTTGGGTATTGGGCGACATGCCGTTTTTCCTCATGGCTCGCGTTGCTGCGCTTTACTTCGGATAAACGGCATGTCGCCCAATACCTCGCGTATCAATGTCTGGTGGTGGCTCGCTGCGCTTTACTTCCGATGAAGAGTCTCACGGCCACAACCAGATTGATCACGGTCTAGCGGGTGCCGTGGAGGATGTGAGAGAATCCCGCTCCCAAAAACTTAGGCTTACCCCTCAAGACACATGAGTAAATCCGAGCAAAAATTCCGCGGCATTCCGCTCGTTAAGAGCGGTACCAAGTACCAGACAGATGTTGGTTTCTCTGCGATCAAGAACGGCGTCAAACATCGTCTTGATGCCGAACCTGTACCACGTGGCGACAAACCCAGCTGGTTACGCGCCAAAATGCCCGGCGGCAAAGGTTATTCGGACGTACGAAATATTGTGCACAAGCACCGCTTGAGCACCGTGTGCGAGGAATCGATGTGTCCGAATATCGGCGAGTGTTGGAATGCCGGCACAGCAACGATCATGGTGCTGGGGTCAGTTTGCACACGTGCATGCCGTTTTTGTGCAGTCGATACCGGTAATCCCAAGGGTTGGTTGGACTACGAGGAACCCATGAATACTGGCAAGGCTGTGCAGTTGATGGGCCTCAAATACGTCGTCATCACATCAGTCGATCGTGATGATTTGCCGGACGGCGGCGCCTCGCATTACGCCAACTGCGTTCGCGAGATTAAACGTCTGAATCCGGAAACCGCGGTAGAGGCGCTGACGCCCGATTTCAATGGTGTTGAACAGCATGTCGAACTCGTCGTCGATTCTGGCGTCGAGGTGTTTGCACAAAACGTTGAAACGGTTAAGCGCTTGACGCATCCAGTTCGTGATCCACGCGCCGGTTACGAACAGACAATAAACGTACTGCGGCACGCGAAACATCATCGACCCGACGTCCTAACCAAAACCAGCCTGATGCTTGGATTGGGTGAGCGCGACAGCGAAATAATGCGGACGATGGACGACCTGCGAGCAGCCAAGGTCGACATCCTGACCCTTGGCCAGTATCTGCGACCGACGCCAAATCACCTGGCTGTCGAACGCTATGTCACACCGGACGAATTCGACGCATATCGAATCGAAGGCCTGGAACGCGGCTTTATCGAGGTCGTCGCCGGACCGATGGTGCGCTCGAGCTATCGTGCCGAGCAGGTCCTGCAGAAAAACAACGTCGGCCTCGCCGTCTAGGCGACGACAAGCGCGCCCTCGCGGAATTACCTATGAGTCAGTTTTTATTCGAATACGGTTTGTTCCTGCTGAAAGTGCTGACCGTCGTCATTGGCATCATCGTTGTGATTGGTTTCGCGGCTGCAGCGAGCCGGAAGAGCACCCAGGAAGGGCTCGAAGTCGAGAGCCTGAACGAAAAATATAAATCGCTAGCGCATGCCTTGAAACACGCGGTGCTGCACAAGAGCGAGCAAAAAAAGGAAGACAAACAGGAGAAACAGCGGAAGAAAGCCGAGTCGAAAAAAAAGTCGACTCGACCGCGTAGCTTTGTCATAAATTTTAAAGGCGACCTCAAGGCGAGCGCGGTTCCGTCGCTGCGTGAGGAAGTAAGCGCCGTGCTTGACGTTGCGACGCCCGACGATCAGGTCATCGTTCGTCTCGAGAACTACGGCGGCGTCGTCCATGAACACGGCCTAGCCGCGTCGCAGCTGGTGCGTGTGCGAGATGCCGGTATTCCGCTGCACGTATGCGTTGACAAGGTTGCCGCCAGTGGCGGCTATCTGATGGCCTGCGTCGCGGACAAGATATTTGCGGCGCCGTTTGCGATTCTGGGTTCGATCGGTGTACTCGCGCAGATCCCGAATTTCAATCGCATGCTTGATAGTCACGGCGTAGATTTCGAACAAATCACGGCCGGAAAATACAAACGCACCGTGACCATGTTCGGCGAAAACACCGACGAGGATCGCGCCAAACTTAAGGAAGAGCTCGAAGACGTACACGCGCTCTTTAAAAGTGCGGTATCTAAATATCGGCCCGATCTCGACCTGGACAAAGTTGCGACCGGTGAACATTGGTACGGTACTCGCGCCCTAGAATACGGTCTGGCCGATGCCATCAAGACCAGTGACGAATTGCTGCGCGAGCTCGCCGACAAGCGAGAGCTTTTTGAGGTGACTTACAAGATCAAACAGCCGCTGCAGAAACGCCTAATGGCGAACATCGATAATGCCCTTGAAAAGGCCACCGCCGCGCGCTGGCGGCGGCGATTCGAGTCTCGTCTGCCGCGCTAGATAGCGGAACCGCTAGGGCCCACGTTTGTCGAAATCTCCAGGCGCTGGCGTATTGCGCCGTATCCGGGCGCTATAATGTCGTGGTAATCCAAGGCGTTCTGAGGATTCAATCTGTGAGGTTTCAATAAGTTATGTCTACGCGCATCAAAGTATCGATTGCCTATGTGGTTGGCACGCTGGTGCTCGCGGCGTGTTCCACATCACCGACCGGCCGCAGCCAGATGATTTTTCGCTCCGACACTGAATTGGCCGCCGAGGCGGCACAACAATTCGCTGAAATGCGGGCATCGATTCCGCTGGAAACAGACCGGGTGACGATTGATTACGTGCACTGCGTAGCGACGGCCATCGTTGATATTTTGGAGCCTGAGTATCGTGATCTCGACTGGGACATGGCGATTTTTGATCACGAAGCGGTCAATGCTTTCGCGATGCCGGGCGGCAAGATTGGTGTCATGACCGGCATACTAAAGGCGGCGGACAACCAGCATCGATTGGCAGCAGTACTCGGTCATGAAGTTGCACACGTAACGGCGCGGCACTCAAACGAGCGTGCATCGAGATCGCCAGTGTCAAATGTCGGTATTCAAGTCGCTGCAGTACTTCTCGGTGGCGGCCATCAAGGCGCGACTTACACCGCCTACGAGGCGCTAAATGCCGGTGCCGCACTTGGCATCATGCTGCCATTCTCTCGCGGACAAGAATCCGAAGCCGATGTCATTGGTCTTGAGTTCATGGCGCGCGCGGGTTTTGACCCGCGTGAGAGCGTGCCGCTATGGCAAAACATGGCTGCTGAAAACGACGATAAAAACGAAGCGGCTGAATTTCTGTCGACGCATCCATCGAATGAGAAGCGCATCGACTCGCTGGTTTCGCAGTTTGGCGAAACGCTGGCACTCTATAACGAGGCAAAGGCCAACGGTCGGAATCCCGACTGCACGAACCAATAGGCTTCAAAACGTCGTTCAAAGACTATTTTTCAAAAAAGTCGGATCTGTACGCTAGGTACAGACCCAGCTATCCGCCGCTATTGTTCGAGTATTTGGCGGGCTTGTGCGAACGACACGGGCTCGCATGGGATTGCGCGACCGGTAATGGCCAGGCGGCCGTCTCATTGGCCGGACATTTCGATGAGGTCATTGCGACCGACGCCAGCTCGAAACAAATCGACTCGGCCATTGCGCACCCACGTGTGAGTTATCGGGTGGCCCCGGCAGAGACCTCGCGAATCGCGTCAGCGTCGGCTGACCTGATTACGGTCGGCCAAGCATTGCACTGGTTTGACAGTGACAAGTTCTTCGCCGAAGCAAACCGGGTAATCGTACCGGGCGGCATTATCGCCGTTTGGTGCTACGAGCTTTGCGTGGTTTCCACTGCGGTAGATGCGGTTGTTGACGAGCTCTATCAGGGTATTTTGGACGGGTTTTGGTCCCCCGAGCGGGCGCTGGTTGAGGAGGGCTACCTCAGCATCGCGATGCCTGGCTCGGAGGTCCAGTCGCCGGAATTTGACATGCAGCTCAACTGGCGCGTCGATGATATGCTCGGCTATCTGCGTACCTGGTCGGCTTGCAAGCGTTATCAATCCCGGCATGCACAGGACCCGGTGGGTATTATCGAAGCCACCTTAAAGGCGGCTTGGGGCAGCAGCAAGCGCGCGGTGCGCTGGCCGCTGAGAATCCGCGTATGTCGTTTATGAAGACAAAGTACATTCTGCGCATAGCGATACCGTTGCTGGTCTTCGTGTCCGGGTGTGCGACGATTGAAGATTTTTTCGATACGGTTCGCGGGCCCGGGGCCACGGCACAGGTGCGTGCCCTAAAGAAACGCCCTGTCGAAGAGCCGATTAATACGAATCGTTTCGTCATCGAATCTCCGGACCAATCCGTTGTCGGTGTGCCGCAAGTCGTGTTTACTAACGATCGCGATACGTTGTCGGATTTTGCGCGGGAGTACGGGCTCGGTTACGACGAGCTGATTGCGGCAAATCCCGACGTCGATCCATGGTTGCCTGGCGCGAACACGCCGATACTGCTGCCAACACAGTTTGTACTGCCGGATGTCCCGCGTGAGGGCATCGTGCTGAACATAGCGTCGAAGCGCTTGTTTTATTTTCCCCGCGACGGGGTGCGGCGCGACCCTGATACCGGCGACGTGCAGAGCCAGATCGTGCTGAGCTTTCCGATCGGCATCGGACGCGTTGGCTGGGAAACACCGCTCGGCTCGACGACCGTTGTTTCCAAAGCCGAAGACCCGAGCTGGTGGGTGCCGGCGTCCGTTCGTCGCGAACACGCCGAACTTGGCGATCCGCTGCCGGCGGTCGTGCCGCCCGGCCCGGAAAATCCGCTTGGCACACGTGTACTCAAACTCAAATTGCCAGGCTACCTGATCCACGGGACCAATCAGCCTGCTGGCGTAGGTATGCGCGTCAGTCATGGATGCGTAAGGCTATACCCGGAGAATATCGAGTTCCTGTACGAATTGGTCGGGATTGGTGAACCTGTAACGATCATCAACGAACCGTATCTTATGGGGCGGCGTTATGGCGAGTGGTACTTCGAAGGGCATGTGCCGCTGGCCGATGACACGATCGATCCGGAAAAACGTATTACATCGCTGTTCGATGATGCGGACGAAGCGTTCAGCCCACCGCTTAAGGATCACGTGCGGGCCATTGCAAGCGCCGGACGCGGTGTACCTGTTCGCGTTGCGCAATTCGACGACGCCGAAGTGTTTACGCGTGTTCGCCGTGTTCACAATTCTGTGGAGGTTGATCCGGATGCGCCGACGCTCGAAGAAGTTCGCGAGATGATCGACGAAGCGGTCGCCGAAGCCTCGCTAGAAGAAGACGGCGTTTAACTCCGTAGCGCGCCGGTGAGCTCAAGTCAGCCTATCTTCTGCTCAGTTACTTGGCCAGATGAAATTTCTTCCAAGCGGAATAGGTTTTTGGAATGTCGAGGCCCTTAAGCGTTTTCCACGCCTTAATGGCCTCGTCACGGTTAGCCCCTTTTTCCCCTGAAAAGTAGTCGGAAAGAAAGTTAACATATCGACCAGATCGCGCTTGCGGAAAACGTCCGTCAGTTTGGCACAATTCAACAAATCGGCGTACAAGATCGCCGTAGGTGATTTTGACTCCTCTTTCTATCTGTTCTTCACGCCAACGATTGAGGCGATAACGGGAACCCGACTTTTCCTTGAAATCCGGCGCGATCTTCTTTGCTTCTCGCACGATAAAGCTCTTTGTTTCTTTGTTATTCGTGTAGACGCCGACCGGAAGGGACAGTTTTAAACCACGGTCAGAATCCTTGCGCCCGGACACACGCGGGCGCTTATTGGTTGAACGTTTCACTTTGCCCGACCGGAGGTAATGCTTGATGAGCTCCTCAAGCTCGTCTTTACGGAGATTCGAAACCCCGGCAATTTTGATCTCCTTGGCAAACGATTTTATTTCCGTCGCATACCAGTACCCATTGTCGAAATCTGTAACTGACATCGATTTACTTAGTTTCGTTTTTCTGCGTGAACCGCGGCTCATATAGATCGACCCTGCCAATGACCCCGAAGGCATCTTCAGCCTAGAAGCGAGATCGAGTCAATATCAGCCGTTGAGCTAGATATACGGTCACGGGCCGCCAATGACCCAAAGCCGACATTCCCTATATTGCGGTCGATACGAATTGAGCATGCCCCGATAACGGCGTAAATACTGGTTCATGAGGCTGGTGTCGGAACTCAGGCGCCGTAATGTCTTTCGTATGGCGGTGCTTTATCTGGTCGCTGCCTGGCTGATCATGCAGGTGGCCGAGGTGTTGATGACCGTCGTCGGATTGCCCGCCTGGGCTGGCGGTGCCATTTTTGCTGTGCTCGTCGTCGGTTTTCCGATCGCCCTGATCTTCTCCTGGTTCTATGAGATTACGCCGGAGGGCATCAGTCTCGAGACAGATGTTGATTCGGCAAAATCGATAACTCACGTCACTGGTCGACGGCTGGACTTTATTGTCATCTCCCTGTTGTGTGCCGCCGTCATTTTATTTGCATACGACAAATGGTGGATTAGCGAGCCGCCGGAGAAATCAATTGCAGTATTGCCTTTTGTCAACATGAGCGGTGATCTGGCACAGGAGTATTTTAGCGACGGGATGTCCGAGGAGTTGTTGCACCGCCTCGCGCAGGTCTCGGAGTTGCATGTTGCCGCCCGAACCTCGTCGTTTCATTTCAAGAATAAGAACATAGCCGTCGCTGACGTTGCTGCCCAACTTGGTGTGCGTTCTGTGCTTGAGGGCAGCGTGAGACAGGCGGGTAACACCATCCGCGTCACCGCGCAGCTCATTAATGCGCGTGACGGATTCCATATTTGGTCGAAGACCTATGAACGCGAATTTGACGACATTTTCGTCATCCAGGATGAAATCGCGACACAAGTCGTCGATGCGCTGAAGGTGACGTTGTTGGGAGACGAGCTGGCGCGGCTCAATCGTCATCCAACTGCAAACCTCGCCGCCTACGACGCCTACCTACTGGGTCGTCAGAAGATGGCTCGTCGCACAAGCACCGCGCTACAGGAAGCGGTGGGACATTTTTCCGAGGCAATCAGGCTAGATTCGCAGTACGGACTGGCCTATGTCGGCTTGGCGGATACCTATTCCCTTCTCGGGCGGTACGGCGCGCTGGATGGCCGCGACGTCCTCGCAAAGGCCGGGCCAGCCGTCGAGCGCGCGCTGGAATTGGACGATCAGCTAGGCGAGGCGTATGCGAGCTTGGGAACCGTGCGGCTCGGGCAACAGGATTTCCCCGGCGCCGAGCAAGCATACAAAAGGGCGTTGGAATTGAACCCGAATTACGCTCCAGCCTACCACGGCTACGGCCTACTAATGAGATGGGGATATGCTCGAAAGGAAGAGGCACTCGAGCTGCATCAGATGGCGCTGGAATTGGATCCTCTGTCGACGCCGATCAACATGGTCGTGGTCGAGGACTATCACGAGACGGGTCGTTTCGAGGACGCGCTGGTTGGATGTCAAAGGATCATCGAGATCGACCCCGACTATCCCCGTGCCTACACCATCATGGCGGACCTTTACTGGGAGGTTTTTGCGCAGCTTGACGAGGGCGTGCGCTGGCTGCACAAGGCCGTCGAACTGGACCCGGGTAATCCTGATCATGCTCGCTGGCTGGGCATGGTTTATCTCGACCTCGGCGATCCGGTGGCAGGGGAATTCTGGATGAGGGAGGCCATGCGGCTCGCGCCGACGCAATCTGACTCGAAGTGGGCAGCCGTGCATCTGGCACGCTACACGGGCAGTCCGGAGGAAATCATCGCCGCCGCAAAGGCGCTGCTCGCGGTGTCACCAAACGACTGGCTGGCTCTTAGCGTGTTGCGAGATGCAGACTACCAGGCTGGTCGCAGCGATGCCGCCCTGCGCCGCTACCGCGCGGCAAAGCCGGACCTTGTTGATGGCGAGGATCCGGAGGTCAATGCCACCAACTGGGGTTGGGCCATCGAAGTCGCAAACATCCTGGACGAAGTCGGCGAGCGGGAACGGGCGGAGAATCTCTTGAACAAGGCGCTCTTGGCTATTGGGTCCAGGCCACGGCTCGGGTACAGCGGCTTTGGCATCAGCGATGTGGAGATCTATGCCTTGCTCGGTGACAAGGAGAAGGCTCTCAACACATTTGCCACTGCCGTTGAAGAGGGATGGCGATCAAGCTGGTGGATCAACACCGAAACGAACGACAATTTGGCCTCACTGCATGACGATCCGCGTTATCAGGCAATCGTCGCGGACATTCAGTCGCAGATGGCCAAGCAACTCGCACGGGTGCGAGAGTGGGAGGCAAACGGCGAATTGGCATCTATTCCAAAGTCGTTGGATTAGCATCCAGCGATGTCCGCTAATGGCCGTAAGCTGCCTATTAATAAGCACGATTTTGCGGCGCTTGGATGACCGCTTTGGGTGTCAGACGACATTCTTTGGCCTGAACTCGCTAGTGTTCAAGCAAAGTAGCGCGCAAACTCGCGCGGCATCACATCGAAGTCCGGCGCCACGTTAGTATCGACGTCGAGTGGCTGCGAATTGTAAGTATTCCAGAACAGCACCGGCGCCGAATAACCGGCACGCAAATCGTGCAATACGGCGGCCATCGCTTTGCCGGAGTAAGTCGAATCTAAAGTTAGGCCAAGTTGTTTGTCAGCAATCGTAATGGCCGCCTCGGTCGCCTCATTGCTGCGGCCATAGCCGTCACCGAAAAATTCGTTGCGGCAGACCAAGCGCGCCCTGTCACTGAGGTCGGCTGGGATCGACGAATCGTAGTGGCGCATTAGCTTCGCCGTCTTGTCGACTAGATGGGCCGCGGCTGCTTCGTTCGCATACTGTCGTTCCGTGACGCGAATCGCTTGAACTTCGATATCGAGCCGGGCCAGTGCGAGTCCCAGCGCAAGTCCGACAGCAGTTCCCATGGTGCCTAGCGCCACATAGATACGCGTTGGTGTCGGAAGGTCGCCGGCTTGGATTTGCGCGGCTAGCTCAAGACCCGCATTCACGAAGCCGACCGCGCCCAGCCACGATGAACCGCCAAGCGGAATCACCCATGCGTGACGGCCATGCAAGTGCTTGCGAAGTGTCGCGATTCGATCGCAGCGGTTGCCGCCGAAGCGCACGATTGCGGTGCCGTGTTGTTGATGAAAGCGGAGCGCCGTGCCGAGGCCAGGCCTTAAGCTCTGATGCGAAAGAAAGCATGTGCATTC
>JAOTZC010000045.1 GCA_029861535.1 Gammaproteobacteria bacterium
CGATTTTACGGATTTACCGGAGATTACTCGTCAGCAAATAGAGCATTTTTTTGAGCACTACAAGGACCTCGAACCGGGCAAGTGGGTCAAGATTGGCGATTGGCATGATGCCGACGTGGCGCGTCGACTGATCGTCGAGGCGATAGAACGCGCAAAGTAGGGCAGCGGACGAGATACTACTTTCCCTCATGGCTCGCGCAGCGAAGCTGCGCTGCGCTTTACTTTGGTCAAGCAATATCTCGTCCGCTGCCGGCCTTGTCACAACGCCTCGAAAAACGCCTCCATCTTCATTCTTTCTTTTGCGGAGGGCAGTCGGCCACGGGCCGCGCCCAGGTTGTCGTCGACATGGTTTGCTTTCGTCATGCCCGGAATTGCAACGGTCGCCGCCGGATGGGAGATCGCGTACTTCAGCAAGAACTGCGCCCAGCTAGCGCAATCGAATTCCGCCGCCCAGTCCGGTAGCGCTTGCTTGCCGACTTTGTCGAAAATACGGCCACCGCCAAAGGCGCGGTTGATCATGACGGCGATGCCGCGATCGGCGGCTAGCGGCAGCAGTCGTTCCGCGGATTCGCGTTGTTCCAGCGAGTAGTTGACTTGGATGAAATCCAGTTCTTCGGAGCGCATGGCTTTCTCAAGTTCTTCGTATTGATGTTGGCGCGACGTCGTGATGCCGATGTAGCGAATGCGGCCGTCTTGTTGCCATTCACGCATGACGGGTAGCATCTGCTGCCAGCCTCTGACGTTATGCACCTGCATCAGGTCGAAAATCTCGGTTTTCAATTTACGCGCCGAGTCCTTCATTTGCGATTTGCTTTCGTCATGATCGCCGCTTTTGTCGGTCTTGGTTGCAATAAACAGGTCATTTCGAATGCCGAGTTCGGCAATCAGATCACCGAGTACGGTCTCGGACGCGCGATAGGCTGGCGCGGTGTCGATCACAGAAGCGCCAAGTTCATGAAATCGCTGCAGCGCGGCACGTAACGGCGCGCGTGTTTCTTCGGTCATTGCTCGGCCATAGCGGTTCGTGCCCAGTCCGATGGCCGGAATCTTCTCACCGGATGAGGGAATCACTTTCCTAATCAGGTCATTTGCGCCGGCCAGCGCCGCCGGTCCCACAACGGCGGATAATGTGCCGACCGCCAGACTGGCCTGTGCAAATTGTCGTCGCGTGATGTTCACGTTTTTTCTCCGGTCACGCCCGCATCTGTTCGTCTTCGCTCCGCACACACTATACTATTAGCCGTCATCGATTTTTCACGGAGCTCGAAAACTGATGCCCGGTCTGTACTTTGAAGAATTCTCGGTCGGCCAGACGTTTAGTCACCCGATTCGCCGTACCGTGACCGAGGCGGACAATGTGTTGATAACGACGATGACGCACAATCCCGCCGCATTGCATCTAGATGCAGAGACAATGAAAGACAGCGAATTCGGCCAGGTGATCGTCAACAGCTGCCTTACGCTGAGCCTGATGGTCGGTATTTCCGTCAACGACACAACACACGGCACGACTGTCGCCAACCTCGGATGGGACGAAGTACGTTTTCCACGGCCAGTATTCCATGGCGACACGCTGCGCATCGAAACTGAAGTTCTAGAAACGCGCGAAAGTCGTTCGCGGCCCGATAACGGTATCGTCACGTTTGAGCACCGCGCATTTAATCAAAACAACGAACTCGTCGCAGAGTGCAAGCGCACGGCGCTGATGATGAAGAAGCCGGCATGATTCGAAGTTTCCTGTTTGTGCCGGCGGACAGCGAACGCAAAATACAAAAAGCGTCGGTGGCCGGCGCCGACGCACTGATATTCGATCTCGAAGATTCTGTGGACGCTGCCGCGCGCCCTGAGGCGCGAACAATTGCCGCAGCGGCCATCGATGATCGCGATGATGTATGGGTGCGCATCAATCCGCTGAACAGTGAAGAGGCGGATCTCGACCTCGACGCGGTGCTGCCAGCGGCGCCGGCCGGCATAGTCTTGCCGAAGCCCGAATCGGCGGCGGATGTCATCGATCTCGCGGCGCGGCTCGATGAGTTGGAGCAGACGAATGACATCAGCCCGGGAACCACTGGCATCCTGGCGATTTGCACCGAACGTCCGGAGGCGTTGTTTTCGCTCGGTGGTTACGTGGACGCTACTGAGCGATTGGCAGCGCTGTCCTGGGGCGCCGAAGACTTAAGCGCCGCCGTCGGGGCGACGCGAAATCGGGACGAGCACGGTGACTGGCTGGCGCCGTATCAGCTGGCGAGGTCGCTTTGCCTGTTTGCCGCAGCGGCGGCAGGAGTCGCTGCCATCGATACGGTATTCACGGATTATCGAAATAGCGACGGCTTGGCAAACTACGCATCGAATGCACATCGCGATGGCTTCTCCGGCATGCTTGCGATTCACCCGGCACAGGTTGAGATTATTAATTCCGCATTCATGCCGACAGCCGACGATGTCGCGCGAGCCGAACGCATCGTCGCATTGTTCGCCGACAATCCTGGCGCTGGCACGCTCGGCATGGATGGTGAGATGATAGACCGGCCGCATTTTCTGCAGGCCCAACGAATTGTCGAGCTCGTAAAAGTGCTCGAGGAAAAACAAACACAGGCTAAGAAGAAATGACTGAACTGTATCCGGTAGATAGCAACACCCGGTCGCGCGCACTGGTCGATGCCGATCGCTACGAAGCGATGTATCGCGAGTCCGTCGGCGACAACGAGGCGTTTTGGGCGACGCAGGCACAGCGCGTTGACTGGATAAAACCGTTTACGAAGGTCAAAGACGTCTCATTTGCAAAAGACGACCTGCACATTCGTTGGTATTACGATGGCACACTAAACGCCTGCTACAACTGCGTTGATCGGCATCTGGAGTCAAAAGCCGATGACGTCGCGATTATTTGGGAAGGCGACGACCCATCTCGTGATTTAAAGATTACCTATCGTGAATTACACCAGCGCGTTTGCAAGTTCGCGAATTCATTGAAGGCACTGGGCGCCAAAAAGGGCGACCGTATCACGATTTATATGCCGATGATTCCGGAAGCTGCGATTGCAATGCTTGCCTGTGCGCGCATTGGCGCAGTGCATTCGGTCGTCTTCGGTGGATTCTCACCGGATGCGCTCGCGGGCCGCATACATGACTGTGAGTCGAATATCGTGATTACGGCGGACGAGGGCGTTCGCGGCGGCAAATCGGTGCCGTTAAAAGCAAATGTTGATGCGGCCGCCGATAATCCGAATGTGTCGACACTCGACAGAGTTCTTATCGTTCGCAATACCGGCACGGACATACATTGGCACGATGGCCGCGATGCTTGGCTTCATGAAGTCGAAGCCGAAGTAGACGCCGATTGTCCATGCGAGGAAATGGGCGCGGAAGATCCGCTGTTCATTCTCTACACGTCCGGATCGACCGGAAAGCCAAAAGGCGTGCTGCACACAACAGCAGGCTATCTTGTTTACGCGGCGATGACCCACGAAATCGTCTTCGATTATCACCCTGGCGACGTCTACTGGTGCACGGCTGACGTCGGCTGGGTCACTGGCCACAGTTATATCGTCTACGGGCCGCTGGCTAATGGTGCTATCACGCTGATGTTCGAGGGTGTGCCGAACTACCCCACATCGTCGCGCTTTTGGGAGATTTGCGACAAACACCAAGTCAACATTTGTTACACGGCACCAACAGCGATTCGCGCGTTAATGCGCGAGGGGGACGAACCCGTGAAGCGCACCTCGCGCAAGAGTCTCCGCCTGCTGGGCACAGTGGGTGAGCCGATTAATCCGGAGGCATGGGAGTGGTACTACCGCGTCGTCGGTAATGAGCGCTGTCCAATCGTCGACACCTGGTGGCAAACCGAAACGGGCGGCATCCTGATCAGCCCACTGCCGGGCGCTACCGCGCTGAAGCCGGGTTCGGCGACCATGCCGCTGTTCGGCGTGCAGCCGGCGCTGGTCGACGGTGATGGCAATTTCCTCGACGGTGCCGTTGATGGCAACCTGGTTATCACCAACAGCTGGCCGGGCCAAATGCGTAGCGTCTATGGCGACCACCAACGCTTCGTCGACACGTATTTTGCGACTTTTGAAGGTTGTTACTTTACCGGTGACGGTGCGCGCCGCGACGAGGATGGCTATTACTGGATCACCGGACGTGTCGACGATGTTCTGAACGTGTCTGGCCACCGTATGGGCACGGCTGAGGTCGAAAGCGCGCTCGTCTCGCATCATGATGTCGCCGAAGCTGCGGTCGTCGGTTATCCGCACGAGATCAAAGGGCAGGGTATCTACGCCTATGTGACCTTAATGGAAGGCGTGGAGACTGGTGACGAGCTAAAGACAGAGTTGCAAAAATGGGTCCGTAAGGAGATTGGCCCGATCGCAAAACCAGACTTGATCCAGTGGGCGCCTGGGCTACCAAAGACGCGATCCGGTAAGATCATGCGGCGAATTTTGCGCAAGGTTGCAGCGGATGATTATACCGAGCTAGGTGACACGTCGACGTTGGCAGATCCGGCCGTCGTCAACGACCTGATCGAGAACCGTCAGAACAGAGCTTAGCCTCCAGCCCGATCGGCCGCGTTTTCGTCGTCGAAGTCGTCCTCTGACGTCGTGCGATCGACATTCTCATTAGGGGCGCTCGGCGTGATGCGTTGCGAGTCTCTCAATGTCGAGTATGGATCGACATAGTCATCCTTCGGTTTTTTTTTGTCGCCCGGATTGTCATCTTTTTCGTTAATCACGTCGTCAAACGAGCCAGCTCTGGCATCATTAATCGTTTTGGCGAGGTCGGCCTTGGAGTCTTCTTCCGGCAAAGGTTCGAGCGTCGGAACCGTTTGCGCTGAGTCCATTGGACTCAGTCGTTTGAACTCAGCGATTTGCCGCTCGTAGGACATGACGAATTCTTCTGCAAACATATGTGGGAAGCGACCGCCGCCTTTTTCCGTCATGACTGGATATAAGTCGCAATACAGTTGCCAGTATTTGAATTTGTTAAGAAAGCCAAGCAATGGCTTAGAACCAATGCTGCGCTCAAAACTCTCTACCAATTCGTCGGGATCGAAGCGGTCTGCAAATTCGACGAACGCGGCGGACATCGCATCGAGAAACGCATCCTGATGAAACAGTAAGTCGCGACAGACTTCTCGAACCGCGTCCCTTGGTCCAAGGTATTCGCCCTCGCGGCCGACGAGCAGTTGCTTGATTGAGTCGACCGGATTTTCGGAAAGCTTCAGTGGATTATTGTGCCTAGGCAGGACCGTCGTTTGATCGAGTCGAAACGCGGTCTTCAATTCGGCACGGCTGATCAATAACCTGGAGATGCCTTCGACAAATTCCTTCATCACTTCGCCAGCATTTTGCATGACTTCTGGCGCGTCCACTGACGAATGTAAATCGGCACGGCTGATGCCAAGTCCGTCTAGAAACGAATCAAACAAATCGTCCGATGTGACATTGACCTGCGTCGACTTGGTAACAGGCTTTTTCTTTACAGGCCTGCTTTTCTCTTTTTTTGGTTTGGCGGTCGGAGTACGTTCGAGTTTGGTAGTGCCGAACAGCGCGGACTGAAACTCTTCATCGCCGGTAATTTCTTCTTCGTCGAGCAGTTGCACGCCGGTCTTGAGTGAAACTTCCGGAACAAGTTGCTCGATATCTTCCGGTAGCTCGTGCTCATCGGGTTCTTCTGGCATGACAAGGCTTTCGCCCTTGTCGAGCATGACATCGATTTCGAAATCGCCCATCCGCAATCGGTCACCTTTGAATAGGCGCCGCGGGTTGCCTTTGCCGATCGGCTCATGTTCGTCATTGACGTACACGCCGTTGCTACTCAAATCAACCAGGTAATAAATGCCGCCTTTGAAATCAATCACCGCATGCCGACCGGAAATGTAACGATCTGGGTCGGGGAGGATCCAGTCATTTTCGAGAGATCGTCCGATCGAGCCGCCGACGTCTGAAAATTCGCGTTCGGCGTCGTCGCCGACGATTTCCTTATGTTCGCTAACAATTTTCAGTGTCAATGCCATGGGCAACTCACGTATGAAGGGGTGCCGCGCAGCAGCGCGCCAGCCGATCCCGGATTCATTGAGCGAATAGTGCAGTGAATCAAAGAGATACGCTGCCAAACAGTTCACATAATCGAAGCCCCACCCGACCCTGAACCACGCTTTTTATGAGACAATAATCCCATATATGTGAATTCCTGACAAACGCCGGAAAATTGCGCTGATGCCGGCCGATTTCGTTAAACTACGCGCCCCCTGATGTGTGGTATAGCCTAACATTCGGCGCATAACGATGACTGACAAACACCGCTACAAAGTGATTTTCATGAGCCAGGGGCAGGTTTACGAAATCTATGCCAAGAACGTCAGCCATGGCGCGTTATTCGGTTTTATCGAGGTTGAGAAACTCGTATTTGGTGAACGCACGACCGTCGTTGTCGATCCTAGCGAAGAGAAGATCAAATCCGAATTTGAAGACGTGCGCCGGACCTACTTGCCGATGCATGCGATTATTCGTATTGACGAGGTCGAAAAGCAGGGCAAGAGCAAGATATCGAAGCTCGAGGGTGGCAACGTCGCTCAATTTCCGATGCCGATATATACGCCAGGAGATAGCAAGTCCTGACCGACGCGCGGACGTCGGGTATCATCGCGGTTACCTGCAACGATTTATCAAGCTTAAAGGCTCACCGCTTTGTCCAATCCAGCTCCAATGGATCTGCACTCAGTAGAACTTCTGGAGCTAGCTGGGCAACGTGCGCTATCAGAATTCCGGCTTGCCAAGCTGACTCGGGCTCTAAAGCGCCAGGACGACAGAGTCAGCGGGGTTAAAGCCCAATACGTCTATTTCGTCGATCTTAAAGGGACGCCGTCGCGCACCGACAAGGAGCGCCTGACAGCGTTGTTGCTATCCGGAGAGCCGCCCGGAAGAATCGCACGCAAAGCCGAGACAATCATCGTTGTGCCACGACCCGGAACGATATCGCCGTGGTCGTCGAAGGCCACCGACATTGCCTATGCCTGCAGTGTCGACAGCGTGAATCGAATCGAACGCGGCATTTGCTATGCGATAAATTTCAATCAAGCGGCGACGCAGGCTGATGCGTTCAACCTCGCGCCGCTACTCTTTGATCGCATGACGGAAGCGGTTCTTGGATCCGGCGATGAGGCGCGGCTGCTGTTTGAGACTCACGCGCCGGCGGAGCTTGGCATCGTTGATTTCGGGACAGACGCGCGGGCCGCGCTACAGGCAGCGAATCTTGGGCTTGGTCTTGCGTTGTCCGACGATGAAGTTGACTACCTCGTCAACAGTTACCAACAGCTCGGACGCGACCCGACCGACGCGGAACTAATGATGTTCGCGCAGGCCAACTCGGAACACTGTCGCCACAAGATTTTTAATGCTGACTGGGTTATCGATGGCAGCGCCAAGAGTGAGAGCCTGTTCGGGATGATTACGGCGACGACTGCGGCAAATCCAGAAGGTGTGCTGTCGGCATACTCGGATAATGCGGCGGTGATGCGCGGTTGGAATGCGCCGCGCTTAATGCCGGTACCCGACAGTCGTGAATATGCTTATTTCGATGAGCCGATTCACATTCTGATGAAAGTGGAAACGCATAATCATCCAACAGCGATCTCACCATTTCCGGGCGCTGCAACCGGCGCCGGTGGAGAAATACGCGATGAAGGCGCGACGGGACTCGGCGCCAAACCCAAGGCCGGTCTAACGGGCTTCACAGTCTCGCATCTGCGGATACCAAACTTCAGCCAGCCCTGGGAAATTGAATTTCCTCACCCTGACCGTATGGCAACGCCGCTCGAAATCATGATGGACGGCCCGATTGGTGGCGCTGCGTTCAACAATGAATTCGGTCGGCCTTGCCTAGCCGGCTATTTCCGTACTTATGAAGCCGTTATCCCAGGGCTGCCAGATAATGAGATTCGTGGCTATCACAAGCCAATAATGATCGCGGGCGGTGTCGGCAATGTGCGCGAGGAGCATGCGACCAAGATTGATGTGCCTGCCGGCGCTAATCTGCTCGTACTGGGCGGCCCCGCAATGTTGATCGGTCTCGGCGGTGGTGCTGCCTCGAGTCTCGCAAGTGGTACGTCCAGCGAAGATCTCGATTACGCGTCGGTGCAGCGCGACAATCCCGAAATCGAACGTCGCGCGCAAGAGGTGATTGACCGCTGTTGGGCGATGGGTGAACGGAATCCGATCCTGTTAATTCACGATGTTGGCGCCGGAGGCTTATCGAACGCAGTACCTGAGGCGGTAAATCACAGCAAGCACGGCGCCCGGATCGAGTTACGTGATGTCGACAATGCGGAACCGAGCATGTCGCCGATGGCAATCTGGTGCAACGAGGCGCAGGAGCGCTACGTATTGATCATAGGCGAAGACCGTGTTGGTGAATTCAAAGCCATTTGCGAACGCGAACGTTGCCCCGTCGCGGTAATCGGCAAATTAACCAATGATGAGCAACTGGTCGTCAGCGATCGCGAATTCGATAATCGGGTTGTCGACATGCCAATGTCAATGCTGCTTGGCAATACACCGAAGTTGACGAGGGACGTCGATCGCATAGCCCCGATCGTAATCAAAGAGGACCTGTCCGACATTGAGCTCGAAGAGGCCGCACTTCGTGTGCTGCGTTTTCCGGCGGTTGCCGATAAATCGTTCTTGATTCACATCGGTGACCGAACGGTCGGCGGATTAAGCGTGCGCGACCAAATGGTCGGTCCTTGGCAAGTGCCTGTAAGCGATGTCGCGATAACCGCGTCGAGTTTCGACGCGTCGACGGGTGAGGCGATGGCGATGGGCGAGCGTACGCCGCTGGCGACGATCAATGCCGCAGCGTCTGGTCGAATGGCTGTCGCCGAGGCGATAACAAACATCGCCGCTGCGCCGATAAAAAATATTCGCAAGGTCCGATTGTCGGCAAATTGGATGGCGGCGGCCGGACACGCGGGCGAAGACGCCAATCTGTTCGATACAGTAAAGGCTGTTGGCGATGAGCTGTGTCGTGACATTGGCGTCGCAATTCCAGTCGGCAAAGATTCGTTGTCACTGCGTACTCGTTGGGTCGAAGGCGGTGACGAATACCAGGTGGTTGCACCGGTTTCATTGATTGTCTCGGCATTTGCCCCGGTGAAAAACATCAGGCAGCACCTAACGCCAGAACTGAAGAGTATCGATGAGCAAACGTATCTGCTGCTGTTGGATCTTGGCACAGGGCAGCATCGACTCGGGGGCTCGTGTCTATTGCAGGCGTACACCAGGCACGGTGGCGCGACGCCCGATGTCGACGACCCGCAAGCGTTGGTTAAGTTGTTCACGGCGATACAAGAGTTGAACGAGCGCGGGATGTTGCTCGCGTATCACGATCGCAGCGACGGGGGCCTGCTGGCAACCGTGGCCGAGATGATGTTCGCTAGCCGACTGGGCGTTTCGCTGCAGCTGTCGGGGCGGCGCAAGCGGCTGCTTCGTAAGCTATTCAATGAAGAGATTGGTGTCGTCGTGCAGGTAGCCAAATCCAAGCTAACGCAAGTGCAGATGGTGCTCGACCGAAACGACATAAAGGCAAACGCGATAGGTCGAGTTGAAAGCGGCGCGACACTTACCGTGCGCAGCGATGACCAGATCGTGCTGCAGCTCGACCGACAAACACTGCAGCGTGCGTGGTCCGAGATGAGTTACCGCATTCAGGCGTTGCGCGATAACCCGACAACGGCGAAACAAGAATTTGATCGCATTCTGGATGATCAGGATCCAGGCCTTAATCCTCGAATTACGTTCGATTTAAACGATGACATCGCACGAACCTTTCGCGGTGCCGCCAAACCATGTGTCGCAATTCTTCGCGAGCAGGGCGTCAATAGCCAGTATGAAATGGCGGCCGCTTTCATGCGCGCCGGATTCGCGGCGGTGGACGTGCACATGAGTGATTTGCTTAATGGTCGCGATGATCTCGCAAATTATCAGGGTGTTGTCGCCTGCGGTGGATTCTCCTTTGGTGATGTGCTCGGCGCCGGCGGTGGATGGGCGAAGTCGATCCTGTATCACTCACGCACGCGCGATCAATTCGCCGAGTTTTTCGCCCGGTCCGATACCTTCGCGCTCGGTATCTGCAACGGCTGCCAGATGATGTCGCACTTGCGCGAATTGATTCCTGGTGCCGAGCATTGGCCACACTTTCTAAAAAACACGTCCGAGCAGTTCGAAGCACGGCTAAGCCTCGTCGAGGTGGTCGAGAGCCCGTCGCTGTTCTTGGATGGTATGGCAGGTTCGCGGTTGCCGATCGCAACATCGCACGGCGAGGGTCGGGTTCGTTTCGACAGCGATGTCGATCGCTATGCTGCGTCATATACGATTGTGGCTCGATACGTCGACAATTACGGAACCGTGGCGGATCGCTATCCGGCAAATCCAAACGGCTCACTCGACGGCATCTGTGGACTCAGCAACGATGATGGCCGGGTGACGATAATGATGCCGCATCCGGAGCGAGTCGCGTTGACACAGCACAACTCCTGGCATCCGGATGATTGGGGTGTTGATGGTCCCTGGATGCGTATCTTTCGCAACGCTCGGGTTGCCGTCGGATGAATACGCAGCGAGAAACGCCGTGGAATTCCAATTTGATACCACAACGAAACGCGTGACTATCCACCCAAATTAGAACATCGAGGAGATCTCGTTCGTTGCACCAAGATAAGGTTTCAGGCCGACGAGGCGAGATCGTTGTTGGCTTCTTGGACGAAAAAACGCCGTACTTTTAGGGCGCGAGTGAGTTTGCCGCGCCGCACGAAGCACTGGTAGAACATGTCTTTCAAAACTTCGAGCAGAATTCCGGCCTGAACACGGTTTAACAGTGGCATGTCTTCTTCTTCGCCAGATTCAAATAAAACTGACTTGATCGGCGCGAAGCTGTCGTCATCAATGCCGGCGATATCTTGCGCGATCATGACTTCCTCGAACGCGCGAAGTTTGCCGCCATCGCCCAGTGACCGGTAAGCAGACGCAGCTGAGCGACGGCACATTGATGCAAACGCATTAAAGTTGTTGCCCGAGTAACAGGCAAGAGCTTCGCGAAACAATACTTCGGTGTGCTTGGGCAGGTACGAAAAAGGAAAGCGTTCTTTCGGCCGTTCCAGTTCGACGAAGTTGCGGTACAGCTCGACGTAATCATCACCGAATTCTTTGGCGGCAAAGCGCAGAAAAACCGGTGCATTACACGCATCACACTGGTATACGAGACCAACATGCTTGGGGCGCGTGTTGATCAGAAATTTTGCGTCAGGAACGGCTTGTGGCGACATATTGGCGAAAACGCCGCAATACGGGCATTCGAGTGACAGACGATCGCCGTCGTCGCCCGATATGCCTTCTGCTCTGTGCAGTCGTATTGACATCGCTCGTGCTCTTTTCTTATCCGGTTCTTCGACCGTTATTGCAATCCAGTATGCAACAAGGACTTAGGGCCCCAACCGGTGTTAAACATAATACTGAATTAAGTGCCGTTCTGTTGCCATTCGCCCACGGCTTTTCGCGCTGCATCGTTCTGCGGCCGCGCGATTAGAGCGTCGCGGCTCAATGAAACCTCGAAACGGGCGCCGTCGGCCATCGGTACATATGTCGCGGTGCCGTAGTAGGCGTCGACGCCAGGCAACAGAATCGGAAACTTTCGGGCGATATGCCAGACGTCGAGCGGATTGTCGTTGGCAAGGGCGTGTACGGTTCGCTGCTCGCTGACCTCCCGGCCAATATCCGCGTAGCGGCCACTAAGGCGTTCGAGCTGATAAATCGGATCGAGACCGAGGATCGTCACGGGCGGCTTCCAAGTGACGACGCGCGCGTCAATCTGCCACTCGTCGCCGAGCATCGGCAGAAGTCGATCGGTTTCGCCGTTGACCATCAGCCGGGCAGTGTAATCCCCAGGTGCGTTCTTGGTAAACTCGATCGAGCCAATTGCTTGCTCGCCCGTCAGCTGCGCGTAACTGTAAATACTCGTCAGCAGCAGCATTCCGAAACCGCCGACCGAGGCAGTCGCAACGCCACCGGCAAAAGAACCGCTGGCGCGAATGACACGCCGACGGCGCAAATGCCGGAACATCGATAGAACGAAGAACACCGCGACTAAGGTGAACGCCGTCGTTATTGCAATCAGTGTATTCATCGTCGGCTCTGTGTTCGCTGCGTCAGCCGCCCAGTCGCTTGTACTTTATGCGATGCGGGCTGGTCGCGTCGGTACCGAGGCGGCGTTTCCGATCTTCCTCATAGTCGGCGTAATTACCGTTGAAGAACACGACTTCACTATTGCCTTCGAACGCGAGAATGTGGGTTGCGATTCGATCGAGAAACCAGCGATCGTGTGAAATTACGACAGCTGATCCCGGAAATTCAAGCAGCGCTTGCTCCAAGGCTCGCAGCGTTTCGACGTCGAGGTCGTTGGTTGGTTCGTCAAGTAGTAGCAGGTTGCCGCCGGCGCGCAACATCTTCGCGAGATGCACGCGATTTCTCTCGCCACCCGACAGCAGGCCGATTTTCTTCTGCTGTTCCTGGCCGCGGAAATTGAAACGTCCGACGTATGCGCGTGACGAGGTTTCGTAGTTGCCAACCTGTAGAATGTCCTGTCCTGCGGAAATTTCCTCCCAGACCGTCTTGCTGTCGTTGAGGCTGTCACGCGACTGATCGACGGCCGCTAGTTTTACCGTGTCACCCAGCCGCACCGAGCCTGAGTCGGGTTGTTCGCTGCCGGCGATCATGCGAAACAGCGTTGTCTTACCGGCTCCGTTTGGACCGATGACACCCATGATGCCGCCGGCCGGCAGCAGAAAACTGAGATCGTCGATCAGTAGCTTGTCGCCGAAGCCTTTTTTCAAGTTCTCGACATCGATGACGACATCACCGAGTCGTGGACCCGGAGG
>JAOTZC010000064.1 GCA_029861535.1 Gammaproteobacteria bacterium
GTCCTGATGACAGATCACTTCGCCTCCAAATATTGGTGGCGAAGTGATCTGTCATCAGGACTCAACGTATCTTTATACGGAACCCGAGTCTTGTGTCGGCTTTTGGTTCGCGCTCGAAGACGCGACGCTGGACAATGGTTGCATGCATTTCATCCCCGGCGCACACAAACTGCCGTTGAAGGCGCGAAATTATCGCAAGGCCAACGGCACGCTCGTCACCGAAACCCTCGACGAAACGCCGTGGCCGGAAGAACGACGTCTACTGGCCGAAGCGTCTGTCGGGACGCTGGTTATTTTCAACGGTCGAGCGCCACATATGAGCGGTCCTAACCTGTCCGACAAATCAAGACATGCGTACACGTTGCACGTGATTGATCAAACGAGTCACTATCCTGCAGAAAACTGGTTGCAGCGAAGCAAAGATATGCCGCTTCGAGGTTTCGACTGAGCTCAATGTTATTTACCGACGTCATACGCAGCAAACGTGATGGTGGCGAGCTGAACGACGAACAGATTCAGTTCTTAGTCGATGGCCTGACCGATGGCAGTATTCCCGCCGAACAGATTTCGGCGTTGGCGATGGCAATTTTCTTGAACGGCATGACATTTGAGGAAGCCGGCAAACTAACGCTGGCGATGGCGTCGTCCGGAACCGTGCTCGATTGGCAATCCGATAATCTCGATGGGCCGGTCGTCGACAAACACTCTACCGGCGGAGTCGGCGACAAAGTCAGCTTCTTGCTTGCGCCGATTGCTGCCGCTTGCGGCTGTTTCGTGCCTATGATTTCGGGCCGCGGCCTCGGCCATACGGGTGGCACGACGGACAAGATCGAATCCATTCCCGGCTACAACTCGATGCCGGAATTCGAGACATTTCGGCAGACCGTGAAATCCGTTGGTTGCGCAATCATCGGGCAAACGACCGACTTGGCGCCGGCCGATCGTCGTATCTACTCGATACGCGACGTTACCGGCACCGTAGAGTCCGTGCCATTGATCACGGCATCGATCCTGTCAAAGAAGATTGCTGCCGGTCTAGACGCGCTGGTCATGGATGTCAAAGTTGGCAGCGGTGCGTTCATGCCGACCGACGAGCAAGCAACCGAACTTGCGCACAGCATTATGGCGACGGCGGCGAAGGCGGGGCTCAAGACACACGTGCTGATCACTGATATGAATGAGGTGCTTGGCACAACAGCGGGCAACGCCGTCGAAATCGAGGAATCGATGCGCTACCTGCGGAACGATGTTCGCGAAGCTCGACTCGACGAGGTCGTGCTTGCACTTTGTGGTGAAATGTTGATTACAACGGGACTTGAAACCGACCGCAACAACGCGCGGCGACGATGCGACGAGGCGGTCACGAGTGGACACGCCGCTGAAATATTCGGCCGCATGTGCACGGCACTGGGTGGCCCCGTCGATTTCGTCGACAATTACTCATCCTATCTGCCCAAGGCGAAGGTCATCAGGCCTGTGTTTGGTAAGGGATACGTAACGGACGTCGATACGCGAGCCGTGGGTAATGCGCTCATCGAGCTCGGCGCTGGCCGGCGCAGTGTCGGCGAGGAACTGGACCTTTCAGTCGGGTTTACCGACTTCGCCCCAGTTGGCGCCATGCTGGACAAGGAGCGGCCGCTGGCAGTCGTGCATGCGGCGAGTAGTGAAGATGCGGTGGCAGCGGAAAAAAATCTACTAGCCGCGTGCAATACGGCGGAATATGCGCCGGCCGAGCGACCTATAGTGCACGGAATTCTAACGGGCGACACTTGATCTTTGCTGTATGCTGGTCGCTGCGACGAATAATAAGTACATCTAGTTCGGGGGAGAATCCATGCCTGATAAGCTGATAGGACTCGTCGGAGTCGCTGCGATTCTGGGTATCGCATTCCTGCTGTCCACGAACCGTAAGGCGATTAATCTACGTATCGTCGGCGCAGCATTCGCGTTGCAGGTCGCACTTGCGGCGTTTGTGCTGTATTCCGACATCGGCCGATCGGTCATCAATGCCCTCAGCACCGGCGTGATGGCGGTGGTTAGTTTTTCACAAGCGGGCATCGACATGGTGTTTGGCCCGCTTGCCGACGCCGACATTATCGGTTTCAGTTTCGCGATCAACGTATTACCGATCATCATATTCTTCTCGGCGCTGATGTCGGTGTTGTACCACCTGCGCATCATGGAGTGGATCGTAAAGCTGGTCGGCGGCGCGATACATCGGATTATCGGTACCGGCGGCGTCGAATCAATGAATGCCGCGGCCAATATCTTCGTGGGTCAAACCGAAGCGCCGCTGGTCGTGCGACCCTACCTCAAGAGCCTGACCGAGCCACAGATGTTTGCGGTGATGACCTCAGGGCTCGCATCAGTTGCCGGCACCGTGCTCGCGGCCTATATGTTGATGGGTGCGGAACTCAAGTACCTGCTCGCGGCGAGTTTCATGGCTGCGCCGGGCGGCCTACTGATGGCGAAGATGCTGATGCCGGACGGCGACGGAGTTGTTCACGGTCGCGAAGAACTATTGATGGAACGCAGTAGTCACGAAAACGTCATTTTGGCCGCTGCGGTTGGTGCGCATGATGGATTGAAGCTCGCGGTCAACATCGGCGCGATGCTGATTGCTTTCGTCGCGCTAATTGCGTTGTTCAACGGTATGGTCGGCGGAATCGCAGGACTGTTCGGCTTCGAGGGAATTACGCTGCAACTGATTCTCGGCAAGATCTTCCAGCCGCTTATGTACTTGCTCAGCGTTCCATGGGACGAGGCACAGGCAGCCGGTTCGCTGTTCGGCGAGAAGCTGATCCTGAACGAGTTCGTCGCGTTCAGTCACCTGAACGAATATCTCGCCGGCATGAGTGCGCGGACGGTTGCGATCTGCACCTTCATGTTGTGTGGTTTTGCGAACTTGTCATCTATTGCAATCCTGCTCGGTGGGCTTGGTGTGCTCGTGCCGGAGAAGCGCGAACTAATCGCTCGCTTCGGACTGCGCGCGGTCGCGGCAGGTTCGCTGTCCAATCTGATGAGCGCCGCGTTGGCGGGACTGATGTTGACGTTCTGAGGACGTCGTGTCGCGACGAAAAATAATCATCGACTGCGATCCGGGCCAGGACGACGCGGTCGCACTATTTTTGGCGATGTCGTCGCCGGACGAACTCGACATTCTCGGTATCACAGCGGTTGCTGGTAATGTGCCGCTTGATCTGACACAGCGAAACGCAAGAATCATGTGCGATATTGCGGAGCGCAAAAACTTGCCGGTTTTTGCGGGCTTTGCTCGACCTCTTGTTCGCGAAGCAATAACGGCCGAGTATATCCATGGTAATACCGGCATCGACGGTTTGGACGTGTTCGAACCAGAAACTCCACTGCAAGAGCAGCATGCGGTCGAGTTTATTATCGAAACACTGCTCGCGGCGGAATCCGAGTCGGTGACGCTGGTGCCGACAGGACCGTTGAGCAACATCGCTG
>JAOTZC010000046.1 GCA_029861535.1 Gammaproteobacteria bacterium
CGAAGGTTTCCAGTCGTTGGTGCTCGACGCACTCGAACATGCTACTGAATCATGGGGTGGGGGTATCGAGTTCGTCGAGGAGACGGATGACGACTTGGTTTCGGTTATCGAGGAATGCCGCACGGACCGTGTGCGTTATGCTGATCCCAGCCGCGTGCCGGATGTTGTCTTAACCGCCGTCGGCGACAGCGGAATCTATATCGCCAGGTCTCCGGTGCTCGCGGAAGGCCGGGTAGAGATGCTTTGGTATTACAAGGAGCAAAGCATCAGCTTTGACTATCATCGCTACGGGACGCTCGGTGATCGTACTGGAGAGAATCGTGCTGACACCGCCTAGCGCAGTCGCTGCACTTGGCAGCGTGTTGTTTGCCTGAATCGTCGAGCAGGTCAGTTCACACGTCTATCGTGGCCTTCCCAAAAAGGTGCGCGAAGTTCGCGCTTCAATACTTTGCCGGGCCCGGATTTGGGCAGCTCCATGTCTGAGAACGTAATCGCCTTCGGAAGCTTGTAACCGGCTATGTGCTTGCGACAAAAGTCGATCAGCTCTTCGGGCGCTATCTCTTCGCGCGGTACGACAACTGCGTGTACGGCTTCACCCCACTCGTCATCGGGAATACCGAACACAGCCGCTTCGAGCACGGCAGGGTGCTTGTAGAGTGCCTCTTCCACTTCAGAGCAGTACACATTTTCACCGCCGCTGACAATCATGTCTTTGGCACGATCGACGAGGAATACATAACCCTCGTCATCCATGTAGCCCATGTCGCCGGACCGAAACCAGCCGTCCTGTATAACTTCTTTGGTTTGCTCGGGCTTACGCCAGTATCCCTTCATGATATTCGGGCCTTTGGCCACAAGCTCACCCACCTCGCCGGAGGGCATTTCGTTGCCGCCCTGATCGATGATTTTCACCTGAACACCAATTATCGACTGGCCACAAGAGCGGCCACGATCGACGTCGAGTAAGGTCTGTTCATCGCGTAGCCCAGTGAGCAACGGTGACGTTTCGGTCAAACCATAAACATGCAAGAACTCGGCGGTCGGAAATGCTTCGCATGCGCGACGGACGACTTCCGTCGCAATGGGTGAACCGCCGTGCGCAATCATCTGAAGCGAACTCGTGTCGCGCGGCTCTGTGTGCTGCAGTTCGGAGATTGCAGCAAGCATTGCCGGCACACCCAATGTCTGCGTGACCTTGTGTTCTCCAATCAAGTCGAGTGCGACGGCAGGATTAAAAACCGCGAGGGGAATCTGACAGCTACCCGACCAGATGCCACTCAAAACCCCGTTTGAACCGGCCGCGTGAAACAACGGCGCCATGATTAGCGTGACATTGTCCTGTGTCGGCGGCGACACGGTCATCCAGTGAAAGCTGTTCGCAATTAGGTTTCTGTGCGACAGCATCACGCCCTTTGCGGCGCCGGTTGTACCACCGGTATAAAACAGTCCCGCCAGTGTGTCTTCTGTGACGTCGACACCAAGCTCCGCTTCGTCAGCGGCTTCCAGCAGCGCTTCGTATTCGTCGGGGATCATCACCACCGTGTCGAAGAGTTCGCGCAGTGCGCCTGGATCACGATCCGTCAATAGAACTTTGGCATCGGCATCTTTTACGGCGTACACGAGTTCCGGCTCGGCATGCCGAGTATTTAGCGGAACGACAATAAAACCGGCGGCTGGAATCGCGAGGTAGCATTCGATGTATTGAACCGAGTTGGCTGCGAGAATGGCCACCCGGTCTCCCGGTTGAACGCCCTTGTTCTTCAATGCGGAGGCGAGACGACAACATTTCGACCGAATGTCCGCATGGGTATATCGGTGGCCTTCGGAAATGACGGCCGTGCGATTGCCGGCCACCTGGCTAGCGCGCAAGAGTGCATCAACAAATGTCGGCATCGGCGTTACACTCCCTCAAAGAATGTCCTAAATTCAAGCGATTCGGCCCATTTTGAGCGATATGATAACCGACGACCCCTTTAAGGTAATGATGACACCGGTCCCAGCGGTGACGAAAGTCGAAGCGCGGCAGCTACTGACGGCCCAATACTGCTTGTCAGGAGACCTAGAAGTGCTCAGGAGTGAGCGCGATCAGAACTTTGTCGTATCAACGGACAGTGGCCGGCGGTACGTGCTGAAGATAACGAACTCGGGCGAAGACCCAGCCGTTACAGCGTTCCAGACGGAAGCGTTGCTGCATATTGCCGAGGTTTCGCCCGACCTACCGGTGCCGCGCGTGGTTCCTAACAATGATGGTGATAAATCTATCGAATTTATTGCCGATGACGGGCGGAGTCATGTTGTACGCCTTCTAACCTGGCTTGGCGGCACGCCGCTACTATATGCGGACCGCGTACCCGGTTATGCCAGCATGCTTGGAACCTGCCTTGCAGAGCTTGGACACGCACTTCGGGACTTCGAACATCCGGCGTCCGGCTACGCACTCCTGTGGGACTTGAAGCGCGCCGCATCACTGAGAAAGTTAGTCCACTGTGTCGACGATGCAGATTTGCGAGCATTGTGCCAGCGTCGACTTGACAGGTTTGAATCGTATGTCCTGCCCAGGCTCGATGGGGTGCGGTGGCAGGTTATTCACAACGACCTAAACCTCGGCAATGTGCTCGTTGACTCGAAAATGCCCGGTGTATTCGCTGGCTTTATTGATTTTGGCGATTTGGTTCGGTCACCGTTAATCATAGACGTTGCTGTTGCTTGTGCATACTTGCCGCACGATTCGAACGATCCGTTCTCCGATGTCGTTGAATTTGTGGCTGCCTATAGTGCAGTCGAACCGCTGGAACCAGAAGAGGTCGATATATTATTCGACTTGCTCTTAACGCGATCTACAATGACGATATTGATCACACATTGGCGGGTATCCCGACATCCAGAGAATCGGGATTACATTCTCCGCAGCGAACCGACAGCACAAAGGATGCTCGAGAAAATGGGCAACGAAGATCACGCAGCTGTTCGCGCTCGCTTGCAGGCTGCGAACAACGGGCATTGACGAATCTGCAGGAGTTCTGATGGCAGCAGAAGCCGAAAACGAGCTAATCGAACGCCGCCGTCGGCTGTTGGGCCCGGCGTACCGTCTGTTCTACGACAACCCAGTGCATTTAGTGCGCGGCGAGGGCGTCTGGCTCTACGATGCCGACGGGCGCAAGTACCTTGATATGTACAATAATGTGCCGCATGTTGGACACTGTCACCGGCACGTCGTTGATGCGGTGTCGGAGCAACTAGCGACGCTTAACACGCACACGCGCTATCTGCACGATAAAGTACTTGAATATGCCGAGCGGCTGACCGCGACGCTACCCGATGAGCTTGGCATAGCAATGTTCAGCTGCACCGGCAGCGAGGCGAACGAGCTCGCGTTGCGAATTGCGCGTGCCTGTTCCGGTGGCACCGGCATTATTGTTGTCGACAATGCCTACCATGGCAACACCCATGCACTTGCTCAGGTATCGACGTCGTATGAATCCGATGAAGGTAAACCGGTCTTTGTCGAGACGGTTCCGCCGCCCGACACCTTCCGCGGCGAACACCAAGATGATGATGCTGGAGAGAAGTATGCAGCGCTCATCAATTCCGCGATCGAGTCGTTACGCGCGAACGGCGTCCAGCCGGCCGCCTTTATGATCGACACGATAGTGTCCAGTAACGGCATACTTGACGTGCCCAGCGAATATCTTCGCAAAGCGGCTGAAATCATCCGAACCGCTGGCGGTTTATTCATCGCCGACGAGGTGCAACCGGGCTTTGGCAGGACGGGCGAGCATTTCTGGGGTTTTCAGAAAGATGGTTTCGTGCCAGACATCGTTACGATGGGTAAACCGATAGGAAACGGCCATCCGCTTGCCGCGACCGTAACGCGTGCGGATTTGATCGAAGAGTTCGCTGAGAAGACGCAGTACTTCAATACCTTCGGCGGCAATCCGGTGTCTGCAGCTGCCGGTATCGCGGTACTGGATGTAACACAGAACGAGCACCTGCAGCAAAATGCGCTGTCCGTCGGCGCGTACCTGGTCGATGGACTACGAAAACTCGGCGGACGTCACGAAATTATTGGTGACATACGTGGATCGGGACTATTTCTGGGCGTAGACCTCGTTACCGATAGAGACTCTCGTCAGCCCGCGAGCGCCGAAGCGAAAGCACTGACCAACGACTTGCGAAATAATGGCATTCTTACGAATACCATAGGTAAGCACGCCAATATCCTAAAACTTCGCCCACCGACGGTGTTCTCTACGGCGAACGCAGATCAGTTTCTTGACGTTTTTACCGAATGTATTGATCGTGTTATCGACGTTGGGTGTTCACCGAAAATCGATTAAGCAAACTGCTCACGAATGGCGGCTCGTAAATTACCCTTTTGACGATTTGTTGAATGTTGCCCGCGCGAATTTGCCGGCAGAGCCTGGGTAATCATTCGCAACCCTGCACTACTAAGATAGAATCGCGGCCGTATGCAGCCGCAAGCACACCCAGCCTCCTATTACGCAGCCACCGTCAACGACGTCACAGACTTCGCGCCGTTGCGGGGCGAGCAGAATGCAGATGTCTGCGTTATTGGGGCGGGCTTTACGGGCATCTCGACGGCGTTGCATCTCGCTGAGCGCGGCTACAACGTACACGTTGTTGAGGCAAACAGAGTCGGATGGGGTGCGTCCGGTCGCAATGGCGGACAAATTATTGGCGGTATTTCCGGCGAAAAAAACCTTGCGAAACATCTTGGCAAGGATGCGCACCATGTTCTTAGGGAATTGCGGTGGGCTGGCCACGGCATCATTCGCGAGCGCGTGCAGACCTACGGAATCAAGTGTGACCTGAAATTTGGGTACCTCGACGTTGCGATCAAAGAAAGACACATTCGCGATTTTGAGACTGACTTTGAGCGGCTCAAGAAAGATGATTTTCCTTATGAAGTCAGGATGTTGTCGAGAGACGAGACGCAAGAAGCCATTGGCACAAGCGCCTATATCGGCGCGCTGTTGAACATGGGTAACGGCCATCTACACCCATTGAACATGTGCGTTGGCGAAGCGAGGGCGGCGGAATCCCTCGGTGCGACGATTTACGAGCAGTCACCTGTCCTCAATATAGAGAAAGACAGCAGACCGAGAGTTGTTACACAAAATGGTTCTGTAACGGCCGACGCCGTTGTTATCGCGGGCAACGCCTATCACACGCTCGAGAAAAAGCTTCGCGGCATTATGTTCCCCGTGAATAGCTTCATTATTGCAACAGAACCTCTTTCCGAAGATATGGTCAGGACTGTCAATCCGAAAGACCTTGCCGTGTGTGACCCAAATTTCGTACTGGAGTACTTCCGGCTCAGTGCAGACAAACGCTTGCTGTTCGGCGGGCGATGTAATTATTTCGGCAGAGATCCGGAAGTCATCAAGAAGAACCTGCGACCGAGATTGTTGAAGGTTTATCCGCAGTTGGCGAACGTCGGCATCGACTACGCCTGGGGCGGTACTATCGGAGTTCCGATCAATCGGGTGCCGCAGCTTGGTCGGGTCTCTCCCACTGTTTTCTATTGCCAGGGTTACTCAGGCCACGGCGTCAATGTCACGCACCTGGCGGGCACGATCATCGCGGATGCCATTGCTGGCACCGTTGAGCGGTTTGACATGTTTGCAAACCTCAAGCCATTCATTGTTCCCGGTGCGTATGTATTCAGTAAGCCGATGGTGGCGCTCGGCATGCTGTATTACCGGATCAAAGATCGACTGTAGACGTGCTCGGCCGCCTAGCTTGCTGATTGCGGGGCTCGCTTCTTGCTTGACGAAGTGACGGGCACCTAGTCGCTAACCGAGTTGCTTATGAAGCTTTGCATCGTGAGTTCGGAAGTGGTCCGAGAACCATCTGTTGAGACTTTGAGATAATTCGGTTGCCTGATAACTACCGTCATCCTCGACGCTGTCCATGATGTCGAGAAGTTCATCGAGTAGAGTTTCGTGATCGAGCTTGTGCTCGGGCAGAGCGTGATAGTGTTTATCGCGCATGATTTTTTCTTCCAAAGCAAAATGCGCCGAAATTTGGGCATAGATTTCGCCGAGCGATTCTAAGATTGCCGTCTGGGTCGCTTGCGACTGCATCGTGTCGTGCAAATCGTTGATTAGTGCAATCAATTCTTGATGCTCGTGGTCGACCGAGGCGACCCCGACACTGAACTCGTCTTTCCAATCAATCAGGCTCATCGAAATCGGAAGCCTCCCGTTTCGGGCCGAAACGTGATCGTAAAGTACTGTCCAGCACCGAGGTCTACTTGTTCTGTATAGCTGTAATCCCAACCCTCGTCGCGCGCCGTGTCACGAAGTCGAGCCGTGATCTCGTGCGAACCCGGGGCGATGTCGAAGCGTTCATAGACTGACGCCGGGCTATCGTTCCATAAACCGGATGGCGCGGCCACGATTCGAATCACGGGCTCTCCATCGATGTCGACCTCGACAGTCAGCGGCAGACGCTCGCGTTCGCATCGCTCAGATTGGCGCATATTCGGGGCGAGCTCGGCAATCTCCTGCGGCGTCAGCCTTACGCAGGGCTTGATCCTATTCGCCGCATGACTAAGCGAGAGCTTTACCGTTGTCATCTCGGATGACCCATAGCGATAACTTGGCGAAGCCGACAAGTAACCGACAAACGCAGCGAATGCGACGAACGTCAGTACTTGCAGTGCGATCGACAGGACTTTACGCATCTGTGTCACCTGCGAGCGACGCTCGGAACGTGTTGAATTCCTGACGACGACGGTGAGTAGCATCGGGCGATTGCCAGTTGACGTGCAGTCGTTCGAGCGGTACGCGCTTTCGTAAATACGGATCGCGTTCGCCAGCAATGCGTTGACTGGTCCAGTTCGAACCGAGCCGGTAGTAGCAGTCGTTTTCCGAACACCCTGCGATCATGACGCCGTCCGTCAGCTTGCGCGACAATGCGAAGTCGATAAACGATGGAGGCAGCATGCCGACACAGGGCATCGAGATCACCTGTGCGCCGTCAGCACGCAGAGTTTCAGCACCAGCGTTTTCACAGCTAAATACGAGAACCCGGGCACCGTCCCTAAATCCTTCGGACGCCTCGAAAACCTGGTCGCGCAGTCCAGCTATCGGGTACTGTGGCAGCTGAATGCCTGGCTCGATCGGTTTCGCGCGGCGAAACGGGGTGGACGTCGGGCAGGAACCGGCGCAAATGCCGCAGCTCAGACAATTGTCGATATTTACAACGGCCTCTGTATCAAATGTACGCCCGTCGCTGCGGGGCACCATGCTGATGGCGCTGTAAGGGCAGTCGTCGAAGCAGCGCGCACAGCCGTTGCAATTCTCAAGGCTGACGACAGCCGCAGGCTGTGGCTTTTGTGGCGGGATCCATGGCAGTAAAGCCAGCAGCAGCCCGCCGATCAAAAGATAAAGCCAAAGCTGTCCACCCGGAATAACGTCGAGTAGCGGATAGGCCGGTAAATAGAACCAGTCGAGGTTAACCGTCGACGGCACCACATCGAGATTTGCCGGCCCTTGGCTGATCGCGGGATAGATCAGCGATAACACGATCATCGTCCCAAGTGTTCCGATCGCGAGTGGTCGCGGTGGGTTCACGCGTGCGCCTGAGTGCCGTTGAATGTGCACCCACATCAGAAGCAGCATAAAAAGCGGCGCAAAGATGTGGATAAACACCATCAATGTGAAGAAGCGGCCGCCAAGCGTCGTGCCGTTAAGGAAGTTGTTGGCGATCGGTTCGGCAAAAAACGGTAGCGCATCGAGCCACTCGCTCGTAGCAATGGCGATATATTGCGCCAGTTTGTCCCACACGAGCCAGTAGCCGCTAATGCCGCAGATGTAGATGAAGCCAATCAGCGGCACGCCCGTCAACCAGGCGAAAAAGAGTTTGCCACGCAGACGGTCCAACGAAAACTCACGAAAAATGTGTATTACAACCACGACGACAAGGGCATCGGATGTATATCGATGCAGGCTGCGCATAACGCCAGCCGCGTACCATTGATCATTCGTTATGTATTCGACAGATGCGTAGGCATCGGTAATGCCGGTGTCGAAAAAGATATACAGGTAAACGCCAGTTCCGGCCGCAATCCAGAAAAAGAACCAGCCAAACGCGCCTAGCCACAACAGAGGGTTGTTTTTCGGACCGAAGGCATAGTCGAAAATTGCTTCTGCCTTAAAGAAGAGCGTTCGCAGCGCGCGTTTTAGGAATGCCATTCAGAACTCATCGTGCGCGCCGCCATTCCCGCACAATAAAGACCGCGAGAGCACCAAGCGACAGGATGCCGACGAAGATCGTCATGAAAATTGAGTAGTCGAAGCGGTAGCGATCACTATTGGGATCATACACGGTACAAAACAACTTAAAGGTATCGAGCCAGTGTTCAATTAGCCCGGCACGCCGCGGTGTGTCGAACACCAGCTCTTTTAATGGTTCTACGAGCGACTGCGTGTTGATGTCCACACCATAAACCTGCCGATAAATTGTGCCATCGCTGTCGACGATAGTTGTTTGCGCAAGATGATCAAATCCCTTCGTGCTGACAAAAAATTGGAACCCGAGTGTTTCGCTCAAAGCATTGACCGCAGTCGCATCCGCCGCTAGAAAATACCAATTCGGCAGGTCGACGCCTTGTTGAACCGCATACTGCCGCATTCGATCCGGCGTATCGACTTTCCAGTCGAACCCTATCGTGACGACTGAAAATGCATCTTCACCGAGCGCCTCCTGCGCAACATCGACGGTATCAGCGAGGTTCTTAGTAATCAACGGACACACGTGGTGGCAGCTTGTGTAAATCATGCTGATGACGAGCGGCTTGCCCTGCAGTCGCGACAAGTCGAAGGCTTGACCGTCGATATCTCTCAAATGATGCTCGCCAACGTGGCGACCGATTGCTGCTTGGCTGATTTCCACCGCATCACCACGATCGTAGTCGGCGGCGACAGTGGCAAACGCCGCAAACAGCAGGCCAACTATTAACGCAAAGCGATGCACGGACTAGCCCAGCAATAGCCCGTCGAGTATCGCAGCTGATAACAGTAGGCCCAGTTGTACGATGGAGGCAGCAAACGCCCGCCATGCCGTCTTGACGGCCGGTTCGGCAACAAGCCGCAGGCAAGCAACAACGAAGAAAGCCCCGCCGACTGCCGCGCCGAAGAGATAGATCCAGCCCATGCCGAACCAGAACGGTGTGAGAGATAGAGCGACCATTAGCGCCGCGTGAGCGAGGATTGTGCGTGTAGAGGCTTTGTCATCGACGACCACCGGCAACATCGGAACCCCGGCCGCCCGGTAATCGTCCTTACAGGCGAATGCCAGCGCCCAAAAATGCGGCGGCGTCCATAGAAAAAGCACAGTGGCGAGAATTAACGGCACCGGAGCCGTGGTGGCCCCGGTGGCTGCCGCGCCCGCAAGTACAGCAAAGCTGCCGGCGAGACCGCCAATAACGATATTTAGCCAGGTGCGACGTTTCAGCCACACCGTGTAGACAACACCATAGGTAAATGCGCCGAGGAAAACGTACAAGGAAGCGAGCCAGTTAGTCGCAAATGCCGCGGCAACCAGTGCCAGCAACAAAGCCAGCAAAATGCTGCTGAGCCATATCCAGTTCGCCTGAAACCGCCCGGTTACAAATGGTCGCAGCTCGGTACGGCTCATGCGCGCATCCAGATCGCGCTCATAATACTGATTGAAGGCGCCAGCGGCAGAGGATGCCACGAGCGTCGCGATACCGAGTACGAGTATTTGCCAGGCTGCCAACGCATGATCGGGAATGACCGCAACGCCGGTCAGCGTACAAGCCATGATCAGAAAACCTAGGCGTACTTTGGCAGTGTGATAAATGAGTCTGACTGTGCCGGCCATAGCGACGCTCATTACCCGTTTATCGGTTAGCTCAGTGGCCAGACTTCAGACAAGTACTTCCAGTTGACGAAGTAATAGAGCACGAAGGCGATGAAGAATATTCCGACCATCATTGCCGTACCCGGGATCTTAAGCGATTCGGAACTACCGTGTCGTGCGACGGCCACAGCTGCTGGTGGCACCTCCGGATAGCTGGGCTTCTCATCTACGCCGAGCTTCCTGCCGAAGAACACCGAGCCGACGATAACGACGACGAACATGAGACCGCCAATCGCCGCCAAGATGGCGAAGATCCCGTTTAAGCCCATCATCAAAAACGCGGCGGATGGGTAATCGAAGGGTAGCTGCGCGTCAGCGAACGTCATGTCCCAGTGCCGCCTCGCTACGCCCAGTGTGCCTGCCCCCATCATGAACATCGATATACCGGCAACACCAATACCGAACACGTACGGTTGCCACTGCGCGATCTTCTTCATTATTAGCTCACGGCGGAAAATCAACGGTACCAATATATACGTAATAGCCATAAACGCTAACGTGGTACCCGCGACAACGGTGCCGTGGAAATGTCCGGGCACATAAACAGTGTTATGCATGATCAGGTTGATCTGCTCGGTGCCCATGACGACGCCAGAAATACCGCCGATGAAGCCGAAGAAGACTAGCGACATGAACATGCCGGCAAACGCAGGGTTGCTCCATGGCGCTTTTCGAAGCCATTCGAACATGCCCTTCGTCAGGCCGCGTGCGCGTTGAGCGGCTTCAATGGAACCTGGAACCGTCATGCCGTGGACCATGCTGCCGAGCACGGCAAGATACATCGCATAGCTAGTATTGAATATTTTCCACTCTGAGCTGAGGCCGGGCTCAACGAGCAAATGGTGAGCGCTCGCGAGTTGCAGAAAGAGGATGTACATCAGAAACGCCATGCGGCTAACTTTCTCGGACAGTGGCTTCGCGCCGAACACCATCGCTGCGATCGCATACCACACCGCGACATGCGCGGAGACATTGATCTGTTGCGACGAGTGGCCCATTGCCCACCAGATCGTTTTGTACACTATCGGATCGATGTGGCTGACAAGCCCGAGAGACCAAAGCAGTGTCGGAATCAGGATGATTGCGCCGGATGCGATCGTAAATACCGCGATGATCGCTGCAGTCAAAGCGCCAAAGGTCACGAGCGGGATTGATCCTTGGTACGTACGTTCTTGTCGCGCGACAACCAGCGTGCCGAAGAATACGAAGGTGCCGATGAGTGCGCCCACGGCAAAAAGAATGATGCCAAGGTAAAACGGTGGTTCGGCCTGCATAGGTACGTATGACGTGAACATCACGCTTGACTGACCACGCAACACGGCCACATTGGTGATGAGTGCGCCAACCAACATCAGGCCGAAGCCGGCCCAGGCCCATTTCGGCGCAGCCAGCCGGCTGCCAAGCAGTATCGCTGACGCGAAATAGAGGATCGCCATCTCGAAAAAGATGATCCAGACTAGCAACACATCGAGGCCGTGTGCGGTTAGGGCAAGGTAAAACCAATCGGCCGGCAGAAAGTGCACGGCCGGCCAGCGCGTCAGCGCGACGAGCAGGCCAAATAGACCGCCGATTGCAAGGAAGACGATGGCGGCCACGGCGTTGGCCTTAATCAGTTTCTCGGCGGCCAGGTCAACCTTTAGCCCGGTAGTGGGGCAGGTACGAAATTCTGCGGTCTTCGACATGTCTCGCTCCCCCTATTCGGTAACGTAAATCTTGCCAACCATCAGGTGGTGACCGATTCCACAATATTCGTTACAGACAACGCCATATTCCCCGGCTTTGTCGGGCTTTATGGTCATAACCAGTTCGTAACCGGGGTGCACCTGGACGTTTATGTTGACAGGTTGAAGTGAGAATCCATGCTGCCAGTCGAGCGATGACAAATGTAAGCGATAACTCTGGTCCTTCTCCAATTCCAGAATCGGCCACCACTGCCACAAGCGAGCAATCAAATAAACGTCACTGCCCGGCGGCGGGTGAACGACGGGAAAATAGTTTTCCTCGCGTACCGTGTACTCATCGATCATTGTCTGAGCGCGCGCGGCGAACTTGTCAGGCTTTATCTGATAGGCCTCGTTGGACAGGTTTTGTTGGCCCGCGCCGTGCCAGTAAATCATCATGAAAAACATGATGAGGCCCCAGATGAAGGCGATGATTATCCAGGAAAGCTCGATCTTGGCGATCGGTTCCTTCCACCAGTTGCGTTCCGTTGGCGGTGTAATTGCCATCGATAGCCCCCCAATCAGTCTGCGATCGGAATCTGCGTAATTTCCATTACGCCCCAGATAATGTAGAAGACGGTTGGAACCGCCACCCCCAGAAACAACAGCAGAAACGGGTTATCGAGCACCCGTTGCATAAATGGGAGGGGGTCCGTGTCGGGTGAGTCTGATGCGTCATCGGGATTGTTATTGTCAGCCATATACGCTCCTCCCTGTGAAACGGCCTGGCCTTGCTACACCAAGCCAAGGCTACGCTAGCCAAGTCACGAGAAGACGTATATCAGGGGTTTCCCGTATACCTTTGGATCAGCGAGAAAGCGACGACAGCGAGCGTCAAAAGGATGACGAAAAAAATTACGGATCGATATTTAAATCGTTTTCCAGCCGACACCTCGATCTGCTCCAGGATCCAGTCAGAGGCCAGGTACAGGACGATCGCGACCAGCGT
>JAOTZC010000019.1 GCA_029861535.1 Gammaproteobacteria bacterium
GTTCGGATTTAGTCCATTGGGATCGACCAAAGTCCGGGCGATCGAACGATCGGCGCGACTTTCCTTAATTACGTTTATCAAGCTGGCAATAGTGCCACCGCTTGCGCCGCCCTTGGTCGCCTTAACGAACATGGCGATCGCCGTACAATATTGATCGTGTCGCTGCTTTGCTGCACGCTGGAGAAACCAAACACCGATATCCATCGGCACCGAATCGAATCCACAGCAGTGCACGATTTTGGCGCCAGATTGTTGAGCATCTTCGTTGTGCCGATCGATCATTTGTCGGATCCACTGCACCTCGCCGGCCAGGTCACAGTAGTGGGTGCCGTTTGCAACGCAGGCAGCGACCAGTGCCGAGCCGTATTTCGCGTACGGCCCCACCGTCGTAATAACAACCCGAGTGCGTGACGTCAGCTCCGCTAGTTTCTGTTCGTCAAAGCTATCGGCGACGATCGTTGGCAACGTTGCCGCTCGATCTCCGAGCGACGTCTTTAATACGAGCAGCTTGTTTTCGTCACGTGCCGCAATTGCCCAGCGCAACGATGAGCCGACACCATATTGCGACAGCAGGTATTCCACCACCAATACGCCGGTAAAACCGGTCGCCCCGAATACGACAACGTCAAACTCCCGTTCGTCCGAACTCATAGCTTCAACTCCATAAGAGCGACTTCATTCTTGCCGTCGTCGATGGCTAGCGAGCCAACCTGGTGGAACCCCATACCTTCGTGAAAACGCATGGATGATTCGTTCGGTGGTTTGAGATTTACCTCGCAGGTCATCACGGAGATCGAATCGGGCAAATTGGCGCGAAAATCATCGTACAGTTTTGACGCTAGCCCGGATCGGCGTGCATGATCGGCAACCGCCACTCTGTCTACATAGCCGAAATCGTCATAGTGTCGGCAAAACCAAAGATAATTCGGGCTGTTATAGTCTGAGCCGGGCCTTAGGCCGATGAGAAAAGCCGCCAGTCGATCATTGTCCTCTGCGATCCGAAAATAGGCAGCCTGATCTGCGAACCACCGCATTTGTTCGATTGTTATGCTGTTCACGGCCGGCACGACGGACTCATTGAGCTCCAGAACTGCGTCAAGATCTGTGTGCGAGACATCGCGTAGATTGAATAGCATTGGCGAAGTGTAAGAGGAATGGTCTGAGCCCGCAAAATGGGACGGGTTTTTTTTGTGGAAGTTTGGCGTATAATGCGCCAAAGCGGCGCTCGACGTCAGTCGAATTCCAAGACCGCTCGCAATATTCGATTTACTCGCCAGTTAGTCATGGATGTCGGTTTACTGACGTCTACTTGTTCGTTTTTATGGCGGGGCCTGATCCCGTAAGGAAGCATCTGATGTTCAAGAGTATTGGTCCGCGCGCGGTATTCATTGCCGTCCTTAGCGTCGTTATTTTGGGTGCCTGTAAAGATGGCACCTCTGTCTCCCCCGAGTTGGCGTCTGAGGACAGCATCCTACGTTTTGTGCCAGCCGGCACGCCGTATCTTTTCGCAACCGGCACACCGCTGCCGGACGAAATGCTCGACAAGTTTGAGCCCAAAGTTGACGAAATGCTTAAAGCCTACCAGGTCGTATTTCGCGAGGTGTTCCGGTCCATGGTCGCAAAGAACAGCGGCGATATGAGCGAGGATGACATACAGCGCTTTTCTGCAGTTGTCGACGAGCTGACGTCATTGTTGTCGATAGACGGTTTGCGCAATGCAGGCTTTGAACGCGGCTCGCAACTGGCACTGTTTGGTAACGGCTTGCTGCCTGTTATGCGGATCGAAGTCAGCGATGAGAAAAAGTTCGATGCCGCCATTGCGCGTATGGAAGAGGCCGCTGGAGAATCGATGAGTGTCGCGGAGCTCGACGGCAATTCTTATCGTTATGTTGGTGACGATGACATAAGGCTTGTCATCGGGGCATTCGATGGCACTGCCGTATTTTCAGTTGTTCCAGGCGGCTTCGACGACGATCAGACGCGGCAATTGTTGGGGCTAACGTTGCCGGACACGAGTATTGCTGAAACGAGCACTGTCGCCGATATCATCTCGACCTACGACTACACGGATCATTATGTTGGTTTTATCGATGCGCGACGAATAGCTTCAACGTTTATCGACTCGCCAACAGGTTTGGATGTCGCGCTACTCGCGTCGATGGAACACGATGCCGACGAGATTTCTGATGTTTGCAAAGCGGAGATTCGCGAGGTCGTCGAGATAGCGCCGCGATTGGTAATCGGTTACGACGAGGTGAGTCTCGATGCGTTGAGTGGCTCGATGGTTGTCGAGATGCGGGATGACATCGCGACGGGTTTGTCGACGGTCTCAGCACCGGTCCCGGGCCTTGGCCAGGATCCCGGTGGGCTGTTGTCCATGGGAGTCAGTTTCAATCTGCTGGCGTTGCGTGAGTTCTACGAGGCGCGGCTCGATGCGATGGAAGCCGATCCGTTTGAATGCGAATATTTCGAGGATCTGCAGGCCGGTGTCGCCAAAGGTCGCGCAGCGTTGAACCAGCCTATGCCGCCGTTTGTCTACGGCCTGCGTGGCTTCAATGCTGTCGTTGACGATATTAGTGACTTCGACATGGCGAACGATAAGCCGCCCGAAAATGTCGAGGCCAGTGTCTTGGTTGCGTTGGAAGACGCGCAGACAATGGTGGCAATGGGCGCTATGTTCAGTCCCGAACTCGCAGGGATGGACCTACAGCCTGACGGCGTGCCGGTCCAGCTGGATCTGCCTCAACTTCAGGCCGTGGGAGATGTCGTGTATGCCGCCATGCTGCAGGACGCTGTCGCTATTTCGGTCGGTTCAAACGCGGAGTCACGTGTGAAATCCGTGCTTAACGCGGATTCAGTGCAGCCGCCGCCAATGTTCAGCATGACGATGGACGCCGGCCGCTATTACGCGCTGATCGCTCAAAGCATTATGGTGGACAGGTACGGCAATGACGATGAGGGCACAAAACTGGAATTGTCGTTGGCCTCTCGCGAAGCATTGCGCGATGCGATGCTGGTTATTGGTGACATGTACGATCGCATGGCATTCGATATTCGCTTTACCGAACGCGGCATGGAACTGGATTCACGCGTTACACTGAAGGACTAATTCTAGCGGCGCACGTGTGATGAAAATACGTCTGCTGGTTGTTTTTCTGCTCGGGTCTTGTGCGATTGCGGGCGAGCCCGAGGCAGAACCGCTCACGTCCCTGAAGGTCGATATTGCAGAAGTCGCTGCGGCAGGCGACGTTTTGCCGGTCGATGGCATTACGTCATCCGGACAGCCGGATGCGGACGCACTGAAAGTGTTCCGTGATAGTGGTTACGCGGCGGTCATCGATCTTCGTGGCGACGCGGAAAATCGCGGGTTAGACGAGCGGGCCGTGGTCGAGAAACTAGGCATGCAGTATGTGCCGTTTCCTGTCGTCGGCCGAGACGCGATCAATTTCGATACGGCGAAGCAACTCGATCAGCTTATCCAGGATCAGCATGGTCCAGTGCTGATTCACTGTGGTAGTGGCAATCGCGTTGGCGCAATGCTTGCGCTAATCAAAAGCCTTGATGGCGCGGATGACGAACAAGCCATTCTGATCGGAAAAGAAGGCGGGTTGACGCGTCTGGAGCCCGTTGTCCGTGAGCGGCTTCGTGACAAATCAACGCGTGAAGAATAACGCGTCGCGTCGCTTTTCGCCCCGCGCTACAATTAGATGATGAAGCATCAAACGATTCCTCTTTTTGCGTTGCCTGTCACTCGAATAGATGTTGATTGTGACGGGATTGCAGAGTTTTTTGATTCCGTCGTGAAACCATCGAAAGGGCGAAGTAATACCGATGGTACAACCGGATATGCAACACCTCTGATTCATTATCATAATGATCAAAATGTTTTTGACATTTATGATGAGTTGAAAGATTTCGGCGACCGCATTCTGGAAGCATCCAATTTCGTTTATCGTAATGTCATGAACCATGATACCGAGTTACGTATCACTAATGCATGGTTCAATGAGTGTGATGTTGGTGGTCGGCAATATATGCACAATCATTGTAATAGCGCGATCAGTGGCACTATATACTTGCGTACGGATCAACACTCTTATCTTCAGTTTCATTCACCGTATGGAATGAATGACTTCGGCAATCTGCTGCTCGATGAACCGAATACCAAACGGCCCAATCAATTTGGATACAGTCATCATTTCAAGATAGTCACCTACAAGGTTGAAGATGGCGCCTGTCTTTTCTGGCCTTCACATCTGAGGCATGGATATACTGAAAATCTTACTCCACAGCGATTGTCGCTATCGTTTAATTTTCTGCCCACGACGTTCAACTGCGTTTATAAGTCATAAGAGATACGTTCGAAAACGACAGGTCGATTTCGGGCATAACGCTCGTTTGCTTCTCGCCTGACGACAAATGAAAAGGCCCCCATAAAGGGGGCCGTCTCATTTGTTGGTGGAGGTGGCGAGAATCGAACTCGCGTCCGCAAGCCCTCCGCTCCAAGGTCTACATGCTTATACCGTCTTTAATCTCGTTGCGGGCTACCCGACGGGCAGGGACAACCTACAACCAGTTCGGTGAAGATTTAACGGTCGAGACCCCGAACAAGCCTCTTGCGCGGTCCCGTGAAGTCGACCCCTGGGATCCGGACGCACGGGCACGTGCCGGCCAGAGGGCACTAAGCTGGTTTTTAAGCAGCTAGTGCGTAGTTGTCGTCGTTGGCAACTATAGGTTTTACAGCTGGATTTACGAGGTAGTCTGTGCCTCGGCATGCACTTAGAGGTTCGTGACCCACGTCGAAGCCATGTCACCCCCATAGAGCAACCAGTGTAGGGGCAAATCGCCGCAATACAATGACCTGACGTCGATATTGATCAAGATTTATTCGATAAAATACTTTAACTAGTATCGGTAATTCATTGTTTTGTAACTCTCGTTTGAGAATGCGAGCTTTTTGCCGTTGCCAATCGCGGTCCTTGCTGGTGGCGCGCTTATCGTGCTGCTTTTTGCCCTTGGCGAGACCGATCTCGAGTTTGGCTCGGCCTCTGGTCCAATGCAGATCCAGTGGCACGAGGGTATAGCCCTTGCGTTCGACCTGTCCTGTCAGCCGGTCGAGTTCGGTTCGGTGCAGTAGCAATTTGCGGGTGCGAGTCGGGTCCGCGTGCAGGTGCGTGGACGTGGTCGTGAGCGGCGTGAAATGTGCGCCGATCAGCTGGGCTTCGCCGTTTTTGACATGCACATAGGCCTCTGTCAGCTGCGCGTTGCCGGCACGCAGGCTCTTAACCTCCCAGCCCTCGAGCGCCAGGCCCGCCTCAAAGCTGTCCTCGATGAAATAGTCATGCCGGGCGCGCCGGTTGACGGCGATGACTTTTCCGCTGGATTTGTTGTGCGTTTTTTTACTCATACCGCTTTGCCCTACGGGGCATCGATTGTGCGCGGGCATTATACGGATTTGGCCTGCGTCGTCTGCCGCGTAAATGGCATGAAATTATTGTCAGGGTGCACGATTTATATAAGAATCGCGGCTTTCGTTGCCGCAGAGAACAATAATGCTGAGTCATCAGGCAAACGATGGGGGCAAACGAACCTCCTTGCACGGACACTGGTCATCGAGGATGGCCTTCATACTGGCCGTGACCGGTTCTGCGGTCGGGTTGGGAAATGTCTGGAAATTTCCGTACATCGCCGGTCAAAACGGCGGTGGCGCATTCGTACTCGTGTATCTGGTGTGTGTTTTCGTAATCGGTATGCCAGTCATGATGTCGGAGGTTCTTATCGGCCGGCGTGGGCGCCGCAACCCAATTGCTACGATGGGCCTGCTGGGTGAAGAGGAGGGCAGCTCGCGTCAATGGCAATGGGTCGGTGTGCTTGGCGTTTTAGCAGGAATTCTCATTCTGTCCTACTACAGCGTTATCGCCGGATGGGTTCTTGCGTACGTCGTGAAAAGCGCGACTGGTGAGTTCGCGGGAGCGAGCTCGGGACAGGTTACAGCGATTTTCACGCGATTTACCGGCGACTGGAGACTGGTAACCCTGAGTCACACCATATTCATGGGGCTCACCATTTTCGTGGTTGCTCGCGGCGTCGAACGGGGACTGGAGCAGGCGGTACGATTTATGGTTCCAGCCTTGCTGCTGTTGATGTTTGTATTGCTCGGTTACTCGATCAACTCGGGCTATTTCGCCGATGGCGTGAACTTCCTGTTCACACCATCTTGGGACAAACTGACCTGGGGCAGCGTGCTCGCGGCGCTCGGCCAGGCTTTCTTCACGCTCAGTGTCGGCATGGGCGCAATCATGGCTTATGGCGCTTATCTGCCTGAGGAGACCTCAATCACAGGCTCCTCGGCTGCGGTGGTTGTTGCTGACACCGGTATTGCAATGCTCGCGGGTTTGGTCATTTTCCCGCTGGTGTTCGCCAACGGCCTTAATCCGGCTGATGGTCCTGGGCTGGTTTTCGAAACGCTACCACTGGCGTTTGGCAAAATGGCCGGCGGTGTCGTTTTTTCAACTGTGTTCTTTGTGTTGCTGTCATTTGCGGCTTGGACGTCAGCGCTTGGACTTGTCGAACCGGCGGTAGCCTGGTTGGTCGAGCACTTCCACAAAACCAGAGCACAGGCTACCGTCGTCGTCGGTGGAATGATCTGGCTTGTTGGCCTTGGTTCGGTGCTGTCATTCAATGTTCTAAGTGATGTCAAATTTCTTGCCGGAACGATCTTCGATAATGTCGACTATTTGACCAGCAACATCATGTTGCCGGCAGGCGGACTGTTGATCACGATATTTGCCGGCTGGGTCATGTGCCGCAATTCGTCGGCGGATGAGTTGGGCGGATCCGGCGGGCTATACAAGACGTGGAGATTGCTGGCGCGATTCCTCGCGCCGATAGGCATCCTCATCATTCTTGTCAATGCGATTTAAACCGGTGTGGTGCCTCGCTGGCGCCAGCTAGAGTAATGCGAAAAGTTAGTCGTAGTGCGCTGGTCCCTCATTCGGCAAGCGAGATGTTTGCGCTCGTCGACGATATCGAGTCATATCCTCAGTTTTTGCCGTGGTGCAGCGCTGCCACCGTGCATGAACGCGACGAATCCGTCGTCGATGCGACGTTGAAACTTGAAAGTAGCGGTTTTTCAAAGTCATTTACGACGCGTAACACGCTGCGACGGGATGAAGCCATCAGTCTCGCGCTGCTAGGTGGGCCGTTTCGGCATCTGGACGGTGGTTGGCGGTTTCAACAACTGGGCGACGATGGCTGCAAGGTCTCTCTCAATCTCGAGTTCGAATTTGAGAGTCTTGTGACGGACTTGGTATTTGGGCGCGTGTTCGAAGAAATTTGCACGTCGCTGGTGGATGCTTTTACAGAGCGCGCCAAGACGATATACGGCGAATAGATACGTGACGACGTCGATGCAGGTTGAAATAGTCTACGCAATGGCCGATGAGCAGGCCTTGCTCGAGTTGCACGTCGCTGAAGGTTCGAGCGTGCAAAACGTTATTGATTCGTCCGCCATTTATGATCGATTCCCGACCGAGGATTTGACAAAGTGCGCGGTAGGTATTTGGGGTCGGCCCGTCCAGCGCAGCGATATCGTTCGGGACGGCGACCGCGTAGAGCTATATCGACCGTTGACTATGGACCCGCGTGAGGCCCGCCGACTGCGTGCTAAAGACTAGGATCGAGTTCCTGGTCTTTGCGAATTTCGACGACGCGATCGTCTGCAAAAAAAATTGATACCCAGCGAGTGAAGTCCGCCTCCCGCCGACCAACTTTCAAGTAATAAATGTAGTCCCACCGGTCAGCGTGGAACGGGTCGTCAACCAATGGTGTTCCCAATAGAAAGCGAATCTGATTGCGGGTCATGCCGACTTCTACCTGATCCAGGTCTTCCTGCTTAATCAGGTTGCCTTGCGAGATGCTGGCGCGGTATACGCAGCCAGCCGTCATAAGCGTCGCAACGAGTATCAGCAACAGGGAAACTCGTTTCAATTTTGAGGTTTGAAAGCGCATGCAGTAATTCGATTCCGGGTGCTGGCAACGCCACCGTGGTAGTTCGGTGGGGCTTTCTGCGTCATAATAGGCGCGCATCATACCGTCTTGATTGACATCACGATACCCGCATTACCTACGACGCGAGGCGCTCGATGGAGCAACGTCAGGAACTACGCAAAGCCGGCTTGAAGATCACTTTACCGAGGCTCAAGATTCTCGAGATCCTTGAAAGTTCCAAGCTCAGACACATGAGCGCCGAGGACATCTATCGAGAATTAATCGACTCTGAAGAAGATATCGGTCTTGCCACTGTTTATCGCGTGCTGACCCAATTCGAAGCGGCCGGCCTGGTTACGCGCCACAATTTCGAAGGCGGGCATTCAGTCTTCGAGCTCGACGACGGCGAACATCATGACCATATGGTCTGTGTCGACAGTGGTGAAGTCGTCGAGTTTGTTAGTGAAGACATTGAGCGCTTGCAGAAGGAAGTTGCCGCCAAACACGGCTACGAGCTGCTCGACCACAATTTGGTCCTGTACGTAAAGCAGAAAAAGAAACAATAATCGACACCGAGCGGCAGAGATTAGGCGCGTTTTTTTGGCGCGCCTGCGAGCATCTCAGCCGCATGTTCGAGCGTCTTTTTCGTGATCTCCACACCACCAAGCATGCGTGCAAGCTCTTCGATGCGTTCATCGTTGCTAAGCGCTTGCACCGATGTTCTGGTCACTTTACCGTCACTGACTTTCGCAATCCGAAAGTGCTGCGTGGCGAGGCTCGCGACTTGCGGCAGGTGAGTTACGCACAGCACTTGCCTCGAATTACCCAGTTCGGCGAGGCGGCGGCCGAGCATTTCGGCAATACCACCGCCGACGCCTGAGTCGACCTCGTCAAACACCATCGTTGGGATTTTGCTGCCTGCGCTCGCGATGACCTGGATCGACAACGCCATGCGTGACAGTTCACCACCGGATGCCACTTTTGACAAAGGCATCAATGGCTGGCCAGGGTTGGCCGTGATCAAAAACTCAACGTCGTCAATTCCATGCTCGCGCGCCGAATCTTCTGCAACGCGTTCAACGCTGATTTCGAAGTTACCACCGGGCATGCCGAGACCGTGCATCGCCTCGGTGATCGCTGCCGATAGTTTCTTCGCGGCCTTGCGTCGTTTCGTTGAAAGCTCGGTTGCAAGCTTCAAGTATCGATCGCGCGCAATTATTGCCTGCTGCTCGAGTTCTCGTCCGCGTTCCTCGGCGTTTGACAATTCATCAAGCTCCATTTCGAGACTTTTTGTGAGCATCGGTAGCTCGGTTGCTTCGACGCGATGCTTGCGCGAAATGGTCTGAATCGCATCAAGCCGTTCCTCGACCTGATTCCGTCGCATCGGGTCCGCATCGATGGTCGCGGCGTAACGGCGAAGTTCGTCGGCTGCCTCGGAGATCTGTATTCCAGCGCTCTCGACGAGTTCGACGACAGGCGAAAGAGCGTCGTCGTATTGGACGAGGACTTCAATAGCACGGGTCGCATTCGCGACTAATTTATTCGCATTGTCGACATCGTTATCGAACAACGCATCAAGGGCGTGATTGACGCCATCAACCAACCGCCCACTATTCGCAAGACGCTGTCGTTCCGCATACAAATTCTCAATCTCGCCCGCCTGCACAGATAGCGACTTGAGTTCCTGAAGTTGAAACGTAAGTAAGTCTAGGCGCGATGCTCGGTCGACTTCGGCATCGCGTAGCTGCCGAAATCGAACTGAAAGTGCGTGCCATTCGACGTACGCCGCTGCGGTTATTTGGCGTGTTTTGAGAAGTCCGCCGAAATGGTCGAGCAGGTCGCGTTGTACCGCAGGTCGTCCGAGCGACTGGTGAAAGTGCTGGCCGTGTATGTCCACGAGATGCTCACCGATGGATTTGAGCTGCTGTACCGGAACTGCGTTTCCATTGATAAATGCACGCGAGCGGCCGTCGGCATTGATAACGCGTCGCAGCAAGCATTCGCCGCCGACGTCGAGCGATTGAGCACCGAGCCACTCAGCGACTTTCGGCAGCCCAGAAATATCGAATTCGGCACTGAATTCGGCGCGCTTCGCACCGTTGCGGACCAGTTGCGCGCTGCCGCGCTCGCCGAGCACAAGGCCCAGCGCATCGACAAGAATGGACTTGCCCGCGCCAGTCTCGCCAGTCAGTACCGACATACCTGGCTCGAACTCGACTTCTATTCGGTCGACGATGGCAAAGTCGCGGACTTGCAGGCTGACGAGCATCGCTACGATTCCAGCTGCTGGCGAACGCGGCTGTCACGGCCCCATAATAACTTGGAGCGCAAAATTCCGTAGAAGTCGTAACCGGGTGGATGGACCAATGACATTCGCCTCGATGCCTTGCTGATCATGAGCCGATCTTTCGGTTGAAATTCACCGATTGAGCGGCCGTCAACGGCGATCTCGGCTTTGGTTTCGTCGCGTCGCAGTAATCGCACTTCAATTGTCTGTTCGGCGGATATAACGATTGGGCGATCAGTCAGCGTGTGTGGGCAAACCGGTACGACAACTACAGCATCTTGCTGCGGTTCGACAATGGGCCCCCCACAACTGAGCGCGTACGCCGTCGATCCGGTCGGTGTCGCGACGATGAGGCCATCGCCCGCATGAGTGTTGACGTAGTGATCGCCTACTCGAGTTTCGAAATCCACCATACGACCGGTCCCGCCACGCTGCAATACGACGTCGTTAAGCGCAACCGCCGAGATTTCTGAACCGTCCGAATGCTTGAGCATGGCTTGCAGCTGCAGCCGTGACTCGCGCGTGTAGCTGCCGCTGAGGACATGGTCGACGCTGGACAGCATCTCATCGGGAGTGATGTCGGCAAGAAAGCCAAGGCGGCCGCGGTTGACACCTAATAGCGGCACATCATTGTCACTGGCAAGGCGGGCGGCGTACAACATGGTGCCATCGCCGCCGATCGCGATGATTAGATCGGCATGGTCGGCAAGAACATTTTCTTCAAACCGCGTCACGTCGAGATCGAGTGACATGTTGTCTGTCGCGAGCACCTCTATGCGTTGTTTTGTTAAATGTCGTGCCAGCAGAGACATGGGGTCGGCGACACGCGGATCATCGTGGCGACCCAGTATCGCGACTCTTTGAAACTCTTTGCCCATTTATGTTTTCGCTCTACCGCGGTCCGGAATTTAAGTGGACCGGCATTGTTACAGACCCTTGACCGACCGCCAAGCGGTTGCTAGCGTGTGTTCAGACACTATCACAGCAAGGTGTGCACGATTTCGGTGTTTCCTGCAAATGTCTGCAGATGCAATCACTTCAGCTCCCAATGACCGCGCTCAGCATTTGCTGCGCGTTCTGATCCAGCGCTATATCCGCGACGGTCTGCCGGTCGGTTCGCGAACGTTATCGAAAGATTCGGGGCTCGACCTGAGTCCGGCCACTATCCGAAATGTGATGTCCGACCTCGAGGATATGGGCTTGGTATCGGCGCCGCATACCTCGGCGGGCAGGGTGCCGACATCGCAAGGCTATCGATTGTTTGTCGACACTCTGGTGCGTTATCGCCAGCCGAAAGGCGGCGAAATGGAGAAGCTCAAAACGCAGCTGACCGATGCCGGCGATGATCCGGGGTCGCTGATCAATTCAGTGTCACGAATGCTCTCCGATGTCACGAGTCTCGCCGGTGTTGTATCGGTGCCAAGAGGTCAGCATGCGACACTGCGTCAAATTGAATTTCTGTCGCTTTCGGACAACCGCATTCTGGTCATTCTGGTAATCAATGATCGCGAAGTTCAGAATCGAATCCTGCATGTTGACCGCGATTATTCGACGTCGGAACTGACGCAGGCTGCAAATTTCATTAACGAACATTATGCGGGCACGGAACTTCGAAGTGTTCGTGAACGCATTGTTGAAGATCTCGAGCGCTTACGTACGTCAATGAACCAGGCAATGGTTGACATCATTGCGGTGGCTCAGTCTGCGATAAAAGAAGCGCCGCCGACCCGTTCAGATTTTGTCGTCGCCGGCGAAACTAATCTGATGGACTTCGCCGAACTGTCCGACGTCGAGACGCTCCGGCGACTGTTCGAAGCATTCTCGAAAAAACGCCTGATCCTCGATCTGCTGGATCGCAGCATCCATGCCGAAGGAGTGCAGGTTTTCATCGGTGAAGAATCCGGCTTTAAGATTCTCGACGATTGCAGCGTCGTCACGGCGCCATACCATTTCGACGACGACACGATCGGCGTTCTCGGCGTTATCGGTCCGACGCGGATGGCGTATGACCGTGTTGTGCCGATCGTGGACTTGACGGCGCGGCTGCTGCGCTCGGCGATCAACCCGCACAAATAGCGTGTGGTCCGCGTGGGCCGTCGCTTGTATCGTGCCTTCCGTGGTCAAAAAAAAGGCCAAAAATCGACCAAAGTGCTTGATATTTGTGGCGCGGACCCCAAACTGCGTGTCACTTCCGTATGGCCGCGGCGAGGCGGCCAATAACTGTTAGCAATATGCTGGTGGAGCACGATTTGATGAACGGCCAAGCCCAACATCCTGATGAATCCAAAATGGATAGCGACGAGCTTGAGAACAGCGAGCTCGACGCGGATGCTGATCAAACCGGAGAGGCAGAAGCCGCTAGCGAAGCGATTGATCCGCTGCAAGCCGCCGAGGCGAAAGCTGCCGAGAACTGGGACCGGTACCTGCGCGCTGCCGCTGAAACAGAAAACGTGCGCAAGCGGGCAACTCGCGATGTCGAAAACGCCCACAAATACGCAATCGAGAATTTCGGCCGCGAGCTGCTGGCCGTCAAGGACAGCCTCGAGATGGGCATCCAGGCTGCTGACGATGCCGATGCGGCGGCGCTATTGGCCGGAAAAGCAGCGACCCTAAAGGTATTGGCGACGACACTGGAACGTTTCGGCATCGAGGAAATCGATCCGGAAGGCGAACCGTTCGATCCCGAGCGCCACCAGGCGATGACGATGCAGCCTTCTGAGGAGGTCGAGCCAGGTTCGGTGCTGAGCGTCATTCAGAAAGGCTATTTGCTGAACGGGCGCCTGCTACGGCCTGCCATGGTCGTCGTGGCCGCTGAGCCACCTGGGCGGCCAGCTGAAGATTAGCGGCATTGGCGGGGGCCTGGCGCATGCATCGCCTGTATCGGAATTGCTTGAAATACAGCCTGCCGACCCCACGTACAAGCCAATTCGGTCAACACACACGATTTTTGGAGTAGAACATAATGGGTAAAGTGATTGGTATCGATTTGGGTACCACGAACTCTTGCGTAGCCGTGATGGAGGGCGATAAGCCCAAGGTCATCGAAAACTCGGAAGGCGATCGCACGACGCCTTCTATAGTCGCGTTTAGCAAGGACGACCAGGTCCTCGTTGGCCAGTCGGCCAAGCGCCAGGCCGTGACAAATCCAGAAAATACGTTGTTTGCGGTTAAACGCCTGATTGGGCGTCGCTTTGAAGACGACGTGGTGCAGCGCGACATCAAGATGGTGCCGTACACCATCACTAAAGCGGACAATGGCGACGCTTGGGTCGAGGCTAATGGCAAAGCGATGGCGCCGCCAGAAATATCGGCGCGCGTCCTGATGAAAATGAAAAAAACGGCTGAGGACTATCTTGGCGAGGCTGTAACCGAAGCTGTGGTAACGGTTCCGGCTTATTTCAACGACTCGCAGCGTCAGGCCACCAAAGATGCCGGCAAGATTGCGGGACTTGACGTTAAGCGCATTATTAATGAGCCAACGGCAGCCGCCCTTGCTTATGGCATGGACAAGAAGCGTGGCGACAAGAAAATCGCGGTATTCGATCTTGGTGGCGGAACCTTCGACGTGTCGATCATTGAAATTGCCGAAGTCGATGGTGAGCACCAGTTCGAAGTGTTGGCGACGAATGGTGATACGTTTCTTGGTGGTGAAGACTTCGATCTGCGCGTGATCGAGTATTTGACGTCGGAATTCGAGCGCGAAAGCGGCGTCGATATCTCATCGGATCCGCTGGCAATGCAGCGCCTGAAAGAGGCCGCAGAAAAAGCCAAAATCGAACTGAGCACGCAGCAGCAGACTGAGGTCAATCTGCCGTACGTCACCGCTGACGCCAGCGGGCCAAAACATCTGAACATTAAACTGACACGTGCCAAACTCGAATCGTTGGTCGACAAGCTTGTCGAGCGCACGATGGGCCCATGCAAGATCGCGCTGAACGACGCCGGTCTCAAGGTCAACGAAATTGACGACGTGATACTAGTCGGCGGCCAGACGCGCATGCCGAAAGTATTTGAGGCCGTACAAAACTTCTTTGGCAAAGAACCACGCAGAGACGTAAATCCGGATGAGGCAGTTGCGCTAGGCGCTGCAATCCAGGGCGGTGTGCTTGCCGGCGACGTCAAGGATGTCTTGCTACTCGACGTTACACCATTGTCGCTAGGTATCGAGACGCTCGGCGGAGTCATGACGAAGCTGATCGACAAGAACACGACGATTCCGGCCAATGCCGAGCAGGTGTTTTCGACGGCCGACGACAATCAGACGGCCGTGACGATTCATGTGCTTCAGGGCGAGCGTGAGCGGGCGATGGACAACAAGTCTCTGGGTCGATTCGACCTTGCGGATCTTCCGGCCGCACCGCGAGGCCTGCCGCAGATCGAAGTCAAGTTTGATATTGATGCGAACGGCATCTTGAATGTATCTGCGAAAGACAAGGCAACGGGCAAGAGCCAGACAATTGTGATTAAAGCGTCAAGCGGATTATCCGATGATGAAATAGATCAGATGGTGACGGATGCCGAAAGTCACGCCGAAGAGGATCGGAAGTTCCGCGAGCTCGTCGATGCGCGTAATCAGGCCGATGGTCTGATTCACGCCACCGAAAAGACGCTGTCTGAGCTTGGTGAAAAGGCATCGGCCGAAGAGCGGCTTGCGGTCGAGAACGCGGTCTCCGATTTGAAGTCGGCCCTCGAAAAGGACGACAAGGCCTCGATCGAAGCCAAGACAGCGGCGCTGGCGGAGGCCTCGGGCGGGCTTGCACAAAAACTCTATGAGCAGCAAAGCGCTGAAGGTGAAGCGGCCGCGGGCGATGACAGTGGCGCGTCCGGCGATGACGTCGTCGATGCCGAATTTGAGGAAGTCGACAAGGACGATGAGAATAGTTAGGCGTAATGTGACGTAAGCTTTATCCCGTAGCTTGTTCATTTAACAATGAGGGCGCCGCTTGCGGCGCCCGAAACTTAAGACAACATGGCAAAACGCGACTATTACGAAGTATTGGGGCTCTCGAAATCGGCGTCGGCCGACGAGATCAAGAAGGCGTATCGCCGCCTTGCCATGAAACATCATCCGGATCGCAATACGGAGGACCAATCCGCCGAGGCCAAATTCAAAGAGGCCAAGGAAGCGTATGAAGTCCTGAGCGACCAGGAAAAGCGATCGGCGTACGACCAGTTTGGTCATGACGGGTTGCGCGCCGGGCCCCGTGGCGCCGGTGGTTTTGGCGGTGCAGAAGGCTTCGCCGATATTTTTGGCGACGTGTTTGGCGACATTTTTGGTGGAGGTCGCGGCCGTGGCGGCGGCAGTCAGGTGTTCCGCGGCGCCGACCTCGGTTATGAACTTAGGCTCGATCTCGAAACGGCGGTCGCCGGCGATACCGTAACGATCGACGTGCCGACTCAGGTCAGCTGTTCGAGCTGCGATGGCAGCGGTGCAAAAAAAGGCACAACGCCAAATCCGTGTTCGACCTGTCAAGGGAACGGCCAGGTGCGAATGCAGCAGGGATTCTTCTCGATTCAACAAACCTGCCCGGCCTGTAAGGGTGCTGGCACGATTATCAGTGACCCATGCCAGGATTGTCACGGGCGTGGCCGTATTCGCAAAACCAAGACTTTGTCGGTCAAGGTACCGGCTGGCGTCGATGACGGCGACCGAATTAGACTGTCCGGCGAGGGCGAGGCCGGCCGCAATGGTGGCCCGCCAGGGGACCTGTATGTCGAGATTCGAGTAAAACCGCACAAGATATTCGAACGCGATGGCGCCGATCTGTCTTGTGAGGTACCGGTTAGCATTGCGACGGCGACGCTGGGTGGCGACGTCCAATTGCCGACAATCGACGGACATGTGTCTCTAAAGGTGCCAGCGGGTACGCAGTCCGGAAAAGTGTTCCGGCTTCGCGGTAAGGGCGTAACGACGGTTCGCGATCCACGCACCGGAGATCTGTTCGCAAAAGTAGCGGTCGAAACCCCGGTCAACCTGACCAACGAGCAGAAAGAACTGCTGAGCAAGTTCGAAGAGTCCGTCAAATCGGGCGGCGATAAGCACAGTCCGCGCGCCGGCGGCTGGGTCGAAACCGTGAAACGGTTTTTTGACCGAATTAGTCAGTAAGCGTCGATGAGCGAGACGCCCCGTCGGGCACGGCGTTGAAGCTCGGCGCATCACCTGCCGAGGCACGCGATTATTGAGAAAAAATCGTTCGAGGACGCTGGCGTGGCGTGATGCGGTTCAGTAAACTACGCCGGATCGCTGTACGGTAGACGGCGAAATGAGCGGGAGGCCTTGTCCTTCCGCTTATTCGCATCTGCAACCGGCAAAGAGCGGTCTCGCTGTTGGGTTTGACGAGGGTCGCTGTTGACAACGCCTGCCATATTGGCACTCCAGGACGGTACCGTATTCCGCGGCACCTCGGTTGGCGCTGATGGTCAGACCATCGGTGAAGTCGTCTTTAACACGGCAATGACCGGTTATCAGGAAATTCTGACCGATCCGTCTTACTGTCGCCAGATCGTCACTCTGACGTATCCGCACATTGGTAATACCGGCACAAATAGCGAAGACATGGAGTCTTCCAAAGTGCATGCGTCCGGTCTGGTTATTCGTGACAGCTCACTCATAAGCTCGAGCTGGCGCGCGGATCGCACGTTTGCTGGTTTCCTGCGCCAATCTGGAACGGTCGCGATCGCCGACATCGACACCCGCAAACTGACGCGAATTATTCGCGAGAACGGCGCCCAGTCCGGCTGCATCATGACCGGGGCGGCCGATCCCAAGAAGGCCAACGCCCATGCAGGCAAGTTTCCCGGTATTGCGGGCATGGATCTCGCCAAATTCGTGACGACAAATAAGAAGTACCAGTGGTGTCATGGTGCAGCGTTTGGCAAGAAACCGCGCATCTTGAGTCGACGCATCGCGCCATATCATGTTGTCGCGTACGACTTCGGGATCAAACGCAACATCCTGCGTGTGTTATCGGACCTTGACTGCCGGGTAACCGTGGTACCAGCAACAACCACTGCGGACGACGCGTTAGCGCTGCAACCCGACGGAATATTTTTGTCCAACGGCCCGGGTGACCCGGAACCCTGTGACTACGCGATTACCGCCATTCAGCAATTGCTTGAAACCGGATTGCCGGTGTTCGGGATTTGCCTCGGACATCAGCTGCTGGCGCTCGCTGCTGGCGCCAAGACGGTGAAGATGAAATTCGGGCATCACGGTGCGAATCATCCGGTGCAGGATCTGGCCAGCGGTCAGGTCATGATAACGAGCCAAAACCACGGATTCGCGGTTGACGAGGCCTCGCTGCCGGATGACGTCGAGCCCACGCATCGATCTTTGTTCGACGGCACGCTGCAGGGGATCAGTCTCAAGGGTCGACGCGCATTCAGCTTTCAGGGGCATCCGGAGGCGAGTCCTGGGCCACATGACCTGTTGCCACTGTTTGAGCGATTTATTCATGACATGGAAGCGCAAAAGAAACGCGATATTAGGGCCGTCCTTTCGACGTAAGTTACTTTAAGTAGATGCCAAAACGTACTGATATAAAAAGTATTTTGATAATTGGTGCTGGGCCAATTGTCATCGGCCAAGCCTGCGAATTCGACTACTCGGGCGCACAGGCGTGCAAGGCACTCAAAGAGGAGGGCTTTCGCGTCATCCTGGTCAATTCGAACCCGGCGACAATCATGACCGACCCGGAGACCGCCGACGCGATCTACATCGAGCCGGTGCTGTGGACCGCGGTGCAGCGCATCATCGAAAAGGAGCGACCGGATGCGCTGCTGCCGACGATGGGTGGCCAAACAGGTTTGAACTGTGCCCTCGACTTGGCACGGGAAGGTGTGCTCGAGAAGTACAACGTCGAAATGATTGCCGCATCGCGCGTCGCGATCGATATGGCTGAGGATCGCGACCTGTTTCGCAAGGCAATGACCGAAATCGGACTGGCTGTGCCGCATGCAGAGATAGCGCATTCGATCGAGGAAGCACTGGTAGAACAAGTCGACATCGGATTCCCGACGATCATTCGGCCGTCTTTTACGCTGGGTGGGACAGGCGGTGGTATCGCTTACAACCGCGAAGAATTCGTGCGAATCGTAACGCACGGTCTCGAGATGTCGCCGACGACTGAGGTTTTACTCGAAGAGTCCGTCATCGGCTGGAAAGAATTCGAAATGGAAGTCGTTCGCGACCGCAACGACAACTGCATTATTGTTTGTTCGATCGAGAATTTCGACCCGATGGGCGTGCATACGGGCGATTCGATCACAGTCGCGCCGGCACAAACGCTGACAGATAAGGAATATCAACGATTGCGCGATGCGTCGATTGAGGTGCTGCGCAAAATCGGCGTCGATACCGGTGGCTCGAATGTGCAATTTGCCGTCAATCCTGATGATGGCCGTGTATTGATCATCGAGATGAATCCGCGCGTTTCGCGTTCGTCGGCACTTGCGTCAAAGGCGACCGGTTTTCCTATTGCGAAGATTGCGGCGAAACTGGCGGTTGGTTACACGCTAGATGAGCTCAAGAACGACATTACAGGCGGTGCAACGCCCGCGTCGTTCGAACCGACGATTGACTACGTCGTCACCAAAATCCCGCGCTTTACATTTGAGAAGTTTCCGGGTGCGAATGATCGTTTGACGACACAGATGAAGTCGGTCGGTGAAGTGATGGCGATAGGCCGGACTTTTCAGGAATCTTTGCAAAAAGCCTTGCGCGGCCTCGAGATTGGAATATCGGGGCTGGACGAGATCAGTGGCACACTTAGTTCAGAGGCGGATCGTAGCCACATTCGACAGGAGTTACGCATTCCCGGCGCGGACCGGCTTCGATATGTGGCCGACGCGTTGCGCAACGGCTTTACGTTTTCAGACGTCGCCAAAGTCACGCGTATCGATCCATGGTTTCTGGCACAAATTGCGGAACTGGTCGCAATCGAGAAACAGGTCGCTGCCGACGGACTCGACAAACTCGACGCGACCCGATTGCGCGTGCTGAAACGCAAAGGATTTTCAGATGCGCGTCTGGCTGCGCTGCTCAGTGTTGATGAAAGCGAAGTGCGTAGACGTCGAATCGATCTAGACATCCGGCCGGTGTTCAAGCGCGTTGATACTTGTGCGGCGGAGTTTGCGACGACGACGGCCTATTTGTATTCGACGTATGAAGACGAGTGTGAGGCCGAACCCACGGACAAGCCAAAGATTATGATCCTCGGTGGTGGCCCAAACCGTATCGGCCAGGGCATCGAGTTTGATTATTGCTGCGTGCATGCCGCGCTCGCGCTAAGAGAGTTGGGGTTCGAGACCATCATGGTCAACTGCAACCCGGAAACCGTATCGACCGATTATGACACCTCAGATCGGCTGTATTTCGAGTCACTGACGTTCGAAGATGTCATGGAAGTTATCGATCGCGAAAAACCCAAAGGTGTCATCGTTCAATACGGCGGCCAGACTCCGCTGAAACTTGCGCGAGATCTCGAGGCGGCCGGTGCGCCAATTATTGGTACATCACCAGATTCGATCGACCTGGCGGAGGATCGGGAACGCTTCCAGCAACTCGTCGACAGTTTGGAACTGCTGCAGCCGCCGAATCGCACTGCAACTAACAAAGAGGATGCACTGCGCTTGGGTGCTGATGTCGGTTATCCGCTCGTCGTACGACCGTCATACGTGCTCGGCGGTCGCGCGATGGAGATTGTGCACGGCGACGACGATCTTGCAGCATACATGCAAGCCGCAATACAAGTATCAAATGACAGCCCGGTGTTGCTCGATCGTTTTCTTGATCTTGCGATCGAAGTTGATGTTGACTGCATATTCGACGGCGAACGCGTATTGATCGGTGGAGTCATGGAGCACATAGAGCAGGCCGGAGTGCATTCGGGCGACTCAGGCTGCTCGCTGCCGCCGTTCAGCCTGTCAGAGGAAATGCAAAAACGCCTGCACGAGCAGGTCATCAAGTTAGCCAAAGGACTCAACGTCATTGGCCTTATGAACACCCAGTTTGCGATCCAGGGCGACGTTATCTATTTACTTGAAGTTAATCCACGCGCGTCGCGCACGGTTCCATTCGTATCCAAAGCGATCGGAATTCCGCTGGCAAAGATAGCGGCAAAGGTTATGGTCGGCGAATCGCTGGAGAAGCAGGGCTATGTAAACCAACGCACACCAAAATATTTCTCGGTCAAGGAAGCAGTGTTTCCATTCATAAAATTCCAGGGGTCGGATCCGATACTCGGCCCTGAAATGAAGTCGACGGGCGAGGTCATGGGCGTCGGCCGTTCTTTCGGTGAGGCTTATGCGAAAGCGCAGCTTGCCTCCGGGGTTGTTCTGCCGCGACAAGGCGCCGCCCTCTTGAGTGTTCGCGACCGTGACAAGGATGGTGCTGTCGAACTCGCCAAGATTCTTGTTGACACCGGCTTTGATATCGTCGCAACACACGGCACGGCGAAGTTTTTGACCGGAGCTGGTGTATCATGCCGTAGAGCCAACAAGGTTCGCGAAGGTCGGCCCCATATTGTCGACATGATCAAAAACGGGGAGATAGACCTTATCGTCAACACCACTGAAGGCAAACAGGCCATTAACGAATCAGAGTCCATCCGTGCGGAAGCGGTTCGTCGCGGCGTCACGTATTACACGACGCTCGGCGCCGCTGTGGCGACGTGTAGTGCCATCGAGCATTTGGACGACAGCGAGGTTAATCGTTTGCAGGATCTACACCACGAGGTTGTGGCATGAACAAGGTCCCTGTCACAGTGCGTGGCCACGAGCTGCTAACTGAGGAACTTAAGCGACTTAAATCGAAAGACCGCCCCTCTGTGATCAAGGCGATTGCGGAAGCTCGTGCGCACGGTGATCTAAAAGAAAACGCGGAGTATCACGCCGCGAAAGATCAACAGGGCTTCATCGAAGCGCGCATCAAGGAACTCGAAGCAAAGCTGTCGAATCTGCAGGTCATCGACGTGACGGCGATCGACGCGAAAGGCAAGATAATTTTTGGCTCCACCGTCGAACTGATCGACGAAGGTTCCGGGAAAGAAACGGTTTATAAAATCGTCGGCGAGGATGAAGCTGACATCAAGATCGGTCTTATTTCATTTACGTCGCCTATTGCGCGTGCATTGATCGGCAAGAACGAGGGAGACGTCGTAAATTTCCAAGCGCCGAGCGGCGAGAAGCAATACGAAGTAATTGAAGTTCGTTACGAATAACGCGGGTCTGGCGGCAGACGTTCAGCGTGTCGGCAGTTTGATTTTCTTTTTGTCTGGATTTTGCCGATATAAGAGCGCGACATTGCCAATTCGTTGTATTAGGGCGGCGCCGCTTGTGTCACACATATCCGCAATGATCGCGTCGCGTGCGCTGCGGTCGCCAACGCGAACTTTGACTTTGATAAGTTCATGGTGTTCTAGCGTGGTTTCGAACTCCGCCAACAGGGACTCCGTTAGGCCACCGTCGGCAACGAAGATTGTCGGTTTAAGCTGATGTCCGAGGCCGCGAAGGTATTTCTTTTGTGATTCACTTGGATTCATGGGCGTGGAGTGTAGCAGTGCGCTCGTGGCGAGCCGAGTAATGATGTGACTAGTCCTCGAAGAAGTGGGCGTGGCTGGCGAGACCGCCAGGAGCGCGATCCGTATGTACAGCGAGCAAGGCGCGACGGCTGGCGTTCACGCGCGGTGTACAAACTCGAGCAGATCGACGAAAAAGAGCGTTTGCTTAGGCCGGATATGACCGTCGTCGATCTTGGCGCTGCGCCGGGCAGCTGGAGCCAATACGTTACCGAGAAACTAAAAGGGCGCGCCCGGATTATTGCCGTTGATCTGTTGCCGATGGACAGCCTGCCATCGGTTGAGTTCATTCAGGGTGATTTTACGGACGACGCCGTTCTCGAGGAGATTGCGTCATGCCTAGGCGACGACAAAGCCGGCCTTGTATTGAGTGACTTGGCCCCCAATATCAGTGGTTTAAAGGCGGTCGATCAGCCGCGCTCGATGTATCTGGTGGAGCTTGCGTTGGAGCTGTGCGGCGAGGTTTTAAAACGCCGCGGAGACTTTGTTTGCAAGCTGTTCCAGGGTGAGGGAAGCGAGCAGTTAATCATGGCCGTGCGCAGTCAGTTTCAGCGTGTAAAAGTCATGAAACCAGCGGCCTCCAGGGCTGGCAGCCGTGAGGTCTACTTGGTAGCGAGGAACTATCTATTGTAGTAGGGTCTCCAAACTATAGAGCCCTGCTAAATACCCGTCGTCACGGGCTTTTTTGTCCCATTGCGGAATCCATATTGTGAATGATCTGACCAAAAACATACTTGTCTTCATTGTCATTATTGTCGTGCTGCTATCGGTCGTGCAGGGGCTCTCTGGCGTTAGCGGCGGACAGCCTCAGGTGCAGGAATATTCTGAATTCCTCGACCAGGTACGGTCGGGTCAGGTCAATATCGCGGAATTCGAAGGTCAGAAGATAAGCTTCGGTAAAAACAAGCCGCTGCCGTTCTACACGATCAGTCCAGAGACGGACAACAACACGTTGATCGGCATCCTCGAGGAATACGACGTGCGCTTCGGCGCGGCCGAGCCGCCCAAGCAGAGCCTGATCGGCCAGTTGCTGATCAGTTCGTTCCCGATTCTGTTGCTGATCGGCGTATGGATTTACTTCATGCGACAAATGCAAGGTGGCGGTGGTGGCCGCGGGGCAATGTCGTTTGGCAAGAGTAAGGCCAGATTGCTCGGTGAGGATCAGGTCGGCGTTACATTTGCCGACGTTGCTGGTATTGACGAGGCGAAAGCCGAAGTCGCGGAGATCGTTGAGTTCTTGAAGGATCCGAGCAAGTTTCAACGGCTCGGCGGCAAGATTCCGAAAGGCGTGCTGATGGTGGGCCCGCCCGGCACCGGCAAGACGCTCCTCGCCAGAGCCATCGCCGGCGAAGCCAAGGTTCCTTTTTTCACGATTTCCGGTTCCGATTTTGTCGAAATGTTCGTTGGTGTCGGCGCATCGCGTGTGCGCGACATGTTCGACCAGGCGAAGAAACAGGCGCCTTGTATCATTTTTATTGATGAACTGGACGCCGTTGGTCGACACCGTGGCGCGGGACTCGGTGGTGGGCATGATGAGCGCGAGCAGACATTGAACCAAATGCTCGTCGAGATGGATGGCTTCGAAGGAAATGAGGGCATTATCGTCATCGCTGCGACAAACCGGCCTGACGTACTCGACCCGGCGCTATTGCGTCCTGGCCGCTTCGATCGACAGGTTGTCGTGCCACTACCGGATATTCGTGGTCGCGAACTCATATTAAAAGTACACATGCGCAAGGTACCGCTCGACGAGGACGTGAAGCCAAACCTTATCGCGCGCGGAACACCGGGTTTTTCGGGTGCGGACCTCGCCAATCTTGTTAACGAGGCTGCGTTATTTGCGGCACGTGCGAACAAACGTGTTGTCAGTATGGCGCAATTCGAGGAAGCCAAAGACAAGATAATGATGGGTACCGAAAGGCGCTCCATGGTTATGAGCGAGAAAGAAAAGCTCAATACGGCGTATCACGAAGCCGGTCATGCGATCGTCGGTTTTCTGGTACCGCAACACGACCCCGTTTACAAAGTCACAATTATTCCGCGTGGACGAGCGTTGGGAGTGACGATGTATTTGCCGGAGGAAGATCGATACAGCACTTCCAAGCTGGAGCTCGAAAGCCGAATTTCGACTTTATTCGGTGGCCGTATCGCGGAGGAAATGGTCAACGGACCGACCGGTGTTACGACTGGCGCGGCAAACGACATCGAGCGCGCCACTGAAATCGCGCGCAACATGGTGACGAAATGGGGCCTATCGGATCGTCTCGGGCCGCTGACGTACAGTGAAGACGACGGTGAAGTTTTTCTTGGCCGCAGTGTGACTCAGCACAAACAGGTTTCGGACAATACGGCGCACACGATCGATGAGGAGGTTCGGAATATCGTCGATTCGAATTACGAGCGAGCAGAAACCATTCTGAAAAAGAATGAGGACAAGCTGCACGTCATGGCAAAAGCATTGATGAAATACGAAACCATCGACATCACCCAGGTCAAGGACATAATGGCCGGCCGCGAGCCAAAGCCGCCTGAAGACTGGGAAGACACAAGCGGAACGGACCCCGGTGGATCGACCACGGCAGAGGCTGACGCGCCCGGAGCAATCGGCGGGCCAGCCACCGAAAACTGATTTCCGCCGTCCATTTTCCTAGTCTGACTTTCGTAGGAGCAAACCGCTCCATGCAGATCGGTACACTGAAACTCGATTGCCCAGCTGTGATGGGCATCTTAAACGTCACACCGGATTCGTTCTCGGATGGAGGCCAGTTCGCTGCGCGCGATGACGCGTTGCGAGAGGCTGATGCGATGATTGCGGAGGGTGCGGCAATCCTCGACATCGGTGGCGAATCGACCCGACCCGGCGCGGCGGACGTCAGCGTGGAAGAGGAACTTGATCGCGTCATTCCGGTCGTCGAAGCCTTACGTAAAATTACTGACGCACCAATATCGGTCGATACGAGTAAGGTAGCCGTTATGTGTGCTGCTGCAAATGCCGGTGCTGACATGATTAATGACGTGCGCGCGCTTCGCGAAGACGGCGCGTTGGCAGCCGTCGCGGAACTCGACGTGGCGGTCTGTCTAATGCACATGCAGGGACAGCCACGTACGATGCAGCGAGAGCCCAGCTATCATGATGTCATTGCCGAGGTGTCTGAATTTCTGGCAGAGCGCCGTGATCGCTGCGTTGATGCTGGCATCGATCAACAGCAGATAGTGCTGGACCCGGGCTTCGGTTTCGGCAAGTCTCATGCACATAATGTCGAGCTGCTGGCGAATCTGCGACAATTAGCGGATATCGGCCAGCCATTGCTCGTCGGTCTGTCGCGAAAAGCGACGCTTGGCCAGCTTACTGGGCGTGAGATTGATCAGCGCCTTGCCGCAAGTATTGCCGCGGCAATTGTCGCGGTCATGAACGGCGCAATGATCGTGCGTACGCACGATGTGGCCGAAACGCTTGATGCGCTGCGAGTGGCGCAGGCCGTTACTGCAGTGGGAATCATGAAATGAGCAAAAAATTCTTCGGCACAGATGGCGTACGCGGTACGGTCGGCAAGGACCCTATGACAGCCGATTTCGCGATCCGCCTCGCCAGCGCGGCGGCACGCGTGCTTGTCCCGGAAGGTGGGACGGTCCTAATCGGCAAGGACACACGGCTGTCCGGTTACATGTTCGAAGCGGCGCTCGAAGCTGGATTCGTTGCCGCGGGAGCAGACGTTCTGCTGTTGGGGCCGCTGCCCACGCCGGGTATCGCGGTTTTAACGCAGGAATTTCATGCAGACCTGGGCGTTGTGATTAGCGCGTCGCACAATCCATTCTTCGATAATGGCATCAAGTTTTTTGACGGCGCGGGCTCGAAGCTGAGCGACGAAGTCGAAAAAGCGATCGAGGCACAGCTGGACAAGCCGGCGATAACACTCGAGTCACGTTCGCTGGGCAAGGCCAAACGAATAGATACCGCGCGACTACGATACCAAGCGTTTTGTGCATCGACGTTTCCGCCGGAGTTGACGCTCGAAGGCCTAAAAGTCGTGTTCGACGGCGCCAACGGCGCCAGCTACAAAGTCGGGCCGCGGACGCTCGCGGACCTTGGTGCTGAAGTCATTCCAATCGGCTGTTCGCCAAACGGTCGCAACATCAATGACGGCTGCGGTTCGACGAAACCGAATCTGCTGCGTACGACTGTACCTGCAGTCGGCGCGGATGTTGGCATCGCACTCGACGGTGATGGTGATCGTGTTGTCATGATCGACGAGAACGGGCAGCTCATCGATGGCGATCAGCTCCTTTATATACTCGCGACCGCGAGGAAGCAGAGCGGTCAGCTACGGGGGCCTGTCGTTGGCACGGTAATGAGTAATCTCGGCCTCGAGCACGCGCTTAGGGACCGCGACATCGAATTCCGACGCGCCAGCGTTGGTGATCGATACGTGCTTGAAACGTTGAGACAAACTGGCGGCATCATTGGCGGCGAAACCTCCGGGCACATGATCGTGCTCGATCAAACGACGACCGGCGATGGCTTGATCTGTGCATTGCAGGTGCTCGCTGTGATGAAAGCCTCGGGCAAGCGGCTTTCTGAATTGGCTGCTGGCATGCCGAAGTATCCGCAGAAAATGGTTAATGTGCGGGTCGAAAAGAAGATCAACCCGGATGACTCCCCGGCAATCCGAGACGCTGTGTCGGCCGCGGAGGAGCAACTCAAGGATACTGGCCGAATCGTGTTGCGCGCCTCCGGCACCGAACCCGTCATTCGCGTAATGGTCGAAGGGCAGGACGAGGAGATGGTTTCGGACCTCGCCGACCGTCTCGCGGCGGTTGTCGCCGATGTTTCCGATTAGCGGGTATTTCACGCTGTATATGCGTTGATTTAGCGGTATTCGACCGGTATCCTTGCGCGCCCTTAAGGCCCAGTGGATAAACGATATGCGTAGGTTTCTGGTTGCAGGTAACTGGAAAATGAATGGTGACTCAGCGGCCAATGCGGCGCTGGTTGCCGGCATCATTGCAGGCCTCGAGGCGTCCGACGGCGTGGATGTGCTCGTTTGCCCGCCATACCCGTATCTCGCGGCGGTTGCTGCGCAAGTATCCGACAGCTCGCTGTTGCTGGGCGCACAGAGTGTCTCCGAGCACACAGCGGGCGCATTTACCGGTGAAGTAGCACCGGCGATGTTGCAGGAAATCGGCTGTCGTTATGTGATCGTCGGCCATTCGGAACGTCGTGCGCTGTACGGCGAGACCAGTGAACAAGTAGCGGCGAAATTTCAGGCTGCACAGGATGCCGGGCTGACGCCGATATTGTGTGTCGGCGAGTCGCTCGAGGAACGCGAAGCGATGGCAACCGAGTCCGTTATTGCAGGGCAGGTTGCGGCCGTCGTGGCTGTCAGTGGCGTAGATGCATTTGCCTCGGCAGTGATTGCCTACGAGCCGGTGTGGGCGATCGGCACGGGCGAAGTCGCGACGCCCGAGCAGGCGCAGGACGCGCATTTTCATATTCGTGGGCTGCTCGCGGCGGAGAATGCGGATGTCGCCGCAAACCTGCAGATACTGTACGGCGGGAGTATGAAAGGCGAAAATGCGCCTGGACTACTGTCGATGCCCGATATCGACGGCGGCCTGATTGGCGGCGCGTCACTGAAATCCGCCGATTTCCTTGCGATTGTCAATGCAGGGGTCGAGGCGGTTCGATAAGACTGAGGATCAAATGGACAACATGCAAAAAGGTTTCTTGATCGCGCACACGCTGATCGCGGTTCTGATCATCGTGCTCGTGCTGCTGCAACGTGGCAAAGGCGCCGACGCCGGCGCAGCGTTTGGTGCTGGTGCATCGGGAACCGTCTTTGGCGCGCGCGGCTCATCGAGCTTTTTCTCGCGCATGACTGCGATATTTGCGACTGCGTTCTTTGCGAGCAGCCTAACGCTCGCGTATCTGAGCAGTCAGCGCGGCACGGCACCGACGAGTTTGCTCGAGGATGCGCCAGTCGCAGAGACGCCAACCGAGGCGTTGCCAGCCGGGGAGGAACTGCTGCCGTCAGCGGAATTGCCGTCGACCGACTTGCCGTCAGTTGACGATGAAGCAGCGGCAACCGATGTCCTGCCCTCGGTTGAAGACGAGCTGCCGGCGTTACCTGACAGTGACGGCGGCATAGATAGTGACGAAAGTAACGATTAATACGGTCGACCCTGCTCTGGTGGTGGAATTGGTAGACACGCTGTCTTGAGGGGGCAGTGGCGCAAGCCGTGCGAGTTCGAGTCTCGCCCAGAGCACCACAACACTTGTACTAGACGCTGTCATCGCCCCTAAAAGGGGTGTATTCGTGGTGCGCCACGCTGATACAATTACGCGCTGATTCCACAGCGCAATCTGCGCTGGCGACGCAGGTAAAAATGCTACAAGAATATGTCCCTGTCTTGATCTTTCTCGGCATCGCCGCCGGTATTGGCTTGTTGCTGCTTGGCTTGGGATTTCTGATTGGTCATGGTCGCAAAGACGACGAAAAGCTGTCGCCATACGAGTGCGGTTTTGAGCCATTCGATGATTCGCGCATGAGGTTCGACGTGCGCTACTACCTTGTCGCCATCCTGTTTATCATCTTCGACCTCGAGATCGCGTTCCTGTTTCCGTGGGCCGTATCCCTCGATACCGTCGGCACGTTTGGTCTCGTGTCAATGGGCATATTTCTCGCGATCCTGGTTGTCGGCTTCATCTATGAATGGAAAAAAGGCGCGCTCGAATGGGATTAGCAACGGTAGCCGACAACATTGTACCGGTGGCAAAGGAAGCTGACGCCGCCGGCGAGAGTCTGCAAGAAAAGGGTTTTGTCGTTACCAGCGTCGATGCGGTTATGAACTGGGCGCGGACCGGTTCATTGTGGCCGATGACCTTCGGGCTTGCGTGTTGTGCGGTTGAAATGATGCAGGCGGGCGCATCGCGCTACGATCTCGATCGCTTTGGTATCATTTTTCGGCCGAGCCCACGTCAATCGGATTGCATGATTGTTGCTGGCACGCTGACGAATAAGATGGCGCCTGCGCTTCGCAAGGTATACGACCAAATGCCGGAGCCACGCTGGGTGGTATCGATGGGTTCGTGCGCGAATGGCGGCGGCTATTATCATTATTCGTACTCGGTGGTTCGAGGTTGCGACCGCATCATCCCCGTCGACGTATATGTTCCCGGGTGTCCTCCGACAGCGGAAGCCCTGATTTACGGGCTGATACAACTGCAAAATAAAATTCGCCGAACGAGCACGATAGCCAGGTAAGAAAAACGAGAATGAGTGATCGTTACGAGACATTAGCGGCTCGGATAGACGAGCGTTTCGGTGAGCAGGTAACGCGCGTTGAATCCACGTGCGGCGAACTGACGTTCGAAATTGACAAGGACGACTTGATTGAGATTGCGTCGGCGATTCGCTGCGATTTCGGTTTTGAAATGCTCATGGACGTATGTGGGGTCGACTACCTGACATACGGCTCCGACGAGTGGATGACACAGGATGCCACCACTTCGGGTTTCAGCCGAGGTGTTGAGCGAGAGCCCGTCATACTGGATGAGTCCGAGCAATTTCCGGAACGGCGTTTCGCGGTCGTTTACCACCTTTTGTCGTTACAGCAAAATATTCGGCTACGTCTGCGGGTTTTTACCGGCATCGATAATCCACCAGTGGTTCGTTCGGTAGTGGATGTCTGGAACGGTGCGAATTGGTTCGAACGCGAGGCGTTCGACCTTTATGGCGTTCTGTTCGAAGGCCATCCGGACTTGCGCCGGATTCTGACGGACTACGGTTTTATCGGCCATCCGTTCCGCAAAGACTTTCCGTTGATCGGCAACGTCGAGGTCAGTTACGACGTCGAAAAGGGTCGGGTCGCGTACCAGCCAGTCAGTATTGAACCGCGTACATTGGTGCCACGCGTGATACGTGAAGATAACCGCTATTCTGCCGACCTGAAGGATAACGCGGATGGCTGAGATTCAGAACTACACGATGAATTTCGGCCCGCAGCATCCGGCTGCGCATGGCGTCTTGCGTCTGGTTTTGGAAATGGACGGCGAGACGATTCAGAAAGCGGATCCACACGTTGGGCTGCTGCATCGCGCCACCGAAAAACTGGCCGAGTCCAAGCCGTTTAGTCAGAGCATTGGTTATATGGACCGTCTCGATTACGTGTCGATGATGTGCAACGAGCACGGTTATGTGTTGGCCATCGAGAAGTTGCTCGGCGTCGACGTGCCGGAGCGCGCGCAGTATATCCGCGTCATGTTCGACGAAATCACGCGAATCTTGAATCATCTGATGTGGCTCGGCGCACACGGTCTTGATATCGGCGCAATGACGATGTTTTTGTATTGTTTCCGTGAGCGCGAAGATCTGATGGATCTTTACGAAGCGGTTTCGGGCACGCGGATGCATGCGACTTACTACCGGCCGGGCGGCGTCTACCGTGACCTTCCGGAGACGATGCCGAAATACCAAGAGTCGAAATTCCGTAGTAGTAAAGACCTGCAGCGTCTTAACGCGGCGCGCGAAGGATCAATGCTCGATTTCATTGAGGACTTCACGAATCGCTTCCCCGCCTGCGTCGATGAATACGAAACGCTGTTGACGGATAACCGCATTTGGAAACAGCGCACGGTCAACATCGGCGTCGTTACGCCCGAAAGAGCGATGCAGCTCGGCTTTTCTGGCCCAATGTTGCGTGGTTCCGGCATTGAGTGGGACCTTCGTAAGAAACAGCCCTACGAAGTTTACGATCGGATGGATTTTGATATTCCTGTTGGCGTTAACGGCGACTGTTACGACCGCTATCTGGTGCGTGTTGAAGAGATGCGACAGTCGAATCGTATTATCAAACAATGTGTCGACTGGTTGCGCGACAATTCTGGCCCAGTCATGGCCGATGATTACAAAGTCGTTGCGCCAAGCCGCGTTGAAATGAAAGATGACATGGAGTCACTGATTCATCATTTCAAACTATTTACCGAAGGTTATTGCGTTCCGGCCGGTGAGGCATACGCTGCGATTGAACATCCGAAAGGCGAATTCGGTGCTTACATAATTTCTGATGGTGCGAATAAGCCGTATCGCGTCAAGATTCGTGCGCCCGGTTTCGCACATCTGTCGGCAATGGCCGAAATGGTGGAGGGACACATGTTGGCGGACGTCGTTGCCGTCATTGGGACGCAGGACATTGTATTCGGTGAGGTCGACCGATGAGCGACCCGGTAGTTTTGTCCGATCACATCAAGGATGAGATCGATCACTGGAAGAGGCGATTTCCGGAAGATCGTCAGCGTTCGGCTGTGATCGGCGCTTTACATGCGGTGCAGCATGAAAACGGCGGCTTTCTGACGGCCGAATATATGAATGCGGTGGCCGAGTATCTCGACTTGCCGACGATTCAGGTTTATGAGGTTGCGACTTTCTATTCGATGTTCCAGACGAAGCCGGTCGGCCGCCACAATGTCGCGATCTGCACCAACGTCTCGTGCATGCTACGAGGCGCCGATGACATTGTGGAGCACATCGAGAAAAAGCTGGGCATCAAACTCGGCGAAAGCACAGACGATGGGCGCATTTATTTAAAGAGAGAAGAAGAATGCCTCGCAGCTTGCTGTGGCGCGCCAATGATGATGGTCAACCACAAATATTACGAGAACTTGAACAAAGAACACGTCGACGAGATTTTGGATGCATTGGACTAGGCGACCGGAAACCGAAGAGCAACAAATATGGCCTTTGAGCAAAACCTAGTTTGCTTTAACACCTTCGGCTCAGACGAGTCGCACACGATGGCGACTTATGAGAAGCACGATGGCTACAAAGCTTGGCGAAAAATCCTTGCGGGCGACATGACGCCCGAGGAAGTCGTCAATGAAGTGAAAGCGTCGGGACTTCGCGGCCGTGGCGGTGCCGGTTTTCCGACCGGCCTAAAGTGGAGCTTTATGCCGAAGGGTGCCGACGTGCAGAAATACCTGGTGTGCAATTCGGACGAGTCGGAACCGGGCACGTGCCATGATCGCGAAGTGTTGCGTTATAACCCGCACGTGCTGGTCGAGGGTATGGCTATAGCCGGATTTGCGATGGGTGCGACGGTCGGCTACAACTATATTCGCGGTGAATTCATTGATGAGCCCGTACCCCGATTTGAGGCGGCCGTCAGAGATGCGTACGACGCCGGGCTGCTCGGCAAGAATATTCAGGGCTCAGGTGTCGATTTCGATGTGTTGACGTTTGTCGGCGCCGGCGCCTACATCTGCGGCGAAGAAACGGCGTTGCTGGAGTCACTGGAGGGCAAGCAAGGCAAGCCTCGGTTCAAGCCACCGTTCCCGGCCAACTTTGGTTTGTACGGCAAGCCGACGACAATTAATAACACGCAAAGCCTTGCCTGCGTGCCGGCAATCATTCGCAATGGAGCGGCCTGGTTTGCCGGCCTAGGCCCGGAGAATTCGGGCGGGACGGCGCTGTTTTCCGTGTCCGGTCACGTCGAAAAACCGGGTAATTACGAACTGCCGATGGGCATTCCTTTTAAAGACCTACTTGAGATTGCGGGTGGCATGCTCGGCGGGCGCAGATTGAAAGCCGTCATTCCGGGCGGTTCTTCGTGTCGAGTGCTACCCGGCGACATCATCATGGATTGCACGATGGATTACACCTCATTGCAGCAGGCGGGCTCATCGTTCGGCACCGGTGCTGTCATGGTCATGGATGAGACAACCGACATGGTTCGCGTACTGCGCCGCATTGCGCGTTTTTACATGGCGGAGTCTTGCGGCCAGTGCACGCCGTGTCGGGAAGGCACGGGTTGGTTGTACCGAATGCTTTCGCGGATTATCGAGGGCGGTGGCGAAAAAGCCGATCTCTACAAATTGGTCGACGTGGCGAATAAGATCGAAGGCCACACGATTTGTGCGTTAGGCGATGCCGCGGCCTGGCCGGTACAAAGCTTTTTGCAGCACTACATTGACGAATTTGAATACATGATCGAGCATCACGGCCGCAGCGTTGTTGATAGCCTCACGGATGCGGCGGCTTAACGCGATGAGCGACGACATCGTCAACATCGAAGTCGACGGCGAACCGGTCGAAGCCCGCAAGGGGCAGATGGTCATGGAAGTGACAGATAAGATCGGTGCCTACATTCCACGATTTTGCTATCACGAGAAATTATCGATCGCGGCAAATTGCCGTATGTGTCTAGTCGAAATCGAAAAAGCGCCCAAACCAATGCCAGCATGCGCGACGCCTGTCGGCGAGGGCATGAAAGTGTTCACGCGGTCAGCGAAAGCAATTGCTGCGCAAAAAGCAACGATGGAATTTCTGTTGATCAACCATCCGCTTGATTGCCCGATTTGCGATCAGGGCGGCGAGTGCGAATTGCAGGATCTTGCGATGGGCTACGGGCGCGATGTGTCGCGCTACAACGACCGCAAACGTGTTGTTAAAGACAAGGATATTGGCCCGCTCGTGTCGACGGACATGACGCGGTGTATTCACTGTACCCGTTGTGTCCGCTTTGGCGAGGAAATCACCGGCATGCCGCAACTCGGCACGACTGAACGCGGCGAGGACATGAAGATTGGGACCTATGTTGAAAACAGCATCGATCACGAGCTGTCGGCCAACATTATCGACCTTTGTCCCGTCGGTGCGCTGAATAACAAGCCGTACCGCTACAGTGCGCGTGCGTGGGAAATGACTCAGCATGCCACGATATCGCCGCACGACTGTGTTGGTTCGAATCTGTACGCACATGTATTGCGCGGCACCGTGAAACGTGTCGTTCCACGCGATAACGAGAGTATTAACGAAACCTGGATTTCCGATCGCGATCGCTTTAGCTATCAGGCGATCTACTCGAGAGAGCGTTTGCAGGCTCCGCGCGTCAAGGAAAGTGGGGAATGGCGCGAACTCGATTGGGATGAGGCGCTGTCGAAAGCAGCGGATGCGCTGAATCACGCAAACGGCGAACGAATTGGCATGCTGGCGTCGCCGAGTGTGACCGTGGAGGAAGCACATCTGTTGGTGCAGCTCGCGAAACATCTTGGCACAAATAATATTGATCACCGGATCACGCGCCGCGATTTTTCAGATCAAGATAATGACCCGACATTTCCATGGTTGGGCGTCGACATTGCCGATTTGGAGCGGCAGAACGCAATTTTCGTCGTCGGATCAAATTTGCGCCGGGAAGCGCCCATTCTGGCGCATCGCGTACGCAAATCCGCGCTTGCGGGGGCGCAGGTCAGTTTCGCGAACAGTCAGGAACACGACTACTTTTTCAAAATTGCCAACAGTCTTTCAGGCGTGGGCCTCGTGGAGATGCTCGCCGGCGTTGCGCTTGCGGCGGTCGGCAAGTCGGTGCCAGATCAGATCGCGGGTCTGTTGAGCGACATCGAGCCATCCAAAGCGCAGAACGCGATTGCTGAGTCGCTTAAGGATGCCGATGATGCGCTCGTCCTGATCGGCAACGTCGCGGGACGCCATGCGGCGTTTTCCGCCGTACGGGTGCTGTCGGCGGTGATTGCAGATGCGACCGGCGCGAGAATTGGTTATTTGTCCGAAGGATCGAATACGGCTGGCGCCCATTTGGCCGGGCTGTTACCGCATCGGGGGCAGGGCGGCAAATCGCGGTCTGGTGAGGCGCTGAATGCATCGACAATGCTTGATGAGAAACTCGACGCCGTCGTACTGGTCAATGTCGAACCTGATGCTGACATTCGCTCGACCGAAGACGCAGTGGCGAAGCTTGCCAAGCAGGCGTTTGTTGTCGCACTGACGCCGTTTGTGTCAGAGGCGTTGCTCGCGGCTGCCGACCTGTTACTGCCGATCGGTACCTTCGCCGAGACCTCCGGGACTTACATAAACGCAGCAGGTACGTGGCAAAGTTTCGCTGGAATTGCGAATCCGGTCGGTGAGTCGAGACCTGCGTGGAAAGTGCTACGTGTCATCGGCAATCTCGTCGAGGCGCCAGAATTTGATTACGTCACCAGTGAAGATGTGCGCGACGAAATTGCCGCAGCGGTTGGCGACGTTAACCCGGACAATGCCTATGCAGGCAATCGCAAAATCGCGAAGCCCAACGGTGCCGACGTTTCGCCAGACGATATCGACACGCCACTCTATTCCGTTGATGGCATGGTCCGGCGTGCGGAAGCGCTGCAACTAACTGCAGAAGCCTGCCGCGTGACGACTGGTGATAGGTCATGAAAGCCTTGGTTCCTGATTTCGCCATAAACATTTGGGCGTCATTTCCGCCACTGCTGCAGTATCTGATTAGCACGACAACCGCGATCCTGGTCGTCATGATCAGCGTTATTCTGATCGTTGCGTTTTCCACCTATTTCGAACGCAAAGTCATCGGCAGCATGCAGGCACGCGTGGGCCCGAATCGTGTCGGACCGCTGGGTCTTGGACAGCCATTTGCCGATGTCATCAAGCTGCTGATCAAAGAAATTGTTATTCCATCGCAGTCAAACAAATTTTTATTTGTTATTGCGCCGTTGCTGTCACTGATCCCCGCGCTCGCAACCTGGGCGGTAATGCCGTTACATCCGGGCTTCGTTATTGCTGATATCAATGCGGGCCTGCTTTATGTCCTCGCGTTAATGTCAGTAGGTGTATACGGCGTCATTCTTGCTGGCTGGGCGACCAACTCGAAATACGCGTTCCTCGGCGCGATGCGCTCGGCCGCGCAGATCGTTGCTTACGAAATCGCAATGGGCTTCGCGTTGGTTGGTGTGCTGATGGCGGGCGGCAGCCTAAATCTCGGCGTTATTGTGGCAGGGCAGGAGGGCGGACTCAGTCAGTGGTTCCTGATCCCATTGTTTCCGTTGTTTATCGTCTACTGGATTTCAGGTCTTGCGGAAACCAATCGTGCGCCGTTCGACGTTGCTGAAGGAGAATCTGAGATCGTCGCGGGCTTCCACGTCGAATATTCGGGCGTCGCGTTTGCGCTGTTCTTCCTGGCTGAATACGCCAACATGGTGCTGATTTCGGGCTTGACCGCAGTCTTTTTCCTGGGTGGCTGGGCGTCGCCATTTGAAGGTTGGTTATTCCTGCAGGGTACGCCGATGCAATGGCTGGCTGCGCCGAGCGTCGGTTGGTTATTCGCCAAGATTTGTTTCTTCATGTATTCGTTTTTCTGGTTTCGCGCGACGTTTCCGCGCTACCGCTATGACCAAATCATGCGTCTGGGTTGGAAAGTTTTTATTCCGATCACGATTATCTGGATCGCGGTTGAAGGTGTCATGGCATGGCTCAGGGTTGGTCCCTGGGCAACCCTGGGGGGCTGACCTCAGGCAGGTTTAGATATGAATCGAGCAACTAGCTATCTTAAAACCTTCGCACTGTGGGAGCTTCTTAAAGGGCTGTCGATAACGTCGCGAAATTTCTTTCGAAAAAGCGTGACGATCGAATATCCGGAGGAGAAAACGCCGCAGTCGCATCGATTCCGTGGCTTGCATGCCTTGCGCCGCTACCCGAATGGCGAAGAGCGCTGCATCGCGTGCAAGTTGTGCGAAGCGGTGTGTCCGGCCCTCGCGATTACGATTGAATCGGACGTTGGCGATGACGGAACGCGTCGCACCACGCGCTACGATATCGATCTCTTCAAGTGTATTTATTGCGGCTTCTGCGAAGAGGCCTGCCCGGTCGATGCGATTGTCGAAACTCGCATCCATGAGTACCACATGGAGGCGCCGGGCGAGAACATCATGACGAAAGACAAACTCCTGGCCGTTGGCGACAAGTATGACGCGATGATTTCTGCAGACAAAGCAGCCGACGCACCCTATAAATAGGTTCTGAGATGCTGTTCCACTCCATACTTTTTTATGTATTTGCGACGGTCATGATCGGCGCCGCGCTTGGTGTCGTGTTCGCCCGCAATCCGGTGCACTCGGTGTTGTTTCTGGTCCTGACGTTTTTTGAAAGTGCCATGTTGTGGCTGCTGGCAGAAGCGGAGTTTCTCGCCATAGTGTTGGTGCTAGTGTACGTCGGCGCCGTGATGGTGCTGTTCTTGTTCGTCATCATGATGCTGGAAGTCACCATTGAGGCGGTGAAGTCGGGGCTGGTGCGCTACGCGAGACTCGCGATAGTCATTTCACTGGTGATGGCGTTCCAGCTTATCCAGCTAATCTGGTTCAGAGGTTCCGGCGGTGAAATCAGTGGCGGATTCGTGCCGAACCCGGAAGGCTACGACAACACCAAGGCGTTGGGAGCCGTGCTGTACACGGAGCATGTCTATGCCTTCGAGATTGCGGCTGTCGTGCTGTTGGTCGCCATTGTCGCCGCCATTACGTTGACGATGCGAAAACGCCCGGGCCTGAAGGTGCAAAACATTGCGGAACAGGTGGCCGTTCGTGCGAAAGACCGGGTTCGTATCGTCAAGATGGATGCGGAAAAGAAATCATGATTGGCTTGCAGCACTATCTGACGCTGTCAGCTATGCTGTTTGTGCTGAGCATCGCCGGCATTATCGTTAATCGCCGCAACCTGATTTTGTTGCTGATGTGCATCGAACTGATGTTGTTAGCGGTCAACTTCAACTTCATCGCCTTTTCGCGTTATTTGGGCGATGCGACTGGCCAGGTATTTGTTTTCTTTATTCTGACAGTCGCGGCCGCAGAAGCGGCGATAGGTCTCGCGATTCTCGTCGTGTTGTTCCGCAACCGCCGATCGATCAACGTGCAAGAACTCAATACGATGAAAGGTTAACGAGGAATGTATAACTACTACCTGGTCATCGTATTGGCACCGCTGTTGGCGGCTGTCATCGCCGGCCTCTTTGGCAGGCGCATAGGACGCTCAGGTGCGCATTCGATAACGATTTTCGCGGTAGCTGTCTCGACGGCTTTGTCGTTCTATGTGCTGTACCAAATGTATTGGGCTGGTGCACAGACCGAAAATATCAGCGTTTATACTTGGGCCGTAACGGACGGGCTGCGGATGGAGGTCGGTTTCCTGGTCGACCGGCTGACCGCACTTATGATGGCGGTAGTGACCTTCGTGTCGCTGATGGTGCATGTCTACACGATCGGCTACATGCACGATGACGACGGCTATCAGCGCTTCTTCAGTTACATTTCGCTGTTTACGTTTTCCATGCTGATGCTGGTCATGTCGAACAACTTCTTGCAGCTGTTTTTTGGCTGGGAGGCTGTCGGCCTGGTTTCGTACTTGCTGATCGGTTTCTGGTTCAAGCGCGAATCCGCGATATTTGCGAACTTGAAGGCATTTCTCGTCAATCGCGTTGGCGACTTCGGCTTCATTCTCGGCATATCCGGAGTCGTGATGTTCACGAACTCGCTCGATTACGCGGAAGTCTTTTCACAGGCCGACGCAATCGCCGGACAGAGCATCGAAGTATTTGGCGGCAGTCCGTGGAATGCAATGACGGTGATTTGCATTCTGTTATTTATTGGCGCGATGGGTAAATCCGCGCAGGCGCCGCTGCATGTCTGGCTGCCCGATTCCATGGAGGGCCCGACACCGATTTCAGCATTGATCCATGCAGCGACGATGGTCACTGCCGGCATATTCATGGTGGCTCGCATGTCGCCACTGTATGAGCTGAGCGTTACGGCATTGGGCGTTGTTATCGTGATCGGTGCGATTACCGCGTTCTTCATGGGCTTGCTCGGTATCGTGCAAAACGACATCAAGCGCGTCATTGCATACTCAACGTTGTCGCAGCTCGGCTACATGACGGTGGCCTTGGGCGCGTCCGCATACAGCGCGGCCATTTTCCACCTGATGACGCACGCATTCTTTAAGGCGCTGCTGTTCCTTGCGGCCGGTTCGGTAATTATTGCGATGCATCACGAGCAGGACATCCGCAAAATGGGCGGCGTCCGCAAGTACATGCCGTGGACCTACATAACAGCGTTGATAGGTTCACTGGCGTTGATCGGCTTCCCGGGCACGTCGGGATTTTTCTCCAAGGATTTGCTGATCGACGCTGTAAAACATTCGCATTGGCATGAAACGGATCAGCTCATTTATTGGATCGCCTACTTGAGCGTACTGCTCGGCGTATTCGTTACCGCGCTGTATTCATTCCGTATGTTTTTCCTGGTTTTTCACGGCAAAGAGCGCATGGATGCCGAGACGAAATCGCATCTGCACGAATCGCCTTGGGTTGTTACCGTGCCGTTGGTGCTGCTCGCGATTCCGTCGGCGATCATCGGTTGGTACACGGTAACGCCAGTGTTATTTGAAGGATACTTCGGTGATGCGATTGCGGTTGATGCGAGCCGGAATGCACTGGCCGAGATTGGCCGAGAATGGCACGGCAGCCGGGCTCTGTTGATTCATTCGGTACGGACGCCGGTATTGTGGCTGGCGCTTGCGGGAGCCGCGACCGCGTGGTTCTTGTATCTGAAGCGTCCAGACATACCTGAGACCATCAAAAACAAGGTCGAGGGGCTCTACAACGTGCTCGATCGCAAATACTACTTCGACGATTTGTGGATAAAGGGCTTTGGTGGCGGCGGGCGTCGCATTGGGACGTTTCTCTGGCAAAAGGGAGACGAGCTGCTTATTGATGGCGCGATGGTCAATGGCACTGCAAACGCCGTTGCGCGGCTCGCCGGCATCATGCGGCAGCTACAAACCGGTTATCTGTACACCTATGCGTTTGCAATGATTATTGGTTTGACGGCATTGCTCGGCTGGCTGACCTGGCTGAAGTAGGTTTGAGATAACGATGGACTTTTCTGCAAATCTGCTCTCGATTCTCATATGGCTGCCAATATTCGGTGGCTTCGCTCTGTTGGCGATTGGCGACGATGGGGATGCGGCATCGTCGAAAGCCGGCATCATGCGACTAATAGCATTGGCGACGTCTATGCTGGTGTTGTTGATAAGCGTTGGGCTTTATCGGGACTTCGATTCAACAACGGCATCGATGCAGTTCGTCGAGCGCATCTCGTGGGTGACGGCGATTGACGCCTGGTATTACCTTGGTGTCGACGGTATTTCGGCGCCGCTGATCTTGTTGACCACATTTATTACGCCACTGGTCGTAATCGCCGGTTGGGATACGATCAAATCGCGTCCGGCGCAGTACTTTGCCGCATTTCTAATTCTCGAAGGACTGATGATCGGCGTGTTTTGTGCGCTCGATGGTCTTTTGTTCTACGTGTTCTGGGAATTCATGCTGGTGCCGATGTTTCTTATTATTGGGGCTTGGGGCGGCGATCGCCGCATCTACGCCACGATAAAGTTTTTCCTGTACACATTCCTCGGCTCTGTTCTGATGCTGGTCGCGTTCATCTACCTGTACGTGCAAACCGGCAGCTACGACCTTGCGGGTTGGATGGACGCCCCGCTTGGGATGACGACACAGAAACTCATCTTTATTGCGTTCCTCTTAGCATTCGCAGTCAAAGTGCCGATGTGGCCCGTGCATACGTGGCTGCCGGACGCTCACGTTGAGGCACCGACCGGTGGTTCCGTCATCCTTGCCGCAATCATGCTGAAAATGGGCGGCTACGGGTTTATTCGCTTGTCGCTGCCAATCGTTCCTGACGGCAGCGAATATTTCGCGAGCCTGATGATCGCGCTATCGCTGATTGCCGTTGTATACATTGGCTTCGTCGCGTTGATGCAAACGGACATGAAAAAACTCATCGCGTATTCATCAATTGCGCATATGGGTTTTGTGACGTTGGGCTTTTTTCTGTTATGGAAGATTGACGGCGATAGCGGTGCCGCGCTCGGAATGTCCGGCGGCATGGTGCAGATGGTCTCGCACGGCCTGATCTCCGGCGCTTTGTTCTTGTGCGTCGGTGTGTTGTACGACCGCGTCCACAGTCGCCAGATCGCTGACTACGGCGGCGTTGCCAATACGATGCCAACGTTTTCGGCGCTATTCGTTTTGTTCGCGATGGCGAATGCGGGCCTGCCCGGTACCTCCGGATTCGTTGGAGAATTCATGGTCATCATCGCCAGCTTTAAGGCGAATTTCTGGTTCGCGTTTTTTGCCGCAACGATAATGGTCCTGGGCGCCGCTTACACACTATGGATGGTTAAACGCGTTATTTACGGCGATATCGCCAATGACGACGTTGCCGAGCTCAGCGATCTGAATCGACGTGAGTTCATCGTGCTCGGCGTGCTCGCGATATCCGTCTTGCTGGTCGGCCTTTGGCCGGCGCCGCTCATTGACATGATGAACGCCACGATTGATCAACTGGTCGAGAGGGTAGGGCTCTCCAAGCTCTGACAGGTCGTATATGAATCTTACTGATTTACTTGCAGCTGCTCCGGAGATGACCTTATTGGGCTTGATTTGCGTCGTGCTCGTCGCCGACCTGTTCGTCGAAGAAGAGCGTCGCGTGATTACGTTTTGGCTGACGATGGTGTCGCTCGCAATCACGGCGTGGGCGGTTTTTGAGACGGCGCCGGTGGGTCGCGTACTGATCTTCGATGGCAGTTACGTCAGCGATGCTCTATCGCAAGTGTTGAAGATTGGTGTAATCGCAGCCGTCGCTGTGACATTTCTGTATTCGCGTGACTACCTGCGCGCCAACGATTTGCACAAAGGCGAGTTCTACCTGCTTGGCCTGTTCGGCGTGCTCGGCATGATGGTGATGATATCGGCCAATAGCCTGCTGACGATGTACATGGGGATGGAAACGCTGGCCTTGTCACTCTACGCGCTGGTCGCGATTGATCGTACCAATGTCACATCGGCAGAATCCGCCATGAAGTATTTCGTGCTCGGCGCGATTGCCTCCGGCTGCTTACTGTATGGAATCTCGTGGATCTATGGCGCCACCGGTACGATTGAATTCCATCAGCTCGCCGATAGAATCGCCAGCGATCCGAGCGTCAATAACTTGGCGCTGTGGTTTGGTCTGGCGTTTCTGCTGGTCGGTATTGCGTTCAAATTCGGTGCCGTGCCGTTTCACATGTGGGTTCCGGATGTCTATCAGGGGGCACGCTCTCCGGTGACGTTGTACCTCGGTTCAGCGCCGAAGATTGCCGCGCTTGCATTGACGCTCAGAATCCTCGTCGACGGTTTTGGTGGTCTCTACGGCGTATGGTCGGACATGGTCATGGTTGTCGCCGTACTGTCACTCGTGCTTGGCAATCTCATCGCGATCGTGCAGTCCAACATTAAGCGCATGCTTGCGTATTCGACAATCGGACATGTCGGTTTCATCTTGCTGTCAATATTCACCGGAACCGAGCAGGGCTATGCCGCCGCATTGTTTTACACGCTGACCTACGTTATCTCTGCGGTCGGCGCATTCGGCATGATAATTCTGCTGAGTCGACGTGGTTACGAGGCAGAGAATCTCTCGGACTTCAAGGGCCTCAACGCACGCAGCCCATGGTTTGCAATAATAATGATGTTCATGATGTTTAGCATGGCGGGCATACCGCCATTCATCGGTTTCTTCGGCAAACTAAACTCGATCGATGCAGTGCTTACCGAGGGATACACCGGGCTTGCGATACTCATGGTGCTGGCATCGGTGGTCGGTGCGTACTACTACCTCAGGGTCATTTGGTACATGTATTTCGAGGAGCCAGCAGACCAGGCTGTGCTGCTGACCAGCACCGATACCCGCCTGGTCATGAGCCTGAACGGCGTGGCCGTGCTGGCGCTGGGGCTGCTGCCCGGCTGGCTGTGGACCTTGTGCCTGCAGGTCTTACACGGCCACTAATTCTGGCTCTTGTATTCCAAGATTCACCTGAGTAACATCCCGCTCCTGCCATTGCGGGGTGGAGCAGTCTGGCAGCTCGTCGGGCTCATAACCCGAAGGTCGCAGGTTCAAATCCTGCCCCCGCTACCAAATAAAAAAGGGCCGCCCCCTCAAAGAGGGGGTGGCCTTTTTTATTCTGAATAGTGCGGCGGATTCGAATCTGAGGGGAAGCAGGTTCAGCCGAGGCGCCCCGACGCGTAGCGTCGGTTAACAGGCGCCGAGACCAACTGAGCCCCGAAGGGGCGAGGGCAAATCCTGCCCCCGCTATCACGAAAACTGAAAACCCGGCCCCGTGCCGGGTTTTTCTTTTGTTGACCGTAGGCGACCTGAGTCGGAAAATTGAGAGAATCTCTATACGAGTGATCTAGGAAAGAAGGATGCCCCGGCCCAGCATCATCGATCGACTGCAGTCTGGTGAGGTTCTCGTTATGGACGGGGCGACGGGATCTGAGCTCCAGCGGCGGGGTGTCGATGTTGACAAAGGATCCGTCGAAGGAAAGCTCGGTGTCTGGTCAGCAGCCGCGAACCTGGATGCTCCAGACATGGTGCGAGCGATCCACGAGGACTATCTGAAGGCCGGCGCCGAGATCATCATTAGCAACAACTTCTACACGTCGCGCACCATGATGAATGTGATCGGTAAGAAGGACCAATGGGAAGAGTACACGCGTCGCGGCGGCGAGCTGGCATGCCAGGCGCGCGACGCGATCAATCCGGACGCCTACGTGGGGGGCGGAATCGCGCCTCCCGAACACAAATGCAATCTCTATGAGCAGTTCATCGAGCAGGGTCGTGTACTTGCCGATGCAGGAGTGGACTTCATGCTCCCGGAGTACATGGCGGGAGACTCGGTAATGGACAATCCCGTCAGCGACTGCGTGACCGCGGTCGATGCGTGCGCCGAATCCGGCCTGCCCGTCATTCTCGGTGTCTGCCGAGTATCCGAGCGCGGAACCATGTACGACGGAACGTCTTTCGAGACCCTGATCGCCGCCCTCGAAGGTCACCCGGTTGCGGCGATCTGTCTCATGTGCAGCTATCCGTGGGACATCAACGGGAGCCTTCCCAGACTTCGCGATGCATACAGCGGGCCCATCGGAGCCTATGCACACCTCGAATACAACGAGAATCCCAAGTTTGGCAGCGCCCCCGACGAACACTTCTTCACGATCGGGCGGGGCGAGTACACTCCCGAACGCTATGCCGAGGCCGCAGTGGGTTGGAAGGAGATGGGCGCCCAAATCATCGGCGGCTGCTGCGCTACGACGCCCGACCACATTCGTGCGGTACGAGCCGCTATCAA
>JAOTZC010000020.1 GCA_029861535.1 Gammaproteobacteria bacterium
CTTCCACAACGCTTCGCGACGGATCGCATTGTCAGTCGTCTCTGCCATCGAGATGCGCTCGAATTCGCGGGCTGCTTCGATCCCACGGCCCGACTCAAGGTAGGTCACGGCGAGTTTTTGCGTGACATCGTCGGCGAATTCGCTGTCTGGATAGTCATTGCGGAAGTTCTCGAGCACACCAGAGGCGCGGTCCCAAGCCTGCAGATTGATCAGCGCAGCGGCGGCGTCGTATTCGGCCGTCGCACGAATATCGGAATCCGGAACAACTTGACCGAGGCGCGTGAAGTGCGCGACAGCGTTTTCGAGATCTCCCGTGTCGCGCGCCTGTTCGCCCTGCTTATAGATCGACGATGCAATACGATCCTTGATGTCCTGTTCGGCTTGTAAATCATCGGGCGGCGTAAACGTACGCAACTTGTAATAGGCCTTCTCCGCCTCGACGAAGTTTGCGATATCGAACTGTGAATGCGCGATAACGGTCCACGCAGTTCGAGCCAGCGGCGGGTCCACGGGTGGCTGCTTGGCCACGACCGCCTGACCGACTGCAATCGCAAGGTCAAACTGCTGTTGTTTGAACAGGTCCTCGGCGACCGTCGTCAATACGGCGCCAGATTCCGGGTGCTCCGGATAAGTATCGGCGAAGCGAAGGCCGCTATCCAAGTAGGCCCGATGCCATTCGTCGCGCATCGCGCCGTCAAGCGTCTCTTCATGCTGCCGATACGCCAATAAAGCCGCATATCCGGCCTCAGCGGATTTGTCGTGAATCGGATAGGCGTACGCGGTGCGTTCATATTCGGTTTTTGCGTCTTCGAAGTCCTGGCTTTCGAACAGGATCTCAGCAAGCAAGAAGTTGGTATTCGCGCTGTCGGGATCTTCCGGGAAAAACGCAAGGTATTTGCGGTACCAACGTGCCGCCTCCTGATAGTCGCTGCGCTTGTCTTCTTTCTGCGCTTCGGCGTGGTAATACTGCGCCAAGTCTGTAAGGTTTGCCTTCAAATGCGCTTTGACGGCTGTATTTTCTTCGACCGGATTTCGTACCCAGAATTCGCCATCCATGCCGTAGCGCTCGACAAACCCCTTCTTGCCCTCCAGCACCAGAGTCGGGAAACCACCTCGCTTATACGCCTCGATCACTTCTACTTGTAATAACGGGGCCTTTGGATGGAATGGATCCTGACCAACAAACGCTTCATAGGTCTCGGCTGCATCGACAAATCGTTCCTTATTGAGATACAGGTCGCCAAGATTCATGTAGATGATGTATGCGTAGTCCGGCTGACCGTTGGCGATCATAAAGTCGTCGATACTTTTGGCGCCTTCCATATACGAGAAGCTAATCGACAAAACGCGGAACGTATCCTCGACAATTTCCTGCTCCGCCCGGCTTAGTTCCTCAAGACGATTCTCGCCCTCATGCAATTCAATATCGCCGATCTTGCGATCGAGCAAAACAAAGAACGGCGTGAGGCTATCTTGGTGCCAGGCAAGCTTGAACTGCGACCAGCCAAGTTTGTACAAGGCCTGTTCGTAAAACCGCGATGCATCACCGTAGTCCATGACGGCCTGGTACGCAGCCTCGGCATCGTTGTAATTCTTGCGAAGGAATAACATCTCCCCGCGGCGGAACTGCACCTCATCGATAATCGGCGTATCGGGGTAGCGTCGAATCAGTTGATTTAATGCGTCAAGCGATTCGTCGGTCTTTCCGCCCGTCTCATAACCGCGTGCAAGCTGATACAAAACCGTGTCGTTGCGTCGGTAATCCGGATACGCTTCCAACAGTTGCTGATAAAGGTCGACTGCATTGTCGTAACCGCGGTCGTCGAGCGATTCGATATTGTCGCCGAGCTGCTCCGCTTCGGTTGCCTCCAGCTCCAGATCGCCGAGCCGTCGCATCGCCTCGGCACGAAGCTCCGGGTCGTCGGATACCAAATCAAGAAACGCCCGGTAGTTGTCACGGGCGAGATCCGAGCTGTTCAGAATCATATTGCCGGGACGAATCTGTACGTGCCGACGTTCGAGGCTTTTGATCGTGTCCTTTTCCTCGATCTCGCGCGCATCGGCATCCGTGGCGTACAACCCGGCCACGCAAACAAACAGCACGATGTTAAAACGAAGGTTCATTCCGACACCTCGCCGACCGTCGCTGCGATGTCGTAAATGGCCGCTAGCGCGAAGCGTGCCTGGATCGTGTACACGTCCAGGCGTTCTTTCTGTGCTTGCAGTTCACCGACTGCAATTGATTGCAGATAGGCACGATGCGCGCTCATTTCGTCTTCGACGCGAATCTTCATGCCTTCGATGCGTGGATCGAGGCCATTGACCCGATCCGAAAACTCTACAAATTCGATCGGCTGCCGGCGCATCGACTCGTCAATTTGGCGACGAGCGCGTTGTGTTTCGACAAGCGCCTCACCAGTTTCACGAAGATCACGACGAATTCGCCACAGGCGCTCTTTAAAACTCTTTTCCAAGTTCCACTGCAAGACGCCTTTTAGAAGCGCAATCTTGTCACTTACTTCGGCGGCCTCGGGAATATTCGCCTGAAGTGACGGAGTCGCCTCAAGCCCGGTAATCTCGCCCCACATCTCGAACTCTTGTTCGGTGGCAAGCGCCAGCCAATCATTGCTTTCTTCAATGTCATTCAGCAGCGAATCGAATTCGAGTTTGCGATCGACCATGCCATCGAGATCTGCTCGTGCAAGCGCAGCCTGGGCACGCGGTAATCGATCATCGTAAGCCTGCTTGCGCGTATCGAGCATATTTCCATAGACGTCGACGCTTTGCTGCCATTCGTCTAGGTTGCGATGCATGTAACTTAAGTCGCGGTAATTCTTCAAGCCCTCCTGAAAAGCATGCGTCGACAATAGATGAAACAAGTAGCGCGCTTCAGGCCCTTCCGGCAGTTCTTCCATGCGCCAGTACCAGCCGGTGCTATCCAGTGGATTGTCCTCGACAAATTCGTCGAAGAACGACCCTGATTCGATGTGGCCGATGGTCCGATCAAGACGATTGCTTTCCTCGTAGAACGCCTCAATGGCATTCAAGTAGTGATCGGCAGCCTGACTGATTGAATCCAACTTCGCGAGTGCATACGGGATCGCGAGCATCGATTCCTGCACCGCGGAATCTAACAGGTCGCGACTGCGAAGCTCCATCCACGGCACGAGTGCGCGCTGGTATGACTCGTTTTCTGCATCGGCCCAACCGACGCCAAGCAACGCTTTGTTCGAAAATGGGCCATCGAGCCGGACTCGCTGCAACGCGGGCTTCGCTGCCGCTGCTTGACCGTCCTGTAACAGCGCGTAGCCCAAAGCCAAGTTGGCCTTGTCTCTGAGCGAGGTTAACTCCTCATTGAAAGGATCCATGTCGCCGAGGTCTGCCAGAATCTTCGCGGCCGCGTCAACTTGCCCATTACGCACCAATGCGACGCCAAGATTAAATTTCGCGTAACTGGCCCATTCGGTCTTTCCCTTCCAGCTCTGCAACAGGGCAATGGCCTGATCGTATTCCCGGTTATCGATCAAAATCTGTGCGCGCAGCATGAGTGCCTCACGCTGCAGGTTCTTCGGTAACTCTCCTTGGATCCGATCCAGCGCTTGCTGAGATTGCTGCAGGTAACCACGCTGCTTCCAGATTTTGGCGAGAAAAAACCACGTGCGATCGCGAACTTCGGGATTGACGTTATTGGCAAGCAGGCGTTCGAAGATTCGTGCCGCTTCTAGGTGGTGTCCATAGGACAAATACATGCCGCCAAGCAGTAATTCCGATTCGTCGATGTGATTGTCGAGACTGGACTGAGATTGCGCCGCTAGCGTGCGGACGATCGCCGGAAAATAGTCTTCCTGATAGAAATAGAACAGGACCTCGCCATAGTGTGCGTCCTTGACGACGATAGGCTCCGAATCGTCAGCCGCACGCGTCGTCGTAGGCGGAAATAGAAGTACCAGGCAAAGACTAAGCGTGGCAGCAATAGAGCGACCGTTCGGCAATGGTCACTCCCATTCCTTGATTTCGAACTCGGGCTGCTGCTTCTTGACCCGGTCGGTGATCTCCAGCTCCAGATATTTGGCACCGATGCCTTTGTCGATTTGAACCGTCGCGCCGCGGCGATAGTCACGCGTGTGTGGACCCTGCCCGGTAAATATCGCGATCAGTTCGTGTTCCCCAGTCTTGAGATTCGCCATATGAACGCGGTGCACCCCGCCACGCAGCAACGCATCGACTTCACGATCCGTGTACAAATAGTTCGCAACTTCCTTGCCGTCGACTTTGAGACTGACAGAATCGAGCTTGAAGTATTCACCAACGTCCATTGAGATAAAAAACGCAACTTGTGAATTGGCCGGAAATAACAGCTCTTCCTCGAGCAGGAACAGGTCGCGATTTAAGTCGAGCACCTCTTTCTTCAGCGACTGCACGTCGTTGTCGAGGGCGCGGAATTTGTCACGCGATTCAGATTCGGCCGCCGCGACTGTCGTCGCTTCTGCTATCGCGGCGTCGGCGTCCATGGGCGCCGATTCCTGCGCAATCGTAGCGGCACTCGATATCAATAAGAGTGCCGGCGCGAAACACAATGTTTTAACCAACGTCACGTTCTCTCTCCTCAGAACTTAAAGACGGTGACTGCTTTCGCAGGCACCATGCAGTTTGTGACTATTCCCGCAACAATGAGCGGACCTGATCGAGATATTTTTCTTCGTAGCCAGGCTTGTAACCCTGATGAACGAAGCGCACGTTGCCCTCACGATCGACGAGCACCGTTACCGGCATCGCATCAACGTCGTACAACTTACTAACTTCCTTGCGGGAGTCGAACAGCACTGGGAAATTTACGCCGAGTTCATGAATCATGTTCATCGCACGACTGGAATCATCGTCAATATTGACGCCGAGCAAATTGAAACCAACACGCTCGTAGCGTGTGTAGAGCTCGTCCAGTAGCGGCATTTCCTGACGGCAGGGACCGCACCACGTCGCCCAGAAGTTGATCATGACGACATCGCCACGGTATTCCGAGAGCCGCAGGTTCTCACCGGTCGAGCTCTTCAATGCAAAGTCTGGAGCGGGCCGACCCGTCAGTCCTGACGCGGCAAGGCTGCTCGCTGCAAATGCGGCTAGCGCCAATCCTGTGAGTATTTTCCTAATCTTCATCATTCGCTTCCTTAGTGTTAACTACCTGATTCCGTTCGGGTCAAACAGCCGTGGACCGACGTCGCCGCCGCACGCCTTTGTGCATGGTGACAGTCGGGGCCTTAGGTGGCCGTGATTATCGTCACAAATGACCCGACTGCCTCAACATAAGTCGACGTCCGGATGACGCCCGTACTGCGCTTCTCACGTTCTGATTGAGGGCCTCTGTAACTCGGACAGCCCGCGGACGCGATCGTGCCAGATTACGTTAAGTCGCTGTCTTTCCCAGAGTTTTTCGAGTGCGCGCAAACACTCGTGCCCGGCCAGCTCTGAATGCATGAAAAGCATTTGGAGCAGAATCCCTATGATAGGCAAATCAAGCTGTATTTAAAGTGAAAACGCGTCGGCTTTCGGCGACAGATTGGGACTTTTTTGCAGACGTCTGTCGTCGGATGGCGACCGCGGCGCGCTAAGGCTCGAGCTCGTTGGCTTCGGGCTGCCTTAGCCCATCTGAATAGTAGATTTGACCGTCCGCGTCGATCACGACGCTCTCGTAGTCCGGCAGACCGGCAATCAGCTTCAGTCCAAGGTCCACGCCCATCACGAAAACCGAGGTCGACAACGCATCTGTCATGACCGCGTGCGGCCCGAAGACCGTCGCGCTGTGCACGCCAGCGGCCGGCGCCCCTGTACTGGGCTGAATGATGTGGTGATAGCGAATTCCATCTTCGTCGAAGAAGCGCTCGTAGTCACCGGACGTCGAAATCGCCTCATCTTCCAGCGGCAGAGATATGGCGACCTCGCCGTCGCCACGTGGATCACGGATACCGATCATAAACGGACGTCCGCGACGATCGCCGAGCAAGCGAGAGTCTCCGCCCGCCGTCACGACGCCATTTTCGACACCCTCTTTTCGCAAGATATCAACGCCACGTTCGACGACGTAGCCTTTGGCAATGCCGCCAAGGTTTATGCGCACACCCTGTTTTTGAAACCGAACTGTCGAATTCATGTTATCGAGCTCGACAAGCCGATAGTCAATGCGCTGCCGTTCACGCTCGATGGTCTCGTCATCGGGTCGACGTCGTTCGCGAAAATTGTAGTGTTGACCGACGCTGTCATAGGTAATGTCAAAGGCGCCTCGGGTCAGCACAGAAATGTCGAGCGCCTGCTGGATCAGATGAAACAGCTCGAAGTCGGCAAACACCGCCTCATCGGCTGCGCGTCGATTGATATCCGAGATGCGGCTGCCTTCCTTATAAGTACTCATCATTTCGTCGATTCGCGAGGCTTCGTCGAACACTGCGTCAACAATCCGCTGGCCTTCTAGCTCATCGTCGTGCCACAGATAAACACGGATCTCGGTACCCATCAGCGGCCGCGCATCCCCAATCCATTCCGCGCTGACCGGCGTTGAAATCAACAAAATCAACACCATAGCTAGAGAAACCCGTTGCCGAGCGCTATGCTTGGATTTAACAATCTCTAACAAGGAGCTGGACAGTGACTTCATTCCTGATCTTCCTAGCCGTCTTGGCCATCATTGTGTTCTGGGCAATCGCAATGTACAACCGACTGGTTAACGAACGAAATCGTGTTCGCAACGGGTTTGCGCAGATAGATGTACAACTGACACGGCGCTATGACCTAATTCCGAATCTCGTCGAGGCCGTAAAAGGCTACATGAAGCACGAGCGGGAAACTCTCGAAGCCGTCATTACCGCGCGTAATAATGCAGTATCCAGCCTCGATGCGGCGAAGGTCGATCCGGCCAATGCCGAAGCCATCAAGAAGCTTGGTGCGTCCGAAGGTGCACTCGGCTCAATATTGGGACGCCTGTTCGCGCTATCAGAAGCCTATCCCGATCTGAAAGCCAATGAGAATATGATGCAGTTTCAAGAAGAGCTTGCGAGCACCGAAAACAAGGTTGCGTTTGCCCGCCAGGCCTTTAACGATACAGTGCTCAGTTACAACAATACGGTTGAGAACTTTCCGAACAACTTCATCGCCGGGATGTTCAGCTTTGATTCCGCAAGTTTTTTGGACATCGAGGCCCCCGAAGTACGCGAAGCTCCGGAAGTCTCGTTTACGTAGTCCGAGCAAACCAACGTGTCCAGCGATGCCTATTCGTCGCTGGTCATTGATCAAGGTAGTGCTTAATTGAACTTCTTTGACGCTCAGGATCGTGCGCGGCGCGCAAGCACGTGGCTGGTCGTGATTTACATACTCGCCACCGTGTTGATCGTCATCGGCGTCACAACAATTGTTGGTTTTGCGCTTTACAGCGTTTCAGATCCGGCATATGGCAGCACCGGTTTCAGTGCAGAACACGTGCCAGTATTGCTTGCAACCGCGTTGATTACCGCGCTTTTTATTTTTGGCGCCAGCCTTTTCAAGACCGCCGTACTGTCGGCTGGCGGCGGCCGCGTCGCGTCACAAATGGGTGGAACGCTGGTGCCGGCAGACGTCAGCGATCCATTGCGACGACGTTTGCGAAACGTTGTTGAGGAAATGGCGATCGCCTCCGGCGTCCCGGTTCCAGAAATATACGTACTCGAAGAGGAAAGCAGCATCAATGCGTTCGCCGCCGGTTTTGCGCCGGGCGATGCCGCGGTCGCCGTAACCCGCGGCACCCTGGAATTGCTTAATCGTGACGAGTTACAGGGCGTAATTGCGCATGAATTCAGTCACATACTGAATGGCGATATGCGATTGAATATCCGCCTGATGGGCGTGTTGTTCGGCATCCTCGTGCTCGGATTGATCGGGCGAATGATCGTACGTGGCGGCTATCATTCGAGCATCATCTCGAGCCGCCGCGACCGAAGCGCACCCGTTATCCTCGTTATCGGTATCGGCCTCGCAATTCTAGGTGGCGTCGGCGTATTCTTCGCGCGCCTCATTAAGGCCGCCGTATCGCGCCAACGCGAGTATCTCGCGGACGCGTCAGCCGTGCAGTTCACTCGTCAGAGCAGCGGCATCGCCAATGCATTGAAAAAAATCGGCGGCTACACGCAATCGTCATATCTAACCGCAGCCGACCCGGAAGAAGTAAGTCACATGTTGTTCGGCAGCGGTTCAAAGCTGTTTGGACTGTTTGCAACCCACCCGCCATTGACAGAGCGCATCAAGGCGCTGGATCCGAGTTTTACTGACACAGATTACCCACGTGTTGACGCTACCGCGCAACGAATGCGTGATGACGGCACTGATGCGGATGGGAGAATTGCAGGTCTTACGACGGCAATAGCATCTGGTGGCACCGTCGTACTCCCCGAATCGATCGCAGACACGGTCGGACATCCTGAAGTCGAGCACGTCGAGTACGCGCAACGATTGCGACTGGCGATTCCGCAGACACTTTATGACGCAGCGCACTCAAGCGAATTTGCGTTTCTTCTTACGCTCGCATTGATTCTCGATCGAAAGGGCAAGACGCTCGACAGTCAGGTCAATCTAATAAGAGAAAGACTGGGTTCGGAGAGAACGGGATTAATTCAACGCTACTACGAAGAACTCGCTACGACTGGGGCTGAATTCCGCTTGCCACTGCTCGAAATTTCGTTTCCAGCACTCAAACTACGGCCAGCGCCTCAGCTCCAGTTTCTGGTTGAACTTGCCTCGCGCCTTATCGACATCGACGGTCAGGTTGACCTCTATGAGTACTGTTATTACCGGATTCTGATGAGCAGCTTGGGCCAGGCTATTGACCCTTCCGGGCGCCGCAACGCGCGCCGCTCGCGTCGCAAGGACCTGCGTCTGGCTGCCATCAATTTGCTGCTGATGGTCGCTGAACAGGGCCATGAATCGGATGCGGAACGCGACGCCGCGTTCCGCTCTGGCGCTGCCCTGCTCGGTGAATGGTCGAAAGAGCTCGCGGTAAGCCCGCGGGCGGCTGTGACCGTCGAATCTCTCGATCACAGCCTCGACGTATTGCTCGCACTGAATGGCAAAGGCCGCAGACAGCTGCTGCGGGCGGTCACAGCCGTCGCCGCGCACGACGAGCACCTCAGCGTGGCCGAAGCTGAGCTAATTCGGGTCGTCTGCGCGACTCTGGACTGCCCGCTACCGCCGATTCTGGTCCGAAATTCCCCCTCCTAAGGCGGCCATGCGTTGGCAATGAGCCGATAAACGAATTGGCGTATCATTGGTCCCAGTATTCTTTAAATCACTCGATCAGAGAAACGGAAAACGACTATGCGTTTTACACGAGCGACGGTATCTCTTCTTCTATTACTCATTGCAACAACACCCGCCTCAGCCGCAACGCGTGAGGAAAAGCGCGTGGCCGACTCTGTCGACGTGCTCGACCAGTTATTGCGCATTCCTGAACAAACCATTCCGCCGACATTGTTGGCCCGCGCCTACGCGGTCGCCGTTGTTCCAAATGTCGTGAAACTCGGCTTCGGGATCGGTGCCCGGCGCGGCAAAGGCATTCTCGTCGTTCGTCAGGATGACGAGTCCTGGAGCAACCCGGCATTTGTTACGTTGACCGGTGGCAGTGTGGGCTGGCAAATCGGCGCACAGTCGACAGATGTGATCCTCGTTTTTAAGACACGCAAAGGCGTCGATGGCATCGCGAATGGCAAATTGACGCTGGGCGCGGATGCGTCGATTGCCGCAGGCCCAGTCGGCCGACATACCAGTGCCGCAACTGACCTGCAACTGAAAGCAGAAATAGTCTCGTATTCACGCAGTCGCGGTTTGTTTGCTGGCGTCGCGCTGGAGGGTACAGGCGTAACAATGGACCGCAAATCCAACGCGGCATTTTACAGTGACTCAACATTGACGCCCGAAAAAATCTTTGCCAGCTCACCGAACATTGCGCCGGACATTGCCAATACTTTCGTGCAAATGCTGACGGCACAGACTCGCCGATTGCCGAAACAACCTGGCATGCAGGCAGGCACTACACCGGCGACGGCCCAATCCGAAGAAAATTCATCGAGTGTGCGGACCTTCGGTATGCCGGATCCGGACGCCCAAGAAGCAAACAGCAACGACGAGCAATACGACTCGGGTTATTAGACACGCCCGATGAAAGAACTCCTGACGGAAATCGAGCGGCTGGCCGCTCTGGTTGGCCCAAACCTGTATCTTCAAGCGGCGATCATCGCGCTGGTTTTCATTCTGCTGGGTAAGATAGCGGACTTGGTGCTGTGCCGCATGATCACGCGGATCACCAGTAAGTCCGCGACGCATGTTGATGACAGCATCGTTAGTTTGGCCCATCGGCCAATTTTCTTGTCATTCGTGTTGCTTGGCCTCGGGCTTGCCGCGCAACACATTGAGATGGCTGCGGCGCCGGCGAAAATCACGCTCGGCATTCTAAAAACGATCGCGATTCTAATCTGGCATAACTTCGCGCGGCAGCTGACCGTGATTATCATTAAGGCTGCGAACAGATCTTCAACGAGCAAACTCGTGCAGAGCGGTATGGTCGTATTGCTCGAGAACATCATCAAGATAGTGCTGCTTGCAGTCGCCATCTACTTTGCGTTTCTTGCATGGGATATTGATGTTACGGCATGGCTCGCGTCGGCCGGTATCGTCGGCCTGGCTCTCAGCTTTGCGGCAAAAGACAGTTTGTCCAATTTGTTTGCTGGTGTGTCGATTATTGCCGATGCGCCATACAAAACAGGCGACTTCATCATTCTGGATTCCGGTGAGCGCGGTATCGTCACGCACATTGGATTGCGCAGCACCCGAATACTTACACGCGACGACGTCGAAATCACGATACCGAATGGTGTGATCGGGAATAGCAAGATCATCAATGAGGCCGGCGGCCCATCCGAAAAACATCGAATTCGGATTGCTGTCGGGGTCGCTTATGGCAGCGATATTGACAACGTAATCGAAGTCCTCGAAGGGGTCGCTGCGAATCATGACGAAGTCTGCAGCGAGCCGTCACCGCGCGTCAGGTTTCGCCGATTCGGCGACTCAAGTCTCGATTTTGAGCTGCTAAGCTGGATCGCACGACCCGTCGATCGAGGTCGCATCCATCACGAGCTAAATTGCGCTGTCTACAGGGCGTTCATCGATAATGGTATTGAAATTCCGTATCCGCAGCGGGACGTGCATGTGCGTACGATGCCGGCGACCAACTAGTCACTGTCGATGACCTATTGGTAACCGCCGACAAGCTGTTAGTTACTACCGTCGTCTTCATTCCGGCGACGCAATTCTTCACGAATCGAGTCGAGGTTGGCCTCAGCTTCAGTCTCTGGCTCTGGCGCCAAATCGACGGTCGGGGCATTGCTGCTGGCGGGAGCTTGTAAGTTGTCGTAGGAATCATCGACCGGCTGTTCGTCAGCGGGCGCAGTAATGACTGCGGTGGGCACATTGCCTTCGGGCCCATCCAGGCCATCGTCGGCGCTCGGTGGCAATTCACCGAACTGTTCAAGATATTCCTCTTCCTGACGTTGCCGCTCCGCTTCTCTGACGCGCCTGCGAGCTTCCGACGCTGCTCTCTGTGTTCGACGAAGCGCATCTCGCTTGCGCTTCGACTGCGCTTCGAACGCGGCCCTCTGATTTGCTTCTTCTTTGGCCTCAATCAACTTCACGGCCTCGCGCGCGTTGACGCATTCCTCCGCATAACGCGTTTCGGCGCGATTTTGCGTGCAGCGAACGAGCGCGGCTTCGAGCAGCAACGGATCCTCGAGCAGTTCCGAGACGGTCCGAGCCGGTGGCTCCTTGGCACACGCTCCCAGTAGGGCGAGGAATACCGCGAAGAATGTGAGGTGTGACCTGTTCATGAGCGCTTTGTTTCAGGACAGTATTTTTCTAAATGGTAGAAAATTCATAGTTCTGCAGCGCGGATCATAGCATTTGTCCAAATACGCTAATCCGACGCGAGTTCGCAGTTTTTCAATGCCGAACGTCGTATGTGTCACAAAATGTGAGACATGGCGGCGGATTTGCTGCTCTCTGGCGGTGCTATAGTGTCGCCGACCTTACGGAAGGGATCCGAAACTTGTCAGATTCGAGCCAGTTCAGACTCCTTGGACAACGACGCTTTGCGCCATTCTTCGCAACCCAGTTTCTGGGCGCTCTCAACGACAATGTCTTCCGTAACGGTTTTCTGATCTTAGCCACATTTCAGGGCGTTCTACTGTTCAATATGAACCACAGCCAGCTGGCCAACGTTGCGGGCGCGTTGTTCATTCTGCCGTTTGTGTTGTTTTCCGCCACAGCTGGCCAGATCGCCGACAAATACGAAAAATCCATGTTGATGCGCCGCATCAAGATACTGGAAATCGTCTTGATGTCGATCGCCGCGATCGCATTCATGGCGCAAAGTTATTCGCTGTTACTGCTTGTTTTATTCTTGATGGGGTGTCAGTCGACGTTGTTTGGTCCTGTGAAATATGCCTATTTGCCGCAGCAACTCGCGTCGCATGAACTTGTCGGAGGCAATGCGCTCGTTGAATCCGGAACCTACGTAGCGATCATTGTCGGATTGATCATTGGTGGTGTCACGGTGGGGTTCAATCCTGACTCGCCCATTCTGGTGGCAACCTGCTTACTGGGTTTCGCCGTTGCAGGATTTCTTACAAGCCGCCAAATTCCAAATACCAAGGCCGTCGATCCCAGTCTCAATATTCACCTGAATCCGTGGCGCGAAACATTGCGCATTATTGGATTTGCGCGTGCAGAACGCAGCGTCTTCTTATCGATACTTGGCATATCATGGTTTTGGTTTTTTGGCTCTGCAATGACCCTGCAATTGCCAGCGTACACGCTCGATATCTTGAACGGCAACGAATTCGTAACGACCTGTTTGTTGGCTACATTCGCGATCGGCGTCGGTGTCGGTGCACTGTTGTGCGAACGCATGTCGGGGCACCGCATTGAGCTCGGTCTCGTTCCATTCGGATCGTTCGGGCTAAGCCTGTTCGCCGTTGATCTGTATTTCGCTGAACCGATCGCCAACGTTGTTGCCGTAGAAAGCGTGGCTGAATTTCTACGGCGCCCGGGCACCTGGCGCGTGCTGATGGATCTTGCGCTGCTTGGTGCATTTGGCGGTTTTTACAGTGTTCCATTGTATGCGCTGATTCAGCAACGTGCCGAACGAAAGCATCTATCGCGCATCATCGCTGCGACTAATATCATCAATGCATTTTTCATGGTCGGGGCGTCCGCTTTGTCAATCATCGTCTTAGGCGCTGGCTTTTCGATACCTGAATTATTTCTGGTTATCGCCGTCTTAAACGCGATTGTCGCGATCTACATTTTCACGCTGCTACCTGAATTCCTGATGCGCTTTCTCGCCTGGATGATTATCAGCATCGTTTATCGAATAAGGCCAACCGGAGTCGAAAAGGTGCCAGACAAAGGCCCGGCCGTCGTTGTCTGCAATCACGTCAGTTTTATGGATCCAATCATTCTTGGCGGTTCGATTCGGCGGCCAATGCGATTCGTCATGTATCACAAGATATTTGAAATACCGTTGTTAAACTTTTTCTTCAAAAACGCAAAAGCAATTCCTATTGCATCAGCGCGCGAAAACGAGCAGTTGATGAATGAGGCTTTCGAAAAAGTCGATGCGGAACTCGCCGCCGGCAAAATTGTTTGCATTTTTCCGGAGGGTGCAATCACTCGCGATGGCGAAGTGCACCGCTTTCGTCCCGGCATTGAAAAGATCATTGCTCGTCGACCAGTTCCTGTAATCCCCGTTGCCCTTGGACGATTATGGGGCAGTTGGTTCAGCCGCCAATCCGGCGGCGGGCTGCGTAAGATTCCTGGAAGACTATTCGCCAAAGTGCCGGTGATCATCGGGGATCCGGTTCCCGCAGCGGACGTGACGGCGGCAAAGTTGGAGTTGCTGGTGCGGACGCTGCGAGGCGATATGCGTTAGTTTGGCGATACTGGATCGTCGGGCGTCATCATCAGTTTGCGACGCCATTCTTCTAACAACTCATCCTTGTTACCAAACAGACCGGGTCCGTCCGAATCCACAAAACGAAAATGAGCGAGATGAGCGATCCCGTCTCTTGAGATCGGCAAATAAAACGCATTACCGGAGCTGCTGTCGCGGCTTGTGGGATCGCCGAAGACGATCCGAGAACCATTCAACGCTTTGGGTACAATCGTACTTTCGAGCCAGATCAAGCCGTTGCCCGACGCGCCCACACGATGCACCCAACGCGCGGTTCTAAATAGCACGCGCGACCCATCCGGACTGAAAACGACGTCCTCCACCGCTGCCGGTAGCGTAAGCATCATTTTGCCGGGCTGACCATTCTTCAAATTGAGTAGCTGAGCCTGGTCATTACTATCTACAACCAGCAAGTATCGGCCACGCGGCGAAGCCTCAAGCCGGCGAATCGGCGCGTTACCTGCCCATAGTCTGCGCAGGTTCCAGACCCCCGCACTATCACGGTTAACGACATTGAGTGCGCCCGAATTTCCCCCGAGGTACAACTGGTCATCGTTGCTGAACGCGATGCTGGTATGTACCTCGCCGAGCTCGAGCTCGGCGAGCAGATCGCCAGTTTCAACATCCATGATGGCGGCACGAGAGCCAGCCAGAATACCGAGCAAATGAGCGTTATCGGAAAATACAACACGCTCGGCGATGCTTCCCGGAAAATATGTAATAAAAGATTGCGGTAGCCCGGTCTCCGGGTCCCATACGCGAATCATGTTGTCGTCACCAACACTGGCGAGTTTGCGCCCGTCCGCGCTAACCGTGAGCAAGCGCACGCTAGTATTGTGGCCGAGGAAGCTAATGTCTTCACTCCGTACCGCGATCTGTTCGCCGCCGATATTTGTTGCCATCAGGTGGACATGCCCCACGCGATCCCCGACCGCGATCGCACTTGCATTGGGCATCGCCGCGACAAGCGCGTCGCCCGATGGTGTCCAAACGGAATGATCACCGTTGTCAATATCCGTCGCCAGCGTCGCGACCGGCAATTGCCAGAAACGCACATTCCCCGTGGGCCCACTTGTAACAATGACATCTTCTTCGTTGCTAAAGCCAAGCAGGTCGCCGGCTGAGCGATTGCCACCGGCGCCAATGGCGGGTCCAACGAGGCGTGCACCTTCGGTCTCGTAAATCTGGAATCCACTATCGGGCTTGCCGGCAACAAACCTTGCGCCGGATGGCGAAAACGCGATCTGCCATGACCCCTCGCTCATCGTTTCCAGCAATGCTGTATCCGGTCGCTGTAGTTCCCACACAGAGACTCCAGCGTTGCCATAAATAGCACTCAAGACCTTACCGCTAGCATTGAATTTGATCTCGCTTGGCTGCTTTGGCAAATCAAGCTGCACAAGCATTTCACCGCTTTCAAAATCCCAGATGCGAAGCGCACGATCGTAGTCGGCGATCGCAATGCGTCCACCACTCGCGTCGACGGAAACGAGCGCTGGCGCGCCAGCAACGATAAGCTCTGCATCCTTGACGGCCGTGTCGAGATTCCACAATTCCAATCTCGTTTCAACATCGCTGCGATGTTGCACAAACAAATGTCGACCATCCTCCGTCATGGTTGATGAACCACTTGCAGAACTGATTGGCAGCGTCGCCATGCGTCTACCGGTTGCTGTATCCCACAGGTTGACCGTATCCAGCGTTGCCGTAACCAAGCGCCGCGCACCTTTGTCGACGCCGATTAGCTGTTCGTTTTCGTTAACTGCAATCGATGAGATAGGTTTTGCGAAAGCAACGTCCCAGAGACGGGCACTGTCGCTCTGTGTTGCGCGCGCGACAGCGTATCGGCCATCGTCATTGATCCAGAATTGTTCCGTCTCCCGTTCGGCGGGATCGGGAATGCTGAGACCACGCTCGAAATCCTCGAAAAGTGCCTCAGAGTTGAGCGACAAGTTCCAAGCATCGAGAAACCCGATAACTCCGGTCGCCTCGTCGCGAAAACTGATGCTCCAAGTACCAAGCATCGATTCGCCGAGCAGTTCTCGAAGTTGAGTTGCCGGAATTCGTACGTCCCCATCGGCTGATGCCGGTTCGCGGCTAACATCGACTTCAACCGCTTTGCCCGATGGCGCAATCACCCTAACGCGCAAATCCGCGATCCGCAGATGGCTGATCCTCAGGGACAGACCAATACGCCGCACGACGCCCTCGCGATCGACGATTACACGACGGACCAGCGGCAAGACCTCGAGCGCCGTCATCAACCAGTCTTCGCCCCGTGACAAGCCGTCGGGGCCAAGCGACCATTGAGAGATTCGCGACCCTTGAGCCGACGTCAGCAACAGATTGCTGGGGTTAAATGCGAAATCCACTGGCGCTCCGGGCGGAGAGCTCGCCAGTAACAATGGATAGTCACTACCGACAAGCATAGCACTGCGGTTTCGACGCCTTGGCGTCGAAACCGCCAAGGTCTGCAGCGACGCAAGTAACGCATCATCGCGACGCTCCTCGCGCATTGCAGTTTGCATACGTCGTTCCCAAAAATCAGCACGCAAAGTTTGCGGGAACATTGCTGCATCCGGTAACTCCGACGCCATCGTTGACAGAGCCTGAATCTCGGCAACATCATCGCTGATGTTTGCACGTCCGATCAAGAATGCTCTATACAGCCCATCGGCCGTGTCGCCGTGTCCGGGAAAGGAACGCAGATTCATCCATGTTGTTCTGGCAACCGACAATTCGGCGTTCGCTGTTGTCAAGACTGCCACGTAGGACTTAGGCAAGCCTTGTGTGTACCACAACGGGATTGCCGCGATTAGCAACAGTACCGCCACGGCGATGGCCGGTGCTCGCCATTGCGTGGTTAGGTTCTCGTTCGCCCATCTTGCGGTAAAAACGGCTTCGTAAATTCTGTTGCGTACCTTCAGCTCGCCAGCTTCATCAACTTCGATCAGGCCGACTGCCATTAAGCGCCGTTGGTCGGCGGACCCCAGATCGGCCGGAACATGGATTCCTTTGCGAAGTTTGCCGTAGAGATTCAAAAGCGCATTGACATTCTTGCCGCTTGAAACAATTTCGCGATGTATGTGGCTCATGTGCGGTTCGCTGTGCAATGCCGCTCGACCCGCAAGCTGTTGAGTGACGATGCGATCGACGTGGCCCGCAATGTCGCCAGTCACGCTCTCACGCGCCATCGCGCGTGCGAGCTTTTGGGACAAATAGGGCTGCCCGCGTGTCCAGTAATAGATTCGGTCGAGCGCAAGCCGCGCATCTTCGCTATTGAGATTGAGCTCAGTCGCGAAAAGATTCAGGTCTTCGCGCCGAAAGTCATCCAGCGGAACTGGTTGCGTCGCATTGAACGGCGACAACTCCGGCTCGTTAACGAGGCTTAGCGGATCACATTCGCCGATCAGAATAAATGTAATCCTGCTAAAGTCCGGGTCGGTAGTGCGAGCATTGTGTGCCGAACGGACGCTCGCTAACAATTGATCCGCAAACGGTAGACTGGCGATGCATTGAATTCCGTCAACGAATACTACGATCTGTTGCTGCACATTTTGCAGAATTATCTCGGCATAGAATTCAAGCAGTCGCTGACGATTGCTCAACACCGATTTATCCTGCCACCAGGACTGCAAGTCATATCGAATGCGCAACTGACGCAGCAGTCTATACGCTACGTTGTAATACCAACGACCGGCATCCTTTCCGCCCTCTCGATCCCCGATTTGCTCGAGATCCAGAACTGCGACGTTGACGTTATTGTGTTCGAGTCTCGCCGCCGTTGCCGCGATCAGGCTCGACTTGCCGCTGCGATCCGGAGCAATGATATGTGCGTAACGCCCTGCAATTGCCGCTTCGTAGAGTAGATCATCAGCGCGCCGTCGAATATAGCCGGCCCGCACCGCATGCAACGGCGTGCCAACGCTGAAGAATTCGCCAGTCGCATCGGTCCGGCCGGATTCCTCCGTACGCTGTTTTTCCGAGTTTTCGGACATTCCGGGCCCTGCAGCAAGACGCTGATGTATTCTCTGCATTTTAGTGGACCCGCGCCAGCAAAAAGTGAGATCCGGTAGACAATTACCATGGCTCAAACCCGACTGCTCAAGAAAGACCTGTTCGGCGAAGTTCGCCACCTGCCAGGCGAAAACGGCGGCACGATCGTGCGCGATGCCAGCAAAGCCAAGCCCTGGCTACGCTGGCTGGCACGCGCCCTGCTGCGCCGCGAAGCAAATATTCTTGCAGCCCTCGATGGATTATCCGGAGTACCGCAGCTGGTCGCGCACAGTCCGAAGAAGCTTGAGCGCACGTTCATACGCGGCGCGCCAATGCACGAGGCACGTCCACGGGATCCTGCTTATTTTCGACGTGCGGCCAAAGCTCTACGAAAACTGCATCGTGCCGGCATAGTGCACAATGACCTTGCCAAAGAGCCCAACATTCTCGTTGCCGAGGGCCAGCAACCTGCCTTTATTGACTTTCAACTCGCTGCGCTGTGCTCCGAGCGGGGACGCCTATTCCGAGCGCTCGCCTATGACGACGTGCGTCACTTATTGAAGCACAAGCGTACTTATTGCCCCGATTCGTTGACGCAGCGCGAAAAACGTATTCTTGCTAGCCCATCCATACCTGCTCGAATTTGGATGAAAACCGGCAAGCGCGTGTATCTTTTTATTACGCGGCGCCTACTCGGTTGGGCCGATCGCGAAGGAGCTGCCGACCGCGGCCGACAGAACTGACAGTGCTGAGATAATTCCAGTATACTTTTGCACGCGAAAACAGCAGGACCAACGCGTGGAGTATTGCCACAAACACAATCTTGTCGACCCTGACCAAGCAGGCAGAGAACGCCGGTTCGGCATTCGCGTGTCTTTACCGGCAAGTGATACCCTGAGAAACATCCTCGGTGATGACTGGGAGCGCCTGCTTTGGTTTACGACCGAGGATGAGCGCGACAAGGCATACGAAGAAATGGCGGCTCGCCACGGTTACTATCGCAAGACTGATACGCCTACGCAGGTGCTTGAAAAAATTATTCGTTAAGTTGGCCGATTAATCTGGTAGTGCGCCGATAAACAAATAGAAATTGGTACCGCCGCCCTCGGCAAAACCCGCCGCTAGAAACACCGGCCCAAGATAGGTATCGAGGCCGAAGAAGACACTGCCATTCGTCAGTAATGAATCAAATTCGATGTCATCACGGCTTTGCCACACGTTGCCGGCTTCGATAGAGGCACCGACATAGACAGGAACCTCGATCAAACCGCCGGCAGAGTCGCCAATGCGGCGATAGTACACTAGGCGCATAACGCCGGCGTGCGGTCCACTCAGCTGGCCGCGCTCTAGGCCAGACAACCGCAAAAACCCGCCCAGCGGAACATGTGCTTGCACGACCGCGTCGGCATTTTGCGAAGTTGCGAAATCGATGCCAGCAACGAATGTGCTTTTGCCACGACTGAAGGCCGAGTTCATGTCTATTTCCAGAATTTCGTAGTTATCATCGGCGCCCAGCCCGTGTCTTGACAGATTCCACAAGATCTCGCCGCGAGTTCCATGGCGTGGGAAATTGGCGTCGTCGAACGAATCGATTTGCAGGCGCGCAAATGCGCCGCCGATGTCGAAACTGAGGTTCGGAATACCGGGATCACCGACTTTGACACGTGCGTTACCAGCGCCATAGTAGGCGCCGAGACGAAACTCACCCCAACGTGACAGCGCTGCACCGACGTCCAGACCCAGTCTGGCTTCTGACACTCGAAGTCGGGCGATGGCGTCATCAACGACGAACGAGTCGAAATTGCGTTGACTTAGCTCAATATTTGGAGCGACAAAGAAATGAGAGTCGAGACTTACAGGCTGATAAAACTCAGATGCCAGTAATGGCAGCGTGCCAATCCTTAGATCAGATCGCCATTCGCCGCCCAATCGGTTGACTCCTGGCTGCCAGAGCCTCGTTGCAAAATTGAACCCAGTGGATCCTTCGAAGTCATCCTCGATACTCAGGCCAAACCGCAAATAAGTCGGACCCCATGATCTTGCCGACGTCGCGAACTCGACGCCTGTTTTCCCTTGCTCTTCAACCAGTTGATATTCCACTTTTTCGAACGCGCGAAGACCGAAAAGACGGTTCGCTTCCGCCGAGAATTTTTGTGGATCGATCGGATCACCGGTGTTGAGCTGCAGATGTTTTTCGAGCTGCTCAACTGATTCTCCAGATTCGTCGACGACACGGAAGAAGTCAATCGTCTGTGGTCGCCGGGTTTCGGTTCGACGTGCGGCCAGATGGGAGGCGTATTCCGCGTCGTCTAACGACAGGTGACGCAATCGATCGGCTTTCGCCTGCGTCGCCAAGATTCCCGGCTGCAAGGTATCAATACTGTTTACAAAATCTGTTGACGCGAAGGTGCCGAGATCCGGCGTGATCAGAATGTCACGCTCACCCAGTCGCTCGATTTGTCGTAGCGTTTCGTTACGAATCAGAATAGTCAGCACTTGCTCAGAAATCGCTAGCGCCGACGTCAGCTCTTCAAGGCGATACAAAGGAAACTCCACGTCAACAGCGATGATCACGTCGACGTTCATCTGCTGCATGACACTAACAGCGAGATTTCCGACGAGGCCACCATCAACCAGCAAGCGGTTGTCGATCGCGACCGGTGCCATCGCACCAGGCACCGTCATACTGGCGCGTATGGCTGTCGCCAAGTCGCCCTCGCCCATGACGTAAGGTCGACCACTGACAAGATCTGATGCGATGGCGCGAAAAGGGATCTGAAAATAGTCGAAGTCCTTGACGTTCGACACGTCAATTGTGAGTTCGCGCAACAATAAGTCTAGCTTCTGTCCCTGAATGACACCCTGTGGCAACTGCAGCTCGCCGTCGCGGAGGCCTAGCTCAAGATTTACTGGAAATTCCCGGTCATCCTGTTTGCGACGGAAACTGAGATCTGAGCGCTCCGGTGTATCGCTGAGCGCCTCTGCCCAATCGAGCGTTGCAATGAGCTGCTCAAGTTCTGCGGTGCCCATACCAGAACTGTACAGACCACCAACGATCGCCCCGATGCTGGTGCCGACAATCGCGTCGATCGGAATGTGCATGCGCTCCAGCTCCTGCAACACACCGACATGTGCGGCGCCTCGGGCGCCGCCGCCGCCGAGCACCACACCCACGCGCAGCCTGTTCGGACGCTCGTGGTTTTGCTCGTCGAGCCCGACAAGCGCATCCTGAGCAGCGACATTGTTCGATACTAAACAAGTTGCAATTGTCAGGGCCAAAGCCAGAGCCAGAGATCGAATTCGCACTTGCTGAGATTTATATATCATTGGCAACTCTATTAGGTGCGCTTGAATACGCGTTTCAATACAGGTGAGCGTGATTATAATGATCGGCCGATCGCATGGCTCAAATTGATTGGCGCCAAATTCAAAATAGCCGAATTGACGTGGCGTTCAATCAAGCGTGCGATGCCCCTCGCATACTCGATAGTCATCGTCACGATTTGCCCGCCTACACTCGCGGTCGACGGTCAGGATAGGCTGGACGAAGTCATCGTCACGAGTCAACGGCGCCCACAGTACCTCATTGAGCATGCTGGCAATATTGATCGTTTGTCGCATGAGGAATTGACGCAGGTCCGCCACGTGCACCTGCATGAACTGCTGACACGGGTTTCCGGCGTCTGGCTCAGCCGCGGCAGCGGCTTATCGCTATTTCGGTACTGACTATTTGGGTGCCAGCATCGAGTCGCTGTAATGTATCAATGAACGCAATTCTGACGCCCGCCGCCGTTCGTCCCACAGAAGCTCATCGGCCGCGATGTTTGCGATACTTTCATATAGTGGCCTGCCCTGATCCGGCCACAATCCAATCATCGTCCTGCGAAAAACGATATCGGCCAATGTCAGCGCGAACTCCTCACGGATCGCAAACCGTACCTCAGCCGCCAGGACCGTCGCCGCCTCATCGAGCGTCAGATCTGCATCGGACATCGAGATCGCGAAGTCCGCCAGCGCCTGCGCACGCCGTCCGTAAATCTCAAGCAGCCGTTTTACACACTGCTCTGACAATTCACCAAACGACTCAAGCGCGTTCTTCGCCTCATCGAGGCCCCAGCCACCGGGCAGCGGCGTATCGTGAGTCCTGCATTCCGGCAACCGACGCTGTAGGAGCTTGCCGACGCGATCGACAGTTTGCTCAGCAAGGTTTCGATAGGTCGTGAGCTTGCCACCAATGATCGATATCAGATTCCGCGCGATCTTTTTGTTGACCTTGATAATATGCTTGCGCGTAATTGCCGATTCCGGTCCTTTCTTGCGATGCGGCAATGGCCGCATGCCGGCGTACGTATAATGAATGTCGCTGACATCTAGCTTGGCGTTCGGAAACACACGATTGGATTCGGCAAGCAAGTAGTCGACTTCGGCACTACTCGCTCGTAACTCTTCGAGCGTCTCGTCGCTGCGAATGTCCGTTGTGCCGATCAGCATTTGCTCGTTCCATGGAATGATAAAGAAGGGTCTGCCATCCGCGGAAGCCTCAACGTAAAATGCTTCGTTCGGCGCGCCGTCAAATCGGCCGACGATGATGTGGCTTCCCTTGGTACCTCCAATCAGGCGGTTCGCGTTTGAAGTTACAGTCGCTAAAACCCGGTCGACCCACGGTCCCCCGGCGTTTACGACAACGCTTGCAGTTAGTTTCCCTTCTTCACCGGTCCGTTCGTTCGTCCAATCGATCGATTGAATTCTGCACGACGAAATATTCATTCTAGTAACGCGATGCCATGTTTTTATTGATGCACCCGCCGATTTTGCAGCAAGCAAATTTTCTAATACGAGCCGCTCGGTAAACGCAACCTGTGCATCAAAATAACGTGCGCCGGCCCGCAAGCCTTCACTGTTGAGCCCCGGAACTTCGGCCAGCAACTCGTCACGACTCAATATGTCGTGACCTGGCATCGCCTTGCCGATCGACAACAAATCATAAGCAATCATGCCAAGCCGAATAATAAGCGGTCCACGGCGACCGCTCTTATAAATCGGAATGTTGATGCGCAACGGCTTCACTAAATGTGGTGCGATCTTTCTCAAGTTGCGACGTTCGTGCAACGACTCGTAGACGAGAGGAATCTCGGCATATTCCAAATAGCGTAGCCCGCCATGTATGAGTCGGCTGGACCACGCAGACGTACCGCTGCACAGGTCGCTCTTGTCGAGTACGACAACCCGCAGACCGCGCAGCGCAGCATCTCGAGCAATTCCAGCGCCATTAACACCGGCGCCGATGACCGCCACATCAAAATGGTCTTGTAATTCCGCCATCAGGACCGCGTTTGACCCGTGCCGCGTACAACGTATTTGAAACTCGTTAGCTGCTCAGCACCGACCGGACCGCGCGCGTGAATGCGACCTGTTGCAATACCGATCTCCGCACCCATGCCAAACTCACCGCCATCGGCGAACTGTGTTGAGGCATTGTGCAATACGATCGCACTATCGACCTCACCGAGAAATTTCTCAGCAGCACTTGCGTCGTCGGTGATAATGCTTTCCGTATGGCCCGAGCCGAAAGTTCGAATATGCTCAATCGCAGAATTGATATCATCGATGACGCGAATCGACACGATCGCATCGAGATACTCGGTCGACCAGTCTTCCTCAACGGCCGGAATGACGGCACTGTTCGCTGCCATAACCGTTTCATCGCCGCGCACTTCACAGCCTGCATCGGCCAACGCAGCCAATAATGTTGGCAGCACACGGTCGGCCGCCGCACGATCGATAAGAACCGTTTCGGCCGCGCCACATATTCCGGTTCGTCGCATTTTCGCATTGATGACAACATCTCGCGCCATGTCGGTATTTGCTTTCTCATGCACATAGACGTGACAGATTCCGTCAAGGTGACCAATGACTGGTACGCGTGCCTCATCCTGCACTCGCTTGATTAAGCTTTTGCCGCCCCGCGGCACAACCACGTCTATCGTGTCGGCCATTGATGACAACAGATACCCGACAGCCGAACGATCCGTGGTTGGCACTATTTGTACGGCATTGTCGTCGATACCCGCGACCTTGAGGCCCGCGCGGACACATTCGTATATGGCAAGGCTGGACTGAAAGCTCTCCGAGCCGCCACGCAATATTGCCGCGTTGCCAGACTTGATACACAACCCAGCGGCATCTGCGGTTACGTTCGGGCGACTCTCGTAGATAATGCCGATAACGCCGAGTGGCACCGACACTCGTTGAATGTGCAAGCCACTGGGCTGCCGCCATTCGGCAATTACTCGTCCAAGCGGGTCCGGAAGCGCGGCAATACTCTGCAGCGCGATTGCCATCGCGTCGACGCGCTCAGCATCAAGCATCAGGCGGTCCTGCATCGCGGTGCTAAGGCCACGCGCCTCCGCATTTCGCATGTCGACAGCATTGGCAGCGACGACATCCGCCTGTCGGTGGCGCAGCTCATCTGCGGCGGCATGCAGGGCCGAATTGCGTTGGTCGTTGCCGGCTGCCGCCAGCGAGGCACTTGCCTTCTGCGCGGCAACACCAAGCGCCTGCATTGTCTCGTCGATCCGCATTTTGTCTTGTGCTTCAACCATCAGTATCAAACAACACTAAATCGTCGCGATGCACCATGACCGTGCGACCCCGGTAGCCTAGGCGGTCTTCTATATTCTCCGATTGACAGCCGGCCAGCTTGCGTGCCTCCTCACTGTCATACTCAGCCAGTCCACGCCCCAATTCAACGCTCAAGTCGTTCTTTATTGTGACCACGTCGCCGCGGTGGAAGTTGCCTGTCACGTCGACGACACCCACAGGCAGCAGGCTTTTTCCATCCTGCAATGCCTGCGCCGCGCCAGCATCGATCGTTAGTCCGCCACCAACCTTCAATACGCCAGCTAGCCATTGCTTGCGTGCCGCGGCCGGCGAGCCTTCGGCGCGAAATATGGTACATGCTGCGCCATTCGCCAACGCATGCAATGGACGGTCAATAGCACCACTGGCAACAATCGTCGAACATCCCGCATGAGTCGCGATGCGTGCGGCTTGGACTTTAGTTGCCATGCCACCACTGCCAATATCCGTGCGGGTTTCGCCTGCCATACGCAACATTTCTTCCGTAATACCGCGCACTTCGGGAATGTGTTGAGCATCCGCATGCTTTCCGGGATCAGCCGTGTAAAAGCCATCAACATCTGACAACAACAGGAGTGCGTCAGCCATGACGAGTTGCGCGACGCGGGCCGCAAGCCTGTCGTTGTCCCCGTAGCGAATCTCTTCGGTGGCGACCGTGTCATTTTCATTAATTATGGGTACGACCTTGTAATCAAGTAGCCGGCCCAGTGTGCCGCGCGCGTTTAGGAAGCGCCGACGGTTTTCCGTGTCTTCTGGTGTCAGTAGAATTTGTGCGGTAGTAATGCTGCGAGCACCCAGCGCCTCGCGATAGGCGTGCGCAAGTTGTACTTGCCCTGCGGCGGCCGCAGCCTGCAATTCTTCCAGGCGCGCACGACGCTTATTCAGATCCAGCACGTTGCTGCCAATCGCGATCGCACCGGAGGACACGACCAGCAGCTGTTTGTCGTCCGCGTGCAGCTCGGCGATGTCTTCGGCCAGACTATCGAGCCAACGTCGATTGAGTTGGCCATTGGCGTTTATTAGCAATGACGAGCCAACCTTGATAACGAGGCGGCGATATTCGCTTGCCGCAAATTTCGCCATCGATTAGCCAGACAACACGTGGTGTTGATCAAAGGTCGACAACGTCACCTCACCTTTCGAGACGGCAACGCTGCCACTGCGCGCCACTGCCGAAATATCCCCGACTTCCGCTGCTGCGACGACAAACGCGTCCACATCACTAACTCTTCCGGTAAGCTGTAATGTACAACTTACCTGTGAGTCGTCGAGAATTTGGGCGTTATATTTTTTCGCAAGCGACATTGCGCGTGCGAGCCCTCCGGTCGCGAGTTTTAGTTTGATGATCGCGAGCTCGCGTTCAAAGTGATCGCCGAGCGTCATGTCATGAATGTTGACGACATCGACGAGCTTGGCAAGCTGCGAGTTTAGCTGAGCAATAGCCGCATCCGAACCTGACACGACCAGCGTCACGCGCGATATGGTCGGCTCATTCGTCGGTGCAACATTCAGTGAATCGATATTGTAACCACGTGACGAGAACATGCCGGTCATGCGTGTCAACGCACCAACTTCGTTCTCGAGTAAGACAGAGATTGCATGCCGCATCGATTGCCGCTTCCTGGATTTGACGGTTATTTCGCGTGAAACTATTTCCGCCGCAATAAGCGAGGATGGTCGCGTACTCAGGCGAGTATTGCAATGCACAAGGAATTGGTAAACACTCGCCGAAAATCCGGCACTTAGCCGATTTATTAACACCAAATTGAGCACAGCTTGCGTACCGACGGCCACACCGCAAATCTGAGCAAACACCCGCTGTCGGGAGCCGCGATGACGGGCGCCGATATCGTCGTGCAGGTGCTTGCAGATGAGGGTGTCGACACGATATTCGGCTATTCCGGTGGCGCGATCCTACCTACCTATGACGCGGTCTTTCGCTATAACGACACGCACCGCGGCGCGGACGGAAAGGCTGCTATGCCTCTAGTGGTGCCTGCAAACGAGCAAGGTGCTGGCTTCATGGCGGCAGGCTACGCGCGGGCCAGTGGCAAGGTCGGCGTCGCATTGGTGACATCGGGCCCCGGCGCAACAAATACGGTAACGCCCGTGCGCGATTGCATGGCCGACTCGGTGCCGATCGTGGTCATCTGTGGACAAGTACCGCGTAACGCGATTGGCACGGACGCGTTCCAGGAAGCACCCGTCTCGGCAATCATGGGCGCAGTTGCAAAGCACGTGTTTTTGGTCACTGATCCGCAACGTATTGAAGATACGATGCGCAGTGCTTTCAAACTTGCCCGCACTGGCAGGCCCGGCCCAGTCGTCATTGACGTACCGAAAGACGTGCAAAATTGGGAAGGTGCATACAAAGGCCACGGCGAATTGCCGATGCCTGGTTATCAACGTCGCTTGGATGCCGTGGTGAACAATCACCTAAGCGACGATACCTGCAAAAGATTTTTCGAAATGCTCGCCCGATCAGAGCGACCGCTGATTTATGCCGGCGGCGGCGTCATCAACGGCAATGCAAGCAAACAGATGCGCCATCTTGCCAAACAGTACGGTATTCCGGTGACAACCACACTAATGGCGCTTGGCGCGAGCGACACAACGCACCCACTAGCGCTGCATATGCTTGGCATGCACGGAATTGCTTCGGCCAATTACGCTGTCGAGGACTGTGACTTTTTGATTGCGATCGGTGCGCGGTTTGATGATCGGGTCGCCGGCGATCCAACGAAGTTTGCGCCGAACGCGAAGGACATCGCGCACTTCGACGTCGATATCGCAGAGATTGGCAAGGTTAAGCGCGTCAACTGGCATCAGGTTGGCGTGCTGAAGCGTGATCTGGAGACGATGCTTGCCTATGGCAAACGCATCGACTTCGAAAAATCGTTCGGCGCATGGCACGAACATATTGCCGATCTGAAGAAAACCTATTGTCTGAACTACGACCGCGACTGCGAGCTAATTCAGCCCTACGCGATCATTGAGGAAGTAAACCGTTTCACCAAAGGTGAGGCGATAATTTCGACAGGCGTCGGCCAACATCAAATGTGGGCCGCGCAATATTTCGATTATCGAGAACCCAGGCTCTGGCTGACCTCCGGCAGCATGGGGACTATGGGCTTCGGCTTGCCGGCGGCGATAGGTGCGCAATTCGCAGCTCCGGACCGTGTTGTTATCGACATCGATGGCGATGCGAGTATTCGCATGAATATCGGTGAACTCGAAACTGCGACGACTTACAAATTGCCAATTAAAGTAATCGTTTTAAATAATTACGGTGATGGCATGGTGCGGCAATGGCAAAAGCTCTATTACAACAGCCGCATGTCGGGCAGCGACAAGTCTCTACACAGCAAAGATTTTGTTAAAGCAGCCGAGGCGGATGGCTTTGGATTTGCGAAGAGACTCGAGCGCAAACAAGACATACCGAGCGTCGTTAAAGCATTTATGAGGTATGACGGCCCGTCTTTTCTGGAAGTTATCATCGACCCTGATGCCGGCGTCTATCCGATGGTTGGGCCAGGGCTCGGTTACGACAAGATGATTACTGGCGATTTTATCAAGAGCCGCGACAAGAGTTCGGCAAACGCCGCCGACAATAAGCCCGGCCCCAGCGAAATGTTCTAGACGAACTCGTCAACCGACGAACATTGTTCGCCGTTGCCAACATTAACGTCTTCATCGAGATTGACGGCAACGACGACGGTGTCGTCGAACGGACAACGAGGAAACACATGAGCAACTTACACCTGTCCGGGAGCTGCCTCTGCGGGTCCATTGCGTATGAGATCAGCGGAGATGCGCTGCATTTCAATCATTGTCACTGCGAGCGCTGCCGCAAAGCGTCCGGCACCGGACATGCGACTAACATCATTATGAAACCGACATCAGTGAGCTGGACCGCCGGTGAAGATCTCCTTAAACGCTATAAGGTACCTGAGGCGAAACGATTCGCGACGGTGTTTTGCAGTGTGTGTGGCAGTCTGATGCCGCGGGTGGCGCCGGACAATAGTATTGCCGTCATACCTGCCGGCACGCTCGATAACGACCCGGGAATTCGCCCCGAGCGACGTATCTTCCAGGGCTCTCGGGTTGAATGGTCCTGTGCGGCAAACGACGTTCCCAGCTTCGATACCTACCCGCCATCGAGCTGACATGCCGAACGACTTGGTCGTCGCTCGCCGCATGCATTAGCCAACGGTCACAGCAAATGACCGTTTTTAAAGGGCTTTTCTAATACCCCCGGCGTCCGTTATTATGTGAACTGGCGCATTGAACTGGACTGCGCCATGAGTGACAGTATAAGACTCTGGAGGTAGATGTCGTTTTATTGGCCCGATGATCAATACGCCGCAACGCGATAATCGCAATAAGATCGTCATCCTCAATCCCAAAGGGGGCTGCGGCAAGTCAACGCTCGCGACCAATATTGCCGCTTGTTACGCCAGACGCGGCACCGCGCCCGCCTTAATGGATTTTGACCCACAGGCCTCAACCATGGCGTGGCTCGACCGCCGCGATTCGAATTTGCCGGAGATCCACGGCATCGCTGCGTACCGAAAGAACATGCAAGCCACCCGTAGCTGGCAGCTACGCGTGCCAAACGATACGTTAAACCTCATTGTCGATTCAGCGGCCGGCTTATCGCATGACAACTTACGTGAGCTGACGCGCGACTCAACGAGTATTCTGGTACCGGTTCTGCCGTCGCCGATGGATATTCACGCCGCATCGCGATGCATTGCCGATCTGTTGCTGGTTGCCAAGGTCAACCGTAATGACCGCAAGTTGGCCGTCGTCGCCAACCGCACTCGTAAAAACACGAAGAGTTTTGCACGACTGATGCGCTTCCTGGATTCGCTCGGCATTCCCATTATTGCCGTCCTCCGCGACAGCCAGAACTTTGTACACGCAGCCGAACAAGGCATCGGTATTCACGAAATGCAGCCATCTCGGGTCCGGCCGGACGTCGAGCAAGTCGACCGCATCGTCAAATGGCTCGACGGCTGGGAGGAGCGCCGACGGCGTGCGCTTGAAATTAGCAGTAGAGCGAAACGACCAGTGCTGGGCGCAGCGGCGCTCGCCAAACCTCAGCTTGACTCCGCCTGAATCGCCGCAAACAGATCCGCATCGACGTTGCCGCCGCTGAACACGACCACAGTGGTCGTTCCGGCCGTCTCAATTTTCCTGCTCAATACCGCGGCCAGCGCCACCGCGCCACCCGGCTCGACAACGAGCTTAAAATTACGCAGCGCGAAGCGCATTGCATTACGCACCTCATCATCGCTTACGGTCAACCCGGGCTCGGTAAGTTCCCGATTGATCTCAAACGTCATTCGTCCCGGCGTATGTGCCAGCAACGCATCGCAGATTGACCGAGCGTCGCGCGATACGCTGACACGCCGCCCTCGTTCAAGGGACCGCGCAGTATCGTCGAATTCCTCAGGCTCGACGGTGTGCACGCGCACGCCAGGAACACGCGCGCGCAATGCGACGGCCGAACCCGCCGTCAGGCCACCACCGCCGCAGCAAATCAGTACCTGCTCCGGCGTGATGTCGAGTTCAACCGCTTGCTCCGCAATTTCCAAACCAACGGTGCCCTGCCCGGCAATGATGTGACCGTGGTCGTAGGATGGCACGAGTTCGGCGCCGCGCTCGGCGGCGATCTCGCGCGCAATCGCTTCCCTGTCTCCCGTGTACCGATCGTAGGTAATGACCTCACCGCCAAGCAGGCGTGTGTTTTCAAGTTTTGCCAGCGGCGCATCTTCGGGCATAACGATCGCAGTTTTGATGCGGAGCAGCCGGCCAGCACAAGCGACGCCCTGCGCATGATTCCCGGATGACCAGGCGACAACGCCACGAGCCGCCTGTTCGGGCGTAAGCTGACTCATTAGATTGTAGGCACCACGGATTTTGAAAGAACCAGTTCGTTGCCAGCATTCGGGTTTGACTAATACACGACCGCCGGCAATCTCGTTGAGTTCTGTGGATTCGATCAGCGGTGTTCGGACCGCAATGCCGTCAAGACGAACGGCGGCGGCTTCGACGTCGTCAATATTAATCATTCAGCGGTGTTGATCAGACGGTCAGTCTTCGCCGCGCAGATAAAATCATTATCGCTAAGGCCATTAATCGCGTGAGTGGTGTAACTGACTTCGCAACTGCCGTAACTGACGGTTAATACCGGGTGGTGACCCTCGGAAATTGCAATCCAGGCAGCCGCATTCGCGAATCCAAGCGTGCGGCTATAGGCGGGGAAATCATATTGCCGCGAAATTTCGAGACCGTCACTGCTAATCTCCCAGTCCGGATGCAACGCCGCAAGCAGCTTCGCAGACTGCTCGCGCGTCAACGGCTTGACGCCGCCTTCGCAGGGCTTGCAAGTCTTGGACGCAAGATCGGTAGTCATGACCCACATAGTAGCAGTCGGTACTGCACCGCGTCCGAGCCGGCGCAAAAAAAGCCCGGTCGGGTAACCCGACCGGGCTAAGCGGGGACTCAGAAAGAGTCGCGGGGGTGCAAGGATTCGGGTTGCACTAATCGCAAATTCTAGTCAGGATTCGACGCGAAAGCCGGCGATTCATCGATGAACAGCTTGACGCTAACGCGACGTTCCAGCGCAAAACTGTCCACAGAATCATCCTGAGCTGGGGCTTCGCCGTGTGCCGTATGACTAATCCGACCAGCATCGATTCCAGCGGCAATCAGTTGTTCGCGCACAAACTGCACGCGCTTTTCAGATAGTTGCTGGTTGTAATCGGAATTACCACGTTCGTCGGCGAAGCCGTCGAGCTGAACTTGAATGTCGGGCATTGTGGACAGTGTTTGTGCCAGCTCGTTAAGGCGGCCGCCGGTTGTATCCGCAAGTACGTGTTCGTCGGTACGGAACAAAAGGTCCATCGCGATTCCCGCCTGCATCAGGCTGACCAGTTCTGGTCGGGACACTCGCTCGACTTGTTCGAGTTCAGCGGTGACAGTCTCAAAATCGGTCTTTAACTCACGCACATCGTATTCGAGATTGTCGATAGTGCCGCGGGAGTCATCGAGCGAGCTTGTCAGCGAGTCGATCTCTGTATCCTTGCGATACAGCGCGTCGCCAAGTTTTGCGCCGATAGCCGCGCCAATGATCAAACCGACAGGTCCTCCAGCAACTGCACCAATAACGCCGCCGGTGCCGATACCGATGGTTTGTTCCTTCGACGTCGATTCGGCATGTGCAGTCGGTGCTGCTGTAGCCAGACCGGCTAAGGCCAAGCTGGTAGCTGTAATCGTCCAGATTAATTTTCGCATTGAAATGTCCTCCGTTAATAAAAGGCCACCTCGGCCTCTGTTGGATTCCATTACACGTGCGAATTGCGGTGCGAAGGAGCCCGCATCGTGCAGCGTCAGCGATCAAATATGACGAATTATGGCGGGGCGCTGTTGTTGCTTTGAACGGCTGCGACCGTTCAGTCCCGGCTGTTCAAGGCAACAAATGTGCCGCCATTGCGGTCGCACATGATTCGCATCAACTGTGCGAACTGGCGTGCCGACGGCGGAATACCGCCACCAACGCCAAGCAATGGAAAGCCGACCGCGTGTATACGTACGAGCCGCTCCCCGCTAGGACCATGGGCATTGACGACATCGATCTGATTGATCACTCTCTCGACGGAATTGCCTGTGAACTCATCACCAAAGACATAAATGCTGATTTTTTTGTCTGGCGACCAAAACGTGTTTATCGCATAAATAATACCGTCGGCTGGATTACTGTCGCTGAACGGCCGCCATGTTCGCATCGTATTAACAATGGCTTGGCGACGACCTGGCGTATCCGGTATCCACTTGCCAGCGTATTGCTGAAACATGTACTTGCCGTTGTCGTTCATGATCTGAATACCCTTGACTTCCGGATAGACGTCAAGCGTTTCAGTAATTTTGTCGATGGCACGGCCCCAGTTGAACTGGTGCATACTGCCGGATGTGTCGACGATGAAGATCACGTACTCACTATCGACCGGAATACCAGCAACGGCATCTTCGTCGGCAGCACGGTAATACGGCTGCAAGCGAATCATCTCTTCGGTCAAGCGTTGCTTGGCGACGCGCAACTGGCCCTCATCGGAAAGCTGATCGGACTGCTGTTGCGACAATTGGTACTGGCCTTGAACCGTATCGAGCTCTCCCGCCAGTCGCGCGAGCCTTTGATCTGAGTTTGAGGTTTGCACACGCATTGACTGCAGGTCTCGGTTCAAAATAGCGGTCTCACCGCGAATATCAAAGAGCTCCTGTTGCAGCAGCGCGATTAACGCTTCCAGATCTTCCTGTGTCTTCTCGATAATGACCGGTTCGTAGATCTTGCTCAGCACCAGCAACAGAATAATCGCACCGAAACCACAGCAGATGCAGTCGAGAAACGACAGGCTGAAGGCTTCTACGTTTCGACGGCGTCTCATTTCGCTTTATCCAATCGGCAGCACACTACGGCCAGTCCCGACTTACACTGATCAGCGAACCGCCGGTTTGGTACGCCAACGTCCAATAAAGAATTGGCGCTTCATAATCACCTTCCAGTGGGTACAACAGTATATTGACCGGCACGTTTCCGGGCAGTTCCCGCATTGCGTCGCCGAACATTCGTACGCGCTGTCGACCCGTAACCGTAGTGCGATTCGTCGTCACATCCTGCATCGTCGGCAAACCGTCGGCAAGCAATATGATGTTGTCTGGTCGCGGATCGAGTTCGCGCGCGGCAGCAAATGCAGCGTGCATATTGGTGCCGCTATGCGGCACCGTGCCGCGCAATACGCGCACCGCCTCGTCGAGTTGAGTGTTGTCCTGTGCGTTCAGCCAGCTACCGGAACTGCCTTTAATAACCGGCTCCACGGTATTGTTGAACATGTAAATTTGGAATTCGGATCCAGGGCGAATTTGCGCGGTCAACCAGTCAACGCTGGCGACGACCTGGCGCCACTTCACGGATCGAAGTTTTTCCGTGTCCGACATATTGCGGCGTCGAATGATATTGACGATCGTATCGTCGAGCATGCTGGCTGAGCGATCGACTAGAATCAACGTACGCCGGCCATCGAGTTTCAAACCGGTCAGATACTGGCGCGAACCCTGGCCCTGATCATCGAAGTCTCGAATTTTTTGCCCTTCAGCCTCGTCTTCTTCGGCAAGCTTGAGTAGGCGCTCCACTTCCTCCTCTAACGACCTAATGTCCGCCTGCAGCTGCTCGACACGTTCGATCTTCGCAAGCGTATCTTTGTCGTAGCGCGACAATTCTGCACGCAGCTCTTCAATCAACGCGATGATTTGCGCAATCTGACCTTCCGCAGTTTGTTTGCGGTCGTCAAGTTCCTCAATCGTATTGCGCGCAAACACCATATTCTTGCGACCCTCAAGAATTTCGGTTTCCAGCTTGGTCGTTTCCGCCATTAATTTGGTCGGATCCCGCTCGGTCGTCTCTTTCACCTGCGCGTTGATGATCATAAAAAATAAGATAACCGCACCGAAACCACAGCTCATACAGTCGAGGAACGACATGCTGAAAACCTGCGCTTCGCGCCGCCTACGCGCCACGGCTACTCTCCACCGAGATTAGCCGCAGTTCAAAACCCGGCGTTCCCAATCGCAGCAGATCACCGACTTGCAATACGGCAGATTCGTCAAGTCGGTGACCATTCAGGAATGTTCCGTATCGTGAAAAATCCCGAACCACGCATTGGCCGTTCTCAAATTGCAGCGAACAATGCTTACGCGATACACCTGGCATCGTCTCCTGCAAATCAATCCAACGCTCGCCGCTAACTGATTGGGACCCCAAGTTGAGTTCACGATCGCTGATCGTATACGCCGTATGCTCAAAAAGTATATGCGTTGGCCGACCGCCATCGGTCGCCGTTTCAGGAGTGATGACTTCTATTGGCGCTTGATCCCACGGCAGTTGCCTTATCAGCTTGACTTGCCCGCCACCCTGCATATTGCGACAGCGAGACAGCAGTCCACGCGAGGTTGCCGCCGCTTCGAGCAAATAAACTTCGCCGCCAACACGCGCCTTCAACATCTCGGCTAGACCTGGCAGCGCAGCCGCGCGGTCTGTTATTTGAATCGCGGGCGTTTCATCTGCGCGATACAAGGTGCGCAACTGACTCACTATTCGTTGATAAACCGGTGCTGCGGCGGCAACCAGCGACAGTGCCTCTATTTCTGCATGATGGCCGATGCCCTGATACTCGATATCGAGCGCAACCGTACGGCCGGCCGATGCGTCTGCAAGCCAGCCCGGCAGCCGATCGAGCAAGACTTGCTCGGTTTCTGCCGTGTGCAAGGGATCGAATCGGGACTGCTGTACAAACGCTTCAGAAATAATTTGAATCCATGCCTCGTACAATGCAAACAGGCCGCTGTCCTCGACAACCGCCGAATTATCAACCTGCGCCTGGCCTGACTGCAGCACACGGGTCAACAGAGCTGAATGCAGGCTCATGTCGACATGCACAGGAATCGCGTTTCTGTACTGGTGCCGAGTCGCTGCGACGGCGGCATCGACCATCGCCACGACTGGTACGCCAAGTTCATCGCAGATACCTAGGAAGAGACCCAGATTGTCGTTATTCATGTACGCGGGAACGGCGACGACAAGGCGATCGCCCTTGCCAGACGCAGCCGCCCAAAGCTGTTCAATTTGGCGGCTTGCAAGATCGGCGGCCGACAGATGATGAAAGCGACGATCGGGCAGCGCTTCGGTACTCAGTCCCGACCAAAAATCCGCATGAATACGGCGTGGCTTGAGGCGCGAGCTACTCAAAGCCTCGTTGCCGGTCGTCAGCCCACTATCGTCCAGCAATGCGATACCCGGCTCACGGTAGACGATCGCATCATCGCTGAGCACTGTGATCCCAGCGTCATTAATGTCGGCGGCCAGTATGCTCACGTCTGCTTAACCCGAACGGTCAGTCCGCCTTCATATGGCGAATCAACTTGTCATCACAGTATGCTTCGCTGTCGAACACAAGCCGTTCTTGCAAAAGCTGCAGCTGATGTACAAGAAACATTAGAAAAATGCTGATCAACAGCGCGATGAATGTCGAGTTGAATGCGACGCCAAGACTCTGCGTAACGCCCGCGATATCACCCTGCACGGCTTTGTCTGCCTGTGCGAGCGCTTCACCGATACCCCTGACTGTGCCGATGAAACCGATCGACGGAATTGCCCAAGAAATATAGCGAATCATCGAGAGTTCCGACTCGAGGCGCTCAGCTTCGGACTCGCAAATCGTATGCGTGCTGGCTGACACATCTTGTATATTGCGAGTCGAGTTGAACCGCCGCAACGCATTTAGCAGTGCGCGTGGCAATAACAATTGGCGGCGGTCTGCCGGTAGTGCCTGGACCTGACGTGCGAATTCCCGAGTATCCTCCGGAAGAATACGCATCCCGTCCGCAACCGGTACGAGATCAACGTCGAGCAAACGCCGCTCACCCATGATAATGACGAATTTGTAACCCATGATTGCGAGCGCCCAAATCCCCAGGATGAAACAAGCTTCTTGCTCGAAATCTTTGATCAACACCCAGATTCGACGCTCACGGACAAAGCCGGGGTCCGCAGCAGCAGCAATGTTTTGTTCTTCGATAATTTGCGTCGCATTTGGCCGAACGACCGATACATAAAACGCATGCACGATGATAATCGCGATGATTAAAGCGAACAGCTGAAAGACAAATTCAATCGGTATGTTTTTTTTCTTCATCGTCGCAAGTCAGTCCTGAAATTAGATGTCGGTCGGAAACGTAATGGATTGGTCGGCCGGGATTTCCTCACTCGGCCGAAAGTCGTCATTTTCGATGTCCAGATAGCTTTCGTCATCGGTCTCGACGACGTCGGAGTCGTCGTCGGTCACTTCGTCAGTCACTTCGGCGGCATCGGCCGCAGGATCAACGTTATTGGGGTCAGCCTCCGGGGCGCTGTCATCTTGCGTCAGGCCCGCGTTGCTCAACAACAGCGCTATGGGTAATACAGCCAGGATTTTCAATATTCGGCGCAACGCGAGCCTCCGTCGCCAAATCGATAAGCGCAAACTCATCTGAGTTTGACCGCCGCCAGCATGAATTGTCTCATTAAATTGCGTCGGCAGCCTTAGTCAGCGTTGCGGACGATGCGAAAACCGACATCAGTTCTTGACTCGTCACTGTAGTCTCGATAGCTGAGACGTAACTCGGTGATTCCAGCATGCTTCCAGCTTGAGCCGCGAATAACGTGGCTGGTGCCCCTCTCCGGCCCAAGCGGGTCACGAATCGGCTCAGTGATGCCGGGCGTCGGTACCGTGTAAAAATCGTTGACCCACTCGGCAACATTGCCGCCACCATCGTACAGACCGAGCGCATTGGCCGGGTATTTCCCGACCGGTGCCGTCGATGCAAAACCATCGTCGTAGCCTAAGAGTACCGTCGTTACGATATTAGCGGCGGATCGATCCGCATAATTGCCCGCATCGCGGCGCGGCGGCCACTGCTCGCCCCAGCTGAACTTCGTCGCAGACTTAGCGCCGGCATACCGCATTGCCCACGCCCACTCAGCTTCTGTCGGCAGGCGATAGCCATTCGGTAATGGCCGGATTGGCTCGAACTCGCCAAATCGATCTTCGTAAACCGGCTCGAGACCCTCGCGGGAACTAAGGAAATTGCAGTATTGCGCCGCTTGCGACCACGAGACATTGGCAACCGGGTTCGAATCGCCGGCCAATGCCGCATGTTCGGCAGAGCCGGAATCGTGCGAAGCCAAAAACGCCCCAAAGTCCTTGTTCGTAATTTCATGGGTGCTGATATAAAACGGCGATGTGATCGTCACCGGCACTAAAACTTCGTTCGCTCGACGGCCCTGTTCGCTGCGTGATGCGCCCATCATAAACGTGCCAGCTTCGATACGCCTGAGCTTCTTACCGTCCACGGATTCGACCATAGTCTCTATTTTCGACTGCGCAACCGCCTCGTCTGAGCGAAGAATCGCAGACAGAGTTTGCGGATACCCGGGGCGCGGCGTGACGTTGCGTGACCAAGTCTGGTAACCAGATTTTCTGACTTCGATACGATGCGGAGCGGAACTCAGCCGCAGTGTTGTCGTGCCGGTACCGAGTGAACGGCCATCGACATAAACCGTCGCACTCGCTGGCGATACATTTACCGTCACTGTGCCGGTGCGCGCCGACAAGTCCACCGTAATGGATTCGCTCGCGGCCGACTGCAGTCGCACCTTGCGTGTTGTCGTGCCGTAACCGGCCTTGGACAAGCCGATCTCGTAGCTAACTTCGGGCGAAAGATCAAGCGTCAGTGGCGACTGGCCACGATAACGGCCGTTGACCATGACATTTGCGCCGCGCGGAATCGAATTGACCCGTAATTTCGCGTCGGCCTCTTCGAGTTTAATCAGCGGCAGCTCTCGCTCGACATTCGGTTCGACAGTGACCGAGCCGTCCCACGCCTTGAAGCCTTCACGAACGACCGTTAGCTGATGCGTACCTTCGAACAACTCGATCACCGCCGGCGTGATACCGATCTGTTTCGCGCCGGCATAGATAACAGCTTCTGTGGGCTCCGAATTGATGCTGACATTGGCCCAGCGTGGCACAAGCTGCACATTAAGAACCTCATCACGACCGAGGCCCGGAAAACTGATGATGTCGACAAACGGCAGAAATCGTTCCGAACGAACACTAATGCTGTGTTCGCCAGGTTGCAGCTCGATTGGGCCGAGCGGCGCGGGCCCGATATGAGAATCATTGATCGACACAGTCGCATCAACTGGTGGATTCGTGGTTACGGTAATCCGACCTGGCAATTTGCGCATGCTGACGCCGATGGTCTTGGTGGGTTCGTCATCGACGACGAATGCCTGCATGACATCGTAATAACCACTTTTACTGACATTCAACGAATATTCGCCTTCACGCAACAAAATACGGTCGCCGAGCGGCAATCGAAACCAGCCGCCGCTGATGGAAATTTCATCAGGATCTTCGGGATCGATTACGAACTGGACCGACTTTGCCGTGAACAACAGGTATGAGGCGAGGCCGAGCACCAGCAGACCGCCAATTACGATTGTGCGCAGCGGACTTCGATGACTGTCAACCGCAGCTGCACGTGTGTCGGCGGCGCGACGAAATGCCGCCGGGGCTATCGCTTCTTCCGCGGCGACGTCGGCCGAAACATCAAGCTCGGGCGGCTGAGTCACATAGGCGCTGTCCTCCAGCCGCACGGCTAACACCAGTCGATCGCTTGCAGAAACCCGCAAACGAGTGCCGTAAAAGCCAAGTTCGTCGCCGTCGTTGAGGCGCTGACTGGTGCGCAGCGGTTCGCCGTTCAGCGATACCGAGCTGTCACGTCCGACCGGTTGCACGAACGGTGCACCGTCGAGAATATCCAGCAGAATGACCGGACCTCCGCCGGGGCCGGGCAGTCTAAGATCCGAATCCGTACCAGTACCGATTCTAAGCGGCAATTCAGCGGTCGTTATGCGTCGTTCGCCCTCGACGTCCCTGATGTAAAGGTGGTCGAACCTCAAATTGCTTCCTCACAGCGAACAACGACTGGCTGCATATCGATCTCGGGCGCAACCCGAAACTCCAAACGAACATCCCGGTAACCTGGCCGACTGCCAACCGCGACATAGGTTCCCGGTCTTAAAGATAATTCGGTCGTGCCGAACGCGCCGAGTTTACCAACTTTGTAGATTGAAACGTCGGTCACATTGTCACTGACAAGCTGCACAGTCAGCGGCGTCGCCGCACGCTTTAGAAGGCGCGACAGCTCATCACGTTGCGATGCCAGTCGTGGGCCAATGTCCGGCATGCGAGTGATATCGACCACCAGCTGCGTCGCGTTTTGCATAGTGCGCGGCGAACTCAGAACGTCAGGATCATCAATGTAGCCCTGCAGCGTTTGATGCAGTTGCTCCATGCGGGTCGCACGCGCGACGCCTTCATGGGCAAAGGTCAAATTGCTGTCGAGTTCAAGAATACTCTGGTACGCATCCGTAGCGGTCTGCCAGCGTTCACCGGCCTCGAGAGATTGTGCCTCACGTTTCAGCACCGCAATGTTATTAAGCCGTACGCCCTGATCGACCTGTAACAGCCCGTCGGCCGGATCCGGCGAGCCTGGCTTGAGTTCCTGTGCCCGACGAAACGCGGCACGCGCAGTCAGGTAGTCACCGTCTGCAAGCGCCATCAAGCCTTCGGTCATGCGCGAATCGAATTGCATTTGATTGATGGTGCCGAGGACGCGTTCGAGTCCGTCAGCAGCTACCCGCCATTCGGGATCAACCTCGATTGCTTGTTCGAAACTCTGCCGTGCGGCATCGAGCTCGAGCTCTCGCTCGAGCGCCAGGCCCTGCTCTGTTAGCGCAAGAACCGTGTCGAGATTCTGCGCACGCAGCAGACCGGCCTTGGCCCGAGCGTGGTTCGGGCTGATTGCGACCGCGAGTTCGTACAGCCGCACCGCTTCCAGGGCGTCGGCATTTTCGAGCGCCTGCTCTGCATCCGCCAGTGTCGTTCGGAATACCGCATCAACCTGCTCAAGCAGCGGATCGACGTGCTCGATTGCTTCGGCATATTTTTTTGCCGCCGTTTCGTAGTCGCGCGCAAGATAGGCCGCATCGCCGGCCTTATAGGCCTCCTCACCCCGTTTCCACGGCAACCCTCCCCAGCGTTGCACCGCACGGCCCTCGAGCGTGCGCGTCTTTGCGAGCAATCGTCCCAAGACCACTTCAGCGGCTTCGCGCGTCTGAACTCGCTCGTCGCGTTGCGGAGGCTCCACCGTGTCATCGCTGGCTGCTGCAGAATCGGCGCTCTGTTCGACCGTATCGCTTGCGGTGCCGGCGTCTATATGTGGTTCGACGCCGTTCTGTGTGATGCTCTTAGGCAACAGAAATATGACGCCGAGCAGCAGCAAGACCAGCACCGAGAGGCTTATGCCTACAACACGCGCGCTGAGCCCGCTGCGATCGGCGACGACATCGACAGCGGCAGGCGTAGCGTGCCCACGTGCCCTGCGTATTTTCGAATCCGATTCGATCACTTCGTCGCCGACGGCACGTACTCCGCCGACGAGATGAGAAGGTGCTGGCCCAGGCTGCACGCCGGCATCGCGCAACGCGGCAATGACCGTCGCGGCATCCGGTCGGCGTGACGCGTCTTTATCCAACATACTTGCGACGAGCTGTTGAATGGATGCTGGAATCACGCTGCCGTCAGCCGCTGTGACTGGTGGCGGCACCCGCGAGCGGATGTCCGCTGCTGTATTTGCGGACGAATACGGCGAACGACCGCTGACGAGTTCGTAAACCAGGCCGCCGAGCGCAAAAATATCATCTGCCGGCATCGCGACATCGCCGTCGAGCTGCTGTGGGCTTGCGGCAATCAGCGAACCACCACCAACTGGGTCTGTCGGCGTCGCCGCAACACCAAAGTCGATCAGATACGGTGCGCCATTCGCATCAAGCAAAATGTTGCTCGACTTGATGTCACGATGCACAAGCTCTTTTCCGTGAGCATAGCGCAATGCATCTGCTATCAATGCGACAGGTGCCAGCACGTTCTCGAGTGTCGCTCCGCAAAGCACGCTAATATCGGGGCCGTCGATGAATTGCTGGCTGTAGAAAGCGCCGTCCGCGTCATCGTGAAATTCGAACACGCGCACAATATGTGCGTGCACTAAACGGATGCTTAGCTGCCATTCGCGTCTTAGAATTTCTGCGTCGAGGTCTGGGTTGACGCTGATTTTGAGAACAACCGACGTACCGGTTAGCCGGTCGTTTGCGAGCCAGGTTTCGGCGGTCGCACCGGCACCGAGTTTTCGTACGATCGTGTACCGGTTGGCGAGCTGAGTCCCGCTCTTGAGTTCACGCATTGACGATCAACTGATTATTCTGCGGTTTCTGGCGCACGCATTGGCGCGCCGACCTCTACCGACCCTGTAAATCCTGTTTCAGCCTCGTATATGTCGCGCAAGAGTTTGCGCCATGACTCGTATTGTGCCGCCGCCGTGCCGGTAAGGCGTCTGGCCTGTCCTTCGATCGACACGACCATGGGTGCCGCCTCTGAACTGAAAGACTCGGACAGTTCTTCGATCGCTTCGACGTGAATTGATGCTTCGGTATGTCGGGTAATGCCAGCGACGATCGCGTTTAGGCCCTCGCCAATACCAATGCTCCGCACCGTACTTTTCATTCGCTGCTTCGAGTAGCTCGAATCCTGGGTATCCATCTGCATCGAACCGGCTAGTACGACAACACCCATCAGTGTCTTCAGCGCAGCCGACCGTTTCACTTGCCGATAGTTTACGGATTCCTCGCGGGACGCCTTGCGATACGCGTGGTACGGGATCGCGATGCCATAATAGAAATTTGCGTAGTGCTCGTTCAACATATCGACAACCAGACGGTCACGTTCGCGAATTTGTCGTAAGCGATGTACGGCTGGATCGTTTTCGGCCGGCAAGCGGTTGATCGTTACCAGTCCTTTCTTATCGGTCTGTAGATGTTCGCCATAAGACTGCGGCGACATGTCTTCAAAAAATTTGAGTTCCGAAATCTGTTGCAGATTCTGCACGTAATCTTCAGGCAATGTTTCAACGAACGCGTGCACATCATTGGCTATTTCGTTGAACACTTTTTGATAGGGATCTTGCCGGCGATCCCGATGCTCGGAATACGACGAGATGCCGGTTTGCGTTTCATAGCGTCTCGTGTACCAGTCCTCCCCACTGATGTCCGTAACTGTAACGTCTAGTTCGACGAACTCGCCATCGGACTCTTCAATCCGCGCATTTACGATGACGTCTGTAAAAGCGTTTTCCGATGGAATGACGCGGACGGCACCCCAGTGGCCGGTACCCTGCATTGTATTTTTCAGGTGATAGGCGAGATAGCGGGACTCGGCGTTACGAATCGGTGCATATATGCGGCTGCTTTCCGGGTTGTTGTTCTCGGGTATGCCGTCATCGAACTCGATGATGCCTACGTCGAGGAGCTGACTCTCGTCCTTCGGCGCTGCGGAGGTGAGCAGTTTGGTCTCGTCCGCGGTAATGACCTCGTTTACCGAGCATCCACTCAGCGCAATTAGAAAAAATGCAAATCCAAACCGTATTATTCGTGTCATTGGTTTTCAGTCATCAATCAGTCAGTCGTCAACAAGCCTTTGTACTTGCGATATTCATCCCACAAACGCTCACGCAATACTGGGTCTTCTTCAGTCAGTGCAGCCTCGCGTAATTGTCGGGCGACAATATCGTCGTCTACAGTAACAGGTATGTCATCGGGCGTGCGCTCCTCGATTTGTTGATCTGTCACGCCCGCAATCGCCGGCGCTTCTTTGCTGCCGCCGACTGAACCGCCCTCGTTGGGGCCGCCGGATGCCGATCCGGCCTGTGTGCCCAGACTGATCAGCCCACCGGATCCTTCACCGCCGCCACCCTCGGTATCAAATCCCTCAAGAACCCGACCGACCGAAGCAATATCCTGTTGCTCTTCCTGCAAGGTCTCGTCAAATCCACCGATCGATTCATCAAGCTCGCGACCTAGGCGTTCAGCACGTTCTTCGGCACTCTCTTCGGGAAACTCGCCAACGCTGCCGGCACTACCGCCACCACCAGCACCGCCGCCGGCTGCACCGCCCGCAGCTTGCGATTCGCTATCACTTTCGCTAGCGCCACCACCACCGCCGCCGCTG
>JAOTZC010000047.1 GCA_029861535.1 Gammaproteobacteria bacterium
TCGTGTCGCTTGGATGATCGCAATCTCCATCTCGGGGTTGCTCCTGTACCTGCTTGCACCGGTGCTGACACCGTTCATCGCGGCAGGCTTGCTCGCGTACATTGGCGATCCGTTAGCGGATCGCCTGCAGCGGCTACATTTTCCGCGCACGCTTGCCGTCGTCACCGTATTTCTGTTGACCTTCTTGTTACTCGGCTTGTTGGTTCTGCTGGTTGGTCCACTGATCAGGCAGCAAATCAGCGCGTTGTTTGCGGCGCTGCCGGCGATCACGAGCCAAATTGAGCAGGTGTGGCTGCCACGCGTGGCCGAAGTCTTGAATATTCAGCTCGGCGACGATGTTGGGCTTAGCGCATTTTTGGCGCGCTACAGCGACATGGCCGGTAGTTGGGCTGGCAAGGCGTTGTCGTCGGTGACGAGCACCGGCAGTATGCTCGCCGCGGCAGTCATGAGCTTGTTTCTGATTCCGATTCTGACGTTTTATTTGCTTCGTGACTGGGATTTCATTGTCACTCGTATCGGTGCACTGGTTCCCGAAAGCATGCGTGAGACTGTTTTTACGCTGGCCCGGGAAACGGACGAAGTGCTCGGTGCATTCCTACGTGGACAATTGCTGGTGATGTTTGCGCTTGCGGTCATTTATTCGCTGGGACTCAGCCTCGTTGGCATCAAGTTCGCGATCGCTATTGGCGTCGTGTCCGGCCTTGTCAGTTTCGTGCCATACCTCGGATTCGTATTCGGCATAGGCTTGGCTTCGTTAACGGTCGCACTCGAACCTGATCCGCTATGGCTGCTCGTAGGCGTGCTGGCGACATTCTCGATCGCGCAACTCCTCGAAGGTTCGGTATTGACGCCAAAACTCGTTGGCGATCAGATCGGGCTGCATCCCGTGCTGGTTATCTTTGCGATAGCGGCGGGTGGCCAGCTGTTTGGTTTTTTCGGCATTCTGCTGGCACTGCCGGCGGCCGCCGTGCTATCGGTTCTCGTCCGCTTCGCTTACGACCGCTACCTCAGGGAACATCCGGAGGTTGCGATGGACCTCGGCGAAGACTTGGGCAGCCCACAGGACTGAGACTAAGGAGTTCGCTTTGAGCCAACTGGCGCTGCCCCTTCGGCTTGACGATCACGCCGTGTTCGCAAGCTTTTTGCCAACGGGAAATGAGACGCTCGTCGGCCTACTCGCGAGTATTGCGACCGAGCCCGGCGGCAATGGTTGCTGGATTTGGGGCGCACAGTCGGTGGGCAAAACTCACTTGCTGCAGGCCGTATGTGATCGTGCCGGCGACCGCTCGGTGTATGTGCCAATGGTGGCTCTTGCCGACGCCGGCCCGAGCCTTATTGCCGGACTCGCAAATCGTGAATTGGTGTGTATCGACGATTTCGACCGGATCGCGGGAGACGCTGCCTGGGAGCGCGCGATGTTCACTTTGTACAATGACATCGTTACAGAAGGCGGTCAGCTTGTTGTTTCGGCCGGTATGACGCCGCGCGAGTGTCCGATCCAACTTCCGGATCTTGCAAGTCGGATGTCGCAACTGCCGATCTACAGTGTGCACGCACTCGCTGACGTTGATCGCGCCGCCGCATTGCAGTTACGCGCGTCGCATCGCGGCCTCGAATTGCCGGATGAGACCGCGCGCTATCTGTTGAGCCGAAGTCGCCGTGATATGGCGAGCCTCTACAGCTTGCTCGATACGCTGGATCAGGAAGCGCTGCGTGCGCAACGTCGGCTCACCGTGCCGTTCGTACGCGAAGTGTTGAAAAGCGCATCAGGTTGATGCATCAAGGCGTCGCGCCGTATCTGCGACGCGGCGACCGAGTGCCCTGGCAAGCTCCTTTTCCTCGTCGGATAGCGTGTCGGTGTCGCGATTCCAGCTGACATGGCTGGCCCCGTATGGAGTTCCGCCAGTCGTTGACGCCGACAGCGCAGGTTCGGTGTATGGCACGCCGACGAGCAACATCCCGTGATGCAACAGTGGTAGCGCCATAGTCAACAGCGTCGACTCCTGACCGCCGTGTATCGATGACGTCGACGTGAAGACACCCGCGGGTTTGCCTGACGCAGCACCTGCCAGCCACTCGCCAACGGTGCCCTCGAGGAAATATTGCAATGGTGCCGCCATGTTGCCGAAATGCGTCGGGCTACCCATGACCAGGCCTTGGCATTCGACCAGGTCGCGAACCGACGCATACGGTGGACCGTCATCCGGTATTGTGTCTTGCGTTGCTTCAGCGACAGTCGACACGGGCGTAACGGTCCGCAAACGTGCCGACATTGAATCGACCGAGTCGACGCCTTGGCAGACTTCGCGAGCGAGCGCCTCGGTAGCGCCTCTTCGCGAGTAATACAGGACCAGAATATCGCTCATCAGGGCAGAAGCTTTGCGACGTTCTCGGGCGGACGCCCAATCACCGCGATGCCATTGGCATCATCAACGACTATCGGCCGCTCCAGTACCTTCGGGTTTGCCGCAATCCACTGTGCCAACGCCGCGTCGTCGTCCAGATCGGGTAACGCGGCGGCACCCTTGAATTCCGCCTCGTTACGCCGCAGCAGCTCCCGTACTGACAGACCAAGCAGTGTCGCGAGCTCAAGGACACGCTCGGCGGCAGGCGGTGCGTTCAGATACTCGACAATCGCCGGGCTTACGCCGGCATCTTGAATTAACTCCAGCGTTTTCCGTGACTTGGAACAACGTGGATTGTGGTAAATCGTCAATGACATGGCATCCTCAGAGCTCGATACTGCGTTCGAAAGGGCGAACTCTAGCAGGCCCAGGTGGCAGCGTCAGCGCCGCCTTGACGCGATAGCCTGACGCTTGGTAGCGTAGATCGGCTACTTTATGCAATTAACTGATAAAACTATAAAAATCTGATGTCTACGCTCCGTTCAAAATTGCTGCTAGGCAGTGCGCTGTTCGCGACCCTGCTGCTGGCAAGCGCCTGTGAGACGGCCCCGGTGCAAGAAATGAGCGATGCCCGCCAGGCCATCGCTGTGGCTCGTGAGGCCGGCGCGGAGGCGCATGCAGCGGCGGAATTACTGGCGGCCGAGCAGTACCTACAAAGCGCCCAGGACAAGCTCAATGCGGAGAAATATGCTGAGGCGCGTCGCGACGCGCTGCAAGCAAAGTCGAAAGCCCAAGCGGCCCGCAAGCTCAGCGAAATTAATCAGCCTGACGGCAGCAACTAAAACCCGAATGTCTGGCGCACGTCTTTTTAGGGTCAAGGGCCGCGTGCAGGGCGTGTTTTTTCGTGACAGCACCCGTTGCGTCGCCGAGTCGCTGGGCCTGACCGGCCACGCGATCAATCTCGCCGATGGTGATGTCGAAGTGCTCGCTTGCGGTGACTCAGATGCGCTGGACAAACTTGAGATCTGGTTGCATGAAGGACCGCCGCTGTCGAGAGTAACAAGCGTGTTGGCCGAAGAGATTGAAACGCCTGAGTTTACGGGCTTCAGAACGCGATAACGCCGCGCTTAGGCTTTAAACCACTTCCTGCTCAACTTATTGATAACCTTATTCGGGTACTTACGTCTGCCAAGGCTGCCGTTGTAGCGTCCGAGTGCGCGCCTAAGATCGCCTTTTTCTTTGTCGAAATAAAAACGCAGAATTGTGCAGCCGTAACGTAGATTGGTTTCGAGATGCAGCAGGTTGTCGTTCGGGCGGCCGATTTCGTCGAGCCAAAATGGCATTATTTGCATCAGGCCGATGGCGCCAGCCACCGAGATCGCGTAACGGTCGAAATTGCTCTCGACCTCTATTACGGAAAGGATCAATTCCGGCGGTAGATCGACTCGATTCGCCTCATAGTGCACTCGTGTCAGGATCTTGATGCGTTCTTCGGGGTCTTCCACATGGCGGGCCAGCCGAGCCGACATGTCCGTCAGCCACACTTCGGCCTCAAAGCGGTCCGGAAAACTGTCCGCCTCTGACGCCGCAGCAATTAAAGCCTGTCTCAGTTCCGGGTCGACCTCAACCTGGGCAATCGCTCCGGCCGGCATAGAGAACGCCAGAGATAAGCTAATTAAAACAATAATTTGAGTCAACTTCTTGATTCAAATTCTCCTGATCACCGCTACAACCGTATCATGTTACAGCGGCACTCTTCAGCAGATTGAGAGCTTCCTCACGTTTCAGGTTCCGCGATTCGGTGTCCCGTCGATGCTGATATTCGAGCTCGTCATTGCCAAGGCCTCTGTCAGATACAACGATCCGATGCGGAATACCGATCAGTTCTGCGTCGGCGAATTTCACACCCGGTCGCGCATCGCGATCATCGAGAAGAACCTCGAGGCCCGCATCGGCCAGCTCCGCATAGATTGCGTCGGCGGCCTCACGGACTAAATCCGATCGGTGCATATTGATCGGCACAATAACAACATCAAACGGGGCTAGCGGATCGGGCCAAATGATGCCGTTGTCATCGTGGTTTTGCTCGATGGCGGCGCCTACGATTCGGGTAATGCCAATGCCGTAACTGCCCATTTCGAGGAGCTGTTCTTTGCCATCGCTGCCCAATACGGTCGCGCCGAGCGCTTCTGAATATTTGGTACCCAGCTGGAAAATGTGACCGACTTCGATGCCGCGCGCGATACTCAGCGTACCTTTACCGCCCGGAGTCGGGTCTCCTTCGACAACGTTACGCAGGTCAACAGTCTCCGGCGCATCAAGATCACGTCCAAAGTTCACGCCGGTGTAATGCATGTCAACCTCATTGGCGCCGCAAACGAAATCTGACAGGTTGGCCGTCGCGTGGTCAAAATACATGGTCATGCCGAGGCCCACCGGACCGATATAGCCGGGCTCGCAGCCTGACGCTTCGCGGACTGCGGCGGGATCGGCCATCGTCAATGGTGATGCGACGCCCGGCAACTTTTGCGCCTTTACCGCGTTAACCTCGTGATCGCCACGTAACACCAGCGCGACCGGCTGTTCAATTCCGTCAACAATGAGGATCTTGATCGATTGGTTTGCCGCGATGCCAAGCATGTTCGCGACCGCTTCGATGGATTTGGCGCCCGGCGTTGCTACCTTCTCGAGCTTTTGCGTCGGTTTCAGAGGTCCTTGGGCAGGGCACTCGGTTGCTGCGGTCTCGATATTCGATGCGTAGTTGTCGACATCGCTAAATACGATTGCGTCTTCACCGGAGTCGGCCAATACATGAAACTCCTGCGAGCGGTTGCCGCCGATTTCGCCAGAATCGGCGTCTACGACGCGAAACTTCAGCCCCAAGCGGCTAAAAATCGCAGAGTAGGCTGCGTGCATATTCTGATATGAGGCCTCGAGGCCCTCGGCATCGAGATCGAACGTGTAGGCGTCTTTCATTATGAATTCGCGCGAGCGCATTACGCCGTAACGCGGCCGAATCTCGTCGCGGAACTTGGTCTGAATCTGATACCAGTTTATCGGCAACTGCTTGTAGCTGCGAAGATCCTTGCGCGCGATGTCAGTGATGACCTCTTCATGCGTCGGCCCGAAGCAAAAGTCGCGTTCGTTACGATCCGACATTTTGAGGAGCAGGTCACCGTACATGTCCCAGCGACCGGATTCCTGCCACAGCTCCGCCGGTTGCACGGCCGGCATCAACATTTCGAGGGCGCCGGCGCGGTTCATTTCCTCGCGGACGATTGCTTCAACCTTCCTGATGACGCGCAATCCCAACGGCATCCACGAGAAAATGCCGGACGTCAGACGGCGGATCAGACCAGCGCGCAGCATCAGCTGGTGGCTGACAATCTCGGCTTCTGCCGGGACTTCCTTGAGCGTCGTCAGACCGAATTCCGAATATCGCATATATAACTAAATACCTGTTTCGATTAGCCGCGCATTCTAGCCTGAAACTCGGCGGATTGGCGCATACGTATTGACTCGAGGGACAAAGCAGGGGATCGTCGCGGGTCTTTGATCCTCTGAGTAGCCCCGCCGTTGAAAGGTAAACGAAACCCGTACATCGCTCGCGAGGGTATCCCGTTTCTGCTGTTGTCGTTCTCGCTTGCTTGGCTGGCGTTTTATTATCGCGAGCTGCCATGGTTCATCGCTGCGATCGCGCTGATGGTGCTGCTGTTTATGATTTTCAAGGACCCGCGCCGCCGCATTCCGGCCGTGCCGCTCGGCGTCGTAAGTCCGATTGACGGACGCGTCGTCGATATTGGCGTCACCGACAAGGCGGTGTTGCATGGGGAAGCCCTTCGCGTCGTTCTTAGCATCAATAGCCTCGGCACCTACACGGCACGCTGCCCGGTCGAGGGCAAGATCATGGACCTGAATTCCATCTCCACTGAAAAGATCATCGACTACCAAACCAATGCATTGTGGGTGCAGACTGATGAGGGCGACGATGTAGTGCTGCAGTTCACCGGCTATCGCTTGGGCTTGCCGCCGAAGTCCTTTCTGCGATTCGGCGAACGTCTCGGGCAGGGCAGCCGCTGCGCGTACCTTCGATTGACGCGCCTTGCGGAGGTCCACTTGCCCATCGACAGCAAAATCCTCGTCGAACCGGGCCAGCGGGTGATTGCTGGCAAGGACGTGCTTGCCAGGTTGCCGCCCCACTAGCGCATTGTGGCAAACTATCGGCTAGCCATGACCTTGCCGAATTTACGATGAACATGAGCGAACATCAGCGCCGCGCCTACCTCGAGGCTATGGGTATTGATGTCTGGGTTCCACGCGGGCAGGACGATATCGAGCCCGATATTGAAGTCCCGGAAGTCCGCGCCGGCGGTCTGGACTGGCAGGCATTGCGCGACTGTGTGGCCGGCTGCACCCGTTGCGAACTGCACGCGGGCCGTACGCAAACGGTTTTCGGCGTTGGTGACCCAGACGCCGACTGGATGATCATCGGCGAAGCGCCGGGCGCCGAGGAAGACCGTCGTGGCGAACCGTTTGTCGGCCGTGCCGGGCATTTGCTGGATGAAATGTTGCGTACTGTCGGTCTCAGTCGCGACAGCGTGTTCATCGCGAATATTCTGAAGTGCCGTCCGCCGAACAACCGCGACCCGAAGGTCGATGAAGTCGCCGCATGCCGAGCGTATTTGGAGCGGCAAATCGAACTGGTCGCGCCGAAAATTATCATTGCGGTTGGTCGAGTCGCGGCGCAAAACTTGCTCGGAACGGATGCGCCGGTCGGGCGGCTTCGCGGCAAGCGGCATCTGCTTGGCGAGGTGCCATTGATTGTGACGTACCACCCAGCGTACCTGTTGCGCAGCCCATCGCAAAAACGCAAGTCTTGGGATGACCTTTGCCTGGCCCGCAGCGTTGTTCGGGAATTGCACGCATGATTATGCCAATGCAGGAACCGCCGGTTTTCATACGCGCAATGTCGCACGAAGATCTGGCGCAAGTTTCGGACATCGAGCGCCGCAGCTACGAATTTCCGTGGAGCCACGGCGTGTTTCGTGACTGCCTGCTGGCGGGCTATCAGTGCATTGTGCTCGATCGAGAAGACAGCGTGGCCGGTTATGGAATCCTGTCGGTAGCCGCGGGCGAGGCTCACATTCTGAATCTATGTGTTGAACCGGCCCACCGAGCACACGGTTACGGTGAACTGCTCCTTGACGAGATTCTGGCGCGAGCTCGAGAGGCGGAGGTTGAGGAGATTTTTCTTGAGGTTCGACCGTCCAATGAAACCGCGATAGCGCTGTACCGAAAAAAAGGTTTCCATCAGATCGCGAATCGGGCGCAGTACTATCAGGCTTCACACGGCCGTGAAGATGCCGCAGTACTGTCGAAAAAGCTGACCGGTAGCTATTAGATAGGTTCTAGTTGCGCTAGACTTCGCGGCCGTCAAAATTTCCAGGCCGCACTGATTAGGCCGTAACCTTCCATGAGCGACATTCAACAACAGGTCGACAAACGCCGCACGTTTGCGATTATCTCGCACCCGGATGCCGGCAAGACCACTTTGACCGAAAAATTGCTGTTGTACGGCGGCGCGATCAAGCTCGCCGGCACGGTCAAGGGACGCAAGGCGAGTCGCCATGCGACGTCAGACTGGATGGCACTGGAGCAGCAACGAGGCATTTCCGTAACATCCTCGGTCATGCAGTTTCCCTACGCTGATCACGTCGTAAACCTTCTCGACACGCCGGGACACGAAGACTTTTCGGAAGACACGTATCGGACGCTGACAGCCGTCGATTCGGCGTTAATGGTCATCGATTGCGCGAAAGGCGTCGAGAAACGCACGATCAAATTAATGGAGGTATGCCGGCTGCGTGATACGCCGATCATGACCTTTATCAATAAGCTTGATCGCGAAGGTCGCGAACCGATCGAGCTGCTCGACGAGATCGAGGAGATCTTGAAAATTCGGTGTGCGCCGATTACCTGGCCGATCGGCATGGGCAGCTCGTTGAAGGGCGTTTATCACTTCGCCCAAGACCGAATCTATCTATATGACAAGACGGGTCGTGAGACGGCCTCAGACATTCGTGTTGTCGACGGGCTTGATTCGGATGCCGCATCAGAGGTGCTTGGTGAATTTGCCGCGGAATTGCGCGAAGAGATAGAGCTCGTCAAGGGCGCGTGCCCCGAGTTTAACGTGACCGAGTACCTCGCGGCCGAGCAATCGCCGGTGTTCTTTGGGTCGGCGTTATCGAATTTTGGCGTCAAGGAACTGCTCGACGAGTTCGTACGCTATGCGCCGGCGCCGCTCGCGCGCGACAGTGAGCAACGTATCGTCAATCCGGGTGAGAGCGACCTGACCGGGTTTGTTTTCAAGATCCAGGCAAACATGGATCCGGGCCATCGGGACCGCATCGCTTTCATGCGTATTTGTTCAGGTGAATACAGGAAGGGCATGAAGGTGACGCATGTGCGTTCCGGCAAGGAGATGAAAATTCCAGAGGCGATTACATTCCTAGCCGCTGATCGCCAGCACGCCGATAACGCTTATGCCGGCGACATCATCGGACTACACAATCACGGCACGATCAACATTGGCGACAGTTTCGCGGAGGGCGACCCAGTTCGATTTACCGGCATCCCGAACTTCGCTCCTGAGATATTTCAAAGAGCCGTGCTAAAAGACCCGCTGCGCCTGAAAGCGTTGCAGAAAGGGCTTGCACAGCTTTGCGAAGAAGGCGCGACACAGTTGTTTCGACCGTTGCGCAATAATGACCTGATTTTGGGTGCCGTCGGACCGCTGCAATTCGACGTGGTTGCTCATCGCCTGCGCGATGAATACAAGGTCGAATGCCAGTTCGAAAGCATCAATGTTGCGACAGCACGCTGGGTCGACTGCGACGATCCAAAAATGCTCGCGGAGTTTGAGAAGAAGGCGTATGACAACCTCGCACTGGATCATGGTGAGCAGCTGGTCTACATTGCTCCAACCAAAGTAAACCTGAGTCTTACCGAGGAGCGCTGGCCCGATGTCATGTTTCGCAAGACCCGCGAGCACTAGTCGCGTCTAATCGGCCACCGGTCGGAGATTGCGCTTGTCCCAATCCAGAATACTGAATAAGAAGGTTATCGCCTGGGCGTTCTACGACTGGGCCAATTCGGCATTCGCGTTGTCGGTGCTGGCAGTGCTGTATCCGCTATTTCTCGGCAGCTATTGGAGTGTCGGCGATTCAGGTGCCGCCGTTACACAACGGCTGGCGTGGATAACGGCAGGATCGAGCGCCATCGTTTGTTTGATCGCGCCAGTGTTCGGCACGATCGCCGACACCGGCGGTTACAGGAAGCAATTTCTTTTGGTACTTGCAATGCTTGGCGCGACGACGACGGCCGCCCTCGGTTTGATCGGCGAAGGAGAGTGGCCGCTTGCTTTAGGCCTGTATCTACTAGCGTCTGTCGGTTACTACAGTTCGACGGTCTTTTACGACTCGCTGATGATTGACGTCACCGAACCACGTTACTACTCATTCGTTTCGACGCTAGGTTTCTCGATCGGATATCTGGGCGGTGCGGTGCTACTCGCGCTGCACGTTTGGATGCTGCTGTCGCCGCAGATGTTTGGCTTCAGTGATACGACGGGTGTCATCAAGTTTGCGTTCGTATCCGTCGGAGCCTGGTGGGCCGTTTTTCTGCTGCCATTACTGCTGTTTGTCTCGGAGAGCAAGTCTGGCAAAGTTGCAACTGGGGGCGTCGTTAGGGCGGCCTATCTGGAGTTGAAGTCGACCATTGGCCATATTCGCCAATATCGCAATGTCGTTATCTTCCTGATCTCCTATTGGCTGTACATTGGCGCTGTTTTTACCGTCATTTTTATGGCCGTCAACTACGGTCAACGGCTTGGCTTCAGTCAGCAAGATCTGGTTACCGCTCTGATGATTACGAACTTCGCCGGTTTTCCAGCAACCCTTTTATACGGTTACTTCGGCCATCGATTTGGACCCAAGAAGGGAATCTACTTTGCGCTAGCGGTCTATATCGTTGTATCGAGCTGGGCCGTGTTCATGGTCGATGTCCGTCAGTTCTACATCATGGCGATAATCATCGGCTGCGTGCAGGGCGGCGTGCAGGGCCTGAGTCGCTCGCTATACGCATCACTGATCCCGCCCAATCAGCCCGGTGAATTCTTTGGCTTCTACAACATGATTACGAAGTTATCGCATGTGCTTGGTCCGTCGCTGGTCGGTATCGCAGCGATGATGTCGGATAATCCCAAAGTGGTACTACTCGCGTTATTGCCGCTCTTTATCGGTGGTGCGATGTTGTTGACCGTCGTGCGCGGTGGCAATGCGCCGGCTAGCGAATAGCGGCGACCTCTCTTTCCAGGCGTTCTATCGCGGATGGGTCGATGACACCGTAGCGCGCTACGAGATAGGTGTCCGTTATCGTATGGATAGCGTCATCAGCCAGATTCGATTCCGCGCTCGCGCGCAGCGCGAACGCATTCGGTGTCTCACCGAGTCTTGGCGACACTCCGGTCTTATTGACGAATCGTTGGTACAGCACTGCCGCGCGATCGCGAGGTGGCGGTCGGTAACGCAGCATCAGAATTAGGCTGATGATTAGCGTAAGAGCGACGACCAACCCAATGAGTGTCAGAAACTTTTTGCGCCAGCTCGGGTCTTCCATGCCTAGCGCTTCCATTAGACTGTTTTGATTGTCGGGGCCGTAACCGAGAATCCATTGATTCCAGCCGGCGTTCAGTGCGTCCCATGTCAGTTGCAGCTGATGCAGTAACTCGGATGGTGCGGACAAGCCCCATTCCATTCCAATGCCATCGAACATAGAGCCAGTGAAACCCATTTCGATGCGTTCCGGCGCGACGGCGGCGGTCGGGTCCACTCGCACCCAACCTTGGCCGGCGAACCATACTTCGGCCCAGGCGTGGGCGTCGGACTGCCGGACAATCATGTATTCACCGATCTGATTGATTTCACCGCCCTGATAGCCGAGTACAACCCGTGCCGGTATACCAGCCGCGCGCATCATCACGGCAAACGCCGAGGCATAGTGTTCGCAGAAGCCGCGCTGTGATTCGAACAGAAATTGGTCGACCGGATCGCGGCCAAGTGCCGGCGGCTGCAGCGTGTAATAAAACGACTCGTCGTGGAACTTCTTGAGCACCGCATCGATGAAGTCGCCGGTGGAGCCGGACTCTGCGCGTATTTTTCGCGCGAGTTCAGCGGTGCGAGGGTTACTGCCATCGGGCAGCCTCGCGAATCTGTCACGAGCGAGTTTGGTCATATCGACGTCGGCGCGATAGCTCGAGTACGACTGGACTTCATACGCGATTCGCTGATCGACGGGGAGAACGCGCTCGAGCTCCTGCATGCGACCCATGAACGTCTTTCGAAGATCCCACTCAAACGGAAGCTCGAGTGCCACAATCCAGTGTTGCCGCGTCGGCTCCATCGTTACTTGGTAACGAATCGGATCGCCGATAGGCTGTATCTGCGTTGACGGGCGGCTCATCGTTGGCTCGCTGCTCGACCAGGAACGACCGTTGAACCGGTACAAAACGATTGCACGCCAATACCGGTCTCTAGGTTCTGGTATCGCACCGAAAAAGCGCGCACGAAACGCAACTTTGTTCGACAGCGACAACGAACTGATGTCGCCGGGGCTCATTGAG
>JAOTZC010000048.1 GCA_029861535.1 Gammaproteobacteria bacterium
CGTTTTCTCATTGGATGGCGATCCGCAGGCGTCGCCCGTACAAATGGACGTATCCACGGCCTATGGATTGACGCCGGCGGGTGGTTCCGATGTGTATTTCGGGTCTACCTCTTATGTGGCCATGTCTAAGTGGTTACATTTCAACGCATCCGGTGGCACAACGAGTGAACTCGCTCTGTCCGCCGAGTCGCCGGTGGACTATTCCGATGTCGATGTGGTTCGAGACTTCGCGACATCGAAAGATGGCACCAAAATACCGGTGAATATCCTTCTGCCCAAAGGCGCGGCGCGCGACGGGACTCGTGCGGTGCTAGTTACCGGCTATGGAGGCTACGGACTAAGCGTTAACCCGGGATTCTCTATGTCTCGCCATATCCTATTTGAGCACGGCGTATTGTATGCCCAAGCCAATTTGCGCGGCGGCGGCGAATTTGGGGAAGAATGGCATCAACAAGGCAACCTCACCAACAAGCAAAACGTCTTTGATGATTTTGCGGCGGTTATCAGATTCCTTATTGAGAAGGAATACGCATCACCCGATCGAGTGGCGATCGTTGGCGGCAGCAATGGCGGCCTTTTGATGGGCGCTACTGTCGTTCAAAACCCGGATCTAGTGGCGGCCGCCGTATCTCATGTCGGTATCTATGACATGTTGCGGTCTGAACGTGATCCGAATGGCGAATTCAACATCCCGGAGTTTGGCACGGTGAAAGACCCCGATCAATTCGCGGCACTGCATGCTTACTCGCCGTATCACAATATTCAGGACGATGTACGTCATCCGCCGATGTTGTTGCCTACCGGAGCCAACGACCCTCGTGTAGATCCCTATCATAGCCGCAAGTTTACGGCCCGACTGCAGGCCGCCCAGAACGGTGAAGGTGTCGTGCTGCTTCGCACGAGCAGCGACACCGGGCACGGCGGTGGGACGCCGTTGGATGAGATTATTGAGTTACTGTCGGACCAATATGCGTTTGTTTTCCATCACCTAGACGTACCGGTCATTGACCAGTGAATAGCGTTTTCGCATCGACAAAACACAAACGACTACCAAGTGGATCGCGCGCATAAAACAATGTCTCCCCCCACGGCATCGATTCTATCTCAGTGAGATTTTCGCCACCGGCCTCTTCAATTCTATTTCGGACGGCAGCTAAATCCGATTCCGCAAAGTAGAGATACTGATTGTCATGCAATGTCCATCCTTCGCCAAGATCGTCGCCGTCGGCTGACGGATCGTAACAAGCCAGGATCACGCCGTTGCAATCGAAGTAATGCCGCCCTGCGGACACGCGCTGTCCAGCAACTTGAAACACATGGCCGTAAAATTTCGCGGCACCTTCGATATCGGAGACTGGGAGTATTACGCGATAGAGACTTGGAGCGGTCATATGTGGACCTCCGCAGGTTTGTTATTCCGCAGAATCTGGGTAAATAATCAGGCTGTTCCTTTTCACGGTCAACGGGTGATACCCGGGCTTCGCTTTCTCAAATATGCGCGAGGCCATATCGGCTTTGCCGCTGTCCATCAAGTCCTGATAAAGCGGTCGCAGGAACTTGTTGCGGCCAATACTTGTAAGAAAGTCTTCTAGTCGACCATACGCCGGTTCATAGTCATTTCGAATCGCAATGCGCAGCCAGCTGAATGCGATCTCGTTATTTGTGGACGTTGTCAGCTTGAACGCCTGCTCCAGGTCTTCCATCTGTTCCCGGCTCAATTTATCGGGCATGCCATCCAGAAAATGTTTCCATTGATGATACGTCCATTTACTGGTATCGATTCCTTCGGCAGATGCCGCGCCGTCTAGCCAAGCTTGGCGAATTGAGTCGATTCGCGTAAACGCATCGGATTGTGGATGAGGTGCACCTTCGGGAATTCCCGGTTCAAAAATCCATTCGCGAATGCGATCGGCATCTAAATCTTCCACATGCGTCTTCAAAAGAGTTTGATCCAGGTGAGCCAGAAAGCCCTCTGTTGTAATGCTTTGAAACGCGTATTTGTTGAAGTAATCGAGCAAAAATTGATCGAATGCCTCGCGACCGATCTTTTGTTCGATTTCGAAGAGGAATAGGGAACCCTTTTCATACGGAACGTTTGAAAACGCTTCGTCCGGATCACGGCCGCGCTTGTCGATGGCGAGGAGTTCATCGGGGTCGTCGAGTTCCTCGAGGTCCGATTGTAGGTCTGCATAACCCAGCGCCATTTCCATGTGGTACCGATCATCGCCATAGACAAACTGCATGATGCGATTCGTCAAGTAGGTTGTAAATCCTTCGTTCAGCCACAGGTCGCGCCAACTGGAGTTGGTGACAAGATTGCCCGACCATGAGTGGGCAAGTTCATGCGCAATAAGCGCTACGAGGCTCTTGTCTCCGGCGATGACGGTCGGCGTGATAAAGCTCAGTCGCGGATTCTCCATACCGCCAAACGGAAAACTGGGGGGCAAGATCAACAAATCGTATCGGTCCCATCGATACGGGCCGTACGCCTCTTCGGTAGTCTCCAGCATTGCCTCGGTGTCGGCGAATTCTGCCGCTGCCGCATCCAGTATTTCTTTCTCCGCATAGACGCCGGTGCGCGCTCCCATAGGCTTAAACTCGAGATCGCCGACGGCCAATGCCAACAGGTAGGATGGAATTGCTTGCGGCATCGTAAACGAGTAGACGCCGTTCTTCTCGGCCGCTGGATCATTATTGGCGCTCATTACGGCACGCAACTCGCGCGGCGTGCGAACGGTTGCGCTATATGTAATTCGTACGCCTGGCGTGTCTTGTAAAGGAACAAAGCTGCGCGCGTGGATCGCCTGGGCCTGGGTAAACAGGAACGGGTGGCGCTTACCGGCCGTCTGCCGCGGTTCCAACCATTGCAACCCGGACGCTGCCGGAGACGTCTGGTAATTGATCACAACCGCTGACGAGTTAGCAGGCACTTCGATGGTCAGCGGTGCGCCACGAAAGTCGACGGTGTCGCTCAAAGAGAATGAAACGTCCTGTGGTTGATCTGCGTTGCTGGTGCGAACAGACTCAATCGTCAGGTCACGTGTGTCCAGAATAAGTGCGTTATTTTCATCATTGAGGCGGTCGAACTGCAAAACCGCCGTACCCGCGATCACCTTGCGCGAAAAATCGACAGTAAGATCCATGTCAACGTGCGTGACGCGATAGTCTGCCGTGTTGGCAAAGGAGTGATAGTCGACGCCGGATTCTGGCTCTGCGGCGTAAACCTCGTCGGGGCTCGATGCTGATTCAATACTTTGTTTCTGATCGGATTTCGAACATGAGGCGGCGAAGACAATTCCGCTGCTGAGAATTAGGATCGTAAGGATTTGGCGGTACGACATCGGTTTGAATCCAATTGAGGGCGCTATTAGCGGCAAGCGCTAGGATAGCCTTGCCCCGGCAAAAACAATAGTCCTGCGCGGTCACTTGCACGTTGGATGTTTCGCATCTATTGTCGTGTGGGAATCGGCCAAGACCGGCCGTTTATTTTTGCTCCGATTGACTCGCACATTCGATGCACATCACAGCCGTGGGATCGACCTCCAGGCGTTTCGGATCAATCGGGAGATCGCAGCTTTGACAGACGCCGTATTCGCCATCTTCGATACGCTGCAATGCAGCTGATATTTTTCGCAACATCGCTTCGCGCCTTTGACCCGATGCTTGCGCCATCGCCTGCGCCTGCATTGCGTCCATTCGAGACAGTCGTCCGACTTTTGACTGATCCAATTCGACAACTGACGCGGAGGCATCATTAGTTTCGGCGACACTCTGCAACTCTGCACGCAGTTTGAGAAGCTTGTCCTTCACCGGACATTCTTAGGAAAGTCGTAAAGGATCAGTTCGGTCTTGGGACGATCGCGGAGATTCCAGTCATCCCTGTCGAAATCGACCGACACAACACCAGCCGTTGGCAGGTTGCTGGTCAGGCCGGGTGACAGGTAATTGGCGAAGTCTGTAAAACCGGGATTGTGGCCGACGATCATCAGGCTGTTAAAGCCAGAGTCCTGCGCGATAATGACGTCGAGAATGTCATTAACCGACGCTAGGTAAAGTTCGTCCTCACGCTGCAGGAACTCGAGTGGGTAGGTGAGTTCTCGCGCGACAATGCGTGCCGTCGTCCACGCGCGCACGGCGGGGCTGCTGACGATCAGTGACGGGCGAATTCCCGCCTCCGCGATGCGGCTACCCATGATCGGCGCATCACGCTCGCCGCGCTTGTTCAACGGGCGCTCGCGATCGCCCAGGCCCGGATTTTTCCAGCTCGATTTCGCATGACGAACTATGGTTAACGTCTTCATAATTAGGGCTTTTACATCAGGCCAACCTGCAGTCGCGCCTCGTCGGACATCATAGTCTGATTCCACGGAGGATCGAAGACCAGCTCCACTCTAACGTCGGTGACGGTCGGAATCACGGCGATCTTTTCTTGCGCATCGGCGACGAGTATTTCTCCCATGCCGCATCCGGGCGCCGTCAGTGTCATGTCCACTGAAACTGTGCGCTCGCCATTACCCAGTGCCGAAACCTCACATCGGTAGATAAGACCAAGATCCACGATGTTCACCGGAATCTCCGGGTCGTAGCAGGTCTTCAACTGTCGCCAGATGACCTCTTCAATATCGGCATCTGTCGGATTATCGGGTACTTTCGGCGGCGGTGTCGGCTCCTTGCCAAGCGCATCGGCATCGGCGCCAGCGATGCGAAAAAGATTGCCCTCGATATAAACGGTAAAGCTGCCGCCGAGCGCCTGCGTGATAAAGCCACTTGTCCCTGCACGGAGCAGCAGTTCTTCGCCAGCGGGAATGATGGTGGCCTTGACATCTCGCGCCAGCGTCACCGGTTCATTGGTGTGTCCGAACATATCCCTTATTCCGTCGACGCCGGCGTCGAACGTTGTTCAATAGCCGAATGCAGCGCGTGCCATGCAAGCGTGGCGCATTTTACACGCGACGGGAATTCCCGCACACCTTCGAGCGCCTGTAACTTGCCGATGTCGAAGTCCGAATTCGCCGATTCATTTGTCAATCGATCCGTTACCTGGTCAAACCAATGGATCGCGTCGTCGGTTTTCATGCCGATCACCGTGTCCGTCAACAACGATGCAGATGCGACCGAGATCGCACAGCCACTTCCTTCGAAACTGGCGTCTCTAATTACGTCATTCTCCAGCTGCAAATACAGGTGCAACTTGTCGCCGCACAGTGGATTGATGCCCTGCGCTGCATGTGTGGCGCTTTCAAGTTTGCCAAAGTGCCGGGGTTTGCGCGCATGGTCGAGAATCAGTTCGCGGTACAGGTCGCGCAGCTCATCGGCGTCAATAGCTTCGACAGTATTCATGCGAAAATATGCCGCGCCTTCTCGACTGCAGCAATGAGTCGGTCGACGTCGTCACTTGAGTTGTAAATCGCCAGCGAAGCGCGCGCCGTGCCCGGAATCTCGAAGAAGTCCATTACCGGCATCGCGCAATGGTGGCCGGTGCGAATTGCGACGCCTTGGTGGTCCAGGATCGTACCGAGATCGTGCGGATGGATGTCGCCGAGCATAAATGACTGTACGCTGGTTTTGGATTCAGCCGTACCTATCAGACGGACGCCGTCGACATCGCTGAGTTTCCCCATCATGTATTCGAGCAGTACATGCTCGTGCGCAGCGATTCTGTCCATTCCGATAGCGTTCAAGTAATCGATGGCGGCGCCCAGGCCAATGACGCCCGAAATGTTCGGCGTTCCGGCCTCAAACTTATAGGGCAAGTCATTGAATACGGTGCCGTCGAGGCGCACCTCCAGAATCATGTCGCCACCGCCTTGCCACGGGGGCATGTCATCGAGCAATGCTTCGCGGCCGTACAGCACTCCGGTGCCGGTCGGGCCAAACATTTTATGGCCGGAGAAGGCGTAGAAATCGCAGCCGATGTCAGCGACGTCGATCGCCATGTGCGGTACGCCCTGAGCGCCGTCGACGAGTACCTTGATGTCGCGTTGTTTTGCCCAACCGACAATGTCTTGAATCGGATTAACAGTGCCGAGGGCATTCGATACGTGGCCCACGGCCAGCAGGAAAACGTCCTCGGTCATTAATTCCTGCAATCGTTCGAGATCCAGCTGGCCACGCCGATCGATTGGCGCGATCAGGAGATCGGCGCCTGTCTGTTCGCAGACTAGCTGCCACGGCACGAAGTTCGAGTGATGCTCGAGTTGTGTGATCAAAACCTTGTTGCCAGGCTTTAGCTGTGGACGACAATAACTTTGTGCAACGAGATTGATGGACTCGGTGGTGCCGCTGGTTAGAACGATTTCGCGGCGGCTGTTCGCGTTGATAAAGGCTTGTATCTTGTCGCGCGCGCCTTCGTAAGCCTCGGTTGCGCGTTCGCTGAGCGTGTGAACCCCCCGATGCACGTTGGCATGATCGTTACGATGATACGCAGCAACCGTGTCAATGACCGCCGCCGGTTGCTGGGCTGAGGCGGCGCTGTCTAGGTAAACGAGCGGCCGGCCGTGGACTTCTTGGTCGAGCACCGGAAAATCGCCGCTGACATCGAGCAGCGCATTGGTTGTAAACGGCTGCACCTGACTCATTGCGGTACTCCGGTCGCGAGCTCCCGCAAGCGTTGTTCGACCGCGTTACCGATCAAGTCGTGTAATTCTGGAATTGGGGACTTGTTGACGATGCTGGTGGCGAATGCCCGTGTTAGAACACGCTTGGCACGATCCCGGTCGAGTCCGCGGGATCGCAAGTAAAACAGGGCCTGCTCGTCGAGCTGCCCAACGGTCGTGCCATGTGCGCACTTGACCTCATCCGCATAGATTTCGAGTTCCGGTTTGGCGTCGATTTCGGCGTGCTCGGACAACAACAGATTGTGATTGGCCTGTTGGGCGTCGGTGCCGTCGGCACCTGCGTGAACGATTGCTTTGCCGTTCCAGATGGCGCGACAGTGGCCATTGAGGATGCCCCGATATTCCTGCGCAGAAACAGCCGGGCCGACACGATGATCGACACGCGTATGGTTGTCGACGTGTTGGCCTTCGGCAGCGATGTACAAGCCGTCAAAAATTGCCGATGCACCCTGACCAAGGATGTCAATCTTCAGGTCGTTGCGCGTTAGGCGGCCGCCCAGATCGATGCCGCAATAGCTTATTTCGCTATCCGTCTCGAGCTGGACGTTCAGCCGCGCCGTCTGGCTGTGGTGCAGTGCGCGATCTTGAAACCGCAGATAATCCGCGCGCGCGTTTGGCCGGGCAATAACATTAATGTGCGCGTTCGAATAATGTTCATCGTCGCCAGCCGATACGTGATATTCGATGAAGCGAATTTCGGCGTTGGCTTGAAGTTCAATGTCGATTCGCACCTGTGACAATACTGGTGCTGTTCCGGCGGAGTCGACAATCAGCAGAGCTATCGGACGATCAGTCGATCGATTTGCGGCTATGCGTAAAGAAAGCCCTTGCTTCAGCAGCGCTAGATTCAGATCAGCTAGCGGATCTTCCAATCGCAAATCCTTACTGTCGAGTCGCAACGGCGATACTTCAATGCCATCTTCGTCGAGCGTCGTTGACAGGTCCCGGTTGAGTTTGCCATTGGCGATAACGAGCCAGCCAGCGTCGATTGACGCCTGCAGTTCGCGAATTCGATCGATGTCGGGACGCTCGGCATCTGTCGATGTTTGAAGCGAGCGCCGACTGAGTTCGATGACTTTCGATAAGTCTGTGTATTTCCAGTTCTCATTGCGTGTCGTTGGAAAGCCGCGTTTCTTGAACTGCGCGAGTGCGGCATGCCGGGCCTCTGCCAGCGCGTCGTCAGACAACGCGGCGACGGTGCGATCGAGCGCGTCGATTGGCAGGCTTCTACGGCTCATGCGTTGGCGGCCTCCCGGACCCATTCGTAGCCTTTCTCTTCGAGTTCGAGAGCCAATGACTTGTCGCCCGAACGTGCGATGCGACCTTCAGAGAGAACGTGAACGAAATCGGGTTCGACGTAGTCGAGCAGACGCTGGTAATGCGTCACCAGCACGATCGCACGCTCCGGATCGCGCAACGCATTGACGCCTCCGGCGACGGCTTTCAGTGCGTCGATGTCCAGGCCGGAATCGGTTTCATCAAGAATCGCGAGGCTGGGTTCGAGCATCGCCATTTGCAGGATCTCGTTGCGCTTTTTCTCACCGCCCGAGAAACCTTCATTGACGCCGCGGTTCAGGAATTTCGGGTCCATGCCGAGCACGGCCATTTTCTCGCGCGCGAGTTTTAGAAACTCAAATGCGTCTATTTCTTCCAGGCCTTGGTGTTCACGTTTCGCATTTACTGCCGCCTTGAGCAGGTAGGCATTGTTGACGCCCGGAATCTCGACCGGGTATTGGAAGCCAAGAAAGATGCCTTCACGTGCCCGTTCTTCTGGTTCGAGGGCGAGCAGGTCGTGGCCGTTGTACGAAACCGTGCCTTCGGTAACCTCGTAGTCTGCGTGGCCCGCAATGACCTGAGCCAACGTACTCTTACCGGAGCCATTCGGTCCCATGATTGCGTGCACTTCGCCGGCATTGACGCTCAACGACACGCCATTGAGGATATCGGCATCGCCGATGCGGGCTTTTAGATTCTTTATTTCAAGCATTTAGGTTCCCAAGCCGATGTTTCTTAGCCGACCGCGCCTTCCAGGCTGACGTTCAGCAACGCCTGCGCCTCGACTGCAAATTCCATCGGCAATTCGTTGAAAACTTCCTTGCAGAAGCCGTTGACAATCATATTGACCGCATCCTCTTCAGAAATACCGCGTTGCCTGCAATAGAACAGCTGGTCGGCCGATATTTTCGACGTCGTTGCCTCGTGTTCAACTTTCGCGCTCGGATTCTTGATTTCCATGTACGGAAACGTGTGCGCCCCGCAACTTTTGCCAATCAACAGCGAATCGCACTGCGTGTGATTACGCGCGCCGTTTGCCTGTGGCATTACACGCACGAGACCGCGGTACGCGTTTTGCGCGTTGCCCGCCGATATTCCTTTCGAGACGATCGTGCTGCTGGTATTACGGCCAATGTGAATCATTTTGGTGCCGGTATCGGCCTGTTGATAGTTGTTAACGACGGCCACTGAATAAAATTCGCCGGTCGAATTGTCGCCACGCAGGATGCAGCTCGGGTACTTCCAGGTGATCGCCGAGCCGGTTTCGACCTGTGTCCACGAGATCTTTGAATTTGCACCGCGACAATCGCCGCGCTTCGTGACGAAGTTGTAGATGCCGCCAACACCATTCTCGTCGCCCGGATACCAGTTCTGCACCGTCGAGTATTTGATTTCGGCATCTTTCATGGCTACGAGTTCGACAACCGCGGCGTGCAGCTGATTCTCATCGCGCATCGGCGCTGTGCAACCCTCGAGGTAGCTGACGTAGCTACCCTCGTCGGCGACGATCAGCGTGCGTTCGAACTGTCCTGTATTGGCCGCATTGATGCGGAAATACGTCGATAGCTCCATCGGGCAGCGCACGCCCTTCGGTACGTAGACGAATGAGCCATCGCTGAAAACGGCGGAATTTAGCGACGCAAAATAGTTATCGCGCCGTGGTACGACGCTGCCGAGGTACTTCTTCACAAGCTCGGGATGTTTATTGACAGCCTCGGAGAACGAGCAGAAAATGACACCGGCCTCGGAGAGTTTTTCCTTAAACGTCGTTGCGACCGAAACACTGTCGAACACCGCATCGACCGCGACACCGGCCAGGCGGGCGCGTTCGTGCAGCGGAATACCGAGCTTGTCGTAAGTCTCCAGCAGCTTCGGGTCGACCTCGTCCAGACTCTTCGGTCGATCCTTGTCCGACTTTGGCGCCGAGAAATAGGAGATCGCGTTGTAGTCTATGGGCGGGTAGTGCACGTGCGCCCACTCCGGCTCTATCATTTCCAGCCATTGTCGATACGCCTGCAAACGCCACTCGAGCATGAACTCCGGTTCGTTCTTGCGCATCGAAATCGCACGAATAACATCTTCGTCGAGACCGGGTGGCAGGCTTTCGGTGTCAATGTCGGTTACGAAACCGTGTTCGTAACGACGGTTGACAAGGTCTTCGATATTTTCGGGGTCTGTTGACATGGTCAGGATTTTTTTCCGGCCGGATGCGAGATAGTTATGGGCAAGCCGGCGAACGTAAAGCGGGGAGCGGGCCTGTTCGTGCGCGTCAAATCGACAAGGCTGACGTCGTCGAGTGCGCGGCGAATGGCGACGTTGATTTGCTGCCAAGCGCCACCAACGTTACAAACGCCTTCGTGTTCGCAGTGACTGTCTGTCGCACTGCACTCTGTGATCGACACAGGACCTTCCAACGCGTCGATTACGTCGGCTGCGCTGATTTCGCGGGCGCCGCGGGCAAGTTGATAGCCGCCGTGCGCCCCGCGCGTGGACGTCACGATTCCAGCCCGCGCGAGCGACTTTAAGAGTTTGCTAACGGTAGGCAGGGCTATGCCGGTCGCGGCCGCGACATCGGCGGCGCTGACGAGGTCCTCGTCGGTGCTGGCAATATGCGCCAGCACGACGGTACCGTAGTCGGTAAGTCTGCTGATTCTAAGCACGGACCGCTCCTGCAGCCGAATAAAGGACCATTTTAGTCCTATTTAGCCCTACAAGCCATACCCTATGCGCCCCCGGGGACCCGGAGTGATATGCTACGCCGCGCAATGGCCAGCCCATCCGACAACATCGTCGAAATCCGCGATCTCGACTTCTCCCGTGGCCTGCGGAAGATCTTTGACGGTCTGAATATCTGTATTCAGCGCGGCGAAGTAACGGCAATCATGGGACCAAGCGGCACCGGCAAGACGACACTGCTACGCCTGATTACTCGCCAGCTCATCCCCGACAAAGGGCAAATACTGGTCGACGGTGTCGATATTTCGACGTTGAATCAGACCGGTTTGTACCAGTTGCGGCAGCGCTTTGGCATGTTGTTTCAGAATGGCGCATTGCTGACGGACCTGAGCGTTTTTGAAAACGTCGCTTTTCCATTGCGCGAGCATACGCTGCTGACCAATCGACTCATTCGGCACGTCGTGCTGACCAAGCTGCACGCCGTCGGTCTGCGCGGCGCTGCAGACATGATGCCGACTGAACTGTCGGGCGGTATGGCGCGCCGGGTCGCGTTGGCGCGAGCAATGGTCATGGATCCGGAAATTCTGATTTACGACGAACCGTTCGTTGGTTTGGATCCAATATCGATGGGCGTCATCGTAAGGCTAGTGCGCCGCATGAACGATGCGCTTGGCATCTCAAGCATTCTCGTCAGTCACGACGTCGACGAAATCTCAAGCGTTTCCGACTGCAGTTACCTGATCTCCGATGGCAAGGTCGCTGCTTCCGGCAGTCCTGAGGAACTCAATCGCGCCAGTTCTGACGTGGTTAGACAGTTCATGCACGGTATGGCGGACGGACCGGTCGCGTTTCACTACCAGGCGCCCGACTACGCGGAACAGTTACTTGGCAGGGACGTGGAATAAGCGGATGTTTCGCGAGTTGTTCTTAACGTTTCGACATTTCGTGCGTACGTTTGGCGCGCTGACTTTGTTCTTAGTCGAGATTCTCAAAGACACGCCTTATGTATTCTTTAGGCGATTCAAGCTCGTCGTCTATCAAGTTTACAATGCCGGCGCGATGTCGCTGGTCATCATCATGGTGTGCGGCTTCTTCGTCGGCGGCGTGCTCGCGCTGCAGGGCTATGCGAATCTGACCAAGTTTAATGCCGAAGACGCGGTTGGCACGTTCGCGGGGTTTGCGCTGGTCAAGGAGCTTGGTCCGGTGATTACGGCACTGTTATTCGCCGGCCGGGCCGGCACGGCATTGGCGTCTGAAATCGGCCTGATGAAGGCAACCGACCAGCTATCGGCGATGGAGATGATGGCCGTCAACCCGGTCAAACGCGTTGTAGTACCCCGAT
>JAOTZC010000021.1 GCA_029861535.1 Gammaproteobacteria bacterium
ATGTCAACGGCAAAACGATCACGATGCCGGCGTTCCATGGTAGTGAGCACGGTGAGCATCACGAGGTCATCGAGATCGACGGCGCCGGCGTCGATGACATGGACGTGCGCGTGATGAAAAACAAACATGTTGCAACGATGCCGGGTCCAGACGACATAATGATCATGAGCGGCAAACCGATAGATGACGCGACGCAGCAAGCGATCAAGTCATTACTCGAATCAGCAGGTCACACGAGCGATGTTCGTTTCATCGATTATGAAACACATAAGGGTGGTCGCCACAAAATCAAGATAGTCGAAAAGCGTGTCGACGTCGCCGAATAAGAAATCACCCCCGTAAAGTTTGAGAGATTAGTCCGGAGCTGCATCGCGGCTCCGGATTTTTGCGGCTGCGCGCCGGTCCGTGAGTCTTGTCATTTTTCAACACGCCGCAATGTTGCGGATAACTGCTATGCTTACTCAGTGACATTCAATATCACTAATTAGAAGGGATCTAAACAATGAAAAGAACAAGCCTATCCGCTTTTGTTATTGCGCTCGCTCTGTCATTTAGTAGCTACGCTCAGGCACAAGCCATCGAACGTGTGATCAGCCTGAACTTTGATAGTTCAGCCAGTGCTGCGGAAGCATTAGAGGAACTATTCCAGGACAGCGACATGCGCGGTAATAAGGCAACGCTGTATGCGGCCGATTTCGGTGTCATGAGCGGCGCCTCACACGTCATCGTTGCCGACCATGACAACTATGCCGCCCGTGCCACGGCGGATAAGAGACGCCGCGAAAGCCATGGCTGGGCCAAATATTTGCTGGCCACTCAGGATGCAGAATTCGTCAGCGCCGATCTTGCGATTGTCGTTGAGGATTTCGGTAAACCACGCCATGAGGCCGGCTACGTGATCGTGTTTCTGATGCAGGTGAAAGATGTCAACGCTTATCGCGCAGCCTTGAAGGACCTCAACACCGCACAAAGAAATCCCGGTGTTCTTCGTCTCGTCGAGCTTCGGTCCGGTAGTACCGCGGTCACCCACGCCGTGCTTGTCGGGGCCGATGATTTTGCCGCAGCGAACGAATATATCGACGAACTTTTCGCGAGCGACGCGTTCGCGACTTTCAAAGCTAACGTTAGCGACATACGTTCCGTGGTCGCCATCGAGATGTATCGGCGCGTTGGTGCATACGGTTACTAGCGCCGAGCGAAAATAGGCTCAGGCATCGATAGATTATGTGCCGATTATTTGCCGCGCCCAGGTCACGACCGACCTGACGCGCGGCGACGCTAGATCATAGGCTTCATCGAAGCTGACCCAGCGCCACTCGTGGTGCTCCGGCTCGCCCGTTTCGGGTGACGGGCCCATCGTTACTTCCTGCTGCCTGGTTTCGGCCAAGTAGTAGCGCGCCGTTTTGCCACGGCTGTACGGCCCGGTCTCGATGAAACGCTCGCCCCACGGGAATTCCGTTGCGTTAATACTGGTTTCTTCGCGCAGCTCCCGTAATGCGGTTTCGAGTGGTTGTTCGCCGTCTTCTTGCAGGCCTTTCGGAAAATCCCAGTGATGAAAGGCCCGCAGCATCAATGTCAGACAACCTTCATCCGATTGGCGCGCAAGTACGACACCACAGGAAAGTTTTTCATTGTTCACGCCCCAGCACCCCGCAAAACATCGACCGGCGCCGAGTTTATGGCCCCACGAGCCGCGAAGAATCCGCTCGCACAAACGACGACGACGCCGGCGGTCATGCCGGCGACCCACAGCATTGGATTGAACGTATAGGGCAGATTAAACAACTTTACGGCCACGACAGCTGCGAGAATCGAGGCACCGGCCGATGCAAGTATGCCCGCCGCCGCGCCCAATGCCGCGAACTCGGCCATAACGCCCGAAAATACGATGCGTTTTCGCGCACCAAGAGCGCGCAACATCGCACTTTCGAAGCGACGTTCGTCGATCGTCGACTGCACAGCGGCGAATAACACGGCAATTCCCGCGGCAAGCGTAAAGAAGAACACCGCCTGCACCGCGAGGCTCGCTTTCTCGATAATGCCGCGAACCTGTTGCAGGATGGAGTCGAGGTCGATAACCGAGATTGTCGGGTGCGCTCTGACGAGCGCCGCCAACGCCGAACGCTCAGCGGGTTCTATACGCATGCTGGCGATAAACGTTGCCGGGTAATCATCGAGTGCGCCCGGCGACAACACGAGAAAAAAGTTCGGTTGAAATGAATCCCAGTTGATCTTGCGTACGCTGGCAATTTCAGCTTCGAGCTCCTGTCCGGCAATTTCAAACTGCAGCTTATCGCCGATTGAAATTCCTGTTTCGACTGAGACCTCCTCTTCGATCGACACGAGCGGCGGCCCAGAATAGTCATCCGGCCACCACTCGCCTGCCAAGATTTCATTGCTCGCACTTAGCGTTTGTGCCCAAGACAGATTCTGTTGGCGATTGACAAACCATTCGGCGTCTCGTGTCGGGTACTCTCGGTCTTTCACCGATTCACCATTGATCGACGTCATACGCGCGCGGACCAGTGGCGAGAAATTCGGCGGCGCGATGTTACGGGACGCGAAAATATTGGCAACGGACACCACCTCATCGCGCTGGATGTTGATCAAGAATTGATTCGGAGCGTTTTCATCCAGCGTACGCCGCCAACCTTCGAGCAAATCGGTGCGCACCAAGGTCAACAGCAACAACACCGTCAGCCCCAAGCCGAAAGCGACAACCTGTACCGCGCTGGCGCGGCCACGGCGTGCGACATTTGCCAAACCATAACGCCAAGCGATGCCGACACCCGAACGAAACCGGCCCATAGTGTCAACCAGCGCGCGCCCAACCAGATACAACGCCGCAGCGATAAAGATCATGCCGCTAAGCATGATGATGAGCAGCATCGCATCGCCAACGGATTGGTACAGCAATAGCGCGACAGCGCCAAGCGAGATGCCAGCGACGAATATCCGCGACGGTGACGGCGGCATGGCGTCATGTCGCAGCACGCGCAGCGGGGGCGTATCGCGAAGCTGAATCAGCGATGGCAAAGCAAACCCGACCAGCAACACCAGCGCGCTGCCGCTTGCAAGCACAACGGGCGTCAGTCCCGGCTTCGGTAAGTCGCCGGCGATAATGTCAGCGAGGATCCACGACAATACTAATTCTGCACCGAAGCCGAGTAAGCTGCCCAAGACAACACCGATAATTCCAACAAGGACCAACTGCAGCATCGCGACAGCGATGACAAAACCTTGTGTCGCACCGAGACTCTTCATAAGCGCGACAGTGTCCATCCGTCGATGAGCGAACCGGCGCGCCGACATTGCGATCGCAACGGCGCTTAGCAGTAGGCTGATAACTGCCGTCAACGACAGAAAACGCTGTGCCCTGTCCGCCGCAGCAAAGGCGCGTTCACTGCTCTCCTCAGCAGAACGCAGCCGTAATGAATCGGGTAGCTCATCTTCGATTGCGTCGTTAAATTCGGCGACGCGCGAATGGTCGCCGGCGACGAGCAATGCATACCGAACCCGACTGCCCTCACCGATTAGCCCGCTACCGGGTACATCGATTTCGTTCATTAGCAATGTCGGTGCTAGCGACGCAAAGCCAATCGATTGGTCTGGCCGGTAGGTGATGATTGCCGAAATTGTCAGTTGTGCGGTGCCGATATCGAGCACATCACCAACCTTGCCAGATACGCGTGCCATCAGCGAACTATCGACCCATACCTCGCCGGGCCTCGGTATACCGTCGGCATCGTGTTCATCGCCGAACAACTCTTCGCTGATTCGTACGGTGCCACGCAGCGGATAGCCGGCACTAACGGCCGATATGGTCGAAAGCGCACTGTTGTCGCCCAAATACACGACCGTCGGAAACGCCACCATATCGGCAGTACGCAGACCATAGCCGTCGGCCTCTTCGCGCCACGAATCGGGAATCGGATCCTGCGATCGTAGGCGCAGATCGGCCGCCAGAACTTCATTGGCCTGACGAGCGACAGCCTTGCCGATACGATCCGTTAAGAATCCGACTGCTGTAAGCGCTGCGACCGCCAATACAACGGCGGCCAGCAGTACAAGCACCTCACCGGAGCGCAATTCACGGCCAAAACTTCTTATTGCGAAAACGAGGGCCTTCATGCGGCGACCCTACTGTCGCTAACGAGATTGCCGCCATCGAGACTAATGATGCGGTCGCAGCGTTCCGCAAGCGCCGTGTCGTGAGTGACCAGAATCAGTGTCGTCGACGAGCGCCGATTCAGCTCAAACATCAGGTCCATAATTGTCGAGCCCGTACGTGTATCGAGGTTGCCCGTGGGCTCATCAGCAAACAGCACAGCCGGTGCGGTTGCGAATGCCCGTGCAATGGCCACCCGTTGCTTTTCACCACCCGATAGTTGCGCCGGATAATGTCGGTAGCGATCGGCGAGGCCGACCTGTTCGATGATGTCCATCGCGGCTACGCGGGGGTTGGCATGGCTCGCAAGCTCTAACGGCAGCATGACGTTTTCAAGCGCATTTAGCGATGGCACCAGATGAAACGACTGAAAAACGAAGCCGACGCTCTCTGCGCGGACTCGGGCGCGACCGTCTTCGTCTAGCTCAGACAAATTTACGCCATTGAGTGTGACATAACCCGATGTCGGCAGGTCTAATCCGGCAAGCAGCGCCAGCAACGTTGATTTACCGGCACCTGATGGCCCCACTACCGCTACAGACTCACCGGATCCGATATCGAAAGTCACATCGGAAAGAATGGTCAGACTACCTTCGGGACTGCTAACCTGCTTGCTGAGAGTCACGGCCGATAGGACGGCGTTTGTGCCCGATTCATTACTCGACATGCGAAAACTTTTCATCCTTACAATGCTGTTGCTCTGCGCCCCTGCCCACAGCAATGGCGATCCTACAGTGCTGATTTTTGGTGATAGCCTGAGCGCAGGCTACGGTATTGACGTTGACCAGTCCTGGACCAATTTGTTGCAAGCTCGATTGCGAGCCTTAGGGTACGAACATCGTGTCGTTAACGCCAGCATCACGGGCGAAACCACCGAAGGCGGCGCCGCCAGAATTTCCAAGGCGCTAGAAAGATTCAAGCCGGAACTCATCATCCTCGAGCTTGGCGGCAACGATGGCCTACGCGGTTTCCCGCCGCAGCGCGTGCGCGACAACCTCGAGGCAATCGTCGCGGCGAGCAAAGCGTCCGGTGCCGCTATAGTATTACTCGGCATTCGCATACCGCTAAACTATGGTCCCAGGTATTCCAGCGCCTTTGAAAACGTGTTCCGCGAGGTTGCCGCCGAGCAGGATATTCCGTGGATCGAATTTTTCATGGACGGCGTGGCACAGAACGACGAGCTGATGCAGGCCGACGGCATTCATCCCAATGCCGAAGCGCAGCCGACGTTGCTCAACAACGCATGGCCGATAATTTCGGCGTCGCTCCAAAAAGCGACGCTCTAGAAAAACAATATGATCAGGGGAAATCTTTGGAAAAAGTTTGGCTGAAAACTTATCCAGATAGCGTGCCTGCCGAGGTACCGGAACCGCCGTATCGTTCAATCCGGGACATGATCGAGAACAGCTTCCGCGAGTATCCGGACAATCCTGCGTACACCAATATGGGTACAACGATCAGCTACGCCGAGCTTGACGAGCTATCCATGAGATTTGCGTGCTATCTGCAGGACACGCTTGGTCTTACGCGCGGGGAGCGCGTCGCCATCATGCTGCCAAATGTGTTGCAGTATCCGGTGGCTCTGTGCGGCATCTTCCGTGCCGGTCTCGTGGCTGTCAACGTTAACCCACTGTACACCGCGCGTGAGCTCGAACATCAGTTGAAGGACTCGGGCGCGCGTGCCATCGTAATTTTGGAAAACTTCGCGCATACGTTGCGCGAGATCATCGCCGATACTGCCGTCGATTACGTTGTCACGACTGGTGTCGGCGACTTGATTGATCGGCCGAAAGGCTGGTTCATCAATTTTGCGCTGCGTTACATCAAGCGGCAAGTCCCGTCATACCATCTCAAAAGTTCAGTCACATTCCGCAGGGCGTTAAAGCGTGGAAATGGCAAGACAGTGCTACCCGTAGACCTCGGCTTTGCGGACATTGCTTTCCTGCAATACACCGGCGGCACAACCGGCGTTTCGAAAGGCGCAATGCTGAGTCATCGCAATATGGTATATAACGTCGCCCAGTCTATGGCCTGGCAAGACAGTGCATACGACGACGTTGATTCCATCGTCGCGATAACAGCTTTGCCGCTGTATCACATATTTTCGCTGCAGGGTAACTGCCTTGCGATGATGGCGCAGGGCGGCTTGAATGTATTAATCACAAACCCTCGCGACTTCCCGGCATTCGTCAAGGAACTTGATCGGCACAAATTTCACTATTTCACCGCCGTCAACACACTATTCGCCGCACTATTGCACACGCCTGGATTCGCCGATATCGACTTTAGTCAACTGCGGGTCTGCATTGGCGGCGGCATGGCGGTGCAGCCCGCAGTCGCCGAACAATGGGCAAAAGTAACCGGGTGTGAAATCGCGCAGGGCTATGGCCTGACCGAAACCTCACCAGCGGCCATCGTCAACAAAGTTGGCAGCAAGTTCACTGGGACCATCGGCCTGCCATTGCCGTCAACGGACGTCATGATCGCCGGTGAAGACGGCAACCCGCTACCGATCGGTGAGGTTGGCGAGATTTGCATCAAAGGCCCGCAAGTCATGGAAGGCTACTGGCAGCGCCCCGCTGAGACATCCGACGTCATGTTGCCCGGTGGCTGGCTGCGCACGGGAGACATTGGCCGGATGGATAAGGACGGCTACACGTTTATCGAAGATCGCAAGAAAGACATGATTCTAGTTTCAGGATTCAACGTGTATCCAAACGAAGTGGAAAACGTGATTGTCGAAATGGACGGCATTCTGGAGGCCGCCGCGATTGGCATTCCAGACGAACGTTCCGGAGAAGTCGTCAAAGTATTTGCGGTGCGTACCGACGAATCCATTACCGAACAGGATGTACTCGAACATTGTCGAGCAAATTTGACTGGCTACAAAAGGCCAAAAGTCATTGAGTTTCGGGAGGATTTGCCGAAAACGAATGTTGGTAAAATTTTGCGGCGCGCACTTCGTGATTAGGAGAGGCGTTAGCAATGGTGGTGTTCATCGTCATGGCTCGCTTACGCTGCGCTTTACTTCCGCTGAACACCACCATCGCCATCGCCCTGCATAAACCAGATCGTGATTTCTAGTTCGGAGACAATAATGCGTCGAAAATTCGTAGCTGCGGCACTTGTTTTGCTTGGTTTCACTGCCGGCATCGCTGCAACGCCTAAGATGTTGGACCCGGTGCACGTCGCGCCACACATTTATCAACTTGCGTTCGAGAACGAAAAAGTACGCGTGTTGAAAAGAACAATTCGCAACGGTGAAACCTCTCCACTTGTTTCGCAACCTGATCGCGTCGTTATTTACCTGAACCCATGCGCTTGGATGGAGGATGACGGCAAACGTGGCGAGCGAATGCGCGATTATAAGTTTGGCGAACCGACTTGGGTAAAGGCCAACTCACACGGCGGTGACACGGCGAATGTTATTCAACAATGCAGTGTGCTTGAGATCGAACTGCTTTAGCCGCCGCTGAGGGTGGCGGATGACAGGTCCTTCATCGGAAGTAAAGCGCAGCGTAAGCGAGCCATGACGATGAGGGGCCTGTCATACGCCACCCTCAGCTACTCGTGATACTTCGGGCTCAGTTCATGCACTGCGTCGACTAGTATGCCTAGGTTTTCTGGATCGATGTCGGGCGTAATTCCGTGTCCGAGGTTGAACACATGCCCCGGGCCATCGCCGTAACTTTCCAGTGTGTCTGCCACGCCCTGTCTGATCGCCTCTGGGCTCTCCCGTAAGATTGCCGGGTTCAGATTACCCTGTAGTGCGACCCTGTCATCGACGTAGCGGCGTGCCGTCTTCAAGTCTGTCGTCCAATCGACGCCCAGCGCATCACAGCCGGTGTCAACCATATCGGCAAGCAGTGGCCCTGCGCCTTTCGTAAACAATATCACCGGTATCTGTTGTCCGTTGCTCGCACGCGTCAGACCATCGACAATCTTTTGCATACTAGCCAGCGAAAAGCGCCGGTAGTCGTCCGCCTCGAGCGCGGCGCCCCAGGTATCGAACAACATGACTGCCTGCGCACCAGATTCGATTTGCGCATTCAGATAGTCCGTTGTAATTGACGCAACTTTGTTCAACATGTCATCAAGTGCCGCCGGCTCATCTTTTGCGAGCGCCTTGATTGTTGGGAATTCACGGCTTGAGCCGCCTTCGACCATGTAAGTGCCCACTGTCCATGGGCTGCCTGCAAACCCGATCAGCGGCACACTGCCGGCGAGTTCCTGCCGTATCCTGCTGACGGCGTCAAATACATAACGCAACTCTGCCGAGACATCCGGCGTCGGCAGATTCTGAATTTCGCGCCGGCTTGTTACCGGTCGTTTGAATTTCGGTCCCTCTCCGGTCTCGAAGTACAGGCCGAGCCCCATTGCGTCAGGCACGGTCAGAATGTCCGAGAACAGGATTGCAGCATCCAATTTGAAACGTCTTAACGGCTGCATCGTGACTTCACAGGCTAATTCCGGATTGCGGCATAGACTCATGAAGTCGCCGGCTTGCGCGCGAATCTCCCGGTACTCGGGCAAGTAGCGACCCGCCTGCCGCATGATCCAGACCGGTGTACGCGGCACCGCTTTTCTCAACAGTGCGCGTAGAAATAGATCATTCTTGAGTTCGTTCATAGCGCCTCGAAATGCCGAGCGATCGAACCCTGCATCGCCTCCGCGGCCGCTCGCGGACTGCTGGCGTCGCGAATCGGCCGACCAACGACGATGTAGTCGGCACCGTTCGAGAATGCTGTTTCAACCGTCACGACGCGCTTTTGGTCCGCCATTGGCTTGTTGTCGACCGGGCGAATACCAGGAGTCACGACGAGCAGCTTGTCATCGACAAATTCTCGTAGCTTCGGGACTTCCAGACCTGAGGAGATAACACCGTCACAGCCGGATTCGAGCGCCCGACGGGCGCGGGACAGCACCAACTCACCAACATCACAATCAAAGCCCAGATCGTCGAGGTCGCCGCGGTCAAGACTCGTCAGCACGGTAACGCCGAGCACCTTCAATGTATCGCCCTTGTTTGCGGCTGCCGCCTCCATGATCGACTGATTGCCATGTACGGTGACAAAGCTGGCTCCACGATCCTTAAGTTGACGCACCGAAGATCCAACAGTTGCCGGAATATCGAAAAACTTCAGGTCACAAAAGACTTTCTTGTCGCGCTGCAGCAGCCAATCCAGCAACTCGAAATATTCACCGCTCATCATCAGCTCGAGACCAATCTTGTAAAACGTCACGGCGTCGCCGAATTCTTTTGCAAGCGCTCGTGCGCGGCCACAGTCCGATACGTCCATCGCAAAAATCAGCCGGTCTTTTGAAGGAATTGCTTTCGGTGTCACTACTTGTCCCATCAATATGCGCCGGGCATGGTACCGGCGCCGCGCATTCTATCAGCCTGCGATACGTTCGTGTTCGGCGATTGCGAAGCGGTCCGTCATTCCGGCAATATAGTCAGCGACTACCCGTGCTCGCACCGCTTCTTCCTTATTTGCCGCCGCGCTCGAAAACTCCGTTGGCATACTCTCCACATCCGCCATGTAACGCGCGAACAGATCCTTCAGAATGCTCTGTACTTTAGCCGTCATCTCAAGCTTTTTTTCGTGCTGATAGAGATAATGATTGAGAAACTTTTTCAGTGACACGTGCTGATCAAAAACGGTTTTCGACATCGCAACCAATGGTCCGTCCGCGAGACGAACTTCGTCAATCGACGCCGGCGCCACATCATCGAGATTACTGCGAGTTTGATCGATAAGGTCCGTAACGACGGTATTGATCATGCGTCGAATGATCTCGTAGATAAGCCGTCGGTCCTCGAGTTCAGGATAACGCTCGTGCACCTCATCATATTGTGCGCCGAATAAGGACTGCTCGCGCAACTGATCGAGAGTAATCAAGCCGGCGCGAAAGCCATCGTCGACATCGTGATTGTTGTAGGCGATCGCGTCTGAAATGTTCGCTATCTGCGCCTCGAGTCCCGGCTGCTGCCGCTTCAGGAAACGCTCACCAATGCTCCCCAGCTCACGCGCATTTCGTACAGAGCAATGCTTCAGAATGCCTTCGCGCGTTTCGAACATCAGGTTCAAGCCAGGAAAGTCGGCATACTTTGCTTCGAGAAAGTCGACAACTCTAAGCGACTGAAGATTATGCTCAAAGCCGCCATACTCGCGCATGCACTCGTTAAGCGTGTCCTGGCCTGCATGGCCGAACGGCGTATGGCCTAGGTCGTGGGCGAGACAAATCGCTTCCGTAAGCGGCTCATTAAGGCCAAGCGCGAGAGCAACGGTTCGGCCAATTTGCGCAACTTCAATCGAGTGCGTCAGACGTGTCCGATAAAGGTCGCCCTCGTGATTGACAAAAACTTGCGTTTTGTACACGAGACGACGAAATGCCGTTGAGTGGATTATACGATCGCGATCTCTCTGATATTCGCCGCGGTAAACGGTCTTCGGTTCTTCGTATCGCCGGCCCTCCGACCGCGACTCGTCAGCGGCGTATGCAGCAAGACCGGGCGCGGTCATGCGTTGGCTGCCTCGAGAACTGTCGCGAGCCGGTCAGCATCATAGTCCGCCGTAATTCGCGCGTCGCCGAGCTTATTTAATACGACGAAACGCATCCTCTTGGCCATGACTTTCTTATCGAGGCCCATCGCATCGAGCATCGATTTTGCACCAATAGCCGGTGGCTTGATTGGCAGACCAGCCCGCTCAATAAGCTTACTAAGCCTGCCCGAATCGGCGTTTGAAATGCCACTGAGTTCGGCGGCCATGACCATGCCGGCTGAAATCGCTTCACCGTGCAGCCAGTCACCGTAGCCCTGACAAAGTTCGATCGCGTGGCCGAAAGTGTGACCGAAATTCAAGATAGCGCGGCGGCCTGCCTCGCGCTCGTCATCGGCGACGATCTCAGATTTGAGTTCGCATGACTTCTGAATTGCGTAGGCGAGAGCCATAGCGTCTTTAGCGAGCAATGCATCGATATTGCCTTCCAGCCAGCTAAAGAATTCCATGTTTGCAATCGCGCCATATTTGATGACCTCTGCCAATCCGGCCTTCAGTTCACGCTCCGACAAGGTTGATAGCGTGTCTGTATCGATTAGCACAATGCGTGGTTGATGAAATGCACCAATAAGATTCTTGCCATTAGGATGGTTGACGCCAGTCTTGCCGCCAACGGAGGAGTCGACCTGCGCCAGCAAGCTTGTCGGTACCTGAATGTACGACACGCCTCGCATATAACAGGCCGCGACGAAGCCGGCGATATCACCTACGACACCGCCACCCAACGCAATCAGCGTTGTGTCCCGGTTCGCGCGTCCACGAACGAGCGCATCGAGTACCGACTCGGCAGTTGCAAGCGTTTTATGTGCCTCACCGTCCGGCAGCGCGATCGATTCGACCTGTTTGCCATCGAGGTCTGCCCTCAGCGCATCGAGATACAGGGGTGCGACGGTTTCGTTACTAACGATGAGACAGTCCTCACCGACAACGTACTCCGCCAAATCGAAATTGCCGCCAAGCAGTCCACTGCCAATAACAATTGGGTAGCTGCGCTCGCCGAGCTCGACTGTGAGGGTTGTCGTCATCGAGATAGATTACCGTATCAGGGCAATGCGTGGGACGCTTCTCATCCTCATGGCTCGCTACGCTACGCTTTACTTCGGATGAAAAGCATCCCACGCATTACGCCGACTCTGGAGATGAGCCCTCGGCCTGCAGCCACGGCTCGTTAGTGATCCACACGCAAGGCAGCGGGTGTGCGGCCGGAGTGGGTGAGGTATTCCTCATTGGAAGTAAAGCGCAGCGTAGCGAGCCATGACAATGAGGGGTGCCTCACCCGCTCCGGCCACGAAGTGTCTACGGCCATTACGTTATTGCGTCGACGATCTCGTTAGCGACGGCGTAAACCTTGCGACCATCGGTTTCGATGGTCAGATCTGCGATTTCGAAATACAGCGGCTCGCGCTCCGTAATTAGATTTTCGAGCACTTCGCGCCTATCGCTATTATCCAGTAGCGGGCGATCCCGGCCGCGGCTCGTACGCGACAGCTGTTGATCGACGCCGGTCTTTAGATAAACAACGTAGCCGCGTGCGCCCAGCCTACTGCGGCTCTCCGGGCTCAGTACGGCGCCACCGCCAGTTGCTAGCACGACGCCATCCATGTTCGACAGGTCGTCGATGACTTTGATTTCTCGGACGCGAAAACCTTCTTCGCCTTCTTTTTCGAAAATGAACGAGATGTCGACACCGGTGCGAGATTCAATCTCCTCATCGCTATCCTTGAATGTCAGATGCAGCATGCGCGCAAGCTGTCGACCGACAGCGGACTTTCCTGCACCCATCGGGCCGATAAGAAATAGATTCTTGGGATGCTTCATCGTTAGGCGTATTCGGAAACAGCGAGATGCCCTATCCAAATGAGAAAGCCAACCCGAAGGTTGGCTTTCATCCGATAGAACGTTCGAGGCTTAGTAAATGCTGCCACCTTCCTCAACAATTCTGGGTGTAACGAAGATCAGCAATTCGGCTTTGTTATCCGTTACCTGCCGGCTCTTGAACAGATTGCCCGCGAAAGGAATGTCGCCAAGGAATGGTACTTTATTGATCGTCTCGCGGCGTTCCGTCTCGTATATACCGCCGAGTACGATGGTCTGTCCATCGGCAACGAGAACCTGTGTTTCAATGGCACGAGTGTCAATACTCGGAACCGTGCCGCCTAGGCCACCCGTCGAAATGATATCGCCGACACTATCCTTGTGAACCCGAAGATCCATAATGATATTGTTGTCCGGCGTAATCTGGGGCGTAACCTCAAGGCTCAGCACGGCCTTCTTGAACTGAATCGTCGTTGCACCAGAAGACGCAGACTGCTGGTATGGAATTTCCACACCTTGCTCGATGCGCGCCTCTTTTTGGTTTGCAGTAATGACGCGCGGCGTCGAAACGATCTCGCCGCGGCCTTCCGCTTCGAGCGCTGTCAGCTCGAGATCGACCAAATAGTCGGTCTCCAAAACCGCCAATGCAAACCGGCCGGCCGGATTTTCAATCGGGACGTTGACATTGTAGCGATTCGACAATGTCGGAATCTGAACCGGGAACGGTGTGCCATTGGTCGGATCGGAGAGGTTTGTCAGCGCCGAGTTGACCATCGTATCAGTACCAGTGCCGGTACCTGAAATGACAGTCAGGCCGTCTGAACTATTCTCGTTGAATGCCGTTACGCCGAGGCGCACACCCAAATCGCGGCTAAAGTCGTCGTTAACGACAACTATTCGCGATTCGATCAACACCTGTTTGATCGGAATGTCCAACGTTCGAACCATACGCCGGATGTTTTGCAGACGTTCCGCCGTATCCTGCACAAGTAAGGTATTGGTACGATCGTCGACCGCAATACTGCCGCGTTCAGATAGCAGCGAATTGGTGCTGTCTGAATCTATAAGGTTGGCGAGATCCGCGGCCTTCGCATAGTTGACCTGCAAGAATTCCGAGTACAGCGGCTCGAGTTCGCTGATTGCATTTTGCGCTTCGAGATCGGCTGTTTCGCGGGCGGCGATTTCCTCCGCCGGCGCAACGATAATGACGTTGCCGTTCTCGCGCATATCGAGACCCTTGGTCGTCATTACAATATCCAGAGCCTGGTCCCACGGCACGTTGCGCAGACGCAATGTCACATTACCTGCCACCGTGTCGGAGACGACGATGTTTCTGCCTGAAGTTTCAGCAAGAAGCTGCAAGACCGCGCGGGTTTCGATGTCCTGGAAATTCAGCGTCAACCGTTGGCCCTCGTATTCCTTGGTCTCCGAAAATAAATTCGATGCCGCTTGTGCATCCTCGGCAACAGGATTGATCTCAATCGTAAATTCGTTATCCGACTGATAGGCCAGTTGTTCGTACTTACCATCAGCTGAGATCACGATGCGTGTGTCGAGGTTTGTACGCAGTGTGTCAACTGTCGTTACCGGCGTCGCGAAATCCATTACATCGATGCGGCGCATTAGTTCTGCAGGCAAAGACGTGTCTTTGAATATGGCAACAACGCGACCGCCCTCCTGGCGAATGTCGACCGGCGTGCCGGGATCTGTCAGGTTTACGATAACGCGGCCACCGCCATCGCGAGTGCGGCGGAAATCAACGCTCGTGATGCCACGACTACCTGGTGCCGCATACGAGGCCGGTGCTGACGACTGGGCGCTGGCGAACTGGGTGGTTCTAGCGTCATAGCCTGAACTATCACCGAGCACGATCGTAACGGTATTGCCGCTGCGGCTTGTTTCGTAGGCGACCATCGTGTCCAGATTCAGAACGACGCGCGTGCGGCCATTTGCCTCGGCCGTCAACACGGTATCCAACGGACCCATATTGACGTCTCGACGGCGCGATGACAGACCCAGCGTTGTGTCCGGCAGATCGAGTGCGATCCGTGCAGGATTATCAATCGTGAACGCCAACGGCTCTGGCGCCGTGTCGCTCATGATCAACTTCAGCTCCACCCGCTGTCCGGGCAGGCTCTGAACCTGAATATCCTGCAGCCGGTTTCCTTCCTGTGCGCTTGCGGTCAGTCCCACAAAAAGCAGGAACACGGCCTGTGCCATTGCAACCAGTCGAAGCACCACAGTGCGATTACCAGCCGTCGGTTTGCTATTGAGCATCATTCCCATTACTCCCAGTTCCATTCAGGCATCAGTCCCTAAGACCGATCGCGGCGTCTCTTTCGACATAGCCGCCAATCCCGTCAGAAATAATCTCTACAATTTGAATTTCAGATTCAGAAATATCGACGATCCGACCATCGTTCTGTCCCAGGTAGTTACCCGGTATGACGCGATGAATCAGCCCGTCGGACGTTTGAACAAGTCCGTACGCGGTTTCACCCAGGTTGAGCGTACCAACCATTCGCAGTGTGTCGAGCGGGAACGCCTCGAGAAACTCGCGCGGACGTTCCGGGTCCGGGCGTGTACCCCCTGCCGGCCCCGCTGCCTGCGGTGTATCCGGCATAAACGGCGAGCGCAGCCCTTCTGCGTCAGCAACGTAGGTGAATACTTCATAAGGTGTAATCTCGGGCAACGGCTCAATACGGCCGCCGGGTCGCGCTTTGATCTCATTGATGTACTGATCAAGATCGTCCGAATCGCCACCACAAGCCGAAAGACCCAGCGCCGCTAGCAGCACGATTGCCCCGTTTTTGATGAGAGAAGCTTTCATCAACTTGCCTCCTCAAGATAACGGTAGGTCTGCGCAGTTACCTCGATGCTCAGACGATCAAATTCGCCGTCATTTTCCGGCGTTATGACGATGTCGTGCAACGTAACGATACGTGGCAGCGCAGCGATACCGCTGACGAAATTAGCGATTTCGTGATAGCCGCCCGAAAACTGAATTTTGATTGGCTTCTCGGCATAGAAATCCTTCGGAATTTCGCCCTGCGGCTGGAATAGTTTTTCCTGCAGACCAGCAGCGAGTCCCGTTTGCGAAATGTCGACAATCAGGCTCGGGATCTCGGTCTCACCGGGAAGCTGGCGAAGCATCGTGCCGAACGATTGTTCGATCTGCGTCAGCTGTGCTTTATAGGCATCATAGTTGGCTGCCTTGCGCTGCTTGTTTTCGAATGTCTGGCGAAAATCCTGTTCTTCCTGTTGCGCACGCTCGAGCAGCGGTGCTTTGTCCTTGACAATAAAGAAGTAGACGCCAAGACCAACAACGACGACGAATGCGATTGCAATCACAGCGGCGCGGAATACGAGCGGCCAACGACCAACGTCATTGACATCAAGGCTCTTGAGCTCTTCTACGAGGTTCATTCCGCCTCCTCCATATCTGCGTCCGTGCGCACCTGCTTCAGGAAGACCACGAATTCCGCCTGGCGTGACGAACCGGCCGTTGTGGTTTCGACCCGCTCAACTTCCGGGTCCATCAGCCATTCCGAGGAGTCAACCTGCCGCATCAAGGCAGAGACGCGCGTGCTTGACTGAGCGACGCCGCGAATCTCCACTCGCGAACCAGTCTGTTTCATTCCTGTCAGATGCACGCCTTCCGGAAGCTGCCGAACCATCTCGTCAAAGAGATGCACGATCTCCGGGCGACTCTTCTGAAGCTGGTCGATAATTTCCATGCGCGCAAGCAGCCGTTCTTTCTGCCGCTCGAGGCCATCGATTTCTTCGATACTTTTCTCAAGCTCGGCAATCTCATCTCGAAGTCGCTGGTTGCGATCCTCTTGACTCGAAATCATTTGCGAATAAGCGAATATCGTGAGCATGACGAATGCAATCGCAGCGACAACAGAGCCGCCCATCGCAATGCCAAAGTCACGTTGGCGCTTTTTACGCTCTTCCTCGCGCCAGGGGAGTAGATTAATACGTGGCATATTAGTCGAAGCTCCTCAGGGCAAGGCCACAAGCAGTAAGAAGTGCTGTTGCGTCTTTATGCACTCCTTGTGATTTAGCTTTGGATGAAATTTTCATCTGTCCGAGCGGATCACCAACTTCGGTCGGAATACCCACTCGGCTCGAAATGACGTCCGCAATACCCGGAATATTTGCACAGCCGCCGCACACCAGAATCATATCCGGTTGCTCACGACCGCCGCCCGATGCGAGATAAAACTGCAGCGAACGGCTGACCTGCTGTGTCATATCATCGATGAACGGTTCGAGTACCTCAGGCTGATAGTTACTCGGCAAGCCGCCCTGCTTTTTGGCGCGACCCGCGTCTTCCATTGAAAGACCATAAGTCCGCATGATCTCCTCGGTCAGCTGTTGGCCACCAAAGTTGAAGTCACGCGTATAAACGACCTTCAGATCCTGCAGCACACTAAACGTCGTCGAGGACGCGCCGATATCGACCACCGCGACTGACTGGCCCATACCGCCATCCGGAATCTGATGGCTTAGAAGCTGGCAGGCGTTCTCGAGCGCGAAGGCTTCGACATCGACAACGTACGTTTCGAGACCTGCCGCATTCACAGCCGCCTGACGTTGTTCGACATTGTCAGTACGTGTTGCTACGAGCAGTACATCAACGAGCTCGGGGTCCTTCTCATTCGGACCGACAATCTCGTAATCAAAGCTGACCTCTTCCATCGGGAATGGAATGTACTGGTCGGCCTGAATTTCGACCTGCCCTTCGAGGTCTCGGTCGGACAAGCTCGACGGCATCTGAATGACTTTAGTAATGGCTGCGTCACCGCTGATCGCGACCGCAACATCTGTCGCTTTCGCGCCGGCGCGCTTGACCGCACGGCGAATGGCCTCGCCGACCGCTTTTGCGTCGACAATGGCTTTTTCGCTGACGGAACTGGGGGGGGTTGGTTCCGCCGAATACGACTCAACCCGGAAGCGTCTGCCGCTTTGTGTCAGCTCAATCAGCTTTACCGACGAGGTCGTAATATCGAGGCCCAACAGTGGTTGAGATTTCTTTCCGAAAAACACTATTTTTCCTTCTGTGTCGGTGAGTTGCGAGCCAAACGTGAGTTCGCGCTAAGCAAAACGATTTAACTATATATCAATAAAATGTTAAATAAAACGTGACTTTGTTCACGAACCCGGGAACGCATGGTACTGCTACCCTAGCCGCTGTGCTGTGAACTGGTCGGCGGCTCTGGCTGAGACCTAGAAATGGAGCCAAATGACTCCACCGACAGGCTTTTTTCCTTGTATCCTACCCCGCGTCGTAACGGGCGTTGCGGGCCCATTGCCTCCATCGCTATTATCGATGTCGGGAGTCGGCTGCGGACGGCCCCGTAATCCTCGCGACTGCCCCAAGAAAACCACATTTCGAGCACCAGACTGACACCACACTACACTTAACTGCAGAGGACGGCGCCCCGAAAAATCGGGCGTTAGCCTCGAAACGCCAGCGACTATGCAAGAGACGTCAACACGTAACAAGCACAGAGTTCACATCTCGGGCAGGCGACTGCTGCGAGCCTCGATCGTGTTCCTGGGCCTCGGCACCGTCGCGACGATGGCGGTCGTCACCAGCGTCATCGGCGCTTACTACTATGTGCAACCCGGCCTGCCGCAGGCTGAAACGATTCGCGACATCCCGCTGCAGATTCCGCTCAGGATATTTAGTCGCGACGGTTACCTGATCTCGGAAATCGGCCAGCGACGTCGAATTCTAATCGATTATGAAGACGTCCCGGACCATATCGTTGACGCGTTTGTTGCCGCTGAGGACGGTCGATTTTTCGAACACCCGGGCATTGATTACCGCGGAATATTGCGGGCCTTTCTTCAACTCGCGTCGACCGGCAGTATCGAAAGCGGCGGCTCCACGTTGACGCAGCAGCTGGCTCGCGACTACTTCCTGACACGCGAACAACGGTTCACGCGCAAGCTTCGCGAAGCATTCCTCGCGTATAAGATCGAACAGGAATTTACGAAGGAACAGATTATGGCGCTGTTCCTAAACAAAATGTTTTTTGGCCAACGTGCCTATGGCGTCGCAGCTGCGGCGCAGGTCTATTTCGACAAACCACTCGAGGATATCAATATTGCGGAAGCCGCAACGTTGGCCGGTGTACTGCCCGCGCCTTCACGGTACAACCCGGTACGAAGCGTCGAAAACGCTACCGGGCGCCGCAGCTACGTGCTCGGCCGAATGGAAGATCTCGGCTTTATTAGCGACGAACAATACGCCGAAGCGATGGCATTGCCGATGGAGTCTGAGCTGCACGGTGCTGCCGTAGAGCTTCATGCCGACTATGTCGCCGAAATGGTTCGCCGTGAAATGCTATCCCGCTATGGCGAAGAAACCTACACGGCGGGCTACCAGGTTGTTACTTCACTCGACGCTAGATTGCAGAACGCAGCGAATTACTCGCTGCGCAACGGCTTGCTGCAGTTTACGCGCAGGCGCGGATATCGCGGTCCGCCTGCCAACTTCGAATTGACACCAGAAATTCTCGCATCAGACATGATCGACTGGCCCGTCGAAATTCTGAATGTTCTCGACCAATACGTGTCCGGTGGGCTGTCCGTCGCGATTGTTGCCAAGCTGCACGAGAACAACAGCGCCGACATTATTTTTCACAATGGTGAACAAGCAGTCGTTCCGTGGAAAGGCATTTCGTGGGCCAAGCCGTATATCGACCCGGAGACAACCGGACCTGCTCCAGAGCTTGTCAGCGACGTTTTGGCCGTTGGCGACATTATTGTTGTGATGCCAACGGATGATGACGACTGGGCGTTGGCGCAGGTGCCCAAAGCACAAGGCGCCGTCGTATCTGTCGACCCGCAGGACGGCGCGATAACAAGCCTCGCCGGCGGCTTCGATTTCGCAACGAGTAAATTCAATCGCGTAACACAAGCCTTCCGCCAGCCTGGCTCCTCTTTCAAGCCGTTTATTTATTCGGCCGCATTAGAGCACGGCAACACGCCGGCTACCGTCGTGCTTGATGCACCCGTGGTCATTAACTCGTCCGAACTGGAGGCGGTCTGGCGGCCGATTAACTACAGCGGCCGTTTTTATGGCCCGACACGCATGCGCGAAGCGCTGGTGCGCTCGATGAACCTAGTGTCGGTACGGCTGCTGCTGTTCGAGACTGGCGTTGGCAACGCCGTCAGACATATCGCAAAGTTTGGTTTCGGGGACGCGGCATTGCCGCACAATGGCTCGCTGGCGCTCGGCGCCGGCAACGCATCGCCACTCGACATGGCGCAGGGCTATGCCGTCCTTGCGAATGGTGGTTACGCCATCAAACCGTATGTCATGGATGCGATATACGGACCCGAAGGCGAGACGCTGTATCGCGCCGAACCGTTTGTGGTTTGCGAAGAGTGCAATCCGGAACCTGATGAAAATACATTTGTCGCACCGACGCCGATAGAGTTATCGCTCGAGGAAATGGCCGAAGTTGCGTTGACGTATCGACCCGACGCCGTGACTGCTCCGCAACTGTTCGAATCTGCCAATCCAGCCCCGCGCGTAATTTCTGCCCAGAATGCGTTTCTCATTCAGGACATGATGCGCCACGTCATTCGTCGCGGCACAGGTCGGCGTGCGATGGTGCTGGGTCGGAGCGACCTGTCCGGCAAGACCGGTACTTCCAATGATCGCCGTGATGCTTGGTTTGGCGGCTTCAACGCCGATCTGGCCAGCATCGTCTGGGTAGGTTACGACAACGACACCCCGCTCGGCCCCGGCGAGGAAGGCTCGCGCACGGCATTACCGATCTGGGTCGAGTTTTCGCGCGTTGCGCTCGACGGCGTGCCGCACCATGAAATGCCGATGCCCGATGGTATCGTCAGCCGATTGATCGATAAAGCCGACGGCTGCCCGGCAAGCGCGGGTCAGAGCAACACGATGTTCGAGAAATTTCGTGCGGAACATGTCCCCGAATGCGAGTCCTTGCAGGAGCTGCCAAATATTTTCAATGACACATCAGGGTTCGGTGACGGTCTGGATGACGAGATTCCAGACGACGAAGGTAGTGATGGCGAGGCAACGGACGACGAAGGTACTGATGACGAGGAAACGGACGAGGAAGCCGAACCGCTGTTTTAAGGTGTGAGCAGGTCTAATGGGCAAAAAAAGCACCAATGAGAACGATCGGGCGCGGAAAATGGTCGCGCAGGAAGCCGCGCGCATCATCGTTAATCAAGGAATTCGCGACTATCGAGCTGCCAAGATGAAAGCGGCTGAACGGCTCGGATTGAGTACGCGCGGTTCGCTGCCTCGCAATTCTGAAATCGAATGCGCGATCGAGGAACATCATAAATTGTTCGGCGGCGACAGCCATGTCAATTTCCTGCGATCGATGCGCGAATCCGCGCTGGCTGCAATGGAATTGCTGTCGCTATTTACTCCCCGCCTGGTAGGCCCAGTTCTTAGCGGTACTGCCGACGAGAACTCAGCCGTGAATTTACACGTGTTCGCCGACGACGCCGAAGCCGTCGCGTTGCAGCTGAACTCGATGGATATTCCTTATCGACCGTATGAGCGTCGGCTGAAAAGCCGTCGCGATCATAGCGATACGTTCGCGGGATTTGAGTTTCGACATGCCATGGCTGCGATCCAAGCAACGGTGTTCCCAATCGACGGCATCAGACAGGCCCCACTAAGCCCAATCGACGGTCGCCCGATGGAAAGAGCCGATATGACGCGTGTCAAAGGCCTTATCGAAGTCTGACGAAGCCCGCGTGATCTGAATTGGGCGTCCGTCGTGCGTCGCAACCGCTGAATCTATCTATCGTGACTGAGTGTGGATGCAGAGTAGGGCGTCTTCCTCGCTCGGAACCCCACTCGTTCGTCAGACGCCCTACTCTGCATCGACCAACGACTGTAGATGTTCTCGTAGTGCCGATGACCGGTCACCTTGCACGTGCTCCGGCGTCCGCGGTGCGTCGGTCTTGCGAGTGAGTGGGGTTTCGAGGGAGCAGGATCGACGCACGACGGACGTTCTGTGCGGATCACGGGAGAGAGATTAGTGGTTGGTTGGGCGCTTTTCATCCGATGAGTAGCATCCCATCGGCAGCCAAGACGATCTAACGTTTTTCGATGGGCACGTAGTCGCGCTGTTCTGGCCCCAAATAAAGCTGCCGCGGCCGACTAATCCGCCCCTTCGGGTCGGCAATCATTTCCCGCCAGTGCGCCGCCCAGCCGACTGAGCGGCCAAGCGCGAACATCACGGTAAACATCGAGGTCGGAATCCCGAGTGCTCGATAGATGATGCCGGAATAGAAATCGACATTCGGGTACAGATTTTTCTCGATGAAGTAGTCATCTTTGAGTGCCACCTGTTCGAGCTCAAGCGCCAGATCGAAAATCGGCGTATCTTGCCGACCGAGTTTCGCCAATAACTTATGGCACATGTCACGAATGATCGTTGCGCGCGGATCGAAGTTTTTATAAACGCGATGGCCGAAGCCCATTAACCGGAAAGGATCGTTCTTATCTATGGCCTTTTTCACATACTTGCCAATCTGGCTGGCGTCGCCAATTTCCTCCAACATTTCAAGCACAGCCTCGTTGGCGCCGCCATGTGCGGGACCCCACAGTGCCGCGATACCGGCGGCGATCGCCGAGTAAGGATTTGCGCCGGAACTGCCTGCCATGCGAACGGTCGATGTAGAGCAATTCTGTTCGTGATCGGCATGCAAGATAAATAACAAGTCGAGCGCTTCGGCCGCAACCTCGTCAATTTCATAAGGCTCGGCCGGCACAGCGAAGAACATCTGCAACATATTTTCACAGTAGCTCAGATCATTGCGCGGATAGATAAATGGTTGGCCCTTATTGAGCTTATACGCCGCTGCCGCGATCGTTGGCAGCTTGGCCAAAATTCTGTGCGCGAAAATGTCTCGATGCTCCGGATTCGACGCATCGAGCGAGTCATGGTAGTACGCCGACATCGAACCAACGACAGCCGACAACATTGCCATCGGATGGGCGTCATAGCGGAACCCTTTAAAGAAGTTCAGCATGCCCTCGTTCAACATAGTATGCGTGCGTATTGTCCGATCGAAACCTTCGAGCTCGCTGGCAGTCGGCAAATTGCCGTGCAGCAGCAAGTAGGAAACCTCGAGAAAGCTTGAGTGGGCAGCGAGCTGTTCTACCGGATAACCCCGATACATCAGCACCCCTTTCTCACCGTCGATAAAAGTGATTTCGGATGCGCAGCTTCCCGTCGAAACGTAGCCCGGGTCGTAAGTGAAAACTCCCTGTTCCCGGTATAGCCGCGCGATGTCGATGACGTCGGGGCCGATAGTTCCAGAGCGAACCGGCAGGTCCATCTCTTTGCCATCCGGGTTTAACAGGCGAAATGCGTCCTGGCTCATCGTTATCCTCTTATTTAAACCAGCAGGCGAGCGCCCGCTTGTTAACCAAGCTTACCGAGCATAACAGAACCGGGAGTCTCCCCGGCTTGCCTTACATGCCGTATTTCTTGCGGAATTTGTCTACGCGGCCGCCCGAGTCGACGATCTTCTGTTTGCCCGTGTAAAACGGGTGACACGAAGAGCAAACCTCAATGAGCAGATCTTCGCCGAGCGTCGACCGCGTCGTGAACTCGTTGCCGCAACTACAAGTTACTTTGATATCGGAGTAGTTGGGGTGAATCTCGGCTTTCATTGCAGGCTCTCCGGGCACACGGTGTGCCAAAAAGGTCGCGTAATATATCGGTATGACGAGCGGTCCGCAAGCCCCGCCGAGCGGCCAGATTTTTATCCACAGAAGCTGTGGATAAGGTTGTGGAACAAATTTGAACGGGTTGCCTAAGGTGCGGATTTTCAAAGCGCCTTGTCAATATGACTATTTTATGCTCATTTTGTTAAAGCCCTTAAAAACAAAAACTTACGGCGCTTTATCTACACTCGAGCTGAATTGAATACGATTCTGCACTGAAAAAACAGTACGGCCACGATGTTGTGCATAAATGATCACGGCAGGAATTCGGCCTGCAAGTCATTCAGAAAGCGCTGGCCAAGCGCGGTAGGCGCCCACCAACCCGCCACATCGCGCTCAATCAGCCCGCGTTTGAGGCTTGCGGCCGCCGCCTCGGCCAGCCTATTTCTAGCGACGCCGGTGCGTGCTTCAAACAAGCCCTCATCGAAGCCGCCGGTCAGTCGCAACGCATTGAGCATGAACTCGAACATGAGTTCGGACGTCTCGATGGGCGGCGCCAGTGTCTGTGGACTCCCGGACTCGATCGCCTGCATGTAAGAGTTCGGGTTGGCGGGTTTGGCGTAGCGGCGCACGCCATCACCTGCGGTCACCTTGCCGTGAGCGCCGGCTCCGACGGCCAGATAATCGCCAAACGTCCAATAATTGACGTTGTGCCGGCTTCGCAATCCGGGTTTTGAAAAGGCTGATACCTCGTATTGCTCGTAGCCGCGCTCCGCTATCAGCTCCTGGCCCGCGTGCTGAATGGCAAAACTCTGGTCGTTGTTCGGCATACCCTCGGGTGGCCGCGCGTGAAAAACCGTATTTTGCTCCAGCGTCAACTGATACCAGGAGAAGTGCTGCGGCTCAAAGGCCAGTGCCGCCTCGACATCGGTAAGCGCGAGAGTTACATCCTGATTCGGCAATCCGTACATGACATCGATGTTGATGTTATCGAAGCCAGCGGCGCGAGCCTCATCGACCGAGCGCTTGATGTCGTCGACTGAATGAATACGACCGAGAATCTTAAGCGCTTCCTGTGAAAAAGACTGCGCCCCGATAGACAATCGATTCACGCCGGCGCTGCGATAACCGGCAGGATCGCCACACTCAACGGTGCCAGGGTTCGCCTCCATCGTGATCTCAACATCGCTGGTCAGCGAGAAATTTTGTGCGACTCCGTCCAGCAGGCGGCCGATCTCTTCGGCTCTAAACAGACTCGGCGTACCGCCGCCGAGATACACAGCAATCAGTTGCCGCCCACCGGCGCGCGTTGCTTCGTTGCTGATGTCGTGAATCAGCGCATCGAGGTAGCGCTCGCGTGGCGCAGACTCACCGGCGGCGTAGGAATTGAAATCGCAATACGGACACTTGGCCACGCACCACGGCAAATGCACATACAAAGTTAATGGCGGCGGCGGCATGCCTAAACCTGACGTTTACTTAGCGCACTAACCAGCGCGCGCAGTGCCTGGCCGCGGTGGCTGCGCGCATTTTTCTCGTCCGCCGTCAATTCGGCCGACGCGCGGCCGGATTCCGTATCGAGAAAAATTGGATCGTATCCAAACCCGCCATCGCCGCGTCGCTCGCGAAGAATTTCGCCGCGCCAAACTCCTGTCGCAATTATGGCTTCAGTCTCATCAGGTGCAACAAAACACGCGACACAATGAAACGCTGCGCCGCGATCGTCGATTCCGTTGAGTTCAGTCAGCAGTTTGTCGATATTTTCCTCGTCACTCGCATCGGTGCCCGCATAACGCGCCGAGTAGACGCCAGGACGGCCATTGAGTGCGTCTACGACAAGGCCTGAATCATCGGCTATTGCGGCGAGTCCCGTCGCTGCGACTGCGTGACGTGCCTTGAGGATTGCATTTTCCTCAAAGGTGCTGCCGGTTTCTTTCGCATCGTCGACGCCGAAGTCAGACTGCGGCACGATCTCGACATCGAGATCCGCCAACAGCCTGGCAATTTCTCGAATCTTGCCAACGTTTCCGCTGGCCATAACGATAGTCATCATTTGGCGTCGGTCAGCGCCTGATTCTGTAACTCGACAATGTGTTCGATACCGACTCGAGCGAGCCCAAGCATCGCCGTGAATTCATCGTCACTAAACGCATGTCCTTCGGCGGTGCCTTGTACCTCAACGAAGCGGCCAGCGTCGTTCATGACCACGTTCATGTCGGTTTCCGCTTCCGAGTCCTCAGCATAATCGAGATCGAGTATTGCATCGCCACGGTAGATACCCACCGAAACAGCCGCAACCTGGCCATGCAATGGATTGCTCTTCAGTTTGCGGTTTTTTGTCATTCGATCCAGCGCCAGCGCTAACGCAACAAAGGCGCCGCTTATTGCGGCCGTGCGCGTACCGCCATCGGCCTGCAATACGTCACAGTCTAGCGTCACCGTGCGCTCGCCCAGCGCCGCTAGATCGGTAACCGCGCGAAGGGAACGGCCAATGAGGCGCGCAATTTCCATTGTTCGGCCGCTTTGTTTGCCGCGCGTGGCCTCGCGAGCGGAACGGGTGTGCGTTGCTCGCGGCAGCATGCCGTATTCGCCGGTGACCCAGCCGCTGCCCTGGCCGCGCATCCAGATCGGTACGCGTTCCTCAACCGTCGCGTTACACAGCACCCGCGTGTCGCCGAACTCGGCGAGCACGCTGCCTTCTGCATGGCGCGTAAAATCGGGAGTGAATTGCACACGGCGAATATCGCCGGCGGCGCGGCCACTTGGTCGCATCGATTTCTCCTGCAGGCGTATACCTAAAGCGTCGGTGTTGTCTAAGCGCTCAACCACCGCAGCGCGGTTCCGGTTGTATTGTCGCTGTACGGGGAGTTGGCGTTCAATGCCTTCATGCTGAGCATTTTCAGGTTTTCGGCAAGGTTGTTGTCGCCAGGCAGGCCGATTTCCGCCATGTCGTCGTCTGAGAGCCCCGACCAAAGCCCATCCGAGCAGGCCAGCAATACGTCGCCTGGCAGCAATTTCAGCTTTGGTGTAATGCTCATGTCCGGGACCGGCATGTCGCCGCCGAGGCAACATTCGACGAAATTGCGCATTGGATGATCGAGCGCTTCCTCTTCGGTAATCGCACCTTCCTGGATCAGGACTTCAACGTGGCTGTGATCGCGTGATCGCGTTAGAACCTGACCGTTGCGCACCTGGTAAATGCGGCTGTCACCGATGTGTGCCCAAAATGAGCCGCTTTCTTGCACTAGGCAGATCGCACAAGTCGCGCGCGGCCGAAAGTCGACCGCGACGTCCAGGCCCAGTTCGACGACTTCGTCATGTGCCCGCGCCAGCGCCATATATAGGAATCCCTGTGGGTCCAGAATCGGTAGCCGTGCGGACATAAACGTATCCTGCACGATCTTAAGCGCGGTTTCGGCCGCGCGCGCGCCGTCAGAGTGACCGCCCATACCATCAAATACGAGCAGCATTGCCGCATCGTCCGCGACCACAACGGCCGCGCGATCCTGATTATCCTGGCGGTCTCCCAGCGCGGAGACTTTGGCGTACTCGACCTGCATGGTGTTTCGTTCTTGGCCCGGTCTCTTTAATATGCCGCGCTTGAGACTTTAAAAGCGTGACCAACCCGGCACAACCGGAGATCGATTCAGATGTTACACAGTATGACAGGCTTTGCGCGCGAGTCGGAAGAGTCGTCGCTCGGCACTCTGACCTGGGAGCTTCGGGCGGTCAATCATCGTTACCTCGATGTCCAGTTCAAAATACCGGACGAATTGCGCTCGAAGGAGCAGCTGTTGCGCCAACAAGTTGGCGATCGCCTGAAGCGCGGCAAGGTCGAATGCACGTTTCATTTCCGGCGCGCATTCGACGAATCGCGCGAAATGCAGCTGAACATGGAGCTCGTTGGTCTGTTATCGAAACGCCTGGACGAAGTATCCGCCTCATTGCCCAGCGCCGGAACTGTAAATCCGGTCGATTTGTTGCGTTGGCCTGGCATCGTTCAACAAGAAGAGATCGACATGGAACCGTTGTTCGTTGAAGCATCACGGCTGCTCGATACCGCGTTGGCTGCGATGGCAACGATGCGCGCAAGCGAAGGCGAACGAATCGAAGCGATGCTCGAGTCGCGGTGCAACGATGTTGACGCGATCGCAAAAAGTGTACGAACCCGTATGCCGCAAGTACTCGATGCGACTCGTGCGAAGCAGCGCGACCGCATAGACAAACTTGATGTGGATGCCGATCCGGCGCGACTCGAAGTAGAACTGGCGTTGATTGCACAAAAACTCGATGTCGATGAGGAGCTGGATAGGCTCGATAGTCATGTCGAAGAAATCCGCGCCACGCTTGGTAAGGAAGAGGCGGTGGGTCGTCGACTTGATTTTCTGATGCAGGAACTCAACCGCGAAGCGAACACGCTCGCGTCGAAGTCAGCTGATGCCGAGACCACCAAGGCCGCCGTCGATTTGAAAGTGCTCATTGAACAGATGCGTGAACAGGTTCAGAACGTCGAGTAAGCAAACGATGCGCAAACCATGAGCAAGCCCGCACGCCTGTACGTCATTGCCGCGCCGTCCGGCGCTGGCAAAACGACCTTGGTGAGGGCACTCGTTACTAATAATCCTGAGCTTCGGTTTTCTATTTCTTACACCACGCGCAAAAAACGTCGTAACGAAGCTGACGGCGTCGACTATCTGTTCGTAACTAAGCGGGAATTCGAGAGGCTGCGCGAACGCGGCGAGTTACTCGAGTCAGCCGACGTGTTTGATAATTTGTACGGGACAAGTCGGGCACAGGTCCGAGAGCATCTCGACAACGGCCGTAGCGTTGTTCTTGAGATTGACTGGCAAGGCGCACAACAGGTGCGCGAATCGATGCCGGAATGCGTGTCAATATTCATCATGCCGCCATCCCTGGACGAGCTCGAACGGCGTTTGCGCAACAGACGCACCGATTCGCCGGAAGTCATCGCACGCAGGCTCCGCGACGCGCGCGCCGACATGGCGCACTGGGATGAATTTGATCACGTCATTATTAACGACGACCTGGACCAGGCCGTTGCCGATCTCGAAGCTGCTCTCGGTGGCGAAGGGACGTCGACGTCGACCGAAAACGTTGCTCTACGACGCGCCGTTTCAAGGATCGTCACTTAGGACCCTTATAACTATTGGTTATATGGTCTGGCGTCCGCCGACCGACGCCCGCAAGCTATGCGTCGATTTTCTTGAACCAGCGGCGGGTGCCGCCGAAGGCTTAGACGACATGGCTCGAATTACCGTTGAAGACTGTCTCGACAACATCGGCAATATTTTCGAAATGGTGCTGGTTGCCGCAAAACGCGCACGACGTATAGCGCACGGCGCCGACCCGATGGTCGAACTCGAAAACGACAAACCAACGGTAATCGCGTTGCGCGAAATTGCTGAGGGCCACGTCACGCCGGCCATACTTGATGAAATCGAACAACCTCCGACAGAAGATTTGTTGCAGCCGGATGTGGCTGACGAAATCCTGCCGGTCCGCGGCATCTCGATCGGCGACTAAATTAACGGCGGTCGAACCGCAGTTTCATTGAGTCATCCAAATCCGGCTCCTGTTATTGCTTGTGGCCGGCAGAATCCGCGGTTCAACCCCTGTTTTTCGGCTACTTCGCTACCAGAAACTGCGATTCGACCCCTGTTTTTGCTGGCTATGACGCGAGTATGATCATGTCATGGATTACGCGGCAACATTGCTCTCGAAGCTGCCGGGTGCGTCGCGACGCAGCCACGGTTTGTCGCACCTGCTAGAAACGCTCGAGAGCTACCTGCCGAAAGATCAAATCGAAACAATCGTCCAGGCCTACGAGTTTGGCGCGGCCGCACATGATGGCCAGACCCGCATGACGGGCGAGCCGTATATCACGCACCCGATCGCGGTCGCCCAAGAATTGGCCGAGATGCACCTCGATGCACAGGCGATTGCCGCGGCCATATTGCATGACGTCGTTGAGGATACTGACGCTTCACTTAGCCAAATCGAAGAAAAATTTGGTGAAGAAACGTCCGCGCTCGTTGACGGTGTTAGCAAGCTCGACCAAATTCAATTTCGCAGCCGCGCCGAAGCTCAGGCCGAAAGCTTCCGCAAAATGATGCTGGCAATGATCGAGGACATTCGCGTAATCCTTGTCAAGCTCGCCGATCGCCTGCACAACATGCAAACCTTGTCGGCGATGCCGCCGGAAAAAATTCGCCGGATCGCTCGAGAAACACTCGACATCTACGCACCTATCGCGAACCGGCTTGGCATCAATCGCTTCAAAGTCGAGCTGGAAGACCTGGGCTTCCGACACCTCTATCCGATGCGCTATCGAGTACTCGAAAAAGCATTGAAGCGCAGCAAAGGCAGCCAACGGCAGATCGTCAAACGGATCTTGGAAGAATTTGCCGCAGCGCTGAAGGACGACGGCATCGAAGCTGAAATTGTTGGCCGCGAAAAACACCTGTACAGCATTTACAAGAAAATGGCCGAGAAAAAGCGGCTGCTAAGTGATGTCGTCGACGTTTACGGTTTTCGTATCATCGTTGACGACGTCAATAGTTGCTATCAGGCGCTAGGAATCGTTCATGGCCTCTACAAGCCGATGCCGGGACGGTTCAAAGATTACGTGGCTATCCCGCGAATAAACGGTTACCAGTCATTGCACACTACGCTGTTTGGCCCAAAGGGACTGCCATTGGAAGTGCAAATTCGAACCCGCACGATGGACCGCGTCGCCGAGTCCGGCGTCGCGTCGCACTGGCAGTACAAGGCCGACGACAAGGTCGATGCAACGCCGCAACGACGTGCTCGGGAATGGCTGTCGGGTCTCGCGGAACTACAAGAGGCCGGATCATCCGAAGAGTTTCTCGAAAGTGTCAAGGTCGACTTGTTCCCTGACAAGATTTATGTGTTCACGCCGAAAGGTGAAATCATGCCGTTGCCGAAGGGCTCGACGACCGTCGATTTCGCCTATGCCGTGCACACGGATATCGGAAATCGCACCGTCGCGGCCAAAGTCGATCGCGGTCTTGTACCACTGCGCACACCGCTGGCGAATGGCGAAACCGTCGAAGTAATTACAAGTCGCGGCGCTAAGCCGAACCCGAACTGGTTGACCTTTGTTCGCACTGCAAAAGCTCGTACTGCGATTCGTCAATACATGAAAAATTTGCGCTCGAGCGAGTCAATCGATCTCGGTAAGCGCTTGCTCGACCGCTCTTTAAAGGATCTTGATTCCTCTCTGCGCAAAATAGGTAAGGTGCGAATGAATGCGGCGCTTGAAGAAGTCGGACTGAATGATACCTCGGAATTATTCGAGCAGGTCGGCCTCGGTGAGCGGCTCGCACCGCTGACCGCTCGCTTTCTTCTCGGCGTTAGCGATTCGAACGACGACGAAACTGCCCATGCCAGCCTCACCATAGCCGGAACCGAGGGCATGGTCGTCAGCTACGCGAAGTGCTGCTACCCGATTCCAGGTGATGACGTAATGGGTTACCTGAGCTCTGGTCGCGGCGTCGTCATCCATCGCAACGGCTGCGGTAATCTCAGCAACTTCCGCAAACAACCCGAAAAATGGATCGCCGTGACTTGGGAGAAGGACGTCGACCGTGAATTTTTCAGTCAAATTACGATTGACACTCTTAACAAACCGGGCGTCCTTGCCGAAGTTGCCGCAACGATTGGTGACTGCGGCTCCAACATCGAGCAGGTTGAGGTTCTCGGTCGGCACGAAGACTGCTCGATGTTGTCGTTCTTGCTTCAGGTGCGCGATCGCAAGCACCTTGCTGAAATAATGCGCAACGTTCGAAAGATGCCGAATGTTATTCGTGTATCCCGCGATAGCACCTAAACGAAAAAAAGCTAAACCCGGAGCGTTCATGAGCAAAGAAGCGATTTCGAGCAGCAATGCGCCTGCAGCGATTGGTACCTATTCTCAGGCCATCAGAGCAGGCGATCTGGTATTCCTGTCTGGTCAAATTCCATTGGATCCAATAACAATGAATGTCGTTGATGGCGATTTCGAGGCGCGCGCACGACAAGTTTTCGAAAACTTGACCGCTGTCGCCGAGGCGGCGGGCGGCAGCCTACAGAACATCGTCAAGCTGACAATCTTCCTGACAGATCTCGATAATTTCGCCACCGTCAACAGTGTGATGGAACTCTATTTTGAGCAACCGTACCCAGCCCGCGCTGCCGTTGGTGTCGCCTCGTTACCGAAAGGCGTTGACGTCGAAGCCGACGCAATACTCGCGTTGTAGGGCCGTTGCTTGCAGCACGATGACCCTTTAACCGATCTAGCCGGTGTCGGCCCTGCGCTTCTGAAAAAGCTCGAGCGTCTGGGACTGTATCGCGTCGAAGACCTACTGTTTCTGTTACCGCTGCGCTATGAAGACCGCACACAGCTCATCAAACTTGGTGCGCTGGCGGCCGGTACACGTTGTCTGGTAACTGGCGAAGTGCTGCTATCAGAAACCGTGTATCGCGGCCGACGCAATTTACTGGTGCGTATTGGAGACGGCACCGGTCAACTTACTCTGCGTTTTTTTTATTTCTCTCGAAGCCAACAAGCGCAATTCCAATCCGGTGTCCATGTGACCTGCTTCGGCGAGGTGCGCAAGGCTCCTAAAGGTTTCGAGATGATTCACCCCGAGTATCGCGTGTTGCGGGAACACCAGGACCCTGCAGTCAACGAATCGCTAACACCGATTTACCCGGCGACCGAAGGGGTACAGCAGGGGCGCTTGCGAAACCTGACCGACCAGGCACTCGTGCGAATGCAAAAGTCGCCGCCAGTGGAGCTACTGCCGCGGGAAATTCTCAATAAGCTGGCGATGCCATCGTTGGCGGACGCGATTGTTTTTCTGCACCGGCCACCTCCAGATGCCGATGTCGCGCTGTTGCTCGCCGGCAAGCATCCGTGCCAACAACGGCTCGCTTTCGAGGAGTTGCTCGCCCACTACCTGAGCCTAAAGAACCTCCGCGCTCTGGCCAAAACCGAGTCGGCCCCAGCGCTTGTCGATGGCAAAGCCGAAGTTGACAACTTTATCGGCGATCTGCCTTTCTCTCTAACCAGCGCACAACACCGCGTAGTTGATGAAATTCTGTCCGATCTGCAAGCACCGCACCCGATGATGCGCCTGATTCAGGGCGACGTCGGCTCCGGAAAGACTGTCGTCGCAGCAATCGCGTGTTTGAAGGCCGTCGCCTGCGGTGTCCAGGCAGCGATTATGGCGCCGACAGAGTTACTGGCAGAGCAACACTGGCGCAGCTTTTCCGATTGGTTCCGTCCGCTCAACATCGAGCCCGCGTGGCTTTCCGGCAGCCAGCGCACAGTGGCACGCCGCGAGTCGCTCACCGCCATCGAAGACGGGTCGGCCAAGGTTGTCGTTGGCACGCACGCATTATTTCAAGAGGGTGTGACGTTCAAGCAGCTCGGTCTTGTCGTAATCGACGAGCAGCACCGATTCGGTGTACATCAACGCATGGCATTGCGCGACAAGGGCGTCGGAGACCGCGGGCAACCGCACCAACTCGTCATGACAGCCACGCCGATTCCGCGAACCTTAGCGATGGCCGCATATGCCGATCTCGATACTTCGATCATCGATGAGCTACCGCCTGGCCGTCAGCCCGTTAAAACGATCGCGCTTCCAGATTCCCGGCGTGAGGAGGTTATCGATCGAGTGCGCTCCGCCTGTGCAGCGGGGCAACAGGCGTATTGGGTTTGTCCATTGATCGACGAGTCAGAAACGCTCGATTACCAGGCTGCGGAGGCAAGCTACGAAATGTTGAGTGCTGCATTGCCGGATATTCGCGTCGGTCTTGTTCATGGACGCATGCGTCAAGCCGAAAAAGAACGCGGCATGCAGGCATTCAAGGAAGGATTGATTCAACTCCTCGTCGCGACAACGGTTATAGAGGTCGGTGTCGACGTGCCAAACGCAAGCTTGATGATCATTGAGAACGCCGAGCGCATGGGTCTGTCGCAACTTCATCAACTCCGCGGCCGCGTCGGCCGTGGATCGATTCAGAGTCATTGCGTGCTCGTGTACAAACCGCCGCTTGGCCATATCGCAAAGAGCCGTCTCGCCGTTCTGCGCAAAACCAACGACGGCTTCGTTGTTGCGGAGCGTGACCTTGAGTTGCGCGGCCCCGGTGAATTGCTTGGTACGCGACAAACCGGCCTGCCCGATTATCGGGTGGCAAATCTGGTGCGTGATGCCGACCTGATGCCGAGAGTACAGATCGCCGCAGAGGCGATTCGGCGGCAATTGCCGGACAACGCTAACGCGATCGTCCGGCGTTGGCTCGCCGATGTGAATCGCTACGGCAAAGTCTGATCAGCTGTAGGAGCGATCGCCGTGTCTAAAGTAAACTGTCGTCCATGAATATACGCATCCGCGGATTGATCGCGCCCGAAGTCGTCACCCAGGTTCGTAACTATGGCAAATTGATGCGCGTCAATAAGCCCATTGGCATATGGCTATTGCTATGGCCGACGCTATGGGCGCTGTGGCTGGCCGGAGAAGGGCACCCGGATCAGAGCTTGTTCGTTATTTTTGTTGCTGGCGTTTTCATCATGCGCTCTGCGGGCTGCGTACTGAACGACTATGCCGATCGCAACATTGACCCCTATGTCGAGCGCACAAGACGTCGACCAATTGCCTCAGGAGCCGTTACGCCTGTCGAGGCATTAACTTTATTTGCGGCACTCGGACTAATCGCCATCGGCCTCGCGACGATGTTAAATCGACCGGCGCAATTACTCGCCGTCGTTGGCGCAGCATTAACGGTCATTTATCCATTTATCAAACGCATTGTCTCGATACCCCAGTTCATACTGGGCGCCGCATTCGGCTGGGCGGTGCCAATGGCGTTTGCCGCGCAAACCGGGTCCGTGTCGCAACTGGCGTGGGTCGTTTTTGGCGCAGCGCTGATCTGGGCGATCATATACGACACGTTCTATGCGATGGTCGACCGTGACGACGATCGCAAGATTGGCGTCAAGTCCACGGCACTGCTGTTCGGCGATGCAGACTTGTTTGTCATCGGCGGATTGCAACTCGTCATGTTGATTGCACTCGTGTTTATCGGTCTGCGGGCAGAGCTCGGCTTTTGGTATTTTCTGTCGGTTCTCGTGACCGCGGGTTTAATGGCTTATCACCAATGGCTCGCCCGCGATCGCCAGCCGGCCGCTTGTTTCAAGGCGTTCTTGCACAACCACCTGATCGGTCTTGTCATTTTCATCGGAATTGTCCTGCACTATAGTTTTAACCCTTAATTGCGTCGATTGCTTATCCCCCCGCTCGTGGAATTGCTCGCGCAATTGCAATCATGCTCACTTTCTCGGCGCCGTTAGCAAGCACCAGCCGCGCGATTTGACGGCCGGTTTCTCCAGTCGTGATTACATCATCGACGATAAGCACATGCCGCGCTGCTAGCCGACCTTTCGTTCGAAACGCCGATTTGAGGTTTGTTCGCCGTTCATGCGCATCGAGTCCGGACTGATATGGTGTCGCAAGGCTGCGATACACATTTGTCACAATCGGCAGTCTTAGTGCAGTGCTTACAGGTTTCGCAATTTCTGTTGCCTGGTTGTACCCGCGCTTCATTTGCCGCCAACGATGTAACGGCACTGGCAACAGCGCATCAACATCGTTCGGTAGTCGGTCAATAACGCACATTAGGATTTCTGCGAAGGCAGGCACGAAAAAAAGTCTGCGATGAAACTTATACGCCTTGATCGCCGCATCCACCGGAAACGCGTACTCAAGTGGCGCGACTGTTGCGGTAATCGGTGGCGGACTCGATTGGCATGTCGCACAGCACACGGTGGGTGCTAATTCGCTCGGCAGTTGAATTCCGCATTGCGGGCAGCTATGTCGAATCCACGGCAATTCTCCAAGACAAGCGTGGCAGACGAAGCGCTCATTAGGCCCGCTGATCACGCTGCAAAAAACGCAACGTCGTGGCATTAATGCGTGATTCACTGTGGCCGAGAGTCGGCTGAGTAACCGCCGTATTGATTTGCGCCCTCTGTACCTATGCATGTGCAGAGTCTGCACCGACCAGCCAAGCTGCCTGGTGTCAGTTTCGGGGCTAAATCGCTTGAAAGCGTGATAACTTACATTGGCTTCTCTGGACCGCCAGACTGCCATCTTGGACACCAAATTCTCGCTCAACAGTGCCGATGTTCGACGCCGCTTCGATCAAGCGTCTACTACGTTTGATAGCGCGGATTTTGTTCACGCGGTCACTCGCGATGGCCTATTTGCGCGGCTTGACGGGCTTGTAGTCGATGCTGGGCTTGTTGTCGACCTTGGTTGTGCGACCGGCGCCGCCACCCGTCAGTTATCGAAACGCTTTCGGGGAGCAAGAATTCTCAGTATCGATTTGTCCGGCGGCATGCTAGAGCGTTGCAGCACGCGGCGTGCTTGGTTTACCAAGGCGTCATACCTGCAAGCCGACGCGCGGGCGATACCACTTGCAGATCAAAGCGTCGATGTTGTGTTTTCGAATTTGTTGTTGCCCTGGATCGACAATCCAGGGGTGGTGGCGGCCGAGGTTTCGAGAATTTTGCGACAAGGCGGCCTGTTTATTTTCTCGACGCTCGGTCCCGACAGCCTGCTCGAGCTGCGTCAGGCATGGGCCGACGTCAGCGAGCACGAGCACGTCAATCGCTTTCTCGATATGCACGACGTCGGCGACGCTTTAGTGCAGAGCGGACTTCGCGATCCGGTGCTCGATGTCGATAGGCTGTCGGTGACCTACAGTGACGCCAACGCTTTGTTTCGGGATCTGAGCGCTGTTGGGGCGCGTAACAGCCTGGCGTGCCGGCAACATTCGTTGTCGGGCAGGATCGCTTTCGAGCGCATGCGCCGACAACTCGAGAGCAACGCCGGAGCGTCAAAAATCCGTTTCGATCTCGAGCTCATTTACGCGCATTGCTGGGGCAGCGGCGCCCAGCCGGGCGATGGACATATACGAATCGATGCAACGACGATCCCGCACCGTCATAGTTGATCTAGCAAAGTTTCGACCGTATTGCGATAGCTGCTGAGTTCAACATGTAACATCTTGCTACTACCTGAAGCTGCCAACAGGCGTACCAATATATTGTGAATTCGAAGGTCGAAAAATCGTTGCCGTCCTGGCTGCTATTTGTTGTCGGAACCCTTCTCGTCGCACAGTTTGCTGGCCTGAGTGTCTGGCAAATTAGTCGTGGGTTGAGCAAGATTGAAGATCAGCGGGCATTTGACGCCGCCGACCGGTTTGCGACTTTTCATCACGGCGCTGAAGTGCGCCCGTATCAGGCGCTGAAAGCCAACGGTCGCCTCGACACTGACCGACAGTTTCTGCTCGACAACATTATTCTCAACAGCCGCTACGGCTTTTACGTCTTAACGCCGCTTGAGACGGCTGAAAACGAGCCGCTGTTAATGATCAACCGCGGTTGGATCGAAAAAACCGGGCCGACCCCGGACGTTGCCGCCATTGCGGACCGTATAGAAATCGATATCGCGCCGGCGACCGTTAGCGGGCGCGTCGGATCGCTGCCCAAGGCCCGTACGCGTACGGGCCATGCGATCGTTGCCGGCAGCAACTGGCCAATGCGCGCGGTCTATCCAAGCCTGGCGGATCTCGAGCAACAGCTCGGACGACCGGTGCAGCCTTTTGTTCTGCTGATGGACCCCGAGGATGACGGCGGATTTCTGCGTCATTGGGTGCCCGAGGAGATGGGCCCCAGCAAACATTTTGTCTACGCGTTTCAGTGGTTCGCGATGGGCGCTGCTCTGACCGGTTTGTTAGTCTGGCACTATCGCAAGCGGAGTCTTTGACTGCGCGAGCAATAAAACGCCGACCGGCTGCCATTATTCGAAGAAATGGGCGCTTGTGATCAAGACTGCCGCAATGGCCTGTACACGATCCGCCAGTCGCGCCTGATGCTGGGCAAGCAAATGGTCCGTGTCGGACGGATTTTCTTGCACGGTGAAACCGTGCTCGATACAGTGTTTCTTGGCAATGAGCACCAGGGACTGATAACGCTTGAGGACAGCGCCTTGAGCGAACTACTCGATACCAAGAAACCCGCTGGGCTCAGAGAGGGCGGATACTATCTGATCGATCCGCAGGGAAACCTGGTGATGTATTTTCACCCGGAGCTTGCGCCGCGGGACATGGTCGATGACATTAAACGCTTGCTGAAGCTGTCACGGATTGGTTGATCACGACTCAGGAATATGAGCACAGAAATTCAGACAATTTCCGATTGGCGGGACTACTACGAGCTGACGAAACCTCGTGTCGTCATGCTGATCGTGTTTACGGCGATTGTTGGCATGTTCCTCGCGGTACCCGGCTGGCCTGGTGTTGCACCATTACTACTCGGAACGCTTGGCATAGGGCTCGCCGCGTCCGGCGCCGCCGTGTTCAATCATATTTTTGATGCGCGCATCGATATTCACATGCTGAGAACACGTGGCCGACCTCTGCCCCAAGGTCGGATATCGGAGCCCAAAGCGTTGATGTTTGCATCGACACTGTGCGTGATTTCAATGATTATCCTGTGGTTCGCGGTAAACTCATTAACCGCACTGTTGACGTTTTTCTCACTGATTGGCTACGCGGTCATTTACACGGTTTTCTTGAAACGCGCGACGCCACAAAACATCGTCATTGGCGGCGCAGCCGGCGCCGCACCGCCGGTTCTTGGCTGGACGGCCGTTACTGGCGAAATTCATTCCAGTGCATTGCTACTGTTTTTGATTGTGTTTATCTGGACGCCGCCGCACTTTTGGGCGTTAGCTATCGCGCGCAAAGAAGAATACGCGAAGGTCGGCATCCCAATGCTACCGGTCACTCATGGCGAGGCGTACACACGGCTAAACATTCTTCTGTATACGATTCTGCTTGTCGTAATTACTATCGTGCCGTATCTGACCGGCATGAGCGGGTTTATCTACCTACTGACGGCGATCACTCTCGACGCAGTATTTCTATATCACGCGATTCAGATGATGCGTCACCCTGCTGATCTCGACTGGGCGATGCGCACCTTCAAGTTTTCGATCACCTATCTCGGCTTCCTGTTCGCAGCGCTGCTGATCGATCACTACTTTTTATTTCAGCTAAGCCTATAGATAGACCTAACCCTGCGCGGGCAGCACCAGCAACTGCGTAGATAACGATGACTTTTTTCACGGCGCAGTGTTAATCAGATCTCGGGGAAGCCTTGCGGCAACTAGCTACCATCACTTGGCAAATCCAATCTTTCGATCAATGCCTGAAACCGCGGATCGTTTCTGATCGGTTCAACGGCTCCACCATATGCGTACGGCAATGCTATCCATGGCAACCAATCTGAGCGGGATTCAAAGGCGGCGCTAAACCATTCGAAAGCGGCATCGCTGTCACCTAAGGCCGAATAAGTAAGAGCGATATGAAAATTGTCCCGCGGCGTCGCTGTCGCCTGCATTGCTGTGATGGTACGCATTGCGTCGTCACGCCGGCCCGCCAATGCAAAGGTGATACCAATCGCCCAAGGTTTGAAAATCGTGCCATCCGGCATGCTTTCGTGTGCTGCAAGTGCCTTATCTATTTGGCCCTGGGCTGAGTAAATTTGCCCCAGCACGTATTGGCACAACCAGAAATTAGGCGCAAAACTCAGGCATTCTTCGCAGGTTTCGATGGCCTTTCCCCACTGAGAATCGAGCATGTACAGCCAAGCAGTAAATCCCGCCCATATTGGGTCAACCGGGCTCAGGTCGCGCGCCTTCTCGCTGATCTGCAGTGCTTCGTCCATACGCCCATGCAGAGCAACCAGGTACGCGTAATGTGCGTATGCATGATCAAGACTTGGGCTTAGCTGGATTGCTCTTGTTAGCGATGCTTCGGCCGACGCCCAATCCCATTCGTAATACAACTGTGCCTCTCCCAACGCTGCCCAAGCCTCTCCGGACCAATTATCGAGTTCTAGTGCTTTGTCTGCCGCAGCAAGCGCCTTGGGAAACGCATCATGCGCGTTCACGCCGTGCCCAATCGTATTGTAGCCAAGCGCGATCGCCGCGTAGGCGAGCGGCTCGCGTGGATCAATACCCACGGCATCGTGCAACAGATTAAGGCCTCGCTGTATCGCGCTCGGATCCAGGCGTTTCACAAAATACATCCCTTTTAGGTACAACTCGTAGACCCGGGGATCCACGACGCGGGACTTGCGTAACCGCGACATCTCATCCGCAGTTAGCGCAACATCAATCTTGTCTGCGACAGTCATTGCGACCTCTGCCTGTAACGCGAGCATATCCTTCATGCTGCGCCGATAATTTTGTGACCAGACATGTTCATCGGTCACGGCGTCGATTAGCTGCACTGAAATCTGCACTTCGTCACCCGTTCGAAACACAGATCCCTCGATAATGTTGGCCACACCAAGTTCATCGGCTATTTCAGGCAGGGGCCGTGAGACGCCCTTGTAGACACTCGTTGACGTGCGCGACTTGACGCGCAACCCGCTCACCTGTGACAAAACAGCTGTCAGCGCGTCGTGGATCCCGTCGACAAAGAATTGCTGCTCCAAGTCTCCGGTTAAGTTGCCGAGTCGCAGCACGGCCACCGAGTTTGGGTGGATTTCGCGGCCGAAAGTCGACATGCGAAACGGGGTTTCGACGGTCTTAATATCAACGACCGCACGCCAACCAATGACAACGGTTATTGCCAGCAATGCAGACAAAATAAGAAAATCCGCGCGCTTCAAGCTAATGTTTTGATCGGAGGTGGCCGTTCCAGTCGTGCGGAAAATACCTTTATCGCTTATCTGGTATCGCCAACCGAATAACAGCGCAACCGGGAATCCGAGTATCGCCGCGAACCATACAAATCGTATTGCAACTTCGGGAATATTGAGTGCGGGAAATGCCAGCGATGCCACCTGCAGCAGCACCCATGCCGCGACGATATACAGTCCCGCAGTTCGAAAGACGCGCCGGCGTCGAAGTTCTTTCAGGAGGTGCATTTAGACAGTCCCTACCTCGCTGTTTGCCGCAAGAATAACAGAGGATAGGTTCCACTTTCCCATCCGTCTCGTCTCGATCAAAAAAGCGTAATGTGCCCGAAGACTAAGAGGCTCACCGAACAAAATGGTATATTTGCCGCAGGCACGCCGACTAGGAGTAACAACGATCCTCGATATTCTGTTCAGCTGGGACGATGCCCTACGCTACGGCATGGATGTCTTGGTGTATCTGGTTATGGCACTCGTCGGCACAACCTTCTTCATCATTCGCCTGGTGCTCGCATTATTTTTTGGCGGCGATGGCGATGTGGATGGCGACCTGGCCGATGTCGGCGGGGACGGCGCGTTCAACATGTTCTCGATACTCTCCATCCTGGCCTTTTTTATGGGCGCCGGGTGGATGGGCCTGACCTGTCGCATAGACTGGGACTTGAACGGCATGGTTTCAGCGGCAGCCGCGACTGGCTTCGGTTTCGTGTTGATGATGATGGCCTCCGGACTGATGGCCTTTGCCCGCAAGCTAAACCGCACCGTCGATTACGACACGTCGACTGCCGTCGGCCGAATTGCGACTGCGTATATGTCAATACCAATGAAAGGCGAAGGCAGGGGTAAGATTCAAGTGTCGGTATCCGGCCGCTTAAAAACAATGGATGCGATTAGCGTTGGCCCGCGCATCCCCGAATTTTCGAGCGTAAAAGTCATTAGCGTGCGTGATGACGGGACATTTGTGGTCGAACCTGCCGATTAATCGTCCCAAACTACATTAATAACAAGACTCATTTAAAGGAGTTGCCGTGATAGAGGGATTCTCACCTGGACCACTGATGCTCGTGGTCTCTGTCGTACTACTGGTCGCATTTTTCCTCGCGATCCTCGTTTCTCAATACAAACGCTGCCCGTCAAACCGCATCCTCGTCGTTTACGGTAAGGTCGGCGGTCAGCGGGCCGCACGCTGCATCCACGGTGGCGGTACGTTTGTCGTGCCGTTGTTGCAAAGCTACAGCTACCTGTCGCTCGAGCCGTTGACGATCGAGATCGAGCTGCAGAGCGCGCTGTCCAAGAAGAACATTCGCGTCAACGTGCCGTCCACATTCACGATCGGTGTCTCGACGGATCCGGACATCATGAACAATGCAGCGGAACGTCTGCTTGGTCTCGATGAGCATCAAATCAACTCTCAGGCCAAGGACATCATTCTCGGTCAAATGCGTCTGGTCATTGCAACGCTGTCAATCGAAGAGATCAACCAGGATCGCGAGAAATTTCTCGACCTCGTCAATAAGAACGTCAACTTCGAGCTCAACAAGATCGGTCTCGAGATGATTAACGTCAACATTCGGGACATCACCGACGAGTCTGGATACATCGAGGCTCTCGGTCAGAAAGCGGCCGCCGAGGCAATAAACAAAGCCAAAATTGAGGTCGCAGCTGCTCAACGCGAAGGCGCTATCGGTGAGGCCAGCAACCATCGTGAACGTGACGTTGAGGTCGCGCAGCAAACCGCGCAGTCAGCGACCGGTACAAAATCGGCCGAACGCGATCAGCGAGTACAGGTGGCAAAACTCGAAGCCGAAGGCGTTGCCGGTGAGGCGTCGGCACACAAGGAAAAAGAAATTGCTGTTGCTCAACAATCCGCATTGGCGATCGAAGGCAAAAAAAAGGCGGAGACACAAAAGCGCGTACAGGTTGCGAGCCTCGAGGCAACGGCAATCCAGGGTGAAAACGAGAGCAAAGCCAGCATGGCCGATTATGAGGCCGGACTGGAAAAACGCAGGGCTGAAGCGAAGCGTCTCGGTGAAGTCGCAATG
>JAOTZC010000022.1 GCA_029861535.1 Gammaproteobacteria bacterium
GTCGCCCCGCAGCCCATTTGCTCTCAACCTATTTCTGAGCTGACGCACAATACCAAGACCTGCTGCTCCGGCGCCGAAGACAACAATCCTGCTGTCAACAAAATTCTGGCCGCTGATTCGGCATGCACCCTGCACGCATGCACTTGCAACCGCGCCGGTGCCCTGAATATCGTCATTAAACGACGGCACCTGCTGCCGGTAGCGATCGAGTATCATCAGCGCGTTTTCTTTGTGAAAATCCTCCCACTGAATAACAACATTTGGAAACACGCTCTTCGCCGCCGCGACAAACTCGTCAACCAGCGCTACGTAGCGTTCGCCTCGCAGCCGCTGCTGCCGATAGCCTAGATATAATGGGTCGTCCAGCAATGCCTGATTGTCGGTCCCTACATCAAGGCTGATCGGTAGCGTTTGCGCCGGGTGAATACCAGCGCCCGCGCAATACAGCGCCAGCTTGCCGACGCTTATAGCCATGCCACCAGCACCTTGGTCACCGATGCCGAGGATTGCTTCATTATCGGTAACGACCATTAGACGAACGTCGCTGAATGGCGCCGCGCTGCGTAGAACTTCTTCGATTCGGCCCACGTAGTCCGGCGTAATGAAGATCCCCCGACCGCGACGAAATACTCGCGAGTAGTATTGTGATGCCTTGCCGACCGTCGGCGTGTAAACGATCGGCATAATTTCCTCGAGGTGTATGCTCAGCAGTTTGTAAAACAGCACCTCATTACGGTCTTGCAACAATGCAAGGCCAATGTTTCGACCGACATCGTCTCGCTCGAAAAATATGGATCTGAAAATGCGTTCGCATTGCTTGTCGATGGGGTTGTATTCCGCTGGCAACATGCCTTCGATTCCTAGCCGGCGACGCTCTTCTAGTGTGAAAGCGGTGCCTTTGTTGTACATCGGATATCGAAGTAGATCCGGACCGTTCTTATTTACTGTTAGTCGATCGCCGTTTGGCGTCCTATCGAGATCAAACTTTTCCATCGATCTTCTTGCCCCTTGCCGATGTCAACTATCCGAGTCTACTCGAACACCGACTGGGTTAGGCGGTTTTGTCGGCGTCGCACCTTTGAGGACGAATACATTACCAGCGAGTACGAAAGTCGTGCCAACAATTATGGAGGCATCCATATGCAGACCTTCAAAAAGCATAGATAGGATCAATGCGACGACCGGAAACATGACCATGGCATAGCCCGCTTTATGCGCCCCGATACGACCCAGCAGCGTTAGGTATGCACCAAACGCAATAATCGAACCGAAGATCGACAGATACGCCAAAGAAACGATGTAGTCCGGCGAGTATTCGAACGTAAATCGATAACCCGCGATAATCGTATAGATAGCCGTCAAGCATGCCCCATAAAACATGCCCCAGGCGTTAGATTGAATCACCGGAAGTTTCAGCAGCTGCGCTTTCTGTGACGCCATATTGCCGAAGGATGCGACGAATGCGCCAAGAGCGGCGAGTACCGAGCCATAGAAGACGCTGTCCGTAAGCGAGACCTCATCAATCTGCGGGGCAAACAGGACGACAATGCCGAGGATGCCGAGCGCAGCGCCGCCAAGTACTCTGCGCCCTGCCCGAACGTTGAAGAAAATTCGTGACAACAGGATATTGATCCATACCATCGCCGTGAAAACGATCGCACAAAGCGCCGATGTGATATGAACCTGCGCGCGGTATGTCAGGATGTAGTTCAGGCAAAAGAGGAAGAAGCCGAGCAGCACGAACCAGGCGTGCGAGCGTAGATCGAATTTGAGTCGTAAGCCGCGGATCGACGACCACGCGAACAACAACGCCGACGCAATCGCATATCGATATACGATCGATACTTCAGGTTCAACGACGCCAAGCTGAAATTCTATGGCAAGCCATGTCGAGCCCCAGATCAGCACGGTTATGATATACAGCAGCGTATTGCTCATCGATCATCGTGACGGCTAAATCGAAGCATGCATGGTAAATCATCGCTGCCGCGATCAGTATTACTAGTGTATTTATTTTTTCGTCGCGGCTACCGCAAATTGGTGCGGCTGGGTTTTGGCATTACTTGCGCATCGCTGTCAGACGTTGCCATACGATGCTTGCGACGTGACATGACCGCGTGTTCGAAGGCTGCAGCTGGCAGAGGTTTGCCCAGCAAATAGCCCTGCCCCAACTCACAGCCTTGGTCGCGCAAAAAGTTCAACTGATAGTCCGTTTCGATGCCTTCCGCTATGACCTGTAAACCCAGCCGGTGCGCCATCGCGATAATCGCGGCACAAATTGCCGCATCGTCGTTATTGTCGGCGAGTTCCGCGACAAACGACTGGTCTATCTTCAACGCATCAAGTGGAAAGCGCTTCAGATAGCTAAGCGATGAATAGCCCGTCCCGAAGTCGTCGATCGCAAGACTAACGCCAGCATCCTTCAGGTATGTCAATGTCTCGATCGTATCTTGCACATCACGCATTAACAGACTTTCGGTCAACTCGAGCTGCAACAAGTTCGGCTTGATGGCCGCCTCGAACAGTGCCCTCATGACGGTCTCCTTCAGGTCGCTCTGATATAGCTGCTGACTGGAAATATTGACGGCGACTTCGATCTCGAAGCCCAATCTGTCCTTCCAGTCGCGGACCTGTGTACACGCCGCTCTCAATACCCACTCGCCGAGTGCCGTGATTAACCCAGTTTCTTCGGCCACCGGGATGAAATGGCCCGGCGGAATATAATTTCCTTCTTCGTCTTGCCAACGCGCAAGTGCTTCAACACCGATGATTTCGCCGGTTTCGAGGTGACGTTTTGGCTGATAATGCAGCTCGAGCAGATCATTCTCGATCGCCTTGCGCAGGCCGCCTTCGAGTTCGAGACGGCGCATCGATCGCAGGCTCATCGTGCCTGAATAAAATCGGACACTGTTTCGACCCGCGCCCTTGGCCTGATACATCGCAACGTCAGCGTGCTTCAACAAGTCTTCCACATTGTCACCATCCTGTGGAAACAACGATATTCCAACACTTGGCGTGACGACGAACTCGTGTCCTCGATAGCGCACGGGTTTGCGAAGCTTATCTCTGATGCGATCGGCGACTATCAGCATCACATCCTCATCTTCGACTCCTTCTATCGCGCAAACAAATTCATCACCGCCAAGGCGAGCGATGCCAAACGGCTCGGCATTGGAGGTATCTGACGGCGCCTGTTTGCGGACGCAGCCGGACATCCTTTCGGCGATCGCCTTCAGCACACCATCTCCATAGCTATGGCCAAGGTTGTCGTTAATACGCTTGAAGTTATCCAGGTCGACGTACATGATCGCTATCTGGCTATTGGTCTTACGCGCTTCGTGGATCATTTGTTCAAGTTGCTGAAGAAAGAACTGTCGATTCGGCAGTCCAGTTAGCGGGTCGTAGTACGCGAGCTTGTGTATCCGCTCTTCGGCACGTTTATTTGCCGTAAATTCGGTGACGACGACGAGCGTCTGCTGATCCAAGAAAGGAACAAAACGGGCGACGTAATGAGCAATGTTGCCAGATAACGTTGTTAGCGCGAACTCATAATGTTGCGGCTTGCCGGACCGCTGTACGTCAGCGCTCATTCGCGACCAGATTTTTGCAATAGCGTTTGGCAAATACTTCGCTATCGGCACAGGCTCGTCGCCCGGATCTGGCAGTGGATGTTCGCTATTACCCGGTCGATAGTCCAGGATCTCGCATTCCTGCGATAACATGATCATCGCATCCGGGATAGCTCGCAATAGTGCGTCGTATTTCTCTTTTGTCGCCAAGCCGCGACCTCCGTACAACCGGACGTGGACGAAGTGGCAAACGCCACAACTCCTCTCTTGTTGTCGGCTGGATCGGGTCTAACTTGAGCGTAGGTTTTTGATTATCAAACGACTCCGGCGTTTCGAAATGGCAGTTCGCGGATGCGAGCGCCGGTGGCCGCAAACCACGCGTTCGCGATGGCCGGCGCTACTGGTGGGACGCCCGGCTCGCCGACGCCACCCGGCGGCGCATCGACATTCATTATATGTACGTCAATCTCTGCTGGCGCCTCATTGATGCGGACGACGGGATAGGTATCGAAGTTGCCCTGAACCACGGCGCCGTCTTCGGCCGTGATTTCGCCGTGCAACGTCAGGCTCATGCCGTAAATGCCGGCACCTTCCATTTGCGCGCGCACGCGATCGGGATTGATCACGGTACCCGCATCCAGCGCGGTCCATAGCTTGTGTACGCGAAGTTTTCCTGACGAATCGGCGCTGACTTCTGCGACCGTAGCAACGCTGGTAAGAAACGAGCGATGTACGGCGATTCCAAGACCATGGCCATCGGGGAGCTCACGACCCCAGCCGGCCATCTCCGCCGCTTTCTCGAGCACGGCTTTGATGCGGCCGGTGTCGATCGGGTGCGTGTCGAGGCTTTGGCCGTAATTCGAATACTTCGCGCCATCCTCGGTTGGATCGATTTTGCGATCCGGACCAATCAATTTGACGAGAAAATCCTTCGGATCTTCGCCGACGACATGCGCGAGTTCGTCGGCGAAACTGCTTGCGGCAAACGCATGGTAGATATTACAGACCGAGCGCAACCAGCCAATACGCAAATGCGCCTTAGCGTCGCCGGTCTCGAGACGCATGTTCGGAATCGCGTATGGCGAATCGACGAAACCAAGTCCGAGTTCCCATACGGCTGGTTTGGTCGATGCATCTTCGAACGTCGAGGCAATGGATGGAAACGCTGTGCGGTGCAGCCAACTGCTGACATTGCCGCCCTCATCAATGCTCGCTTCTAGGTGCTGCGCACTGACCGTATGAAAATAGCCGTGCCGCAAATCATCTTCGCGCGTCCAGGTTACCTTAACCGGCTTGCCGGCCTTTTTGGCAAGCCATGCTGCTTCGGCAACGAAGTCCGATTTGGACTTGCGGCCGAAGCCACCGCCCAGCAAGGTGACGTTGACGGTGACCTCTTCTTTGTCGAGGCCGAGTATGCTGGCAACGGTGTTCTGTGCCGACTGCGGATCCTGCGTTGACGCCCAAACTTCGCAACGGCCATCGCCGTGGATGAGCGCCGTTGCGGCCGGCGGCTCCATCGGCGATTGCGCCAAGTGTGGCGCATAATATTCGACCGCGTGGGTCTTGGCGCCGCCGGCGAACGCCGCCGCTGCGTCGCCCCGATTTAAGATCAATTTACCTTCATTACAACAACTTATTAGAAGTTCTTCACGGTATTTCTCGGAACTGTAGGCAGCGTTTGGCCCGTTATCCCAGTTGATCTCGAGCGCCTCCCGCCCCTTTTGCGCCGCCCAGGTATTGCTTGCCAGCACGGCCACGCCACCCAGCGGGTTGTAAAACGGCGGCGCGGTCGGATCCGGCATACGGACAACGTCGACAACACCGGCAATCTGACGCGCGGCGCCGTCATTGAAATCTCTCACCTTGCCGCCGTGTACCGGGCATCGCTCGATCGATGCATACAGCATGTCCGGCAACTGCGTATCGATGCCGTAATTTGCAACACCGGTCGTCATCGCAAAACCGTCGATCAAATCGATCGACTTGCCGATGTAACGATAGTCCTCCGGGGCCTTGAACGTCGGGTTCTCAGGTACGTCAATATCAGCCAAGTGCTCGACCAGATCGCCATAGCCAGCATGATGGCCACCGGCGACATGATGCACAGCATGATCACGCGCCTCGCACTCGGCGGCCGGCACCTGCCACAACTGGGCGGCGGCCATGATCAGCATTTCACGTGCCGACGCACCGGCACGGCGCAATAGGTCAAAATGCCGACGTATGCTCGTTGAGCCATCGGTGTTCTGATCGCCATATTTTTCGTCGCCGATCGCCTGGATCAACTCAATGCGATCCCAGTCAGCTTCCATTTCGTCGGCAATGACCTGTGGCAGGCAAGTACGAATGCCTTGACCCATCTCGGAACGATGACAATAGATCTCGACGACACCGTCCTTGCGCAAATTGACGTAGACGTTTGGGACGAACTTGCCGTCTGCAGTGACTGTGCGCATCTCAGCATCCGGCCCACAGGCTGTCGTAACCGTCATCGCAAGCACGAGGCCGCCGCCTGCCTGGCCTGTCCGCTTCAAGAAATCGCGACGAGTAATACGCTGGATATCGCTCATGACCGATCCTCCGCCGCACGGTGAATCGCTTTGCGGATTCGGGTGTAGGTCCCGCAGCGGCAGATATTGCCGCTCATCGCGGTGTCGATGTCGGTGTCGGTTGGCTGCGGGTTTCGTTCCAGCAGCGCGGCCGCACTCATTATTTGTCCAGATTGACAGTAGCCACACTGCGGCACATTCAACTCTCGCCAGGCAACTTGCAGCGGATGATTGCCGTCGGCCGACAGTCCCTCAATGGTCGTAACACTTCGCCCCGCCGCCGCAGATACCGGCAATGCGCAAGAACGTACCGCTTGTCCGTCCAGTAGTACGGTACAGGCGCCGCAAAGCGCCTTGCCGCAACCGAATTTTGTTCCGGTCAGACCCGCGATGTCGCGAATTGCCCAAAGTAACGGCATTTGCGGATCGACATCGAGCGTGTGCAGATCGTCATTGATTGTCAGTTCGACCGCCATCACTGCCCCCTATTGCTGTTTGGGATCTAATTCATGCGAGATATTAGCATCTGACCAATAGCTTGGGTGCGGGCGTTCCGAGGCGGCAATAGCGGGGTCGAATCAGGGAAAGAATTGACCGCATACACCAGGGTCCGACGGGATGCCGGAACGCCGGGTCGAACGAGGCGAAGCGATTATTTAGCCGCGGTTGTAAGGATTATTCTTGTCGGGCTCGATGATCGGTTCCTCGAGCGTCAGGTCGGTGGTCGCCTCGGTTTCGGAAAGAAGCTCCGAGCAACGCCGCTGAATATCAGCGAGCTTTAGCGACACATTCGACTCCGAAAGTGGGATGTCTTTGAAATCTTTGTCCATTTTCCGTTCTACGGCCTATGCTGTCTCCGATTGGCGACAGTCCTTTGTCGCAGTATAGAGACAGCTTGGCCGCTCAAGTGTGAGCTGCGTCACACAAAAACGGCAAAAAAGCCGCTAATTCAGGACCTTATGTCAGATTGGAGGCGATCCAGCCGCACTAGGGTTGTGGCGGTGTCTGGCTCAGGACGGACATCAGAATCGCGATGCCTTCGACGAAATTGCCCAGACGCAGGTTTTCGTTCGGGCTGTGCTGATTGTTGTCGATGTTGACGGTCGGCACAGTCGCTGCCGGCACGCCCAAAGCGGCGATAATCGGTGCGATCGGAATCGATCCGCCCATCGAGCGGATCAAAATAGGTTCCTCACCGTATAGGTTGCGCATGCCGGCGCGTGCCAAGAGCCCCGGCGGCGCATCGAAATCTGAGCGGAAAGCGCCGTAACTGACGTTCGCGACGAAAGACGCAATACGAGCGTGTTTCGCCCGTTCCGCCTCCGTCGGTTCCCGGTCGATGACATAAAAACCCTGTCCCTCGATGTGCGAGCGAACGAGCCCAAGCAGCCGTTCAGCATTTGACTCCGTGACAAGACGAATATCGATTTCGGCGGTTGCGGTTGGCGGTATGATCGTGCGCGATTCCGTCCCGGTCCACGCGGCGGCCATGCCGCGAATATTCAGCGATGGATATTGAATCGCCTGCTGCAACGTCTCGCCAACAGCGTCCGGCTTCGCAACACCCATCGACGACAGTATCGCGGCCTCATCGTCGGGTACTTGCGCCAGAATTTCCCGTGTCTCGTCCGATAGCTCAACACCGTCGTAAAAACCCTCAATTTGCACAACTCCATCTGCCGATTTCATCGACGCGAGCAACCGCGCCAGATGAAATGCCGGGTTCGGCACGAAATTGCCATAGTGGCCGCTATGTTGTGCGACCCGCGGGCCATAGGTGGTCAGCGTAACGGTCGCAATACCGCGGGCGCCAAAAGTAACGGTTGGCCGGTTCGATGCATGGGGCGGCCCATCGAAAATCAGCAGCATGTCGGCCGCCAGCAGGCCCTTGTTGCGGTTGATTGCCTCGGCAAGATTTGGCGACCCTAGCTCTTCTTCGGTATCGATGAGCACCTTCAGGTTGTATTCGGGCACGAAGCCGCTGGCGTCGAGCAACTCGATCGCGAGCAGAAATTGCGTCATCGGCCCTTTGGAATCGGCTGCGGACCGTGCAAAAACCCGCCAATCGGGGTCGATACCGTGCTCGAGGCGTACCCAGGGTATCTCCGACCAGCGTCCATCAATGCCCTGTTCCTTAAGCACTGCAAGATAAGGGCTAGCCTGCGCCCACGCCGAGGTGTCGACAGGCTGTCCGTCGGCCTGCAGGTAAATCAACAGTGTTGGCTGGCTGTTGTCGATCAGCCGGCCAGCGTACAGCGACGGATTGCCGCGCGTTTGGATGCGGGCCGTATTGAAGCCGCGGTCACCAAAGGCCAGTTCCAGCCACGCCAGCAGCGCCTCGATATCGTCGGAGTTTTGAGCGTCGTTGGGTAAGCCCAAAAATTCCCGAAACAGCGCGACAGACGCGTGCACATGTTCGTCAACGGCCGCGCGAATGTCCGTCGGCTCGAGCGATTCTGCCACTGCGATGCCGGGCAGCAACAGTATCGCCATCAGACTTGTCGCAAATCGTGCGACGTTTTTCGATATTATCCTCTTAAACAACAAGGTATTAGTTACTCTATTTAATGTAGTTAGTAGCGTAGAAGTGCGGACCCCCACGTGAAGCCCGCGCCGAATGCTCCCAATAATACTAACTGGCCACGCTTTATCCTGCCGTCCCGGACCGCGATATCGAGTGCCAAAGGTATTGAAGCGGCCGAGGTATTTGCGTGCTCGTCGACCGTTACGATGACTCGCTCCAGTGGCATGCGCAGCTTATTCGCCGCGGCCGTGATAATGCGCATATTGGCCTGATGCGGTACAAGCCAATCCAGGTCGCCATGGGCGACGTTATTACCGGCCAAGGTCTCGCGGGAGATCGAATCGAGCGCTCCGACGGCTTTCCGAAACACGGCATTGCCGTTCATTTGTATGTACGCCCCGCCGGCTCGCGTCTGGTCGTAGCCTTGCGAAGCACCCTGTGGCACGTGCAACAACTCCTCGTGTCTACCGTCAGAATGAATGTGCGTCGAAATGATCCCTTGCTCATCCGTCGCCTGCAGAATGACGGCGCCCGCTCCGTCGCCAAATAAGACGGCTGTCGTGCGGTCTTCCCAATCAACAATGCGCGACAGGGTTTCAGCACCAATGACCAACACTGTTTTGCCGCCACCCGTGCGAATATGGCGATCCGCAACGTCAAGCGCATACACAAACCCACTACAGACTGCCTGCACGTCGAACGCGCCACAGCCGGAGCTGCCGAGCTTACGTTGCACAGTGCAAGCTGTGGCCGGAAAAATCTTGTCCGGCGTTGTCGTTGCTACGACGATCAGATCAATATCGTCGACCTTAATTCCGGCTGCGTCGATCGCCTGTTCGGCGGCATGAACGGCGAGGTCTGACGTGGTCTCGCCGTCGGCGGCAATGTGGCGTCGCTTGATGCCGGTACGATCGCGTATCCACTGGTCAGATGTTTCCATCGTCTTTTCGAGATCATGGTTGGTCACAACCTTCTCAGGTAGGTAGCTACCCGTGCCGGTAATGCGTGAATACGTCATACAGAAACCCCAGGTGTCAATCGCTAGTCAGTCGCGGCGAAGAAATGCGTCGATTTGACGTCGAATGAACGTAATTGTGGGCATTTGAAAAGCTGCCGAATTCTACATTGACCGGCCGTTAACCGATACTGCAAACTGCTGTCAGCAGTATCATGCGGAAGATGTCCGCAGACTCAGTGAGCTGTCTGGCGATTTGCCGCTCCAGGAAGCCGAGCCTTTTGAGTGAACGTTCAGCAGACAGTCAGGTCTTTGATGACAGACTGTGAGAATGCCGTTATCCGCACCTAAGGAGGTGCTTGTGCGAAATGTTGCCCGACTTTTCCAACTGCTGACGCTGGGCGTCGGCTTGGCTGCGGGCGGTGTATCGGTTGCGGAGGATCTGACGCCGCATTCGGCGGAGTACAAGGTCAGGATCAGCGTACTGAGCGGCAAGCTAAATACGCGCTTAGTGAAAACAGATTCCGGCTACGAGGCAAACCACAGGGTCGTGCCGGCAGGAATGTCGAAGATGTTCGTCCGTGGCGCGATCGAAGAAATATCAGGCTTTGAAGCCACCGAAGACGGCGTTTTGCCATTGCGATATTCATCGAATGACACGCTGTCGCGTGATAAGACGCGGGCAGATGTGACGTTTGATTGGTCGACCGGCGCGATCAGCGGCACCGTCAATGACGAGAAAATTGAGAGCGTCCTCGAGGACATCGCACACGATCGAGTGTCGATACAGTACGAACTGATGTATGACATGTTGAACGGGGGCGCAAGTGGCACCTATACGATGTTCGATATCGACAGGCTGAAAACAATCAATGTGACACTGATTGGCAGCAAGAAAATTAAAGTGCCAGCGGGACGTTTTGATGCTGTTGGTGTGCAACACCAGACCGTAGGATCGTCGCGCACGACGACGCTTTGGTGTGTCGAGGAGCTCGACTTTTTGCCGGTCATTATTGAGCAACACCGCAAGGGCAAGCTCAAAATGCGCGCTAAACTGACGAAATATTCTCCCGAAGCGACCTGATCAGGTCAGTGTTATTGCCAGCTGCAACACCAGGAACATGGTGGCTGTGACAAGAGCAGCAAGCAGCAAACCCAAGGTCCAACGGGTAATACTCTCCGCATGCTCCACACCGACGATGAGCGGCACGACCGGCAGCGCCGCTACACATGCCAACGGGTAAACAACCACAGCAACACGCGGCCATCGCCAAGCCCAGCTTTTGAGTTGTGGTTGATCGAGCATCGCCGTCGCAACATCAGTCATCGGCCCAAGACTCTGCAGAGCTTGTTGCTCAGCCTCGTCGCGATCGCAGCCGGCTATCAGGCGTTCATCGACGAGGTCTTCAAAATGCTCGTTTAGTTCGGTAAGCGTACGACGTACGTGAGTGGGTGAAATGCCTGCGCGCAGCAGTTCGTTGCGAAGTGCCGCGACGTTCAGCCTAGGCATGCGCCGGAGCCCCAAGAGCGGATTCGATGCCGCCCTGAACTCGCCGCCAATCATCGGCGAGCTTCGCCAGCCTTTTGCGTCCCTTAGCCGTCAGCCCGTAGTAAACCCGGGTGCGGCCAGCCACCGCCTTGCGCCGCGACTTAAGCGCCCCATTACGCTCGAGCCCGTGCAGCGCTGGATAAATCACGCCTTCCCCGAGTGAAATCGCCTCGCCGGTTACTTTGCGAATCGAACGAACCAACTCGTAGCCGTACATTTCCTTTTGCTCGAGGAGTCTGAGCAGTAGCAGCTCGGGGACACCGCTCATAAATGGTGGGTTGGTTTGCGCCATGCGATCGCCTCATAGGAGAAGCTGCCGAGTATACCTCGAATCTCGAGGTATAACAAGACTTACTTTGCCGTTCTAGGTATGTATCATATACCTCGAAGTTCAAGGTATCTTGGCGGGCTCAAATAGCGAGGAAGCACCATGTTTGCCCGATACGCATCCGCCGTGACCAGCGGCACCTTCGTCACCCTGGCACTGCTGTATGTCATGCAAGGCCTGATTAACATCCCGTCAACTGCAACAACAGCATCGACACCGACTCCGCCGATTTGGAACGTTGGCCTGATCGAAGAACGTCCTGTCGAGACGCTGAACTTGCAGAAGCAATTCGAAGACATCAAGGAGCCTGTCGATACAACACCGCCGCGCCCCGGGCCGGATTCCGGCGTCGATGCCGTGGGCGTAAAACTGACCAGTGCACCGTCGCCGAGGTCGACGGAATTCGGAGGCCTGGGCAACATCATGCAAGATGGCCCGCTCGTCGCGATTGTTCGCGTGTCGCCTGTTTACCCCGTGCGTGCTGCGGAACAGGGACTCGAAGGTTATGTTGACGTGCAGTTCGACATCACCCGAGATGGCACCGTCACAAACCTGTCTGTCGTCACGTCAAGTCATCGCATATTCGAAAAAGCCGCAATTAATGCCGCCAAGAAATTCCGCTTCAAGGCGCGGGTCGTCGATGGCATCCCGCAGCCCAGCTTTGGCATACAGAATCGATTTCGCTTCAGGATGGAGCGCGGTTAACGCGTTGGATATAAATTTCAGGCGGCGATCGCTTAGGTTAGCCTTTTTTTCCCGCCGGGCCACCCGAATGATCGTCGCCTGATTCTTCAGGCTTTATCGAACTTCTGTACCAGCGACAAGTTCACCGCTTTTCTTTTCCAGATCGTTATATGGCGAATCAAAAGTTGGCCATTATTTTCGAGTTGATATCGTTCTCGAAGTTTGTTGCCGTCCTCGTCCAGGGTCTCAATGATGTAGGCGCCCTGCTCCCAACCTGATGATCGTTGTGCATTGACCGGTCCAACATTGATTTGCCGGTACTCACCGAAACGATATTCCTCGACGATTGCGCGATCGAAACTGATAAAGATTCCGAATTGTGTTTGCGTGATTTTGAGGTTCTTACCTGATTCAAGAAATACATGCACTAACGAGCCTTGATTGCGAGACGACCGTTGCGACTTGCCGGATATGCGGTTGCGTCCCCTTGCGGCACTTATTTCAGCTTCATCCAGGCGCTGGTTCGTGTCGTCGCTGTCATCGTGCAGCTGCCACCGTCCGCTAAAGTCGATACCGGCCGGAACGACGGCGCTTCGTACAGGCAAGACGTCTTTGCTTGCGCAGCCGACCAGCACCGCGCTCAGTACAAGTCCAATTGCCCTCGCATACTTAACAATATTTGCTCGCCGAACATGTGCCGTTCGAACAAGTGCAGCTTCAGGTCAAATGTGGTTTTTACGACGACGGGCACGTTCAGCATGATAACTGGCGCGACGAGGAACTGCACCCAAGCGCCTTCGACAAGGATCGCACTATTGATTGCCAAATGACTAACGGGGAATCATTCATTGCTGCGGCAACGGAATGAAGTCCTCCTCGTTCGGGACATCGTCGAATCGGCCATCGCGCCAGTCGTTCTTAGCTTGTTCCATGCGTTCCCGACAGCTGCTAACGAAATTCCACCAAATGTATCGCTCACCGTCGAGTGTATCGCCGCCGCAAATCATCACGTGACACTCTGACTCCGCAAGCAGGCACCCGCTAACAACGTTTTCAAATACGGCCAGCTGCCCCGCATCGACAGTCTTGCCTGCGACAGACAGCCGACCGTCGACGACATAGATACCCAACTCCTGAGCCTGTGGAAGTTGCATTTCCTTGCCTTTGTCAATTCTCGCTTCGACGTACAGAGTCTCACTGCAGGTTGATACTGGCGAGGCAACACCAAATGCTCGACCGATAATTACGCGGGCCGTTACGCCGTTGAGCTCCACGGCAGGAATAGAATCCGCCGGGTAATGCTGGAAGCTCGGGGCAATTTCCTCAGCGTTAGTCGGCAACGCAACCCAAGTCTGGATGCCGTGCAAAAATTGGCCGCTTTCGCGGATTTCATCGGTGACCTTTTCGGAGTGCACGATGCCCCGACCTGCGGTCATCCAATTCACCGCTCCGGGCTGAATGCGCTGCACATAGCCCAGACTGTCTCGATGCAAGATCTCTCCGTTGAACAAGTAGGTAATCGTCGCCAGCCCGATGTGCGGATGCGAACGGACATTGACGCCACTGCCCGGCGGGAAATCGGCAGGACCCATGTGATCGAAAAATATGAACGGTCCGATTCGCTGGCGCCGCTTATCAGGCAATGCGCGGCGAACCGTAAACTCACCAAGGTCTTTGCTGACCGGTTCGATAACCAGTTCTACACTGGCTGTGTCTGACATACCTGCCTCCGCAGTAGTTTTGCAAAATCGCCTCGTCGTCGTACGTGTACATCCTCGAGCCCGAGCCAGTCACTCAGCGCTCTCAATTCAACGGCAAGGCTCGCCGCGCACGGTAACGGCTCGCAACCGTCTTCGAGATGTGCATGCTGGACCAGAAGCTTGCCTGACTTTCGGTCTGCTTTTAAGTCCACTCGCGCAACAATCTGATCACCCATACGAAATGGCAGTACATAGTAGCCATACTTGCGCTGCCTTTCGGGCACGTAGATTTCAATGCGGTAGTGAAAATCAAACAGACGATGTGCGCGTGGCCGAAACCAGACCATCGGATCAAATGGCGACAGTAGAGATGCGCCGCCTATCTGCCGTGGAAATCGAGCCTGAGCGGATAGAAATGCGGGCTCCTTCCACGACTCCACTGCGACGCTTGTGAGTTCGCCGGCTTCGATCAGCTCAGCCAGTCGCGGCTCGGCATCGCGAGGCGACATGCGATAATAGTCTGCAAGATCGTGCAGTGTCGCAACGCCAAAAGACTTGGCCGCAAGTTTCAATAAGCATCGCCGCGCATCGTCGTCGCTCAATTTTTGTCTGAGATGAGTCTTCGGAATAACGCGTTCCGGCAAATCATAGATGCGCTGAAAATTTGGTTTCCGGTCTGCGACGGTTAGATCGCCGCGCCCAAAATGAAACTCGAGCGCCCACCGAGGTACCGACCGGTGCCAGTCACCGGGCTTGCGGCGCGGTCCCGAAACCGGAGGAAGATCATTGGCGCAAACCGCACCGTCGCTTCTCACCTGCTCGAGCACGCTTTCTAGATACCGATGCCGATTTGGCAGCTTCAAGACTGGATTGCGCTTCGATGGCTGCCATGCGGCTCGACGGTGCGCAAGTAATGGCCACGCTGCAACGGGCACGATTGACGCTTCGTGCGCCCATTGCTCTGTGAAGCCACCGCTGTCGTAAATGAATCGGTCGAAGCGCTGTCGATCATAAGGGCCAAGCCGCGACCAGATCATCAGGTAGTGCGCCGGTAGCAGTACATTGACGAAATCGAGCTGCAGCAGGCCAAGTGTATCGAGGACGCGCCGAAAATGACGGCTGTCAACAGAACAGTCGGGGCGATCCCGATCGAAGCCCTGTGCCGCGAGCGCTATTCGTCGCGCTTCGGCGGCCGATATTTTTACACGCCTTGTCAAGCGGCAACACCGCGGTACATCATGGACGGCGATTGAGACGCGAGTGGTACGGACATGGGAAAAGAGTATCAGGAAATTGACGGGCAAATTCAGGCCTGGATCGAACGTCAACGGATGTTTTTCGTGGCAACCGCACCGCTTGCCAACGACGGTCTAATAAACTGCTCGCCAAAAGGGCTCGAAAGTCTCTGTGTCCTCGGGCCACAACAGATCGCATATGCCGATATCGGGGGCAGCGGTATCGAAACGGTGGCTCATCTCAAGGAGAATGCGCGGATCGTTATCATGCTGTGCGCATTCGACGGACCACCAAAGATTTTTCGTTTTTACGGTAGTGGCCGAGCGGTCGAACCACATGATGACGATTTTGACGCATTAGCGGCGAAATTCACTGACCTGCCAACGATTCGCAACGTCATCGTTGTCGACATTGAATGCATTCGAGATTCCTGCGGCTACGGCGTGCCGCTGTACGAGTTCCGGGCAGAACGCGATTCATTAGTCAACTGGTGCAAAAGCAAGACTGGGGATGAACTTCTCGACTATCGTGTCGAACGCAATGCGGAAAGTCTCGATGGCCTTCCCGGTCTCAACGTCGCTCGGATTCGGGACCCTTAAGCTCAGCTCGAATCACTCGGCTGCAACCCCTCACTGATTTTCCCAGCCGTCACGCTCCAGCGAGCGTCGACGCTGACTATGTAGTTTTGTTCGTGCACAGTGTCGACGAGGTGCCACTCGCCGCTGCAGAGTGTCCGATCAATATTTAGCAACAGCCAGCCGCGACGATCGGTCTCCATATATTGCAGCGCCGGATTCAGCTCGAGCGTAGCGTCCCGAACGGCGCCAGGCCGAACCTCGGGAAGATACTCCGCGAAACCGGGTGACGTCACCGACGGTGCCATGAATTCGACGGCCACGGCTTCGCTGCCACCGTCCGGAATCAGGTTTCCGGCCAATGACGTATGCAAGTCACCGCTCAATACCACGGGGTTGTCGGCGTAGTCGCGAAGGTCCTTCAAAAAATCCTCGCGCGCCTCCGGATAGCCGTTCCACGTGTCCAGCAGCATCGGCGGATTGCCTTCACTCTGCTCTATTAAGCCGGCGAGTTGTTCGGCTGGCAATAATGACTCTCGCTCCAAATCGAGTAGCGGTTCCAGTTCCGGCGACCGTGTGGGTGAGACCATGACCTGCTGCCCAATGATTTGCCAGAGTGTGCCTTGGGCGTGCCGCAACGTACGTTGCAGCCAGCTTTCCTGGCTGGCCCCCAGCATGCGCCGTTTCGAGTCACGCATGTCGCGATCGATGGATTCTTTTGTCGCCTGGGCCCTGGCGTCCGGTTGCCGATCGCGACCGTGCATGCGTGTGTCGAGCATGATAAGCGACAACAAGTCACCGTAACGATAACGACGAAAAATCCGAGTCGATGCCGCGTTGTGCGCGACTCGCACCGGCATCCACTCGAGCCAGGCCTGGATCGCCGCATCACGCCGGTCGTCCCATCCACCGTCATCCTGACGATGATTTTCGGCGCCTTCGTGCCAGGCATCGTTGGCGATTTCGTGATCGTCCCAGACTGCGATGAGTGGATGTGCGGCGTGCATTGCCTGTGAGTCCGCGTCAGACTTGTACTGCGCATGGCGCGTCCGGTAATCCTCGAGTCGAAGTAATCGCCCACGCGGCTGTGGCAATCGGCCGAGCTCTTCTGCGCGCTCAGTTGCGTATTCTCCAACGCCGTATTCGTAGATGTAATCACCAAGATGAATGACCGCCGCAAGATTGTCGCGATGCGCGATGTCTCGATACACGTGAAAGTAGCCATACGGATGATTCGCACAAGACACGACAGCGAACGACGCTGTTTCAGGTGAGTCGGTGGGTAATGTGCGAGTTCGTCCGACGGGCGACAGCCGGTCACCGACCTCGAACTGATAGTAAATTTCCCGGCCAGGCTGCAAGCCCTTAGCATCGACCTTTACCGTGTAGTCGCGATGCGGTCCGGTCCGGAACGCGCCTTGTTGAAGAACGATGCGCATGTTGCGGTCGGCTGCCGTCCGCCATCGCACCTCGACCGATTCGCCGGCCAGTCCCGACACACGCGTCCACAGAATCACCCGGTCCGTCATTGGGTCTCCGCTGGCCACACCGTGCACGAATGACACCTGGTCCAGCCTTGTCGACTGCGATTCGCAGCCAAGCATCGGATACAGCACGCCGCCGAGTAAAGATCGAACAAAATTTCGTCGTTTCAATGCAAATCCGCTTCAGTCTGTTGAAAGAATCGCATCGGCTTCGATTTCGACTAACATGCGCGGGTCGATCAGCCGTGATACTTCGACCATCGACGTGGCCGGTGGTGCCGCGCCGAACGCGTCGCGGTGGGCCCGGGCCACCTCTTTCCATTGTTCGATATCGGTGACAAAAGTACGCGTTCTAACTACGTCGGACAGACTCGCACCAGCCTTCTCGAGTGCCTCAGTGATCACCTGTATACAGCGCTGGGTTTGTTGATACATGTCACCTTCACCGACCAATTTTCCATCGCTGCCAATCGATGCCGATCCGGACACTGCAATGATATTGCCGGCCTTGACGGCACGGCAGTAGCCGGCTTGCGATTCCCACGGTGCCCCCGACGCAATTCGTACGTGTTTATCGGTCATATTTCACCGTTATTATTCACTTGAAGTAATATTTATAAGGCTTTGTTTCGATGTACTTTTTAGTAGTCCAAGTCCTGCTAGAGACGCGAATGTGTAAACGCCGCAGACGGACCAGAACACGGCGCCAGTCGCGATACCGTAGCGCTGCAGTAGCAGCACGCCGACACCGTTAACGAACAATAGTCTGAGCAGCTCCAGCATGTCTGCATTTGGTCGCTGCTCATTCAACGAACCAAGCGTGTAAAGCTGTGCCCACAATAATAGACATGGGATCAGAACAGTCGCCGCACCCTGTCGAGCAAATGACTCGGCGATCAACAGCGCGACAACGATAGCTACCGCGAACTGCGCCAACACGTATGCTTGCAGTCCGCCACTGACCGACGGATCGAATTTTTCAAAGTGTGCCAGATCTACGCGTGACTTCGGGTAGCGCGCCTCTACGTCCGTCGGACGCCAGCCTGTACGCCTGAACCAGATCCCCAGTTTGTCGCGCCAACGCTTTGCGCGGCGCGCATCAAAAAGCAGATAGTCGTAGACCTGCAAATTAGCCCAGAACGGATTCCAGTTTGCCAGCGGCTTGCGCACGCCGAAAATGACCGCGTCGTCATCGCGTTCGTCTTCGAAGGTACCGAACATACGATCCCACAGAATAAAAATTCCGCCATAGTTTTTATCGATATAGCGCTCGTTCTGCGCATGGTGTACGCGATGATTCGACGGCGTTACCAGAATACGGTCGAGCACGCCCATACGCCGCACGACTTGCGTGTGTACCCAGAACTGATAGATCAGATTGACCGCGTTGACGATAACAAGAACTTCCAGCGGAAAACCGATGAGGAACAGCGGTAAGTAGAAAATCCAACTGAACAGGAAGCCGGTACTCGTTTGTCGCAAAGCTGTCGAAAGATTGTAGTCCTCGCTCTGATGGTGCACTGCGTGCGCAGCCCAGAGAATCGAGATTTCGTGGCTGAAGCGATGAAACCAGTAATAGCAAAGGTCCCAAAGGACAGCAGCCGTCACCCATAGGGCGATTCCGCGCGCGGACGCGTCAAACCACGTCAGCGGCATGTCGATCAACGCGAAATTCCGCAATACGAAACCCCAAGCCAACAGCGGCAATAAACGCGTAAAGTAGCCAAAGGTCGTGCTCAAAATGCCAGCGCTCAGGCTGTTTATCGCATCGTTCGCACGATATAGCCCGGTGCCACGCAGTCGATCGATGATCAACTCAACGACCAAGGCGAGCAGGAAAAATGGGACGGCCAGAGCAATCAGGTCCATGCCGCAATAGTAACAATTTAGGGTAAGCTGCCGCCGTCAAACTTTTGGAACCCGCCAATGATCAATGTCGCTGAACTTGAGTTGCTGCAGTCGGCACTTGCCCGCCTCGCTGAGGGCTACGAGCAGATGCCCGACTTTACGCCCGACTTCGATGTCGACAAGGTGACCGACGTCATCGGCCGGGTTGCCGAGCGTATGCACGATAATTACCCGTATTATCACCCGCTGTATGCGGGGCAGATGCTAAAACCGCCGCACGCCATTGCACGAATCGCGTACGCCATGTCGCTATGGGTCAATCCGAATAATCATGCGCTTGACGGCGGCAAAGCCAGCTCGGCGCTCGAAAAGGAATGTGTCGTCGAACTCGGTCAGATGTTCGGCTGGGACAAACCGCTCGGTCATCTGACCGGCGGCGGCACAATGGCGAATCTCGAGGCACTTTGGATTGCGGGGCGGCTGCGACCGGGCAAACGCATCATTGCGTCTGAACAGGCGCACTACACACACAAGCGAATCAGTGAAGTACTCGGGCTACCGTTCTCACCGATACAGGTCGACTACGACGGTCGGCTTAAGCTCGATCATATCGAGGACCTGCTCGCCGTTGACGATGTCGGGACAATCGTTGCAACGTTGGGCAACACCGGTCTTGGTGCAGTCGACCCGCTGCCTGAGATTCTCGTCCTGGCCAAAAAATACGGCGTGCGCGTGCACGCCGATGCAGCCTACGGCGGCTACTTCGGCCTTGCGAACACGCTTCATGACCATACGCGTGCCGCATACGACAGCCTCACCGATGTCGATTCCATTGTCATCGATCCACACAAACACGGCCTGCAGCCCTATGGCTGTGGATGTGTGCTGTTTCGGGATGCCGATGTCGGCCACTTTTACAAGCATGACTCGCCGTTTACGTACTTTAGCTCTGCCGAGTTGCATCTCGGCGAAATTAGTCTCGAATGCTCGCGTCCGGGCGCGTCCGCGGTTGCATTGTGGGCGACGCAACAACTATATCCGCTACAGAAAGGTGGCGAGTTTGCGGCTTGGCTCGACAGAAGTTTGACGGCAGCGCGCGATTTCCATCAAAGCCTTGCGGCGAGTCCGATGTACCAACCGTTAATGCCGCCCGAACTCGATATCGTCGTGTACTTTCCTACTGCCGCCGACGCAATAACAGCTAGTAAGCGCTCACGCGAGGTGTTTGCGCACGCGGCCCAACACCACTTGCATCTCGCGATGATTGAATTGCCGGTCGATCTCGTCAGGCACTATGTGCCAGACCTGACAGCGAATGCCGATACGCTTACCTGCCTGCGCTCAGTGCTGATGAAACCGGAGCACGCCGATTGGTTGGCGTCGATTATTAATATCTTGGAGTCATACGAGCCGTAGCATAGCTCGTGCGCCAACCACGCCGAGGTAGAAGCACGCGAAACCGCCGGCCATCGTCGCCATCAGGTAGTTAAACGCATAAAAAATTTCGCTGCGCTCTAAGAGTGTGTTCATTTCTAACACCAGCGCAGATAGCGTCGTAAAGCTGCCGCAAAAGCCGATGGCAAATAGCAAACGATACTGGTCCGGTATCAATCCCGATTCGTTAAACCATGCGGAATGTGCGACCAGCTGTGCGATAACGCCCATGACCAGGCACCCGATCAAGTTGGCCGACAGCGTGCCCCACGGGAATTCGTGGTCGCTTTGCAACATCACGTTCAGCCCATAGCGCGCCATTGCGCCGATTGCTCCGCCAATCGCGACAAACATGTACGACAGTCCAATACTTTGCATTAGGCCGCGCCGAGCCGGTTCTTGGCGTCAACGTATTCAGCCTGCAGGCGCATTACCAGTTGCCGCGCTGGCAGAATATCCTGAATGTCGCCGACGCCCTGCCCCGCGCTCCAGATATCTTTCCAGGCTTTAGCAGCCGACTTGTCACGATCTGCGAAATTCATGTGACGGGCCTGCGATTCGTCGAGCTCGTCGGGTTCGAGACCCGCGCGTTCGATACTGCCGCGCAGGTAGCTGCCATGCACACCGGAGAAATAAGACGTGTAAACGATGTCTGCCGCGGCCGAATCGACAATCATGGTTTTGTATTCCGGGTTCGCGTTTGCTTCCTCGGTCGCAATGAAGCGCGTCCCAAAATACGCAAGGTCTGCACCCATCGCCTGCGCGGCTAGAATGTCTCCACCGCATGTCATGGCCCCCGACAGGATAATCACTCCGTCAAACTCGTTGCGAATTTCCTTAACCAGCGCAAACGGGCTCAGCGTGCCCGCATGCCCACCTGCGCCTGCAGTAACTGCGATGATGCCGTCAACACCCTGTTCGATCGCTTTACGCGCGTGCCGCATACTAATGACGTCATGAAACACGAGGCCGCCGTAGCCATGCACCGCAGTGACCACGTCGGCGGGCGGGCGCAGACTGGTGATGATGATCGGAACCTCATGTTTGATACAAACCTCGAGATCGTGCTGAAGCCGACTATTGCTCGCGTGGACTATTTGATTGACGGCGTACGGCGCCGATGGTTCGTCAGGGTGCTGCTCGTCATGGGCGGCGAGCTCTTCCTTGATCTGATTTATCCATTCGCCGAGCCGCTCTTGCGGGCGAGCATTAAGCGCCGGAAAAGCGCCGACAATGCCAGCTTGGCATTGCGCAATTACAAGGTCGGGGCCGGACACGATAAACATCGGCGCACCAATGAGCGGCAGGCGCAAACTTCGTTTCAGCAGGTCGGGTAAAGCCATTGAGCGTCCGTTCGTGTCAAAAAAAGCGCCCGCATGCTATCACAGCAGCGTGCGCCAGTTCACAAAGGCGTTACAGACAGTGTCATTCCAACATGAATTTGGTTTCACAGTCGGCGACAACGACATTGTCGGACTTACGGCGTGCTTCGCCCTTCAATATCACCAGCCGGCCTTTTTCATTGTCAATCCAGCCTCGCAGCAAGAGCGTCTCGCCAACGCGGCTTTGCTGGCGGTAACGAATTTCACAACGGGCCGTGTGCGCCTTGCGGTGATTCTTGTACAGAACATTCGCCGTTACATCGTCAAGCGCCGAGTAAATGATGCCGCCGTGGACGGTGTCTTGCCAGCCAACATGATTTTGGTCCGGCGTGAATTCGGCCGTGCAGACGTCGCCGTCGACGTGAAAATCAATTTGTAGACCGATAGGGTTTTCCTTGCCGCAGGCGAAGCACATCGTTGCGGATTCGATATCCGCCTCGCAAGTGTCAACCACATCGCTCACGGCACTTGCGTGTCGATTGACATCGACACGTTTGCATCGTCGGCGGGACGCACAATGGTCGATGAGAACCAGTCACCCGGCTGCGCCGCCGGGCTCCCCGATACCGACACGCGGGCAACGAGTTCGAACTCGGCGAAGCCCGATAAGCTGCGTCCGGGAACCATCGATTCGCGATCACTAAGCTCAATGACCGCAGGTAATTCTGACAACAGGCGCCTCGCGACTGCAATCGGTGGCGATGGTTGGGCCGGATCACGCGCAATAACGTACACGGTCGCCTCGACCGGCAATGCCGTTGCCGCGGCGTCCGAAACGCTGACGGCCGCGTGCACGATGGCGCCGGCTTGCTCTGCCGGTGTCGATTGTGAAGCCGATGATCGTGGCGCGGGCACCGCTGCCTCACCGCGCCATGCGGCAATCCGTTGTTCGAGAATCGCGCGAACTTCCGCCGGCGGATTGGTGGCCAACAGTTGTTCCCAGCGAGTCGCCGCCAATGGCGCATCGCCGCGATTGAAGGCACCAATACCGGACCAGAACAGGGCCTCCGGATGATTTGGGTCGAGTGCGATGGCGTTCTCGAAGACTGACACAGCTTGAGGAGACAGCTGCTGTCCGCCCGCCTGTGCCATCGCTACGCCCAGGTCAACTAAGGTTTGTGCGTTCTGCGCGGACTCCAGTTCGACGGCACGCTCGTAAGCACTGACCGCCGCCTGAAAGTTGCCGAGCGTCATGTAAGACCGACCGAGCATCTTCCAACCGTTTACGTCGTCTGGTTGTCGCTCGAGGCGCGCTGCCAGCGACGCGACCATCGCGCTGACGTCGGGTTGCTGACTCGCGCCTGACGATACATCCGGACTACCTGTGTAGCTGTAAAGTCCCGCCGATGCCGCAGCAACGAAAACGATCGCAATGCCGGTGAGCAGACGCTGCTGTTGTAGGTCTCCGAGCAATGGCCGGATCGTGAAGCCGATGGCGACTAGGCACATGAATGCCAATACTAGCCAAAGCACGGCCTACCCCTGCTCGGCTGCATCGTCATCGATGGGCATCGCCATGCGCCGCCGAACGATTTGTACCATCATAAACGCACCACCGAGCAGCAGCAGTGCAGGTGCAATCCAAAGAATCAGCGTCTTGCCACTGGCACGTGGCCGGTACAAGACAAAGTCACCGTATCGCTCAACGAGGAAATCGTAAATCTGCGCATCAGTCATGCCTGCACCGAGCATGCGTCGTATTTCGCGGCGTAGATCACGCGCGATAAGTGCATTTGAATCTTTGATGTTCTGATTCTGACACTTTACACAACGCACCTCGTCAATGATGTCTTCGTAGCGCGCCTGCAATTCCGGGTCGTCGAACGCCTTGTCGTTGTCGATCGCATATGCGCCAGCTGTCAATGTCAGCACACAAAAAGTAATCAGTATTCGTTTCATTGCGCACCGTTGGCGTTTTCGATGTGAGGCACGAAGTCCCGTTCCCAAATCGCCGCTGTCAGTGGACCCAAATGTTTGTATACAACAATCCCGTCGGGGCTGACCAAAAACGTCTCTGGCGCGCCGTAGACACCCCAGTCAATGCCAACGCGGGCATCTTCGTCAAAACCGGAAGCGACGTATGGGTCGCCCAACTGCTGCAGCCAGCGCAGCGCGTCCGCGCGATTGTCACGCCAATTAATGCCGTAAATTGGCAGTGGATTCGCAGTCGCCAACTGCATCAAGAATTCGTGCTCCTGACGACAACCCACACACCAGGTAGCCCATACATTGACCAACGCTAACTGGCCTTCGAGACTTGCGCTGTTAACGCGCTGATCTGGGTGCGTCAACGATGGCAAATCGAAATCCGGTGCCGCTTTGCCGATGTATGGCGACGGCAATTTGCTTGGATCCTGCTGTAAACCGACCCAAAACACCCCGACGAGCATTGCGAACGCCAGGATTAGCGTGACGTATCTCACCATTAGGCAGTCTCTGTGGCCGGGCTGTCAGTCACTGTTTCTCGACTACGTGCTGAAACTCGATACCGCCGATCGGAAGCCGCTAGCGCGCCGCCGAAGGCCATGATGAGTGCGCCGAGCCAAATGAAACGAACCAGCGGCTTGTACTGCACCCGCACGCTCCAGGTGTCGGTATCGATCTGATCGCCCATGGAAATAAGCACGTCTCGGTTCCAGCCCGGGAGAATGCCCGCCTCCGTCATCCAGCTTTTTTGAATTGCATACTGACGTTTTTGTGGCCGAACCTGACCGATGAATTCCCCATCGTGTCGAATATCGACGACACCCTCGCGAGCGATGAAGTTGGGTCCCTGAACATCGAGCAATTCACGCAGCTCAAATCGATACTCTCCAGCTTCGACCCATTGACCGGGCTGCAGCGCTCTGTCTGTTTCGATACTGAACGCTGATGCCACCGTGACACCGAGCGTGAACACGCCCACACCAAAGTGCGCAAACGTCATGCCGAGCATCGATCGCGTCATGGTCGCACTGCCACGACCCCGACGCAGGGCACGCACGGGCTGAACTAACGATGCGATCATGATCCACAGCGCACCGACGGTACCAACGCCGAGCAGCAGACCGATTCGTCCATAAATGAACAACGGAATCCCAATGCCGAGCAGCAATGCGATTAGTGCAGGCACACGCAATGTCCGTAGCAGCGGCTCGGACGCTTGCGAACGCCAGGCTGTGTGCATGCCGATACCAATCAGAAAGATTAACGGAATCATCGGCACCGAAAACGCGATAGCAAACCACGGTGCACCAACAGATATCTTTCCGGCGCCGATCACGTCCGAGATCAGCGGCGCCATCGTGCCGAGAAACACCAGTGTCGCCGCGATGACGAGCAATACGTTATTCAGCAGTAAAAATGTCTCGCGTGACAACGGCCTGAAGCCCGCATCAGAATCGAGATCCGGCGCACGCACCGCGTACAATACCAGCGCTGCCAGAATAACAATGGCGAGGAATCCGAGAATGAAATAGCCGCGCGTTGGGTCGCTCGCAAACGCATGCACAGACACGATGATTCCCGAACGAACCAAGAACGTGCCGACTAGGCTTAATGAGAACGCCGAAATTGCCAACAGCAATGTCCAGCTCTTGAACAGACCGCGTTTTTCGGTAACGGCCAATGAATGGATTAGTGCCGTGCCGACAAGCCACGGCATGAACGACGCGTTTTCGACCGGGTCCCAGAACCACCAGCCGCCCCAGCCGAGTTCGTAATAGGCCCACCAGCTGCCGAGCGCAATACCGACGGTCAAAAACAACCACGCGACCGTCGTCCATGGGCGTGTCCAACGCGCCCAGCGCGAATCGAGATTGCCACTAATCATGGCGGCGATCGCAAACGCAAACGCCACGGAAAAACCGACGTAACCGACATATAGAATGGGCGGATGTATCGCGAGCCCAGGGTCTTGCAACAATGGGTTCAGGTCGGAGCCATCCATCGCCGCCGGCGACAGCCGCGCAAACGGATTCGACGTCAGGATCGTGAATAACAGAAAACCGGTCGACAATAGTCCGAGAACGGCTAGCACCCGAGCAGACATTCGATCCGGGATGTTTCGACTCAGCGCAGCAACGGCGACCGTCCATGTGGACAGTATTAACACCCATAGCAACAACGAGCCTTCGTGCGCCGCCCAGGTTGCGGACACCTTATACATAGTCGGAAGTGCAAGCTGAGAGTTCTGCGCGACATACAGCACCGAGAAGTCATCCTGCAGAAAAGCCCACACCAGACACCCGAACGCAAACGCGACAAAGACAAATTGGCCGGTTGCTGCTGTCCGGCTTACCCCCATCATCGCCTGATCGCCACGATGTGCACCAATAAGCGGAATAACGCCCTGGCAGATGGCCAACGACAGCGCGAGGATCAGCGCGAAATGTCCAATCTCGGGAATCATGATTTGCCACACTCAGTGTCATATTCCTGCAATGACGCCGTCTGCTCATCGACATGTTGCGCGAGCGATTCTGCAACTTCGGGCGCCATGTAATTTTCGTCGTGCTTGGCCAGAACCTCATCGGCAATAAAGACATCATTGTTCATGCGCCCGTGCGCAACGACACCCTGGCCTTCGCGAAATAGATCCGGTAGCACGCCGGTGTATGTCACAGCGACATCGCAGCGCAGATCTGTCACAGTGAACGTAACGTCCAGGGAGCCCGGATCACGTTCAATGCTGCCTTCGACGACCAGACCGCCGACGCGAAAGTTTCGATCTTTTGGATACTCGCCGGCAGCGACTTCCGATACGCTGACGAAGAACATCATGTTGTCCTTAAATGCGCGCAGTGTCAGCGCTGCGGCGATCGCTAAACCGACAACTGCGAGGCCTACGGCCAGCATCCTTTGTTGGCGTGCCTTCATTGTCGAGCCTCCATTGCTTTGATGCGGACCTCAATGTCACGCAATTCGATTCGATGCCTATGCCGCGCACGCCACTCGTTGACGATCACGATAGCGAGCGTCAGTCCAAAACAACTCCAGACATAAACGCCGTAACCGCCCATTGCAAGCTTATCCATCAGCTCTGCCCTTTAGTCTGCCAATACCAAGTCTTTGACCCAACGTGTGCGCCGTTCGCGATGCAACACTTCGGTGCGTATGCGCCGCAGCAGCATCGCGCCGAAAACAAATGTAAAACCGAAGATCATCGCGAGCAGCGGATACAGCATGGCAGTGTCCATCGCCGGGCCGCCTTCGCGAACGAGGGTCGGTCCCTGGTGCAGCGAACTCCACCATTCTACTGAAAAATGAATAATTGGCACGTTGACGGCGCCAACAAGCGCGAGCACTGCACTTGCCTTGTCCGCCTTGGCGGTGTCGTCGATCGCGCCTCTGAGCGCCATGTAGCCGAAATACAGAAACAACAGAATAAGCTCCGACATCAAGCGCGGGTCGGTCCATTCCCACCAGGTGCCCCACATCGGACGTCCCCATATTGAGCCGGTGGCCAGCGCCAGGAACGTAAACGACGCGCCGATCGGTGCGGCGCTTGCCGCGACCGCATGTGCCAACTTCATACGCCAGATCAAGCCAATGCCGCCGGCAACCGCCAGAATCATATACGCCATCATGGACAAATACGCCGCCGGAACGTGCACATAAATTATCCGGAATGCGTCGCCTTGCTGATAGTCCGGCGGCGCCAAGAACAGACCCGCGTATGTGCCGTAGACAAGCAGCAAATAGCCAGGCACTGCGAACCACGGAATCAAGGTTTTGGCAAGCCGATAAAAGTGCGGCGGCGATGCAAGTTTGTGAAAGAAAGTCCACATGGGCGGCGATTCTACTCGTTACTGATTCGCAATGCGGCTGCCGTTGCGAACGGCGCCAATGATAGTGCGCCGACAGCATAAGCGGCGAGCGCGTAAATTCCCATCGAATACAGGTCACCGGATGCGGCCAATGAAACTGTACGCGCACCGAATATCAACACCGGCATCGCGAGAGGCAGCGTCAGCAGACTCAACAGCGCCGTGCCACGGTGCAAGCCGACCGTTAACGCGGCACCGACGGAGCCCAGCAGACTCAGGCTAATTGTGCCCAGCGCGAGCGTTGCCATTAGAACGCCTATAGTTTCACCAGGCATACGAAACGCAACTGCCAATAGCGGCGAAAGAATAACCAATGGCAAGCCACTCGTCAGCCAATGGGCGAATGTTTTACCTAATGCCAATAATACAAGTGGCTGCGGGCTCAACAGCAGCTGCTCGAGGCTACCGTCCTCGAAATCACTAAGAAAAAGGCTATTTAGCGACAGCAACATTGCCAGCAAGGCTGCCACCCACAGTACGCCGGGGCCTGCAAACTCCAGCTGCTCAACACTTGGGCCGACCGCAAGCGGAAATAACGTGCAAACCATTGCGAAGAAGAACAACGGATTAAGGACATCGCCGGGTCGTTTCCAGACTAGCAACAGATCTCGCTGGGCAGTACCAAGCAGGCCCGCGATCAGACCCGGTGTAGTCACGTTGCCCACAGTCATTACAGCGCAATCCTTGTCGTCGGCACGTCGAGTGGCACATCCTGATGTGCGGCTATCACACACATGCCACCGTCGCCCAGATGCTCAGCAGTGATCTCGAGCACTAGCTCGCGGCCCTCACGATCGAGGTTCGTAAACGGTTCGTCCATTAACCACAATTCGGCGTCGGACAGCAGCATACGCGCAAGCGCAACGCGACGTTGCTGGCCAGCCGACAGCGACCTCAACGGCAGTCGTTTGAGCCTCGACAGATGAAGCCGTTCGAGTACGGCATCAAACCTATGCATCGACGTCGACCGTAGCGAAGATTCAAAATGCAGATTCTCAACGAGTGTCAGGTCCGCCTTGAAGCCAACGCGATGCGCCATCCACGCGATTGACTCAAAAAATGCCTGGCGTATCTGCCGGACCGGCACGTCATTCCAGCGAATTTCGCCCGACTCAAGCTCCAATATGCCGACCAGCGTCTTAAGTAAACTCGTCTTGCCGGAGCCGTTTTGACCTTCAAAAAGCAACAGGCCACCGGACTCCAGCGCAAAACTCAAACTCTCAAACAAGCAGCGATCGCCGCGAATCAAGGTGAGGTCATGTGCTGTTAGCTTATTTGTCAATGCCTTAGGTCCTGTCGCCGTACGCAGACGCTGCCAAAAAATACACGAAAACAGATATTAATACAGATACTTATGATCGATATATAGTGTGCTTTCTAGATACCGTTCGCGTCTCTATGATCAATAAGCCATCAGCAAATTACGATTTGAATGAATCTAGCCACAATCGTATGCTGATTGGCCCGGCCAAACTTATACAGAAGAAACGGCCGGGGCCCAAACAGTAACGAAAAAATGTCGTTATAACTTGGAGCGAGTTCATAGTTATGGATCTAGCCGCAGCGGGTCTTACGGAGCAACCCTTTCGAACACACGGCAAGCCTTTGTCGACGGTAGCGTATGGGGCCTATCGCGACGCTATGGAGATGCTGCAAAAGACGTGTGATGCGCCGCACGGCCTGTCGCTGCTGCAGGGACCCACGCTGTCTGGCAAAACAATTCTAATTCGCGAATTTGTTGAGGACTTACCGAAAGAAAGTTGGGTAGCCGTAATTGATGGCTCCGGGCTGAATACGACCGGCATGCTCGAGGCAATATTGACGCAATTCGGCTATCAGGTTGACTTCAATTCCACGGGTGAGTTGCTTGCAACGACGCGCGTATTCGCATTGCAACAGGCCTCGACCGAGGGGCCACCGATCGTCATTATCGAAAACGCGCACGCGTTGAACCCGAGCGCATTTCGGGCATTAAGTGAGCTTGCCGAACTTAGTGTTCGCTATACCGACGAAGACCATAAGGTTCGCTATATCAGTGCAATTAAGCTGATCCTCGTTAGCGACCGCTCGTTGCGCGGGATCGTCGATTCGCCCGTTATGGAATCAATCGGTAAGCGATTGACCGTGGATTTTCATCTGCATCCGATGAGCTGCGAGGAAGCCCGTGAATATCTCTATGCGAAACTTCGCGCCGCCGGCAATAACGTGCCCGAGTTTGTATTTCCTATATCGGTCTGCAACGAGCTATGGCAGGCATCGGGGGGCTGGCCGGGGATCCTAGACCGCGTCGCACTTCTCGCGCTGGCAAAGGCCGAAACGCTGCCGGTAGGAATTTCGAACATTGAGCGACCCGCCCTGCCACGAGGTACCTGGGACGCGCAGGCGATCGAGGCAGCGCATGTGGACACGGGGACACCGCCCGAACCACCAACGCTTTACATTACACAAAACGGACACACGATTCGGTCACTGATTTTGGACAAACCACGTTTGTTAATCGGTCGTTCCGAACACAATGATTTATCGATTGACAGTCGTTTCATTAGCCGTCACCACACATTGCTGGTACGCAACGGTAGCGCGACGTTTTTGATGGATTTAAACAGTACCAATGGCACGTATGTCAATTCACGTCGCGTATCCAATCATGTGTTGATCGACGACGACATCATCGGGATCGGCCACCACCGCATTAAATTCTGTGATCCTTATGCCAAACAACGCGGTAAGCTGGAGGGTGACGAATTTGCAGATACTGCGATCATGAAGACGCTCGAGGACATGCGTGCACTGCTCGCCAAAGAAAATACGACAATATTGCCGGTCCAGTCCGAAGACGTTCCAACACTTGGTAATTAGACGGCACGATCAACCGTAGAAGTATTCCTTAAAGTGCTTGCGGCACATGGACACGTAACGGTCGTTGCCACCGATTTCAATTTGCGAGCCTTCGCGAATGGCGTTGCCGTCGGCATCCATTCGAACGACCATCGTCGCCTTAGTCCCGCAGTGACAAATCGCCTTCAATTCTTTCAGATTATCCGACCAAGCCAGTAGATATTTGCTACCTTCAAACGGCTCGCCTTGAAAATCGGTACGCAATCCATACGCCAGCACCGGAATGTTCAGTGCATCGGTCACATCACCTAACTGATAGACCTGCTTCTTGGTCAGGAACTGCGCTTCGTCAATTAGCACGCAATGCAGCTTTTCACTTTTTTTACGTTCTGCGATCAGATCGTAGAGATCATCTACAGGGCTGAATGTCGTCGCTTCCGCTTCGAGTCCGATGCGTGACTTGACTTTGCCGACGCCATATCGGTTATCGAGCTCCGGCGCGAGAACCAGCGTATTCATGCCGCGTTCTTTGTAGTTGTAACTGGATTGCAGCAGCGCCGTTGATTTACCGGCATTCATTGACGAGTAATAGAAATAAAGCTTGGCCATGGTGCTATTTAAGCACCACGGTGAGCGAGAATCACCTGCGAATTACTAGCCCGGGAAATGCAGCAACTTGCCGAGGCGGCGCCGCAGCCGTTTCGGCGTGTGATTCGCGCGGCAGTTCGGACATAGGTTCGTGGGAGTGCGCTGCTTCGTGATGATTTGCGGTACCGGAGTGACCTTACCGGAGCGCAAGCAGCGGCTACAAATGACGAGATTGCTCAGGCTATTGAGCAGCCTATAGTCAATATTGTCGTCAAAATTGTCCTTCGCTTGCGTGGTCATAGTCGAGCTCCCGTAAGGGCGAACCCGTTTTTTGTCACTCAGCGGAGAAAATCGCTAGAAAAGAGGCGATTTATCGCGAAAAATGTTAACCAGTCGTGGTTTTCAGTGTGATCCAGCTTCGGTTTTCGGCGCAATCCGGATCAGTTGATGCGCGACACCCGTATCGTCCTTTTCTGGCTGGGAATATAGAGTTTGAAGCCAAACCAATCCTTTCTTATTTCGATATCTGCATCACAGTCGCGCATACGCAGGCGGCCGCTATTCCGCTGCTTCCACGCTTGGCCGTTGTCGAGATAAAAAACGGTCAAGCTTGATGGCCCCGTTTCCTCGCAGCGCGTTAGTCTCGCAACATAAGTTGGCCCGTCTGCACGGGTGGCCGTCTCGACCTGATCTTTGCCGACGCTGTCGTCCAACGGGACTACAGTCGGCTTAACGTCTTGATCGACAGCCGCGACATCAACAACTTCCTGTTCAACCGATGGCGGAGATTGCACAGTGTCGAGTGATTGGGCCGCATCTATATTGTCGCCCGCATTGTCGATACCCGCGGTGAGTGCATCAAAACACTTCAACCGAGCGGCGTCGTCCGCCATCGCGCCACAGCGCCGCAGGTCCGACTGGATATTATCTGCAGCGTGCAACGTTGCCGACAGAACGACACCCAATACTAACAACAAGAATTTCAATCGCGTAACGCTCACGATAATGCCTCTGCAAAAGACTTGGCGCGAGGGCCTGACTCGAACCGGACGAAATATGTACTAACGGATTTTAAGTTTTAGTTTTGTGCAAAGCCAGACCATTGGTGAATATCAGGAACGGGTCAGTACTCGACCTTAAGTTAGTCTTATCGTTCACTAATTCTTGGCTGCACGAATAGCATCCGCGCGAATTGCTGGGCCGCGTGCATTAGATACCAAATCAACCCAATCATATAGACGGCGGCACCTTTCTCAACAAGCACAGAGCAAATTACTGGAATCTGCAACGATACAATGGCCATATGGCCTGCCGCCATTCTGGAAAACGCAAACCAATTAAAGATTTCTGGAACGTCCCGCATAATCCTGAGAGACGCAGAAATCCACCAAATCAAGAATACAACTGAGTACAGCGACAAAGCTGAGCTTGCATATAACCATATCTTCTGCACGCCAAATTCGAGGTCTTGTAGCAACTCCGGCAAAAACGACAAGAACATCGCGCCGAATGCCAAAGCAAGTAAAACTTTCAGGCGGTATTTCTCGACCTCAGTCAACGGCCCGGTGTTCCTTCGGAGTGCGACAATGAGGCCACTAAAACCGGCGAACGCGATGCTGATTTCGGCAATTGTCTGTAATGACTGAGGAACTTGCATGGCAGAGCACTCACAACTTCGATGACCAGAGTGTAATTGGCGGCGACGTCGTCGTCGAACAAGCCGCCAATACGGGCCCGCGGCTGCGATGAGCGGCATGTCCGCTGTCGATTGAATGCAGACGATTAGGCATCGTCTATGCAGACTAGGCCCTCATTCGCACCCAAGGTACAATGGCTCACCGGCCACGCCAGAATCTATCTTCTCGGCACATTCACAACAACCACTTCGTAACAGGCGACCATAATGATTCGCGATGCCAAGTTCTGGATTTCGATGGCAGTGTTCCAAGTTGTCTTTGGCCTTGCGATTTTTGCCATCACTCGTGAATTCTATATTCATGACGCGAATCCGGTCAGCGCTCACCCAGCTCAACCGGACCAATCCGCGCTCACGTGGTCCAACGGCATTTCGGCAGCCGACATCGCTCGACTAAGTTCGTCGAGCGTTACTGAGGCAACGACACAAGATCCGGCCGAGATATCACGCCAGGCTGATGAGTTTTTTGCCAACAAACAATACGACAGAGCGGCGGAGTTGTATGAACAGCTGTTGGCATTTGACCCGAACAATGTGGTCATCCTCAATAATTTGGGCCTGACCCTGCACTATCTCGGCAGGTCATCTGAAGCCCTTAGCAGACTCAATGACGGCGTGGTCCTGGACCCGACGAATCAAAGAATTTGGTTGACTCTGGGGTTCGTCAATAGCCAGCTCGGCAATACCGAGCAAGCCCGAACAGCGCTCACCAACGCGACACAAATCGGCAGTAACGAATCGATACGACAATCCGCAACGAAAATGCTGGAAGATCTGCCCTAGAATCCTAACGCCAATAGGTGACTAGGAATGCCTACCTCAGCTGGCTGTCTTTACTTCCCCGACGGTTATAACCGGTGTGGCCAGCCTCGACCTTGTCCAGCGACTCCTGGCAACTGACACATCGGCGAACACCGCGGACTGCTTGGCGTCGGGCCTCCGGGATCTCGATCCCGCATTCTTCGCAGTGACTCAGACTTTCGCCGTGTGGCAAGTTACTGCGCGCACGATTCACCGCGTCATCTACGCCAGCGTCTATTTGATCCTGCACCGCACCGTCGCGGGCCCAGCCACCAGCCATGATTTGCTCCATACTTGTGAATGTCTAATTTGACACATATTGCGCACCGGAATAAGGGCAAGATCGCGATATATGTAGCAAGATGTCCGGCTACAGCAGGTAATCCGCGACGATTTCGGCAGAATTACCGGCTGTGTCTGTATACGCAAGTGACGCATGAGTATTGGGTCCGTTTGGCCCAATGTTACACCGTAAATTACGCCCGGCCGACGGACGCCTGTGCTGTCGGAAAACCAGGTCTCTCGGCGCAACGATGCTTCGGGGTTATCCCGTATAGAAATCATCGCCCGAGTTTGACAAGCTGATTGTCAGATCCCATCGAGGGGGATCTAATATGCCGGGCTTCAACTCAATCGCTTTTGTCTACCCGGACGATGGCCGCGGCGCACGCTTCGACCGCATGTTTCCACCCCTAGGCCTGGAATACGTCGCCGCCGGCGTACGCGACTGCTTCGAGCACCGATCCCTGATCGATTTCCGATTCGATGAGAACTGGGAGGAGCAGATCCCGGAGAACTGTGATATCGCCGCGCTCAGTTTGTTGTGGGATGCGCCGATTCATCGCATGCTAAATGTCTCGAGACGCCTCAAAGAAATGCGTCCGGGTATCCGCATTGTAGCCGGTGGCCGTGTTGCGGAGGTCAACAAGAAGGCGCTGGTCACTGCTACGCCCGAGGAACGTGTGGATGTGGTGTTCTCAGGCCCGGATGACGGCCGGTTTCGGATTTACGTCGAGAGCGGGCAGGCAATCAAAGTGCCGGGTGTATCGTATCTGGATGACGGTGAATATCGCGAAACGGCCGCCGTATTTCAGGGGCCAATACCGGATCGACCGTTGCCTGATCGGACAATGCGAAAACACACCTACGGCATGATCCGCCGCGACGGTTTCGACGCTGGCGTGGCAAGCGACGCGATTCAAAGTTCACGCGGTTGTCCCTACCATTGTTCTTTTTGCACCTTTAATCGGGATTCGGAAGGACGTCATCTTGCCTTTACCGGCCGTTCAGCCGAATCAGTAGCGGATGAACTGGAGCAAATCGAAGCGCCCTACGTCATGTTTACCGATGACAACGTCTGTCACGATATAAAACGCATGGAGAGACTGTGCGACTTGCTGATCGAACGCAAGATTGACAAGGTCTATGGTCTCGAGACCAGGGTGAATATCGGATTGCGACCGACACTGGTCGAGAAAATGGCGCGTGCCGGATTCAGGCACATAACGTTTGGTCTGGAGTCAATGCACGACCATGTTCTCAAGTTCCTGAACAAGGATCTCAAACGGCGTACGATCGAAAGGGCATTTTCGCGAATTCATCACATGGACATGTTGTTTATCGGCAATTTCATCATCGGCAACGTTGGCGAAACGCGCGAACAGATGCTGCAGATCCCAAAATTCGCCCACGCCATCGGGCTCGACTCGGTACAGATCAACCATTTGCGCTGCCGCGGGCCGGAGCCCCTTACCGAGACCGTAAAAGCGACGCCAGGTTATTACATCGATCCCAAGACCAGAAAGGTCTATTCCGACGAGAACAGTCTCGACGATATGGCCGACATCAGTCGACAAATCAAGCGCGAGTTTTGGACCAAGAAACAAATACTGAGATCCGCTTGGAAAACCAAAAAGCTGATGACACCGATCAGTTTCTCATCTGTCGCGTGGCACTGGTTGCTTTGGGAGGTGATGGGTAGGCCCGATCCATGGGGTAACCGCAAGAACAGGCAAACGCGGGGCAATTCGCGGCTCTTGCCCAGTTACTGATCCAACACCTAACGGCGAGTCCACGTGGCACAAAACGGCGGCCTTCGGCCGCAGTTTTGGTGCCCAGGGCCGGACTCGAACCGGCACGTCCTTTCGGACAGCGGATTTTAAGTCCGCAGCGTCTACCAATTCCGCCACCCGGGCGCGACGATAGGGAGTTGGAGGCTAGGGTCGGAATCGAACCGGCGTCCACGGCTTTGCAGGCCGCTGCATAACCACTCTGCCACCTAGCCAAAGGTGTGTATCCCGCTGAGCAGGCGACGCAGTATACAGGCCAGCTTGCGCGGGTCACAAGCTCCGTTTTTGTCCGGAAATTTCCGGCTGTAATTAGCATAATGGAGCCATGCAGCGTGCTTTGCCCATTGTCGTATGTTTTGCCCTGGCTTCTGTTGGCTGCGTCGAGCCGATTCCTCCGATCTATGAGGAGCCGGTGCCGCTGTCGCTGTCGTCGGGTGCCGGGGCGCTGGGTCCGAGACTCACGGTCGGCGCGGACAAGGATGTATTACTCAGCTGGATGGAGCGCCGCGACGAAGGCGCCGAGCTGCGGGTATCGCGACTTGGCGACGACGGCTGGTTGACTGCCGCTGACGTCGTCGAAGACCCGAAGATGTTCATCAACTGGGCGGACTTTCCATCCGTCACGTCGCTGGGCGATAGCCATTGGATCGCGCACTGGCTCAGCTACAGCGCCGATCAGACCTATTCCTATGATGTCTTGCTAAGCCAGTCCACGGATGCTGGCCAAAGCTGGTCGGCAGTCACATCGCCGCACTCCGACGGTACGCCAACGGAGCACGGATTCGTGTCCTTGTGGAAACCTGTTGAGGAAAGCGACCCGTTGGCTGGGCTCGTCTGGCTCGATGGCCGAAACACTGTCAATGAAGCTGGCGATGATCCGTCGCCGAGTGGCATGACCTTACGCGCCGCATTCGTGGACGCGGATGGCAACTTAAGTGGTGAACAACTAATCGACGAGTTAATTTGCGATTGTTGTCAGACCGATGTCGCCATGTCATCGAAAGGCCCAATTGCTGCTTATCGCGATCGCTCGCCGAACGAGGTTCGTGATATCTCTATTAGTCGTTTTGTTGACGGCCGCTGGCAACTCGGTGAGCCGTTCTCAAATGATGGTTGGGAAATTTCAGCATGTCCGGTCAACGGCCCAGCAATTGCAGCCGACGGTGATCTTGTTGCGATCGCATGGTTCACCGCTGCTACCGGAACACCGTTCATCAACGTTCGCGTGTCGAAGAACGGTGGCAAGGAATTCGGGGAGCGCGTTCTCATTGCAAGCGGTGCTGTACTTGGCCACGTCGATGTTGCCTACATCGGCGACTCGTCATTCGCCGTGAGTTGGTTACGAAATGGCGATGATCTTCATAACATTTACGTGCGCAGTGTTACAACAGCCGGGGCGCTAGGTAAGATAAGAACCGTTGGCCGCACTGCCGTTTCTCACACTGTGCCGCAAATGATCGCACGCGACGGCTTTCTCATATTCGCCTGGACCGACGAATTCAACGACGAATCAATCCTGGCGAGCGCCAGTGTTGAGATCGCATACGCTAAATAGTTGACACGAAATCATTGCTTAGGGCGTCCATGCGTAGCCAATCTTCATAAACCACGTACGGTCCGTCGTCTCAAGCTCGCTCAGGCTATCGTCATCGATCAGTGCGTCGGAATAGCCGAGGAAGAACACCGTTTGCGGATTAAGTTTGTAGGAATACAACAACTGTCGGCCAAGATTTTCTTCGCGGGCATCCACGACGTCGTCGTAAACCGCAGGATTGCGTTCAATATCCTGAAACTGAGTCGTCAACCGAAGAAAACTGTGCACGCTGAATTGCCACGTAAGTCGCACATCGTGAACTATCGCGTCAAAAATGTTCGGGCCTTCTTTAGTGTCCAATTTTACGAAGACACCGTCGTAACGTAGCAACAGATTACGATTGATATTCCAGTTGATGAATGGCTCGACGCGAATTTCATCACCGAGCCGCGTATTGTCGAAATCGACCTGGTCACCCCAGCGGGTCCAGACGCCCGCCGATAGCCCTCCCCTGGGCTGAAACTCGCCGTACAGGCTAATCTTGGTTTCTTCGAACATCACATCGTCAAACAGGATGTCCCGATTCAGTGCACCCACTTCCAGGAAAGACTGCATTGGACCCTGGGCGCTGAGGTACCCCTCAATCTCTCGCTCGAGAACGCGACCGCTGTCGTCGTGTTTGATGTCCCAGTTGCCATTGACCTGAATGCGTGAATACCAATTGTCCTCGTCACCGTGCCAGATTCGTCCGAGACCAACGATATTGTGATCGAAGTCGACCTGTGGCACGAAACCTACGTCAGCGCGAAACGTGGCACTACGCGCTCGGTATTTTAGGAATGCAAACCAGTTTCTGGAATCGTAGTCGTAACTGGCCTCGGTCGCATCGCCATCAAAGCTGCCCAGCGGCTGATCGAAATCGCTAACAATGTCGCTTGGGTATTCGGTGTCCGAGCGCAAATGCTGAATATGCACGCTATGTTGGTCGGTAATTTTCCAACGCAAGTCGAGACCGCCGACGTAATTGTGATAGCCATCGCCGCTGCGGCCGGTCACGAGCCCGCCGATCGATGATGTGTCACCGAAACTGCGCGAATAGCGGCCTACAAACATCGAGTTTTCCTGCTGCAGCGTCTCGCTATCCGAGCCGAACGCCCCTGGAAAAATCAGGTTGGTGATGTCGTCCTCAGCGGCGAACACGCCGAAGGTATTATTGCCGCGCTTGCCGGTCAGTTTGGCGCCGATGGATGGATCCGCCACTGTACGTGTAAAAACCGCTTGTATTGGCGTACTGAAATAATCGGCGCCCTCAAGGAAAAATGGCCGCTTCTCCGGAAAGAACAACGCGAATTGATTATTGATATCGAGCTGCGCGGCATCGGCCTCGACTTGGGAAAAATCGGGATTGATCGCCAAATTCGCGGTCATATCCGGCGTTATGCCCCAGCGCACGTTCGCTCCCACTTCAATGTCAGTGCCACCGGACTGTAACGGCACGACGCCTGGATCGTCTGTAATATCCGATTGCAATGCCGTTAGGGTCGGCACAATTTCCAGATCACGGCCCGGCTCAACGCCTTCGAGACCCTGAATCTTCTCGAACTGGCACAAGTAGCAATTTAAGTTTCGATCCTGCGGATTGTTCGAAAAACGGTAGCGATGCTCACGCGGATAAAAACGCAGTAAATCGATGCCCCACGTCTGCTTGCCCTCGATATTCGGGAAACGCAGCTGGCTGAGTGGAATCTGCATTTCAACGACGAAACCCTTGGCATGAATCTGCCCTGCGGAATCCCAAATCGCGTCCCAGGAATCGTCCTCGTTCTTATTGACGTCGTCGTTCGTCAAGTCCATTTGAACGCCGAGCGGATTCGCAAAGAATTCGAACGCGCGACGTTCATCGCCATAGGTGTCGACGACAATGCCGACGAAGTCGTCATTCCACGCAGAATCCCGGTCGCGGAGATAGGCTCGAATTGCGCTGGGGTTTGGGTCAGCAGCGTCGAAGGCGATATACAGATTTTCGCCGTCCTCGACGAGGTACGCGACCGTCTTGACCCGTGCCGGGATGTTCTCTCCGGGACGGGTCTCGGTATCGATATCGATTCGGGCCGCATCCTGCCAGGCTTGCTCATCGAGCAAGCCGTCGATGTGAATTTCGCCGTTCGTACTCGGCAGGTCAGAAGAATTGGCAAGCGCTATGTCTGGCCACAAGGCGACGAAAAGACAAAGGCCGACTCGAGGCTGACACAAGCAATTCACGACAACGCCCCCCTCGTGTGCGTTGTTTGATGTCCCTTAGATGCGCCAGCGACTAAAAAAGTTTACAAATCTATCGGTATTATTGCGCCGTCTGAATCAATATGTCCCACATGTAATCCTGGTGCGTGAAACAGATTTTGTTGAACTCTTTCAGCGCCCGTTCCGTCTTGCGATCACCGAACTCTTCCAGGATAGCGGCTCGCGCGCGCATCAATGTCTTGTGATCTGATGCCCCCATGATCAAGGCGCGCCGCCATTTCCCGCCGACATTGTGGCTGAGCCAATTCCATGACGTCAGGCCATCGTCTCCGAGGTGCCGATTGTAGATCGGCGCAAAAACCTCTCGAACGAGCTCGTCTGCACGCTCTTCGTCGGCCATGCTGCATTGCATGTACACCGAGAATCCGGCCGCGCCTCGTGTCTCCGTTATCGCAACACCACCAACATCTTCGACGGTCTGCCAGATATAGTCCTCGTGCGACGAACAAATGGCCGAGAACGCCCGACCCGCCTCAGGCGACGATGCGCTGATGATTTCACCGAGCGCGCCCGATGCATCCAGCAGCGAATTCATATCCTGGGCGACGAGGACCAGCGCGCGTCGCCAACTGCCGCCGACGTAGTGTTGCATCCAGGTCCAGCCAAGGATGTCACCGTGTTCGACCGCTGCGTCATAGTTTGGCTTGAAGTTCGTGTTGATGATTTCGTCCGCTCGAGACTCACCGTCCGGCGAACACTGAAAATACGTTGCATAGATATATGCAGTGTCCGATTCGTCCTCCTGAGCCTGCAACCCCAACGGCAGAAACGCTAGAATGACGAAGATACCCGCTACAATTTTCTTATACATGATTCTCCCCAACGCGTCCGGGATCGAAAACCGGACCCTTAGACTTAATATAGCAGTTCAGGAAAGAAACGGCTGATCACCGGTATTGTCCAAGGTGTCTTCGTTGGGCATTTAGCCAGATTAGGGTGCGCCCTGATGATGCCTATTCTAGTCGTCCCTTCAGGCTGGCAACCTCGGCTTCCAGCCGGCTGACTCGCTCCGTCAATTCGGCCAAGTCGACTCGATCTTTGTGCGCGGCCGGTTTTGCCGCCTGTGCGTGGCTGACATGTGCTTCCACGTCCACGGTGCCGGAGAACAGGTGCATGTACTCTGAGTCCTTACGACCGGGTGTTCGTGGCAGCTTAATCAGTAGCGGTTCGCCATCGCGATTGATCAAACTGTTGAGCGCAAGCACGACTTCGGCGTTATCGGCAAAGGAATGCAAGCGACCGCTGCGCGCTCGTAACTCGCCCGGGGTCTGCGGACCGCGCAGCAACAACAGACAGACGATGGCTAGCTGTGGCGGGTCAAATTTAAGATCGCTGTAACGGGTATTACAGAATCGCTGCGTGTATTTCTCCGTTCGGCTCTTAAAGTTCTCGTCCATGCGCACGAGATGCTTAGCCTCAAGAAGACGAATCGCCTGTTGCACTTCTCCTTGCTGCAAGGACATCACGGGTTCGCGGCCGGATTTTTGATTGCAGGCATTTTTCAGGGCATTCAGCGTTAACGGATATTGATCCGGTGTGACAACGGATTTCTCAATCAGGCAGCCAATGACGCGAGCTTCGATATCGGTAAATTCTGGCAGCAAAACCTGAACCTCATTATGACTCGCAATTCCGGCTCATGCCGGCACGCCATGATCCGTCCTTATCCGATCAGTAGCAAGACGCTGTCAGCATGGATTTGACCAATGCGTTGCCCGTTTTTATTATTGCCGAGCTATCGCTATTGGGCGTCACCCATGATCTGGTCTTCCAAGCTGGCCATGACGACCCTGGATCTAGTCATTATTGGCCTGATCCTGGCCATGTTCGCCGTGACATGGTCGATGGGGATGTTCAAGAAAGGCCGCACTCCTCGCGGCGGTCGTATTCTGGTCATGCTGGGCGTGTCCTTGACCGGGCTCTTCTATCTAGCCGATCTGATCATCATGCACCTACCGCGTGCTTTGCTCGATCCGGATCGCGCCATCGCGCTCATGAACACGCTGCATCTCGAATTTCGATGGTTTGTCGAGCTAGTCTCTTTAGTCGTGATTTCGATCGGTATTGTCATGGATGCCTACCAGCGTTATCGCACCGAGGACAAGATTCGCGCGTCGGAGAAACAGGTAGCCGTTGCCCAGGATCGTGTTATTGAGTCCGAGATCCGCTTTCGCTCGATGGTCGAGCAAACGACCGACGCTATGTTTTGCTTTGAGTTCCAGCCACCCGTCCCGATTGCAGCGTCTATCAAAGACCAGATTGCGTGTACCCACAATGCTGTCCTCATTGAGTGCAATCGGGTATTCGCCAATTCAGTCGATGCAGAGTCGCGCGAACAGATCATTGGCAATCGTTTCCGTTC
>JAOTZC010000049.1 GCA_029861535.1 Gammaproteobacteria bacterium
GACTTTATTGTTTGCGCGAACATTCTCGGCAGCTGTTATGGCACCACCGGGCCAGCGAATTTCAGGCCGGGAACGGAGCAACGTTATCGAGCGGACTTTCCTCAAATTTCCGTTCGCGACATGGTTAAGGTGGAACGAACGCTGCTCGATTCGCTCGGAATCAAGAAAATCGACGTTGTTACCGGGCCATCGCTCGGCGGCATGCAGGCGCTGGAGTGGGCATTGATGTACCCGGAGCGTGTCGGCAGTGTCATCCCGATCGGTGTGGGCGGGCAACATTCACCTTGGTGTATCGGCGTCAGCGAAGCGCAGCGGGCCGCCATCGCAACTGACCCAAATTGGAACGACGGCAATTACAGCGACAACGCGCCGCCGGAACAAGGATTGGCGGCCGCCCGCATGATGGCCGTATGCACATATCGCAGTTGGGCTAGCTTTGAATTACGGTTTGGTCGTGAACAAACCGACACCGGTGAGTATCAGGTGCAGTCCTACTTGCGTCACCAGGGTAAAAGAATAAATTCGAGATTTGATGCCAACACCTACGTCACGCTGACTCATGCGATGCACACGCATGATTTGGCGCGTGGTCGGGGTAAGTATCCGGATGTGCTGGCAAACATCGAGCAGCCTGCGCTGGTCGTGTCCGTGAGCACAGATGCTCTGTATCCGCCACATGAGCAAGCTTATCTGGCCAGTCATATGCCCGACGCGCGGTACGAAATTCTCGAATCGGTGCATGGCCACGACGGCTTTCTAGTCGAGACGGATTCGCTTGGGGAGTTGATCGCCGGGTTCCGCAACGCCTTAAGGAATCCGGCGAGTCTGCACCTGGTCAGGCCAGTTGCTCAGTCACGGCTTTATTAAATTCCGACGTTGACAACACCCGGTCGCCCGCCGTCGCGATATCCGCGGTACGGCCTCCAGCCGCGATCACAGCAGCGATGGCCGCTTCGATTGCGACGGCTTCGGCTTCAAGTGCAAGACTGTGTCTGAGCAACATCGCCGAGCTGGCGATGGCTGCGGCAGGATTGGCCAGACCTTTGCCTGCGATATCCGGCGCTGAACCGTGAATCGGTTCATACAATCCGCGGGTCGACTCGCCGAGCGATGCCGACGGTAACATGCCGAGCGAACCCGCCAGCATCGACGCTTCGTCCGTCAATATGTCGCCGAACATGTTCTCGGTCACGATGACATCGAAATCGGCAGGGCGGCTTAGCAGATGCATTGCCGCTGCATCGACAAGCAGGGTTTCGAGCTCGATGCCAGGATATTCGTTCGCGATAATACTGTCCGTTGTGTCGCGCCACAGCCGCGAAGTTTCGAGTACGTTGGCCTTGTCGACAGAGCACAGATGTCCGCGGCGACCGGCTGCCAGTTCTGCGGCAACGCGGACGATGCGTTCTATTTCAAAAGCGTGGTAGGTGCACAAATCGCTTGCGGACGTTTCGTCACGGGTCTTGTCACCGAAATAAATTCCGCCGGTCAGCTCACGCACGACGATCATGTCGACGCCGCGCAAAATTTCGGCTTTGAGCGGCGACGCCGGCACAAGCTCCTCAAAGACTTTCACCGGGCGCAAGTTCGCGAACACACCGAGTACCGTGCGCAGTTTCAGTAATCCCTGCTCGGGTCGGACCGCGGCATTAGGATCAGACCATTTTGGCCCACCGACCGCTCCGAGCAGAACTGCGTCACAGTCCTGACAACTTGCGATCGTATCGGGCGGCAGCGGGTCGCCGAGCGCGTCTATTGCTGCGCCCCCGATCAGGTGTTCTTTAAACGAGAAACGATGACCGTATTTTGTGGCGATCGTCTCGAGGACTGTGCGTGCAGCCGTCGTAACTTCCGGGCCGATGCCGTCGCCAGGCAACAGCGTGATCACGGCGTCCAGGTTCGATTCTCCTCAAAGCGGTCTATCGCATCACTTTGCTGTTGCAAGTAGCCAAGTTGATCAATTCCTTCGACGAGACAGTGGCGCGCAAACTCGTCAATCGGAAATTCCACAACCTTGCCATTCGGCAGAGTCAATGTTGACGCTCGAACGTCAATGTCCAGTTCCGCACCTTGGTTTTCGAGTAGCCATTGATGCGTGTCGCGATCGACAACAACTGTCACCAATCCGTTTTTCAGCGAATTGTTGCGAAAGATGTCGGCGATCTCGGTGGATATGACTGCGCGAAAGCCGTAATCGAGCAACGCCCACGGAGCGTGTTCGCGTGACGACCCGCAACCGAAGTTATTGCCGGCAACGAGAATAGCGCACCCAGTGGCTTCAGAACTGTTGAGCGGAAAGTCCATCTTTTTGCCGCCATCTTTGTTAAATCGCAGATCGTAGAACAGTTTGTCGCCAAGGCCTTCGCGGGTCGTTGTCGTCAAAAAGCGCGCCGCGATGATTTGATCCGTGTCGATGTCTTTGGTCGGCAATGCCACCGTGCGTGATTTAATTCGTAAAATGGGTTTCATTTTCGGGTTCCGAAAAGGCGCTCTTACATGTAGAGCCGAGGATCGGCGACCTTGCCACTAACAGCCGAAGCGGCCGCAGTTGCAGGGCTTGCCAATACCGTGCGCGCCCCCACGCCCTGACGACCTTCAAAATTGCGGTTGCTGGTACTGACACTAAGCTGACCAGGAAGCGCAATGTCGCCATTCATGCCAATACACATGGAGCAGCCCGCTTCTCGCCATTGTGCACCGGCCTCGAGGAAGATCCGGTCCAGGCCTTTCGCCTCGGCCGCATTTTTGACCTGTTGCGATCCGGGTACCACCATCATGCTTACAGAACTGGCAACTTTGCGTCCTTTGAGGATTTCTGCCGCCTGCTCGAGATCAGAAAGCCTGCCGTTTGTGCAGCTACCGATAAAAACGACGTCCACGCTATTTTCAGTCATGGGTTTACCGGGCGTGACCTGCATATACGCCAGCGCTTTTCGGTAGCTGCGATCGTCGGCTCCGTCCGCGAAATCCGGCACCGGATCGTTGATGCCAATAACCATGCCTGGGTTTGTTCCAAAGGTGACCATTGGCTCGAGATTGCTCGCATCGAGCGAAACTGAGCGATCAAACTCGGCACCATCGTCAGTGCGCATTGTCTGCCAGCGCGCCACGGCTGCATCCCAAGTGGCGCCTGTGGGTGCATGAGGTCGTCCGGACAAATAGTCGAAAGTTGTTTCGTCAGGTGCAACCATGCCAGCGCGAGCGCCGCCTTCGATCGACATATTGCAGACGGTCATGCGTTGCTCCATATCCATCGAGCGGATTGTATCGCCGCGATACTCAATGACGTGTCCGGTTCCACCGTCGACACCAATCTTGCCGATCACAGCGAGGATGATGTCTTTCGCGGTAACTCCAGCCGCTAGTTGACCGTCAATATTCACGGCAAGTGTCTTCGGTCGACGTTGGAGCAGGCACTGGGTTGCCAGGACATGACCGACTTCTGTTGTTCCTATGCCGAAGGCCAGAGCGCCGAACGCGCCATGGGTGCTCGAGTGGCTATCGCCGCACACGATCGTCTTGCCCGGTTGCGTCGCGCCAAGCTCCGGCCCGATGACGTGCACGATGCCTCGATAGTCGCTACCAAAGCCGAGCAGGTCGAGACCGAAGTCTCGACAGTTTTCTTCCATCTGACGAATTTGATTGGCAGCGCCGTCGCCCACTATGGCGAGGTCTTTGAACGAAGCGACCGGCGTCGTCGGCGTTGAATGGTCCATAGTTGCCAATGTCAGCTCGGGTCGACGTACACGAATGCCGTGCTTGCGCAACAGTGAAAACGCTTGCGGTGTCGTTACCTCGTGAATGATATGCAAGTCGACGTATAACACCGCCGGCGTCTCTGTCGACTCCGGTACGACGACATGATCGGACCAGACTTTTTCCAACAGAGTTTGCATCAAATACTGGCGCGATTGATGTCAGAGTTTGCGCCGCCCGGTACGTCACGACGCTGACGACGAATGAGTCGATTCATAACCTCGAGACACGCGCGGCTGCCTGCTTCGACAATATCGACACTCGTGCCGGTGCCGCGATAGCTCGTACCATCCTGTTCGACCGTCACGGTTACTTCACCTTGAGCATCTTCGCCCATCGACGCGCTATGCAACTCGAAGTTTTTGAGCGCGAGTCGCACGCCGGTAACCTGCGCAAGCGCCTGAATCGCCGCGGCCACCGGACCATCGCCGCTGGCCGATTCGCTTATCTCACCGCCGTCCTCGCCGATCAAAACGACGGTCGCTTGGGCAGGCTCGTCCGAGGTCGTCTGGACCGCAAGGGACTTCAAGATCCAGGGCCCAGCGGACGTGCCGTCAACATTCATAATGATCGCTTCGATGTCACCATCGAAGATGTCCTTCTTTTTGTCGGCGAGCTTCTTGAATTCCTGGAAGACGCGATTTGTTTCAAACTCATCAAGGTCGAAACCGAGTTCCTTCACACGGTCGCGAAAGGCATGTCGCCCGCTGTGTTTGCCGAGCACCAGGTTTGAGCGGCTCAGTCCAACGTCGGCCGGACGCATGATTTCGTAGGTCGACGCATGTTGCAGCATGCCGTGTTGATGAATTCCCGCTTCGTGGGCAAACGCGTTTTCACCGACAATCGCTTTGTTTCGTGGCACGTGCATGCCTGTAATACTCGACACGAGTCTTGATGCCGGATAAAGGCGCTCCGTGGCGATATCTGTATACAGGTCGAAGAACTCGGCGCGTGTTCTGAGCGCCATGACCACTTCCTCGAGACTGCAGTTGCCAGCTCTCTCGCCGATGCCATTGATCGTGCATTCAATCTGACGCGCACCGGCGTGCGCCGCGGCTAGGCTGTTGGCGACCGCCATTCCAAGATCGTTATGGCAGTGAACCGACAGCGTGATGTCGTCGATACCGGCAACGTGTTGCTTTAGGTAGCGAAATAGTTGATCGAATTCTGCCGGCACCGTATAGCCGACGGTATCCGGGATATTCACGGTCGTCGCGCCGGCCTCGATAGCCGCGCTCACCACCTCTGCCAGATACGAAAGCTCGGTGCGTGACGCATCTTCGGGTGAAAATTCGACGTCGTCGACCAGCTCCCGCGCCATCTGCACTGCGCCGACCGCGCTCTTGATGATTTCCTCTTTAGCCATCTTGAGCTTGTGCTCGCGATGAATCGCACTGGTTGCGACGAAAACATGAATGCGATGCTGGTCGGCACCTCTTACAGCAGCATGGACTTTTTCGATGTCCGCCGTATTACAACGCGCCAGGCCACAGATGATTGGTCCGAGATTCGCATCGGCGATTGCCTTGACCGACTCAAAATCTCCGGGCGATGCGGCCGGAAAACCGGCCTCAATAACGTCGACGTTTAGGCCCGATAGTGCCGTTGCGACCCGTATCTTCTCGCGAAGCGTCATGCTACAGCCTGGAGCCTGTTCGCCGTCACGCAGTGTCGTGTCGAAAATGCGTATTCTGTTATTCGATGTCTCGCTTGACATGATGTTCTCCGTCTCGTCGCCCGAATGTCGCGTGAAGGATCTGTGAGGTTAGCTTTGCAGCCAGTCCATGCGACTTCTGAGATCCTTGCCGACCGTTTCGATCGGATGCTCCAGATCCGCATTCATTTTCGCCTTGAACTCCGGCATGCCGTGTTCGTTCTCGGCGATCCAGTTTTTCGCGAACGTACCGTCTTGAATTTCGGTCAAAACGGCCTTCATCGCGGCTCTAGAACCGGCGTCAACGACGCGCGGCCCACTGACCATGTCGCCCCAAGCCGCCGTGTCACTGATGAACTTATGCATTTTGCGAAGCCCGCCCTCGTGTAGCAGGTCCACGATGAGTTTTAGTTCATGCATGACCTCGTAGTAGGCGACCTCTGGCTGATAGCCTGCCTCGACCAAGGTCTCGAATCCGGCAACGATCAGTTCGGTCGCGCCACCGCAGAGCACGGCCTGTTCGCCAAACAGGTCGGTCTCAGTCTCCTCGGCGAAAGTCGTCTCGATGACGCCGGCGCGAGCGCCGCCAATACCTGCCGAGTATGCGAGCGCAAGATTCAGTGCCTCGCCATCCGCATCCTGGTGGATGGCGACGAGACAGGGAACGCCGTGACCTTCTTCATATTGTCGACGTACGAGGCTGCCGGGCCCTTTCGGTGCAATCAATACGACGTTGAGATCCGAACGCGGAGCCACTTGCTTGAAGTGAACGGCAAAGCCGTGCGCGAACAACAAAGTGGCACCATTGTCGATCTCCGAATCGATGGATTCGTACAGAGCTTTCTGAACCATATCGGGCGTCAGAAATGCGATGATCGTGGCACCTCTGACGGCCTCGGCGGGTTCCTTGACGGTTAAACCGTCGGCCACCGCTTTTGACCAGCTGGCGCCGCCTTTGCGCAAACCGACCACGACATTGAAGCCGCTGTCCTTGAGATTTAGCGCGTGGGCGCGCCCCTGACTGCCGTAACCTAGTATCGTGACTTGTTTGTCTTGCAGACAGGAAATATCAACGTCTGCTTCTGAATACATCTGCATGGTGCTGTTCCTTAGGGGCTCTGTCGTGCCAGCGGCTTAAAAAAACTAAAAAAAACCCCACAGTCCTTTCGGGATGCGGGGTTTGCGTGATTGTTCGGTCCGAATACGCGTTACCCGCTGAGTCTCCCAAGACACAGGAGGTCAAGCGGCAGCAAATTGCAGCGAATACGCGTGGATGTCGCTGAATTATGTATATGCGCGTCGTTCATGCGGCGAATCTTGTTGCAACGCATGGTTGATGTCAACCGTCGAATTTTCAGTTACTTGTGTTACTAACTACCCGAGCCTCAGGGTATTGAAAATTGACCGCGTTTCGAATATCAATTCCGGGCCCAGGCTTATGTGGTTCGCGGGCTAGGAATCGGATCGGACTATGTTATTCTTACGTCCGGATCTTCGGAACCTTATTGAGAATTAAGGAATAAAAGGCGGGGAAACCGGGGAAAACTCCGGCATGCCAGATACTAGAGCAAATACTTCAGAAATTGCAGATCCGAATGTTCATCGCTGTGGCTAACGTGGAGAGGGTCGCGAGCGCATACAGTCGCATTACCTGTGCTGCCTGTATTTCAATTTCATGTGGATTCAACGGAGATGTTGAATTCCTCTCCCTAAAATTAAATAAAAACTCGACCTAGTAAGGAGCGTTCATGAAACGGTGCATAACGAAAAGTCGGCGCATGGCCTTGGCATTTTTTGTCACTTCGGTCATTGGTGTATCCGGCAGCGTTTTCGCCCAGGGTGTCGATCAGGTTCTGCAGGCCGACCAGCGTCGTCTGACGTTGGCGCAGCAATCGCAGGAGCGTATCAACAACATTGTTGAAGGTACGCGTTCCCTGGAAGACCAATACCGGGCAATTAATAAAGAGATCGACGGACTCAAGGTCTACAACAGTTTGATGGCAGCTCAGACTGGTGGTCAAACCGCGACGCTGGAAGATATAGCGTTGTCGATGGACCAGGTCGACGTCATCAACCGCCAGATCTTTCCGCTAATGACGCGAATGATCGACGGGCTCGAGCAGTCGATTGCGCTTGATGTGCCGTTCCTGATGGATGAGCGGCAAGATCGGGTCGCGACTCTGAAGGAAATCATGACCCGCTCCGATGTGAGCGTGGCGGAGAAATTCCGCAAAGTCATGGAGGCCTACCAGATCGAAAACGACTACGGGACCTCGTCGGAGACCTATGAGCAGACGCTGCCATATGAAGATGGTGCGCGCAGTTTCAACATCTTGCGTATAGGCCGAGTTGGCCTCTACTTGCAGTCTGATGATGCGAAAATCTCGGGACGCTGGGACAACACCGCTCGCGAGTGGGTATTTGACAACTCGGCGCGCAACGAGATTCGCAAAGGCTTGCGCATGGCCAAACAGCTGATCGCCCCGGATATTATCGTTATTCCGGTTGGCGCACCTTTACCCGCGGAGGCATCGTAAATGAAACGTCTAACAATAATTTTGACGGCCGCTCTGCTGGTCTTAGGGTACGGTACAGCTAGCGCTCAGGACGCTAGCAGCATGTCCGAGCTGCTGAACCTGATCCAGCAAGGTCAGGCTCGCGATTCTCAGCAAAATCGGCAGCGCGAAGCTCAGTTCACGCAAAACCGAAATCAGCAACAGAATTTGCTCAATCAGGCTCGCGCCGAACGCACACGGCAGGAGCGCGAAAGTGCGCGCCTGGAGCAGTTGTTCCAGGACCAACAAGCGCAGATCGTGGCGGCGCGCACGGCACTCGATGATCGGCTGGGCGCTCTAAAAGAGTTATTCGGCGTCCTGCAAACGGTCGCCGGCGATGCTCAGGGTCGATTCAATACATCACTGACCAACCTACAGTACCCAGAGCGCGAGGCGTTTCTCGTCGAGCTCGGTAGCAAGATGGCCAGCGCGACGGAACTTGCGTCGATCGAAGACATCGAGAAGCTCTGGTACGAGCTGCAGCGCGAGGTTAACGAGTCGGGCAAGGTCGTCCGGTTCAACTATCAAGTGACCAGTGCAGACGGGCAGCAGTCTGAGCAAGAGATCGTGCGCGTTGGCGTATTCAATATAATCTCGGATGCAGGCTATCTACAGGTGAAGGGCGATGGCACCGTTGCCGAGCTTGCAAGGCAGCCGGAAGGTCGCCTGACGGGTTCAGCATCCGATCTGATGGACGCCACTGATGGCGTGGTTGATTTCGGTCTCGATGGCACCCGTGGCAGCATTCTCGGCCTACTGGTTCAGTCGAAGACGATCAAAGATCGTATCGAGGACGGTGGCATTGTCGGTTATTGCATCATCGCTCTTGGTCTGCTCGGTTTGGTGATGGCAATCTGGCGCTGGATTGGCCTGTCGACGGATAGCCGCAAGGTTTCGGCACAGCTTAAGCGTGATTCGGCCAGCACGGATAATCCGTTAGGCCGGGTACTTGCCGCCTACGAAAGCAACCAGCAGGCGGATACCGAAACGCTCGAGCTCAAGCTCAGTGAGGCCGCGCTCAAAGAGATGCCGGGCCTGACCAAGGGTCTGTTGTTCATCAAGGTCATCTCGGTGGTCGCACCGCTGATGGGGCTGCTTGGTACGGTGACCGGTATGATCCAGACGTTCCAGGTCATCACGCTGTATGGCGCCGGTGATCCGAAACTGATGGCTGGCGGTATCTCGCAAGCGTTGATGACGACCGTACTCGGTCTCGTCGTAGCCATTCCGATGGTGCTTTTGCACACGGTGGTTAGTGGCCAGAGCAAAAAGATCATCAACATCCTTATGTCACAGAGTGCCGGCCTGGTTGCGCAGCACTCCGAGCGTAGTCACTAGGATCGCGAAGGAGACGCCATGTTTTGGCTAACTGATGCTTTTGAAGCCATTCGCGATTTCATGGGCCTTGGCGGACCCGTGCTGAAAGCCATCGCATTTACGATCTTCGTTATGTGGGTTCTCATCGTCGAGCGGATTCTTTATTTCCGCTCGACGATGAAGGACCTGTCTCGAGAGATCCATGATGACTGGGAAGCTCGTTCGGAGCGCCGCTCATGGCACGCCCACCAGATTCGCGAATTGATGATCTCGCGTTACGGCCTGGCCGTGAACCGCGGCATTGCGATGATTCAGACGCTTGTTGCCTTGTGCCCGCTACTCGGGCTGCTGGGTACGGTGACCGGCATGATTACGGTGTTCCAGGTTTTGGCGGTGTCCGGATCGGGCAATGTTCGTGCAATGGCGGGTGGTGTCTCGCAGGCGACCGTGCCGACAATGGCGGGAATGGTAGGAGCTCTTTCAGGCGTGCTGTTCGTGACATTGCTGACTCGCCGTGCGGCGCGTGAGGTCGAGTTTCTCGAAGACACGCTGACGATGGACCACTAGGGGATCGACTAATGCGCAAACATGATTTTTCGCTGCATGGTGACGAGGACGAAACAGAAATCAACCTCACGCCCATGCTCGACGTCGTTTTCATAATGCTTATCTTCTTTATTGTGACAGCATCATTTCTTAAGGAAGCTGGTATCGACGTCAATCGACCGGATGCGCCGGTTACCGAATCAAAACCGGAAGACGCCAACATCCTGGTCGCAATAAGGGCCAATGACGAGATTTGGATCGACCGCCGTTTGATAGATCCAAAAGCGCTGCGCGCAAACATCGAGCGCCTGCATGCGGAGAACCCAAAGGGCTCAGTCGTTATTCAAACTGACCCCAGATCGACAAACAATATGCTCGTAACGGTGATGGATGCATCACGTCAGGCTGGCGTGTACAACATTTCACTGGCGGACAATTAGGCGGGATTGAGGATTTAAGCGATGAGAAATCGAAATGCGATGGGTGCTGAAGAGGAAGACAATGAAATTAACCTGACGCCGATGTTGGACGTCGTGTTTATCATGCTCATATTCTTTATTGTCACCGCGTCGTTCATCAAAGAAGCCGGAATCGACGTTAACCGTCCGGATGCGCCAACGGCGGAAAGTATGGAAGATGCATCACTGCTGGTTGCCATCAGCCCAAACGACGAGATCTGGATCGACAAGCGCCTGACAGCGCCGGCGAACGTACGAACGGTTCTGGAGCGCCTGCATGCAGAGAATCCGAAAGGTTCCATGGTTATTCAGGCCGACGAGAAGTCGACCAATGCGACGCTCGTCATCGTGATGGAGGCCGCAAAAGATGCCGGACTTACAAATGTCGCGATTGCGGCTAACAGAGACTAGGAACAACTGGGCAGGGCTATTGTCTTATGACTTGTGGCTCAAATTGAGGCTCTGCCGAGCGCCAAGCGGTAATGACCGTTAAGGAGAGCTAAAACATGATAGGCCGTTACGCATTTTCGATAGTGGTTGGTGTTGTTGTGACACTGAGTCTGTTGTTCGTGATGCAGCTGTTGATCGCAACCGGTAAGGCCGCTCTAACCAAGCCTCGTGAGCGTGCGCAGCTCGATTTTGTGCGTGTCAGGCGGAATGAGAATATCAATACCGCTGATTTCACGCCGGACAAGCCGCCACCGCCGCCAGAGGTTCCGCCTGAGACTCCACCTCAGGAAATGGACTCCATGGATCCTAACGCACCGACAATCAACGTTGCACCACCAATGGTGACTGCGTCGACAGACATTGGTGGTCCAGGTGGCATGAATATCGCAGAAGGCGATTATCTGCCGATCGTGCGTGTGGCGCCCGTGTATCCGGCACGAGCTTTGTCAAGAGGACTCGAGGGCTACGTTGATTTGTCGTTTACGGTTACGACTACCGGAACCGTCAGGGAGCCGATCGTATTATTTTCGACGAGCAGCCTTTTTGAGCGCGCAGCGACGCGTGCAGTGCTGAAGTTCAAGTACAAGCCACGCGTTGTTGACGGTGTTCCGGTGGATGTGCCGGGCGTCAAAACGCGTATTACGTTCAAGATCGAAGAGTGACCACAGGATCGCTAAACAAAACCCGGCGGGATCAAACTGATCGACAAGGATTCATCGAGATGCAAAGTAAAAACCGATTGTCACAGACACTTTGTTTAATCGTATGCACGATGCTGTTCTCGGGCAGCGTGATGGCTCAAAAGGCGGGTCCAAAAGACGAGGAACAGCCGAAGCAAAAGACCAAGCAGGCGCAAGCCGTCAGCAAGGAAGTTTACGACCAGATCCAAAAGGCGCAGGAAGCGGTCGATGGGAAAAACTATCAGGGCGCTTTAAAGATGCTCAA
>JAOTZC010000023.1 GCA_029861535.1 Gammaproteobacteria bacterium
CACCTTCGCCATATCGCGTGTGACCAAGCGATTCAGATAGTCAAGTGCATCCGGCCCGCTAATGCGGTACTTCGTCATCGGTGTTAGGTCGAACACGGCTGTCGCGTTGCGAATTGCGAAGTACTCCGTGTCCGCGCAATACAACGCGTCCGCACTCGAGTAGCCTTTCCATTCGTGCCAATTATTCAGCGTGTCGAGTTTTTCGAGCTTTGCATGAAAAGGCGTACGGAGCCGGCCCTGATGGATTTCCTGAATGCTCATGCCGCTCTCCCCCTTTTCAATATGGCTCTCGCCGCGTTTCTGCCCGCGGCACCGCTAACGCCACCACCTGGGTGTGCGCCTGCGCCGCACAGATACAAGCCGTCGATTGGCAGGCTGTATTGCGCCGCGCCACTGACGGGCCTGACGAACAGGAACTGATCCAGTGTTAGTTCGCCGTGGTGCCAATGACCGCCCGTGATATGAAATTCTCGCTCAATATCGGCCGGCGTCAGCAGCTCGCTCGCAGTAATGCGTTCTTCGATATCCGGCGCATAATTCGCGATCGTTTTGATGACCGTCTGCTTGAATGCTTGTTGCGCGTCCGTGCTCCAGCCGCCTTTCAGTTCGTACGGTGCGTACTGTACGACCGCGGACATCACGTGTTTGCCAGTTGGCGCGAGAGATGTGTCACGAAAACTTGGAAACGTCATCTCTACGACAGGCTCCGGCGAACTTTCGCCATATTTTGCCGGATTGAAAGCGCCCTCTACGTAGTGTTCGTCCGGCGCAATGACGAGACGTTCCGCAAAGTCCTTTTTCGAAAGCCCCTCGATCGCCGGCAATCCGTCGAGTGCGAGGTGCAGTTTGGCCGAGTTTCCGCGCGCGCGAAGGTGTTTGATGCGTTGCGCAAAACCAGTTTCGACATACCGTGCCCCTAGCAAGTCCATGACCGTCCGCTTCGGATCTGCGTTGGAGATGATCATCAGGCTTTCGAATTGTTCGCCCCGATCGGTCTCGACACCGACAACCCGACCATTGCGAACCATAATTCGCTTGACCGGCATACTGGTCCGTATGGTGGCGCCGGCACTGCGTGCCACATGCGCAAGTTCTTCGCTTACCGAGCCCATACCGCCTTTCGGCACCGCGGTGCGTCCATGCTCGCCGGCGAGACGATACAGGTATGTCATGATCGTGTTTGGCGAGCGTGGCCCGAGATGTGTGCCGAGCACCGCATCGAGACTGATCGCACCTTTTAAGAGGCCGCTGTCGAATCGCTCGTCCACCTCATCGTGGATATTCATGCCGATCAGTCGCAGGAACTCCTGCATCTCGGTTCTTCCTAAGCGCCGAATGTCGAAGCCGAGCTGAGCAAGTATGGCTAAATCATTTCGATTCATCGTTCCAAGACGCGGCGGCGGTTTGTTCAGATAGGTACGTAACAGATCTGAAAAACGCGTCATGCGTTTCTGAAACCGCCGAAATTGATCTGCATCTGCGTCTGATACGCCGTCAACCACTTCAGCAGAGATCCGAACGTGTTTGCCGTCGGTGGCAAGTGCGATCGTCGTCATGTCTTCTGTGGCGAAATCCGGTTTTAAGCCGAGGTCTTTTCTTACAGCGGGCTGCAGTTGATATAGCAGATGCGCACAAGCGGATACGGAATAGCCGTCGGCAAATTCACGCGTCACCGCCGCACCACCGACCTGCTCATTAGCCTCGAGTACCAGCACCTTCCTGCCGGCTTTCGCCAGCAGTGCCGAACACACCAGGCCGTTGTGGCCGGCACCGACGATAATCGCGTCGTATTTGTCAGTCATCGCCAAAATTCTCCGGGACCGTATTCGGTCGTTTCAAATCCACCAGGATTTCTCTGGCCGCGTTTGCGCCGGGCGCCGCCATGACACCGCCGCCCGGGTGCGTGCTGGAGCCACACATGTATAAGCCGTCAACTGGACCACGGTACTGCGCATAACCTGGTATGGGGCGGTTAAATAGCAGCTGGTCCATCGTCAGCTCACCGTGGAAGATGTTGCCCTCAGTGATACCGATCTGGTCTTCAATATCCTCCGGTGTTCGCACCTCCATGTGCACAATCAGGTCTTTGAAATCGGGGCTGTAATTCGCGATCTGCTCGATGACAGATTTGGCGAAGGCATCGCGTTCCTCGTTTGTCCAGCGACGGCCTTCCACCTGGTATGGACAGTACTGTACAAAGCAGCTCATGAAATGCTTGCCCGGCGGCGCCATCGTTGGATCGTTTTGGGTCGGAATTACCATGTCGACGTACGGGTCCTTCGACCAGGTGCCTGCTTTCCAGTCGTCATAGGCCCGTTCCATGCGTTCCATTGAGTCAATGAAATGCATGTCGCTGTACATCAGCGAACTGCCTTCCGGCAATGCCGGAAACGATGGCAGCCCATCGAGTGCGATGTTTAATTTCCCGGACGATCCGCGAATCTTGAAATTCTTGACGCGCTTGTAAAAGGCTTCCGGCAAATCGCTCTCGTCCATACAGTTCAGGAACGTGCGCTTGACATCCATCGCGGAAACCACGACGCGACCATTGATCTCCTCGCCATTCTCCAGTGCGACACCGGCGGCCTTACCGCTCTTGACGATGATCCGATCGACGCCCGCGTCGGTACGCAACTCGCCACCGGCCGCTTGATACGCACCGGCGATTGAGGCAGCCACCGCGCCCATACCGCCGCGCGCAAACCCCCAGCTACCAACATTGCCGTCGACGTCACCCATGTAGTGATGCAGCAGCACGTAAGCAGTGCCTGGAGAATGAATGCCAAGCGCGGTACCGATGATGCCGCTGCCCGAAAATGCCGCCTTGATGACGTCCGTCTCATAATACTCATCAAGATATTCGGCGACGCTCATCGTCCAGAAGCGAATCGTCTCGTACATGCGGTCCTCGCCCATATCCATGAACTTCTTGCCGATTTTGACGAGTTCGCGGATATCACTGGGCTTGAACGAGGTCGGATCCGGCGCCGTACTCAACAGAAACTCCCTAATGAATCGGCATTGCCGCATAGTGTCAGCAGAGTAGGTTTTGTACGCATCTGCATCGTGTCTTGAGAAGCGCGCCATCTCGCGGTAGGCAACCTCTGAATCATGATACGAGCCGAAGTAATCGCCGTTTTCCATGAACGTCACCGACCCTCCGTATGGAGTGACCTGAAGGCCATGCTGGTGCAGCTCTAGGGCGCGATAAATTTCCGGCCGCAACAAACTGCATACGTACGAACAGTTCGAATAGATCCAGTCTTTATGCAGCTCTCGACTGGCGGTAGCGCCGCCAATGTAGTCGTTCTTTTCAACACAAACGACATCGAGACCCGCCCTGGCGAGAAACGCTGCTGTCGTTAGTCCGTTGTGGCCGGCTCCGACTACGATCGCGTCATAGGTTTTCATGCAATGATATCCGCTGTTATTGGTATCAGGCTGATTGCACCTGCACGTTTAGTTTCTGCCTCGTAATGTCCACGGCACGTTCAAATTTGTCCAGGGTTTGATCTAGGCATTCCACATTGTGAGCCTCGCACATAAACCATGGCTCTCTGGAGTCGGGCTCAATCAGAATACCTTGGTCATGAAGCTCCAATGCAAGTGCATCATAGAACGCATAGTTGGACGCGAGCCAACCACGATAGTCCCGCGGTGACGATGCCGCGAAAAATAATCCCATTAGCGCCGGATGCCCGGTGAAACTGTGCTCAATACTGCGATTGGTCAGAATACGGCTTATGCCGTTTTGTAGTTTTCTCCCGTAACTTTCAATGTCCGCGAGTGCACTCGTCTCGTCCAGTATCTCGAGCGTCTTTTGGGCCGCTGCAAGCGACACGGAATGGCCGGTGAACGTGCCGCCGTGCACAACGCCATCGCCGATGTGCCGCATCATATCTTCACGCCCCGCAACAATCGCAATCGGATAACCGTTGCCAAGCGCTTTAGCGAACGTACATAGGTCCGCTTTGACACCAAACAGCTCCTGCGCGCCACCTTTGGCGACACGAAATCCGGTTTTCACTTCGTCAATAATGAGTACAACATTGTATCGGTCGCACAGCTCGCGAACATTCGCGAGATAGTCCACCTCCGCAGTAATACCGCAGCAGTTGCCCATGATGGGTTCAATAAGAAATGCGCCAATGTCGTTGTGATATTTCTTTAGTAAGTCTTCGACGACGTTCGCGTCGTTTAAAGGCACCGTGTAGAACAGACGCTTTGTAACCGCCGGCACACCATCCCCATAAGGCAAAATCGGCGGGTCACCGTCGCTGGGATTCCAGTCTTCGACTTCTGAATACCACATTACTTCGCTGAAGATGCCGTGGTAACCGCCCTCCACGGCTATGTGTCCGTCCTTGCCAGTGTGAGCACGAGCAACGCGCAACGCTGCCATAACCGCTTCTGTTCCAGAGTTTGAAAACCGCACTAGCTCTGCTGCCGGAACCATACGGCTGACGCGACAGGCAATCTCGTATTCCAGCTCCGTCGACAGCGCAAAAACGCCGCCTACGTTCATGCCATCACGCGCCGCCGCATCGACCCGTGGATCGGCATAGCCGAGGATGATCGGTCCGTACGCCAGCCGATAATCGATGTACTCATTGTCATCGATGTCCCAGATTCGGCCACCCTTGCCGCGCTTTGCGTAAATCGTCTTGTCGTCGCCCCAGTAGCGAAAGTTCGACGACACGCCGAGCGGGAGTTTTCGTCTGGCCTTGTCGAAATGAGCGTTGGAGTTTGTCAGGCGCCGCATACCGCCTCCGAGAATCAGATCCATCTAGGATCTCATGCGGTGGCGTACCGAGTCCAGGAAAATGAATGAGTATTCATTCAGAATATGGCATCATACGGGGCTGAAACCTTCACAAGCAAAGCGTTTGAGGCCCACTCCTGCAAGCACCGATATCATGGCAACCGCAGAGAAAAACCGATCTTCGCGCACCGCGACTCGCGAGCGGCGACGCCAACAACTTATCGATGCCACAATGAAGTGCATCGGTCGCAAGGGTATTGGTGGCACGACACTCGGCGACGTCGCAAAGGAAGCCGGGCTGTCGCAAGGCATTGTCAATCTGCATTTCGACAGCAAGGACAATCTATTTCGCGAAACCCTGCGGGCTCTCGCAGACGAATACCGAACGCAGTTCGACAGAGCCCTCGATCGATCCGGGCCCTCCCCCGCTGACAAGCTGTTTGCATTGATGGAGCTCGACTTGCGACCGTCAATTTGCCAACGAAACAAACTCGCCGTGTGGTTCGCATTCTGGGGTGAAGTCAAGTCGCGGCCAACATATCGAAAAATCTGTGACGAGTCGGATCGTTATTACGACGACATTGTCGAGCGTTTGTGCGCAGATATCATCGCGGATGGCGGATACACGCAGGCCAGCGCTTCGGCCGCGGCACTTGCGTTAACATCGATGACTAACGGATTGTGGTTGTCGTGTCTGATCAGCCCACAGAGCTGGCATAGGCATGACGCGATGGCGGCAGTGAAGATTTATCTCGCCAACGTTTTCCCAAATCATTTTAAGCAACAGGAAATGTCGTGAAAGTCGAGATCAGTGACACTGCCCTAGTCTGGCAGGCAAGAGCACGTGAGTTTGCCGACGCATATCTGCAGCCCCATGAAGTAGAAGCAGAGCTCAACAACGGCGAACTACCGGACGAAATTTCATCTCGCAACAAGAAGCGCGCGCTCGAACTGGGCTTTGCCGAAATCGATGTACCGAAAGCCCACGGCGGACTCGAACTGACGCTCGAGGAACAGGTCGCGATATGGGAACAGCTCGGCCGCGTCACGAATGCACTGTCCTGGTGTTTCTCGGAGGCACAATCGTGGATGTTTGACGCGTGCAGTGAAGAGCAGATCACAAACTATATACTGCCGATGATGCGCGGTGAACGCAAAGACTGTTACGCCATTACCGAATCCGGACCGGGCTCCGATCTATCGGGGCTTGAGGCAACAGCCGAACTGGACGGCAATGACTATTTTCTCAATGGCGAAAAGTGGTATGTCACCAGCGGCAATCTCGCAGATTTTTTCTGGTTCCAGGCGCGCATTCCCGCCGAGAACAGTGAGGCACTGTTTTTGGTCGATCAAGGCACGTCGGGCATCGAGATGACCGCCTGCCCGTTATTTAGTCACACCTATGCCGCACACCATCCGACCTACCGCTTCGACAACGTCCGTATCCCGAAAAACCAACGCGTCGGTCGCGCAGGCGACGGAATGGCGTTTACGCACAGCTGGATTCGCCACGAACGCCTGATGATCGGAGCGCGCAGCTGCGGCGCTGCTGCACGCTTGATTGAAGAAGCGACTGCATTCGCCAACAATCGTATCGTCGATAATGCACCACTTTCTGAAAAACAGGCCATTCAGATGATGCTGGCCGATTGCGTTACCGAGCTATGGGCATCACGATTGATGACGTATGAAGCCGCGCGTGCCGCTGATCGCGGTGACGGTTTAAAGTCACAGCATGCCCGCTGTTCTATGGTCAAACTGTATGTCTCGGAGATGGCAAACCGGGTCGCGGACCGCGCCGTTCAGATCTTCGGTGGCCGCGGATACATGCGCGAAAACGTCGCCGAACGCTTTTATCGCGAACTGCGCGTCGACCGGATCTGGGAAGGTACCAGCGAGATTCAGCGACTGATCATCGCGCGAGGCTTGCTCAAGCGCGGTCTCGACGGTATGTAATACCGTGAGATAGAGCATTTTGAGCAATGATTCGGCATGGCGACAACAATAATCAGCAGAAATGCCAGCACACTAATACTCCTTTCAGCGCTGCTCGCCTGTGCTAGCGACACCAACATCGATGCCGGCGACGATAATGTCGTCAATATCTATAACTGGGCTCAATATATCGGTCCGGACACTCTGGAGAATTTTGAAGACGAGTTCGGCATCAAAGTAAATTACGATATCTATGACTCGTCCGAAGTCATCGATGTCAAATTACTTGCCGGCAGCTCTGGTTACGACGTCGTAATACACAGTAACCAATTCTCATCGCGGCTCACGCCGATCGGTGTCTTTGACAAACTCGATTTTTCTCGGCTGCCCAACACTCGCAATCTTGACCCCGAGGTTATGGCGCAGATTGATACTTACGAGAAAGTTCGCGGTTACACGGTACCCTACCACTGGGGCTCGACCGGTTATGCATGGAACGTTGATATGGTCCGCGAGCGTCTGCCTAACCACGCGATGGACAGCGCCGACGTGTTATTCGATCCGAAAATCGTCTCGAAGTTGGCCGACTGCGGCGTAACACTACTGGACGGGCCGACGGATTTGTTCCCGATGGTGCTGTCATACCTTGGGCTTGACCCCAACGCCACGGATGAACGCAGCCTTGCTGCCGCCGAAGCGCAGTTAAAAAAAGTGCGTCCTTACATTCGCTACTTTAGCAACCAGAAAATGATCTCCGATCTGCCGAACAAGGAAGTCTGCGTCGCAATGAGCTGGTCTGGAGATTATGCGCAGGCATCAACGCTCGCCGAGGAATCTGGCATCGATATCGATCTGCGCTACACGATGCCGAAAGAAGGGTCCGGTTTGTGGATCGACGGGCTCTATATACCGAGTGACGCGCCGCACAAGGACAATGCCCACTTGTTTATTAACTACCTCCTTCGTGCTGACGTGGCCGCCGACATCGCCAACACTGTTTTTTACGCCAACGCGAACGGTGCGTCCTGGAAATACATGAAACCGCAAATACTCAACAACCCGGCAATCTTTCCGAATAAGGAAACCTGGGGTCTGCTGTACCCGATATTGTCACCCGACCCAATAGACGAACGCCCCAGAACCCGCGCCTTCGCGCGCGTGAAGAGCGGTATTTAGACCACAATGCGCGACGCTACGACTACCAACAGTGACGTGAAAGACGCATTCATATCAATACGGAATGTCACCAAATCCTTCGGTGACTTTGTCGCCGTTGACGACGTCAGTCTGGATATCCCCAAAGGTGAGCTGTTCGCGATTCTCGGCGGCTCGGGTTGCGGTAAGACAACGTTGCTCAGAATGCTCGCCGGTTTCGAGTCCCCCAGCTCCGGCAGGATTGAGATCGATAACGTTGATGTGACACATCAGCCTGCCTATGAACGGCCGGTAAATATGATGTTTCAGTCGTATGCAGTATTTCCGCATATGGACGTCGAGAAAAACATTGCCTACGGACTCGTCAAGGATCGCGTTTCGAAAACGGCAATCGCGAAACGCGTCGACGAGATGCTCGAGCTAGTGCAGCTCGGGGACTTTCGTAAGCGTATGCCGGGCCAACTTTCCGGCGGCCAGCGACAACGCGTTGCGCTTGGCAGAGCGTTGATCAAGAGTCCAAAAGTGCTATTGCTGGACGAGCCGCTGGCGGCCCTCGACAAAAAACTCCGGGAACGTACTCAGTTCGAGCTGATGAATATTCAGTATGAGCTCGGCATAACATTTGTCGTCGTAACCCACGACCAGGAGGAGGCCATGACGCTATCAAGCCGAATTGCGGTCATGGACGAGGGACGATTCCGTCAAGTCGGCACACCGAAGGAAATTTATGAGTTTCCCAGCAATCGTTTCGTTGCTGATTTCATTGGCACGATCAATACATTTGCCGGCAAAGTGACCGATATTGGTGATGACACAATCTCGGTGTATTGCGACGAGATCGGCGCATCACTCTCGGCTCTTGGCCGGCACCCGGTCGAAATCGGCCAATCCGTAGACATCGCAGTTCGTCCAGAAAAGATATTTATCGGCAAGAGCGAACCTGAAGATGCGATTCATGCCCGTCTCAAGGGCGTCGTCGATGACCTTGGCTACCTTGGCAATCGCTCGCTGTATCACATCAAGCTAGAAGGCGGAAGAATAGTACAGGTCAGCTCGCAGAACCGCCGGCGTTCGGCGAACCGTTTTCTCGAATGGGACGACGATGTCTGGATTTCGTGGCGACCTCGCAGTGCTGTAGTGCTCGTAGACTAACGATGGCAACGTCTGTTCAAGATCACGACTCATTGTGGCAACGCCTGACGATTGCTACACCGTACCTGTGGTTGCTGGCGTTTTTCCTTGTGCCGTTCGTGATCATTTTGAAGATCAGTGTCGCGGATCCGGTCATTGCGCAGCCGCCGTTTACTCCGACGATTGATGATGCGGGTAAATTGTCTGCGACGGCAGATAACTTTGTGTTCCTGCTGACGGACAAGTTATATGCCATTACTTACTTGCGCTCGGTAATGATGGCGACGATTGCAACCGTGTTGTGCCTTGCGCTCGGCTTCCCGATGGCTTACGGCATTGCGCGCGCCAGAGCCGAAACCCGTGGTTTGTTATTGCTGCTTATTGTGCTGCCCTTCTGGATTTCATTCCTGCTGAGGGTTTATGCGTGGATGGGTCTTTTGAACAATTACGGCGTACTCAACAATTTCTTATTGTGGCTTGGCGTGATTGATCAGCCAATACAAATTCTGTACACCGACTTCGCGGTCTTCGTCGGCCTGACATACTCCTACTTACCGTTTATGATTTTGCCGTTGTACGCGACACTCGAACGCATGGATCTCGACCTCGTTGAAGCGGCCCAAGATCTTGGCGCTTCACCGACACGCGCGTTCTGGGATGTGACCTGGCCATTGGCGCGTGCCGGCGTCGTCGCTGGCTGTCTGCTCGTCTTCATACCGGCCATGGGCGAGTACGTTATACCGTATTTGCTGGGCGGACCCGAGGCGCTCTTGATCGGGCGTGTGCTGTTTGATGAATTTTTTGTCAATCGCGACTGGCCGCTCGCATCGGCCGTCGCCGTTGTGCTGCTATTACTGCTCGTTGTGCCTATTGTGTTCCTGCAGCGTAGTCAGGCAAGGAACGCGGAAGGTTCCGCATGAGAAGAAACTCTCGATTTATTATCTCGACGCTCGCATTCGGCTATGCCTTTCTGTACATCCCGCTCGTTTTGGTCGTGGTTTACTCATTTAACGACTCCCGCATCGCGACCGTGTGGGGAGGTTTTTCGACTCGCTGGTACGGCGAGCTATTGAGAAACGAGCAAGTGCTTGATGCCGCTTATTTAAGCCTGCGAATCGCATTCACATCCGCGACGTTCGCAACCATACTGGGCACGATGGCAGGCCTTGCGCTGGCGCGATTTTCCCGCTTCCGTGGTCGAACACTCTTCACCGGTATGATCACGTCACCGATGGTAATGCCCGAAGTCATTACCGGTCTTTCGTTGCTGTTGTTCTTCGTCACGCTACAACAGCTAACCGGTTGGCCGGGCCAACGCGGGTTTTCGACAATAACCATCGCGCATATAACGTTTTCGATGGCCTATGTCGCTGTCATTGTGCAATCGCGCTTATCGGGCATGGATGAGTCGCTTGAGGAAGCGGCGATGGACCTCGGCGGCCGACCGCTGCGCGTCGTTTTTGATATCACGCTTCCTTTGATTGCACCAGCGATGGTCGCCGGCTGGCTGCTCGCGTTTACGCTTTCACTGGACGACCTCGTTATCGCTAGCTTTGTTTCCGGGCCCGGAAGCAGCACATTACCGATGTATATCTTTTCGAAAGTGAAGCTCGGCGTGTCACCTGATATCAACGCGCTCGCGACTTTGATCATTGCATTTATCAGTGCAGGTGTATTCGTGGCCTGGTTTGTAATACGACGACGCGCTTAAGTGCCGTTTTGGGGCGCGGCCTCTGCCAAAGGAATTTTTCGGCCCGCCTGGACCGCTCCCCTACAACGGCCGCGCCAATTCCTGAAGCAGCCACTCGACGTATATGCGCTCCGGTCTTTCCATGCCGGAAAACGGGCCTGGCTGATAGAAACGTGAGCAGACGCCTTTGTAATTGTTGACGATGATTGTCTTGTCGGCTTCGGTCGTCACGTCCCACAACCACGTCAGCTCATCGACATCGTAGTCTTTACCTTCGGCGGCGTTATCGCGAACTAACCAATAGATGTCGCAACGTGAATTTTCGAAGTCGACCGGTGTGAAAACGTAGGCTACGACGTGATCGCTATAGGCGAGCAGAAACGACATAGGACCGAACGTCATATCAGATGCGCCGCCGTCGTAATCTGTGAGCGAGCCCAGCAATGGTGCGACTGGCTGGCCGTCCTTGCTGCCGGTCAAATAGCCCTCGAATAGCGCCGTTCGACTATAGCCATAGCCAATTTCTCCGGGACGAGCGGCAGTATCGATACGATCGACGTATAAGTTCTGCATGCCACAATCGTCCATTTTCTCAAGCATATGGCCCTGGACGCGTTCGCGTTTTTTTCGATCCAACATCAGTGTATGCATACGGGCGTAGTCCGGATGTGCCGTCGCACAGTGATAGCATTCCTGATAATTCTCAATCGACAACTTCCAGTTCGCCGGAATCGCATACGCTTTATGGGATGCGAGCTTGAGGTTTTCGAAATCGAACATGGCCATCGGCTCGGCCATTTCCTTTTTGCAGTTCTCGAGCGACGGCGGCGCCGCGGAGAAACAGACAAGGATCAAGCCATGCACAACGTCGCACGATACCCTGTGCAAGCCATGTCCGTCCCAGTCGAAATCGTCCGGCATATCGCGCGCAGCGATCAGCGCACCGTCGATGTCATAGGTCCAGCCATGGTATGGGCATACAAACTTGCGCGTATTGCCGCGAGACTCGAGGCATACGACTGAGCCGCGGTGCCGGCAAACGTTAGCAAATGCTTTTATTGTCCCGTCGTCACTGCGAACGATGATTGCCGACTCACCGGCAACTCGGAACACCTTAAAGTCGCCGGTAGTCGGTAGCTCCGACTGGTGTCCGGCGAGTATCCAGTTACGATAGACGATGCGTTCGAGCTCAAGCTCGTAAATATCCGGGTCAGTGTAAAAACGCTGGCCAAGCGAATAGCCCGGCTTTTGCTCCGCGATTAATTCTTCTACAACTCGCGCGTCGTCGTAGTGAACTCCATTCATGGCAAAAATTCCACCATATGAAACAGAAAATAAAACCTCATACTACGATATCACAGCGCCTGATTTAGACGACATAGCAGGCCGAGAATTGAATTAATTCGCTGAATTTCAATAATATTGATTGCAATGATCAGGAGATTGCATGATCTTGGGGCGGGACGTGTATTTGTTGGGAAATTACTAAATGACAAGAATTGTCGTGATCATTGCATTGACCCTAGTAGGCGCGTCTGCTCGCGCAGAATCCGTCGATACTGCCGCCCTAAAAGATACCGTTATCGAGTCCGTCGATCGTCAAAGCACGACGATGACACAAATGAGTGACACCATCTGGGCGCATGCCGAGATCGCGCTGAACGAATCCGAATCGTCCGCCGTGCTCGCGGACTACGCCGAGGCAGGTGGATTCGCCGTATCGCGTGGCGTCGCAGGAATGCCGACGGCGTTTATTGCCAGCTTCGGTGAGGGCCAACCGATCATTGGCATCCTCGGAGAGTTCGACGCATTGCCGCGCTTGTCGCAGGCCGCGGTACCAGAGCGCAGCGCTCGCTTTGAAGATGGTAACGGTCACGGCTGCGGCCACAACCTATTTGGTGTTGCCAGTCTCGCGGCCGCAATAGCGATCAAAGATCTCATTAGAGACGGACAGATTAATGGGACGATTCGTTTTTACGGCACGCCAGCTGAAGAGGCGATAGGCGGCAAAACTTATATGGCCCGGGAAGGGCTGTTTGACGATCTTGACGTTGCAATTTCTTGGCATCCGTCCTACGAAACACGCGTCGACACTGCCGGCTCTCAAGCGATGGTCGAAACGATTGTCGAATTCAAAGGCATTTCGTCGCATGCCGCGTTTGATCCGTGGAACGGTCGCAGCGCACTCGATGGGCTCGAACTGTTCACTCATGCATTGAATCTATGGCGCGAACATGTGAGACCGTCCGTTCGAATTCATTACGCCTATGTCGACGGTGGCGGCGCGCCAAACGTCGTGCCGGCAACCGCCAGCGCATCGGTTTGGGTCCGTGACAACGAAATGCCGACCGTGCTCGAAATGCTCGAGCGAATGCGGGAAATGGCGGACGGTGCGGCACTCGCAGCCAATGTCGAGGCGGAAGTTCACCGAGTCACTGGTACCTACAATCTGCTGCAGAACAAGGAGCTGGCAAAAATCGTCCAGGCGAATCTGGAAAGCATCGGCCCGATCGAATTCACGCCGGCCGAGAATGAATTCGCCATCAAATTGCAAAACGCCATGGGTGTTCCGGCTGTCGGGCTGAACGGCACCCCGGAACCGCTAGATCTCAACGCGACCGAGATCGAAGGTGGCTCGACTGACACTGCCGATGTCAGCTGGATAGTGCCAACGCTCGAATTTAGTGTCGCCACGGCGCCGACGGATATTCCCTGGCATTCGTGGGGAGTTGTCGCCTCGAGCGGCATGTCGATCGGCCATCGCGGTATGACCCACGCGGCAAAGACGCTTGCCGCAAGTATGGTCGATCTATTTACGTCGCCCGAAAAAATCGACGCGGCGAAAGCGCAATTTCGTGAAGACCTCGCCGGGCTTTCGTATCACGCCCACATTCCCGACGGCCCACCCCCAATACCCGACTCGCATTAACGATGGCTTTACGTTTCAATCAGTCAGCGGATGAGCCCATCTTTACGCAAGCGACGCACAATGGCCTTGCTCTCTGCAATGATGATCTGATAATCCGTTTGGCCGTGTGCGGAAGATGACTCCATAGAATAGACACGTTTGTTAGTTTCGGCATCGTAAAAATCGGACACAAAGACAACATCTATGGTCACGTCAGAATAGGCGGGGCTTTTGGTTTCTTTGTAGTCGTAGCGAAAGTAGTCCAATAAGCCGCCGCCCCGCACGTCAGCCTGTATATCGACTTGCTCGTCATGCCGCCTTTCCTCGATTCCCTCGAATTTTGCGCTGACAACGATAACGCCGTCGACACCCTTGTCGGTGATAAATTCTGCGATCGCTTCTTCAGACGGCACGGTACTGGCACTTTCCCTGACGAACGAATGTGCGTTCACATCGTGCGACCTTAGTTCGCGCATCAGTCCTTCTTCGATATTACGATCGGTTTCCCGACTGGGTGTCGCGCCGACGACAAGTACGTTTGAATACGGCGCATTGGCGATCGTTGGCAACATCAGCACACGATCCACGGACGTCGTGGTCGCCGGCGTCGTGTCACAAGCCCCGATAAGCAAGGTGAGCGGGAATAAGAGTAATGCAGAGGTCGAAGTATTGTTAGACACGATTTATCCTGTCGCGATTAAGCCGGCGATCGATACTAAGTCGAATTCATGCTTTATTAGTATAGCGCCGCAAGCGCTTGTGCGTTGCTCTAGGAGCGGTCGCTGCCTATTCAGCGGATATCCTCCAGGCTCTCGGGCGCAGGGCGCTATCGGTGTCGCCTGCGTCAGCGATCATATCGGGCTGTCGCCACAAACGCTTCCTCGTTCGAACATCGTTGGCTGATCGCGCAAGTTTGAATTGAAAACGAGCAGTCGAACAGCGCTGCAGCGAGTTCTGTAAGCGCGATCATCGAAAAACTCCGGGTTTCATGCGGGTATTCTGCGGACTTTCGAAAACTGTGACCAATTATGTTCAACCTGGGCTGAACTTCCGTCAAAATCGGCAGCTTGGGCAAATCGCGCCTGTCCTCTGGACGAAATGATGAGAAATCTGATAATCGGAGTGTTGATCCTTGCCGCTTTGGGGTACTTCGGCACGAAATGGAAACTTCACCAGGATGTTGAGTCCGGGGTCGACATGGCCGTCATGATGATGTCGCCGTTTGCCGTTGTTCAATACGACGGCGTCAGCTCTACGATGACCGGTGAGCTGACCATCGACGGTATTCGCGGTCGCGTTAAAGGCTTCAACGATGAATTTTTCATCGCCAGGCTTGGCATCGATACGCCGAGTTTCCTGTCGCTAATGAAGTTTGGCGACATGCAGTCGCTCGTCACGTCCGGTGACGACATGCTTCCAAAATACTTTGGGCTTATTGTCGAAGGGCTGCGGATGCCGTCGAACGCGGACTACGGCTACAAGCTGCATGAAGAACAGATCAAACAACTCGGCGTTAATGACGCAGACGAACCAGCGAATGAGTGCACGGGTAAGTACGGGCTGTCGCCGGATGCGCTGCTTGCGATGGGCTATACGGAATATGATCTGTCATTGTCAGCGCGCTTTCGTCAACTCGGCGACCGTTACGCTGTCGAAATCCAGACGAGCAGCAAAGATATGTGGGAGGTCGATGCCGAGCTCATTCTGGTCGGCAACATGGCCACAGAACTGGCGAAGGGGCCGCGGTACCGGCCAAAAATGGGCGAAATGCGGGTCGAGTATGTGGATCGATCGCTGAAAGAGCGCATTGCCGGATACTGCCGCACGCAAGGTCTCACGGACGACGAGATTCTCGAGGCTCAGCTCGACGCCTTTCGACACTTCGGCTCGGAAAGCGGCATCGAATTCGACGAATATGTCATGGAGCCGTATAAGGAATTCCTCGAGGGAAAATCGACCCTGGTCGTGACCGCCAAGCCCAATGAGCCGGTCACGCTATCGCAGATTACACTGTACAAGCCGAGCGACGTGCCAGCCCTACTGCAGCTGTCGGCCGAGGCCCACTAGACCGCGTTCGCCCGTCCCAGTGGGGTGCAAACCAGCCCCACATGCTTTCCGTACAACATGCTGTACAATTCGCCACTCGGATTTTCCAGTCAACTTCCTTTTGGCGAGATACAACGTGAACACTTTCGAAAAACAGCTAGAAAAAGTAAGAACAGCACCCGGATTTATTGCGGCCCTCGATCAGAGCGGCGGCAGCACACCTAAGGCTCTTGGCCTTTACGGCGTCGGCGAGGACGCCTGGTCGAACGACGATGAGATGTTCGATGTCGTACACCAGATGCGGACCCGCATCATGACGTGTCCGACGTTTAACGGTGATCGCATTCTCGGCGCCATCCTGTTCGAAAACACGATGGATCGCGAAGTGGAAGGTCAATCGACCGCGTCATACCTATGGAACGTCAAGAACATCGCACCGTTTTTAAAGGTCGACAAAGGTCTAGCTGACGAAGAACACGGCGTTCAGCTGATGAAGCCGATGCCGAAGCTGGCAGACCTACTAGGCAAGGCCAAAGCAAGCGGCATTTTTGGCACGAAAATGCGTTCCGTCATCAAAGAAGCCAACCCGGCCGGCATCGACGCGATCGTCAAGCAGCAGTTCGAGATCGGCAAGCAAATCTTTGCGGCTGGTTTCGTACCGATAATCGAGCCGGAAGTCGATATTCATTGTCCGGACAAGGAAGAAGCGGAAGCGATCTTACATACCCACATCATGGATCAACTCAATAGCCTTGATGAGGACGAGCTCGTCATGCTGAAGCTAACGCTGCCGGAAAAAGACGACCTCTACGCAGATTGCATTGCACACCCGAACGTCGTACGAGTCGTCGCGCTGTCCGGCGGCTATTCTCGTGAAGAAGCCAATGCTCGTCTGTCGCGCAATCATGGCATGGTGGCGAGCTTCTCACGTGCATTATCGGAAGGCCTGAAAGCGCAACAAAGCGATGACAAGTTTTCCTCGATGCTCGATTCTTCGATCGGTGCAATCGCCGCAGCTTCCGCCACCTGACTGGCGATTGACCGAAGTGGCATACACCCTCTGAGACTCCGGACACTTGCTGGCTCGATGCCGCGGTCGCAGATGCCATGAGGGGAAATCGATGACGATGCTCAACCCGGAGCTCGACAGATCCGCGCTCGCGGCGAAGTTCGCTAGAGACGATCGCATTCGTATTTCCAACATTCTGAACGCAGACATTGCCGAGCGCATCCGCAACATTTGCCTCACCAAGGTTTCATGGGACTACCTTTCGCATGTTGACGGAAAAAATCTCGTCATGTCGACCGAAGCGTTGAAAAATCTCGGTGCCGAGGAAACCCAAGAGCTGCAACGCAAGATCGGAACTGCAGCAGCTGACGGTATAGGCTTTTTCTATTGCAGCTACATGATGGACCGCAAGCGTAACGATACAGACGACGTAGACATTCGATTTCTGCATGAGGTATTCGAGTTTCTAAATAGCGATGAGATGCTGAATTTCATAAGTGTCGTTACCGGGCGTGATGACCTCAAAAGTGCCAGTGCGCAGTACACCCGCTATACGCCAGGGCACTTCCTGACGCGGCATCGCGATGACGTTAAGGTAGACAAGCGCCGCATCGCATACGTGCTCTCGTTTAGCAAAGACTGGCATCCGGACTGGGGCGGTTTATTGCACTTCTATGAGGACGACGGCACGGCAAGAGATGCCTGGGTGCCAGAGTTCAATTCGTTGTCGCTGTTCGATGTGCGCCACGTGCACTCGGTCAGCTTCGTCACGCCGTTTACTAAGCAACCACGACTATCTTTGACGGGCTGGTTTCGTGCGATCGAGCCAAGCTAGAGTAATAGTGGTGCTCGCCGACGGTTTATCGGACGGGCCGGCTTCCGTGGCATCTATTGCTCGCGGCTACGATACACGCCGAAATAGACGAAGCCCTCTTTGGCTCGACGGCCAGGCGCCACTTCCGTCGGGACTCTATGACGTACCGGCTCGACGGTGCGCAGATAGCTGACGATCGCGGCAACATCATCGTCTGATAGTCTCGAGTATGACTGCCACGGCATTGTCGCGATTCGGCGCTTCCCGTGACGACCGATGCCAGCCCGAATCGCATTGGCAATTTGCTCATCGCTCCAGCTGCCGATGCCGGTTTCTACATCGGGCGTGATATTGCCTGGATACACAATGCCAGGGAAACGCACACCCAACGGGCTCGTATAGGCGATGCCGGTCCGTGATCCGGAAAGCGGTCTGCTCATATCCGGATTACCTTCAAACGCACCGTTAGTGTGACAGCTGCCGCAGCCAAGCAGCTCTACCAGATATTCTCCGCGGTTGACGAGATCACGATCCCCGGGCGCAAAGCTCCCGGGACGTGCGGTCGGCGCATCAACAAGGGTCGACGAATCCAGCTCTTCGTAATCCTGGAGCGGGTCATAGGCCTGCTCGCTTGCACAGCCAGCCGTAAGCATTGCCAACAGAACCATTTGTGAGACTTTCATGGATCGCCTCCTACATGCCCAGTTCCTATCATCGGTGACTCGCCGACTCCGCTGTATGCCGGAAAACCGCTATAAAACTGCGTAAAAAAAACGGCCCCGCAAGCGGGGCCGTCAAGTGTCTTACATTTGTGCCTAATGTTCGTAAGTAACCCGCAGATAGCCAACACGTCCCGGCAAATCGTGCGATACCGTGCTTAGCCCAATAACGCCGCATGCAGAACAAAACGACGGATCTTCATCGAGCAGGTTGTTGAACCCGATCGACACCGTTAATGCGTCATCGAAAACAGGCGGGTTATAGCTGGCACGAAGATCGGTGAACATGACGGAATCGATTTTAGTGTCATCGTCTGCGGTCATGTCATCCGTCCAACGAAATACCAGCGAGCCATTCCAGCGATCCCGCATCCAGTCGATCGTGGTATTCAAACGCAGATCGGGGAAAGCTCGGGCGAATGTTTCATCCGTGTGCCGCCCCGACAGATCATTGATACTGATCGTGCCGTCTGGATTCGTCACCTGCTCTTCGTAGTCGCTCAGCTTGGTTGCGTTGAAGCGAACGTTGAATTGACCGGCCGAGAATTCGGGACTGAGGTAATTCAATACGAAGTCAACGCCGGACGCCTCAATCTTGCCGATATTCTGCAGCTGGTTGTTGACGAGACCAATCGTACCCGAAGGGTTTCTCGGCACGCCGGCGCATAGAACCGGATCCAGCGTCTCCACGCAGGCATCGATCACTTCGCCCGGGTCGCGACCCTGGATCGCGTCGTCGATTTCCAGGTTATAGAAGTCGACCGACAGCGAGATTCCATCAGTCCAGTTCTGACCGTCGGACCAGGACGGGCTGTAGACAAAACCGGCAGTCCAGTTGTCGGATTCTTCCGCCTGTAGCGCCGAATTGCCCGCAGATACCGCGGATAATTGCGGATTGACCTGCGCAAGCCCTACCGGCGCGCCGAGCGTCATGCAGTTCGCCTGAATATTGGCGGGCTGCGGTGTGTCGCGGCCGTTCGCAGCCGAGCCGAGGATGGCCGTGTAGTCGGTACAGGGATCCATATGCGTGAAATCTTCACGTGCGGCACCGCCAAACAGCTCGCCGATCCCTGGCGCCCTAAAGCCCGTCGAGAATGATGCGCGTACCGACAGGTCTTCGTAGATCCGCCACAAACCGCTGCCCTTATACGTCGTCTCGCTGCCAAAGGTGCTGTAGTCGGAGGACCTTACAGCAAGATTAGCTTCAAGGTAGTCGGCACCGGTAACGCCGGCGAGCAGCGGAATACTCAGCTCACCATAGAACTCCGTGACATCGAAAGCCCCAACAGTAGGAGCGGACGGGATGCCCGCGGTTTCGCCGCGTGCAGCGATCGGATCCGGTCGGAACGAGCCGTCGTGGTCCCGATACTCCAAGCCTGCGGCAAAACCGAGCGTGCCTGCCGGCATGTCTGCGAGATCGCCGCCGATGTTGAATGCAAAGTTCTTCAGCGTCTGTTCGCTGAAGTCGCGCTGTGTGTACCGGATGTAATTGAGCATATCGTCGGTAAACGAACCGGTGCCATCCGGGCCCTGGCCGCCGAACAGGTTAAACGGCACACAGTTGGGCACTTGCGCACACACAGCCGGATCGCCGAGCGCAACCTGCAGATTGGCCTGGTTATGCGAATTGAATTTCTCCTGGAAGCCGCGGTTGTCTCCATAGCCGCCGACCAGGTCCCAATAGAAGTCGCGGCCACCAGCCGAAAATTCACCCTCTAAACCCAACGAGTACATGTAAGTATTGATGTCCTGAAAGAACAGGCGACCGCCCGATTCCAGCGGTCGTCGGCCGAAGAATGCACCAGTGCCTAACGCGACCGACAGATCCGCGCCGAACGGATTGTACGGGTTCAGGGCCGAGATCACGGTGGCGTCGGCGATGCGATTGCCGCAGTCAAAAAAGCACAGAGGTTCTGGCGCCGCCTTCGTTGCCGACGAGCGATTCGTGTACGAGGCCGTCGCGAACAACGTGATTTGGTCGGTCAAAGTGTGACGGACGTTTGCGTAGAAGTTCACGCGTTCGTTGGGCGTCTTCAAGAAGTTGAAGCCGGGCCCGTTGTAGTTGAAACGATCCGCATTGGTAAACGCGTGGAAATCCGCGCCTCCGTCCGGATCGTTCGGATCAAACACCGGAATATTGCTCATTCCATCGTTTAGCACGCCATCATTCAACGTGATGCTTGCGCCACCGAGATTCGGGCCCAAAATGAAGCGGCCTTGCGGAGTAAACGATGAGCAAAGGGATCCGGAAACATCGCAGCTCGTCGCATCCGGGTTCGGATACGCTGAGCGACCACGGTCTGCCGTCTCTACTCCCTTTTCCTCGGCGTAGCTCGCACTGACGACAAAAGTCGTCGTGTCGTTACCGCCGCCCCACAAACCAGATATCTCATAGGACTCACCGTCATCCTCGGATATGTAGCTACCGGTCTGTGCCTCGACTTTGAAGCCCTCATAATCTTGTTTCGTGATGATATTGACGACGCCGCCGATTGCGTCGGATCCGTAGATCGCCGACGCTCCATCCTGCAACACCTCAACACGCTCGATAACATTGTCCGGAATTGTGTTGAGATCGACCGCGCTCGGCACGCCGGATGCCGATGCGCCGGCGACCCAGCGTCTGCCATCCACCAGTACCAATGTCCGCTTCGCGCCAACATTTCGAATCGATAGCTGTACTGCGCCGGCGCCAATACCCGCGCCGTCTTGCGGGAATCCGGAGTTGCCCGGCACGTTGAATTGCGAGTTAATCGCCGAGCCCGTGATCGGCAGTTGCCGCAGTGCATCGCCGAGATTTGTAAGGCCAGTGCGCTCCAAGTCCTGCGTACTGATGTCCATGATCGCCACAGGCTCATCCAGCGGATTCCTTCGAATACGCGACCCGGTAACGATGACCTCTTCGAGCTCATCGGCGTCCTGCGCGACAGCGACCTGCGCCGGCAGCACTGTGAAATCCAACACCAGGGCGGCTGCGACCATCCCAGCTGATAGCAAATACCTTTTCATGTCTTCCCCCTTACACTCTCTCAAAATGATACGTGTTGTATTTGAGCAACACGATGAATTTACGAACCGCATCTTGACGGACACCGCCGCCGTCAGAAAGTTTCTGCTCCCTATCTACCAGCATAGCGCACCAATGTCACGATGCAATGTTGCAACACGGCAACAAGGTCTTTTTTCGCCTAGGCATTGGCGTACCATGTACCGCGAAATATTCGCTTGATGCGCCAGGTCTCTTGGGACAACAACAAAAAGGGGAAGCCAATGAACGCGTCTGACTTGCTCGTGCAGTGCCTCGAAGAAGAAGGCATCGAATACATTTTCGGTGTGCCCGGCGAGGAAAACGCCGACTTCATGATGTCGCTGGAGAAGTCGAAAAAAATCAACTTTATTTTGACGCGACATGAGCAAGGCGCCGCGTTTATGGCAGAAATTTACGGCCGGCTGACCGGCAACCCGGCCGGCGCGCTTGGCACCCTCGGCCCCGGCGCAACCAATTTGATCACCGGCGTCGCAGATTCGAACATGGATCGCGCACCGATGCTGGTGCTGACAGGCCAGGGCTCGACAGATCGGCTGCACAAAGAATCACACCAGATCATGGATGTCGTCAGCATGTTTCGGCCGGTGACGAAATGGGCGACGACGATTCTGAATCCAGACACAATTCCGGAAATCGTGCGCAAAGCCGTGCGGCTTGCGCGTACTGAAAAGCCGGGCGCCGTGCACATCGAACTGCCGGAAGACATTGCGTCGATGAAAGCCGGCGGCAAACCAATGAGTCCACGCCGCTTTCGCCGCTCCGTGCCTGACGACAATATTGTCGACCAGGCATTCGAAATGCTGAAAACGTCGAAACGGCCGGTCATCATCGCGGGCAATGGATGCATTCGCCGGCGCGCAAGCGCGCAGCTGCGGAAGCTTGGTGAGAACACTGGCATCGGTGTCATTTGTACGTTTATGGCCAAAGGCAGCGTCGACATGGATGCCGATTATTGCCTGTACACGGTGGGCCTGGGCAGCAAGGACCGCGTGTCAATGGCGATTGACGATGCGGACTTGGTGATCACGCTTGGCTTCGACATGGTCGAGTACCATCCGCGCCTGTGGAATGCGAACAAAGACAAGCGTGTTTTGCACGCCGACTTTCTGCCCGCCGAAATAGACGAGCACTATCATCCTGAAACTGAAGTGGTTGGCGATCTTGCACATGCGCTGTGGATGCTGAATGAGCGCATCGAAGCGCAGGGTCTGCCCGAATTTGATATCAAGAATCAAAAGAATGTGCGTGCAGCGATGGCCGACGACTTCTCCGAGCACAAAGACGACAAGACCGAGGGGTCCATTCGCCCGCAAAAGGCGCTGTGGGACGCACGCCAGGTCATGGGGCCGCATGATGTACTGCTGTCCGATGTCGGTGCTCACAAGATGTGGATCGCACGTCACTATCAGTGTCACGAACCGAACACCTGCCTGATCCCAAATGGCTTCTGCTCGATGGGCTTCGCGCTGCCCGGCGCGATCGCGGCCAACATCGTGCATCCGGATCGGCGTATTCTTGCTGTCTGCGGCGATGCCGGCTTTCTGATGAACGTGCAAGAAATGGAAACCGCGGTGCGGCTCGGCAGCAATATTGTGGTTATGGTGTGGGAAGACAACGAATATGGCCTGATCGCGTGGAAGCAGGAAAGCCACTTTGGCCATCACACCGAACTGTCATTCGGTAATCCGGACTGGACGACGCTTGCCAAGGCGTTTGGCTGGAACGGTCATTACATCAAGAACGCAGAAGAACTCGAAAGCGCGCTTGAGTCCGCGTTTAACGAAGACGGGCCCAGCCTCGTCGTTATTCCGATCGACTATCGCGAAAATCAGAAGCTGACCAAAAAACTCGGTGAAATCACATGTACGATTTGATGGTGGAAAGTGCCCGGCCGCCGGCGGGCAGAATTGCTGTTACGTCGCCTTACGATGGACGGCATCTCGATGCGGCGGCAACTTCGGGCCCGGGTCATGTCGACGATGCGCTGAAAACTGCCTACGCGTTGTTTCGTGATCGCAGTGAATGGTTGTCGATACCGCTACGCGTCAAGATTCTTAGTAAGGCTGCCTCGCTTATACGATCAAAGCTCGAAGAGCTGACGCTGTTGGCGGCCAGTGAAGGTGGCAAACCGTACGTCGACTCAAAAGTCGAGGTGGTTCGCGCAATCGACGGTATTCATCTCTGCATCGAGACACTGCGTGGACACCCCGGTTCTGTAATTCCGCTTGGTACGACAAAAGCGACAACGGGCCGTATCGCATTTACGCAAAAAGAGCCCATTGGCGTTGTTGTTGCCGTCAGCGCATTCAATCACCCGCTGAATCTGATCGTCCACCAGGTAGGCCCGGCAGTTGCAAGCGGTTGCCCAGTTATCGTTAAGCCGGCAGAAGATACGCCGCTCTCGTGTCTTCGCTTCGTGCAAATACTTCGCGAGGCAGGCCTACCCGATGAGTGGTGCCAGGTCGTCATTGCGGACGACAATAAGACCGCCGAACAACTCGTTACCGACGATCGGGTCGGCTTCTTCAGTTTTATCGGCAGCAGTCGCGTCGGCTGGATGCTGCGATCAAAACTTGCGCCAGGTACGCGCTGTTCGTTGGAACACGGTGGCGCTGCGCCGGCCGTTCTTGCCAAGCCTTTCGATCAAACAACGGCGGCCGCGGCGATTGCAAAGGGCGGCTTCTATCACGCCGGGCAAGTCTGCGTTTCCGTGCAACGCGTATTTGCGCCGGCTGACGAGGCAGAAAAGTTCGCGAAAGAACTGGCAAAGCTGGCCAAGAAGCTGGTCGTTGGAGCGCCGGAAGAAAAAGGCACCGACGTTGGGCCACTCATTCGGATGAGAGAAGTCGATCGTGTCTCCAAATGGGTGGATGAGGCCGTCGATGCTGGCGCCAAATTACTATGCGGCGGTAAGAAAGTCTCGGATAGCTGCTATGCGCCCACGGTATTGCTGAACCCCCCGGACGATGCGAAGGTCAGCACGTTGGAGATTTTCGGACCGGTGGTATGCGTTTATGCGTACGACTCGCTGAGCGCGGCTGTCGCTCAGGCGAATTCGCTACCGATTGCATTTCAAGCCGCGGTGTTCTGCAAGAACATTGATGTCGCACAACGGCTGTGTCGCGAGCTAGATGCGTCGGCCGTCATGATCAACGATCACTCGGCGTTTCGAGACGACGTAATGCCATTCGCCGGGCTGCGCGAATCTGGTCTCGGCGTCGGCGGCATTCCGTACACGATGGAAGATATGCAGATCGACAAGATGGTGGTAATCAAGTCGGGCTAAGAAGCATCTGCTTAGGAACGGCGTGATTTGACGGCTGAAATGCGTCCGCTCGGAGAAACAATGTAGCGATTGATATCCCAGCCGACATAAAAACTCCCCGTCTCGTCCGGATTCTCCGAAATCCGGATGTCCTCGGGAGACACGCTGAGGTGCGTGTAATCACTCAGAAGGCTTGCAATGCTTGGCTTTTCAGCTGCGTAGACGATTTTCATGGCCACCTCCATGGCACTTGCCGACGATCGACTGCCGGACTTCCCTAATCGTTCGCCTACAGCTTAGCGCCACGCCGATTAACACAAACTGAAATTTTCGTGAACGGACGCTGAATTGCTGAACATCGCGTTGTCAGTGATCGCCCGCTTTGCAGGTCAGGCATAATCCGAGGGTGCCATGGAGCATGAGGATCAGACCATGAACAAGATTGCACTTATCGCAGGCTCGATACTCGCCGTAATGTTGGATTCGGGCATGGCTGCCGAACCCAGAACCGAGCACACTTACCAGCTCGAAGAGGGCGAGCCCCGCCCCGCGGCCACGCTCGAGGACGCGAGCTGGATGGCCGGTTCGTGGTCCGGCACTGCTTTTGGACAACGCTTCGAAGCGGTTTGGAACCCACCATCGGCCGGCTCCATGATCGGCATGTTCAAACTGTTCGGTGACGATGGCGTCGCGTTTTACGAGATTCTATTATTAAGTGTTGAAGACGGCACCCTCAGCCTGAAAGTCAAACATTTCAATGCCGACTTTACGGCTTGGGAAGAAAAAGCTGACTTCGTAAATTTTCGCCTGGTGAATAAAGAACACGATGCCCTGCATTTCGGCGGCATTAGTTTCTACCGTACAGACGATGATTCGATGGACGGCTATATTGTGATGCGAAATGGCGATGAAATCACAGAGCATCATTTGACGTACGAGCGAGCGCCGTAACGTCAAGCGATATCAATACTCCAATCCGATCTTATCGATTGTCGAAGCTCGAAGTCGAGAACTCGCGCGACCGAGCTAATAGTGTGATGCGCATCACATTCGATAAACTTCCAAGCGAGAAATGCTTATCATTACCCGCTGATTTTATTGAAGTTACCCGTGTCTAGGCCTTAGATTCCTAAGAGCTTAACCACCCCCTGCAAGTCCGCGAATTGAATTCGCAAGAATTGAGGCAAATCGGGCAATGACGCCATTCGCCAACGACATAGTGTTTCGCAATGAAATGTCGAGATCACGGTTGCGCGTGTTCGCCACTGTGGTGCTTGTTCTTGCGTCGCTCACATCGACGGCATTTGCGCAGCAAGCCGTTCGCGATGACTTCTCCACCGTAGCCTGGAATAACCAAGACGGCACGGTGACCTGGACTGGCGATTGGCTCGAGGTCGACGGCAATGGTCTCGGTCCCGGTGTCGGCAACGTATTGATATCCGGCGGTGAATTGGCCCTCGATGACCGACCCAATACCAACGGTCAGCCGGGCGTGGCGCGCGCAGCAAACCTCGCCGGCGCGATCACGCCGATTCTTAGTTTTGACTGGCGAACGACTTCCGGCGTAGACCCGAACGATGCGATAACGGTCGACATTTCGTCAAATGGCGGCGGCGCGTGGACAACGCTCGAAGTATTTACCGGGCTGGACGGCGTAAATTCTGGTTCACGCGCCTACGACATCACTGCTTTCGCGTCCGCCAATACTCAGGTGCGATTTCGCGTCACCAATCTGTACGGCGGAAACAATGAGACTTTTCTTCTCGACTTCGTCGAAATCGCATATACGATCGCGTTGACCGGCACCGAATTGTCGGTAACCCAGACGGATACGCCGGATCCAGTTAATGTCGCAAGCCCTCTAAGCTACTCATTGCTGGTGTCGAACAACGGACCGGACAATGCGACCGGCGTAACCGTCGTCGACACACTGCCAGCTGGTGTTACGTTTCAGTCTGCGTCTGCTTCACAGGGAGGATGCTCTGAAGTTGGCGGCATAGTGACTTGCCTGCTTGGCAATATGGTCGCTGGCGCGACCGCCACAATTAATATTGCTTTAACGGCACCGGTTGTCACCGGATTGATCACAAATAAAGCCGTGATAAGCGGTAATGAGATAGACCCATTTGCTGGGAATAACACGTCGAATGAAAATACAACGGTACAAAACCTGAACGTCAATCAGCTCTGCTATCTCGTTGCTGATGCCGGTGGCGGCAATGGTGGCAACGATCTGTTTACTCGAATTGACACGGCCGATTTTAATCCGGCAACGAATGAGACGAACTTCGGAACAGGCACCGGAACGAATGCGATTGAAGCGATCGCGTTTAACTCGGCGACTGGCGTTGTCTACGCCGCTAACGCGGGGAGGCTTGGGACACTAAGCACGGCAACCGGTCTGTTTCAGTCGGCGCCCCAGGCGTTTGGCACCGGCAGTGGATCAGTCGGAAACGTGACGTTTTCTGATGTTGACGGACTCACTTACGATGCGACCACCGGCGTGTTATTTGGCTCGCACCGGCGCAGCGGTAATGACCTGCTGTTTCAGATCGATATGGCGACGGGTGCCCATGTGCCGAACGCGTTTGGCGCAGGCATCGATTACGTACCGATTTTGGCCGTCGGCAGCAACAACATCGTCGACGATATTGCAGTCGATCCAACAACTGGCGTGATGTACGCGGCGATGAACAACGGTGGCAGCACGGACCACCTGGTCATCGTCAATAAGGCGACCGGCGCTACCACAGACGTCGCTTTGATTACTGTCCCTGATATCGAAGGGCTCGGCACCGATCCAACCGGCCAGCTCTGGGGCACCAGCGGCACCCAGGGAGTCCTTTATGAGATCAACAAGTCGACCGGCGTCGGATCGAACGGCCGCACTATCGACAACGGCAGCGATTATGAATCCGTCGACTGCTTTGCGGTTTCGCCATCGGTTACGGCAGATCTCAGTTTGACCAAGGTTGTTAATGACGCGACGCCACGTGAGGGCGACACGATCGACTACACGGTCACGGTAACCAATACCGGGCCGGGACCTGCAACGGTCGTACAAATCATGGATCTATTACCGGCCGGCGTTAGCTTTGTTTCAGCATCACCTAGCCAGGGCACCTACGACGCGATTTCTGGCGACTGGTTTGTTGGCAGCATCAGCGCTGGCGGCAGTGAAACGCTGGTCTTGCAGGCAGATGTCGACGCCGGAACCGGTGGTTCAACGATTACCAATACAGCGAGCGTCGATTTTCTGAGCCAGGTCGACCCGGACGTGTCGAACGATATTGTAAGCGTCGATATTGTGCCGATTGGTAACCCGAGCCTTGTTAGCGTGAAAAGCGTCATTGTCCTCGACGATCCAATCAATGGCTCGGTTGAGCCAAGAGCCGTCCCGGGCGCGACCATGCGTTATCTAATTCTGTCGACAAACTCCGGTACTGGTGCGACCGATGCAGACACGTTGGTAGTCACTGATGCCATCCCGGCCAATATGGCCCTGAGGGTTATAGATTTCGATGCGTCCACGTCCGGGCCAATTTTCTTTGCGGACGGAACGCCGTCAAGCGGCTTGAGTTACAGCTTTGTCGATTTGGAAGACGCCGGAGACAACGTGTCATTCTCAGATGACGGCGGCACAACTTACGTTTACACACCTGTACCGGACGCCAACGGCGTTGATTCAAACGTCACTCACATCCGCATCGATCTCAGCGGAGCATTTCTCGGCAATACCGGCAGTGGCAATCCGAATTTTCAGGTGGCGTTCCTCGGTCTCGTCGAATAGATCAGGCGCTTGCGTGCGCAGATGACAGGCTGATTGTCAGCTTCTTTTCAAGGAACTCCCGCATGACTTGTGAGGCGTCACGATCGATGACGTTAATTGCCCGCACGCCGGTAAGCTTGGTAACGAGGTCAATCGCCGCCGACGTATTCGTCGCTGGCCCGGCGACGAGGTCGGGCTTTAGGTCAAACGCTTTTTGAACGCCGACAACAGCGTACGGATCGGATGCGCAGAGAATCGTGCAACAGATATTGTCACGGAGCTCGTCTATCATGGTCGCGCCGTTATAAGGCTCGAGCGGCGATGCACCTGCTTCGGCGACGAGGAAATCCGGCTTTCTTGTTTCAATGAATCTAATTAATGGACGAATGGCCTCTCGATATACGTCTTCAGGAACAACCGTCGACGGCAGCCCAACATCGACGAAATCGTAGATCTCAGCAGCACCGGCTCGTCCAAAGCTGGCGACATCACGGTACCGACCGGCGCCGGTCAATTTCGCGCCAATAACCTTCAAGCCGGCAGATGACAGTACCTTGCAAACGAGCTTTCCGGTGGTGGTCTTTCCCGCCGACATCGACGTGCCCACAAGCAAGATCGTTGGCACTGAGAATTTCGTTTCTGCCGACGTCAGCGCGAAATCGTTCATCCTTACTTTGCGTCCATCGCGTGTGATGTGCCCACAGTAGTCGAGAGACAATGGATTGGGTAAATATGGTGCGATGGATGTGAACGCGCCGAATATCCCAGCGCTTGTCAGCGCATGCATCCTTCCGCATTCGACGTCCTTCCAGCTACCGACCCCTTCGAGCGTTGCAGTCCTCTCGCCAAGAGCGCCGACAACACGGTCACCTGGAAATACGCGAATCATGTCGCCGGCACATTTTTCAATTTTGTACAGTCGGGTTGGGGTTCCCGTTACTTTCCCAAGCGCGTAGTCGCCGGTTTCCCACATCTTCTTATCAATACGATCGACGTCGAACGGAACGTCCTCCAAATCCGCAATGCGTGCGAGCGAGCCAAATATTATCCCTGTCATCCCGTTTCCTCCTGAGCTGATTCCTCAGAAGGCGGTGACAACATCAACATTGCTAGTAACGCGGCGCGCTCAAGCGTCCTATCGACGTATAGAAACTCATGTTTTGCATGCGCACCGTGTCCAACAGGCCCAAGCCCATCCAGCGTCGCCGTAAACTGACTCGTCGTATTGCCGTCCGAGCCCCCGCCGGCCCGAACCTGATGGAGATCGAGGCCGAGCTGCGCACCGATTGTTTTGGCCCGTCTCCACAAGGCTTGGTTTCGCGGTGTTGCCTCCATCGATGGCCGCCCGATGCGGCCCTCGACTCTTAAGCGAACGCCGGGTACTTCAGGCTCAATGTCGTGAATCAACTTTTCGATTCGCTTTCCGTCGGCGATGCTTGGCACTCGAACGTCAACAACGGCCGAACTATGTGGCGCGATGACATTTGGCTGAATTCCGCCATCAACGGTTCCGACGTTAATCGTGATGCCCTTGTCGGCGTCATTCATTGCGAAGAGTTTCTGGATGACGTGCGATAACTCGAGAATCGCACTGGCACCGGATTCTGGATCCAGCCCCGCATGTGCAGCCTTTCCGTGCACCGTGAACGTGAAGCGGCCGATTCCCTTTCGTTCGGTTTTGATGTCACCAGCCTCGCCCATCGAGGGTTCCAGGACAAGCGCCCGATTCGCACGCCGCGCAAGCAATCGAATGTAACGTGTCGATGATCGACTACCGATTTCTTCATCCGCATTGATGAATACGATTGGAGTGACCTCGGGCTTGAGTCCGAGATCTTGAATTGCCTTGTGCGCGAGGACGATCTGCACGAGGCCGCCCTTCATGTCGAACACTCCCGGGCCCCGAACGATGTTGCCGTCGACGACAAACGGACGCTCGCTCGTTGTTCCTAGCGGCCACACTGTGTCGTAGTGGCCGAGGATTAGTTGCAGTTTTGAATTTCGCGTCCGATGTTTCGGCCGCGCATAGATGTGCCGCGGCCCTCTCATTGGCCTCACCTCACGCACCAGGAGACCGGCATCTTCGAGAGCTAACGTCAACACACGGCGTACTGGTTCGTGACTGGCCGGGTGCGTCGACGGTGACTCCGCATCGACGAGCCGCTTCAAGAGATCAATCAGTAATACTTCCTGTGCGCGAACATGCTCAAGGATTTGTTCCGCCGTACCGCTGGCCATTTTGTTTACTTCTTCATATGGGCCGGAAACGGAAACGCATTCGACCGCGAGATCTCAGCAAATCGACCCGGCGCCAAATAAACAAACAACGGCGAGTCATGTACGAGCTCTTGATCGTCGATCTCTCTAGAACGCAGAAATTGCGCGTCGGCATATGCCGCAACAATCTCTCCGGTGATCAAGCAATTTGGTCCGAAACCATCGACAGTCTTGAAGTGACGACATTCAAAGTACAGGTACGCTTGATCGATAAATTCTCCATCGATGACCGTTGCCGAGATCGTATCGAAATAGTCGAGAATCGGTTTGTCGCCAGTTGTTTGCCGCGGTGACGCAGCAAGACTCGAAAACAATACCTGTTCCGGTTTTGGATAGCTGACTGTGAACACGCCGGTACGTTCCACGTTGCTGCAGGTCGAATGTGCCGGGGTACAGACAAAGCCAAAATAGTTTTGCCAACCCAACGGGGTGACCATATGTTTGGGCGCCAGATCCAACGAGCCGTCAGCATCTGTTGTGCCAATCAAAACCAGGGGAGCCACTGTGTAGAAGCGGTCCCAAACCGGCTTATCCGTGTCGATCTCGACGAGATGGGTTTTGGCCTCTGGGATGGGCACGGCAAATCCTCCTAAATACCCTCTACTAACGCTACGCCCCTGTCCTGATACAAAGAATAAGTAGTTGCCGCGGCGTCTTCGACGCTAACGCTGCAAGCGGCACGGCGGATTCCAGCGGACATCCCTGGCGTCGCTGAACAAAGACACAGAAGGCTATTTTTGGGCGATCGTAAGAAAAACTGATACCGATTTTCAGGTACTTACGACTCGTCGCCTCAAAGAGACAGTTTGCTTATTTCCTGAATCGGCGCACAATGGCATCGACAAACTTCGTTGAGATTCGATATGCACTTTGCATTTGGGCGCAAGCGTATAGGGACTGGATTTGTTGCGGTAATGTTCATTGCCGGCTGTCCGCTCACCCCGACTATTCCACCAGAAGAAGAGCTTATCCTGCGCGGCGAGAACATCTTCTTCAATGAAACATTTGACGGTAATGGACGGACTTGCGGAACCTGTCACCGCGCTGAAGACAATTTCGCGCTGTCACCGAATTTCATTGCAACGTTGCCAACTGATGATGCTTTGTTTGTCGCCGAAACGAATCCGAATCTCGCCGAAAATTTCGAGAATACGAGCTTGATTAGAGAACTGGCGCTGATTCTCGAAAATCAGGATGGCTTTACCGACCTGGCCAATAACTTCAATTTGCGTGGCATACCGCATACTTTGGCATTACGTACGTCAATTGACAGCGCAGCCGGTCCTCAAACCGGTTGGTCCGGCGACGGCTCGCCCGGCGACGGTTCATTGCGATCATTCGCTGTCGGCGCCGTCATACAACATTTTCCGCTAACCACAAATCGCGTCGCGGGCGTGGATTTTCGATTGCCAAGCGATGAGGAGCTGGACGCGCTCGAGGCCTTTCAGCTATCACTTGGCCGCCAGGGAGAGCTTGCACTTCCTTTAGCTTTGACAGGTTCGCTTGCATTGCGCGGTCAGGAAATATTTATGGACCGTACACTTGGCAAGTGCAACGCGTGTCACTTTAACGCGGGTGCAAACGGCGATCCGGGCATCTTTGGGGCCGATGCGGGGAATCTCAACTTCAACACCGGCGTTGAGGACCTGCCCGATCAGCCAGCGGATCTGACCGGTGAGAAGGTGCCCAGTGATGATGGATTAGGTACACCTGGAACAGGGGAATTCAACACGCCGCCTGTTGTAGAAGCTGCGGACACAGGGCCGTTCTTCCACAATAATTCTGTTGCTACGATCGAAGGCGCTATTGCTTTCTATAACGGCGACACGTTCAACAGTTCTCCTGCCGGACAACTCATCATTGGCGCGACGGGCGATGGCATCGATCTTGATGCGACCCAGGTTGCTGCGGTAGCCGCATTTCTTAGAGTAATCAACGCGCTCGAGAACGTCCGTGCGAGCGCCGCCTTGCTTGATAGTGCCTACCCGCCGTTCACCATCACGCCGGAACGTCAGACCCAGCTACTTCAGCGAGCCACATTTGAAATTAATGATGCGATCGAGGTGCTGGCCGGCGCGAATCTGCATACGCGCGCCGCAGATGATATGCGCGCGGCGTTAGCGACGTTGGAAACGGCGATCGGCCTTAGTGGCAGCAGCCGGAGGCAGCGTGTTGACGATGCGGACTCCGAACTTGCCCGCGCACGCGAAAGGATGATCCAACCATGAACACAATCGTCTTACGTGCCTTTGTAATTTTATTGGCTTGCATTGCGATGCCGCAGGAAACGCTGAGCCAGAAAGCGACAGAGGTTTACATCCCTATCGGGTCCTCACCCGGCGTATCTGAATCCAAGAGTTTTGTCGGCACGATTAAGCGTGTGAACTACGAAGCCCGCAGCATCGAGCTTGTTGGCCAAGATGGTACCAAGACGATTTACGTTAGTGACGACACACTGTATTACCTGGATCGCTCCGTGTATGGCAAGAAAAACACCGCCGGGGAAATGCACGATTGTAAAGTAGGCTTGCGAGTCGAAGTTTTTGAGTACGACGACACCGTTGCGTGGGTTAAAATCAAGGCCGACTGATGGAACCGTGCATGGCAGCACACAGATGAAGAGACGCAAATTTCTGCAATCGACGGCGGCAGCCGGTCTGTCCGCATCACCGCTCGGTCGCGCCTTGCGCGCAGACGAGCCGCTAACACTAACGCCGCAGGACTATGAAGGCCCCTACTACCCCGTCGGCGCGCCTAACCACACCAACGAATTGATCATTGGTGAACCGCAGGCACAAGTGCTGACGCTGCGCGGCCAGGTTGTTGACGTTCACGGCAATCCCTACAAGGGAGCGCTCGTCGATATCTGGCACACCGACCCTTTAGGTCGCTACAAACACCCTAGGGATTCGAGTGCGGGTAAGCGTTGGGACAGTTTTCTGTATTGGGGCGAAGCACTAGTTGACGATGGCGGACATTTTGAATTTCGAACCTACATACCCGGCGCCTACGGACGTCGCCCGGCGCACATTCATTACAAAGTATGGCAACGCAAAAAGCTGCGGCTGACGAGTCAAATCTATTTCAAAGAACTTGGTGGCACCCGTGGTGCTTCAAGGTCACCATCCCTAGGTGATTTACAGATAGTTTCACTTGCGCCCCATGGCGATGGTTTGAAAACTTATTTGCAAGTCGTCATCTGACGACTTTCGATACAGAGCAGCAATCGCCGCTGTTCGCGATCTGTCGGTCAGATCAAGTACGTCACATAACCCACATAGGCCGTAAAGAAAATCGCTCCGCTTATCCGGTTGATACGCCCGTGTAACAACACAAATGCCAGCATCACTAGCGCAGACCCAAGCATGACCCACACATCGAAACCAAGAAATGCGGGCGGCGCCGGCAATGGCGCTACCATGGCCGACGCGCCGCCGACCAACAGAATATTGAATACGTTACTACCGACGACATTACCAAGCGCCATATCTGAACTTCGATGAAATGCTGCGATGACGGTAGTAGCCAGTTCCGGCAATGACGTTCCAAGCGCTACAACAGTACTACCGATAACCACGTCAGAAATTTCCATTCTTTTCGCAATAGCCGTCGCTCCATCGACGGTCAGATTCGCCCCCAATGGGAGCAAGATGGCGCCCAAGAACAAAAAGCCGATCGCTACTCGTACCAGGCTGGGCAAACCCAACACGCGCTCGAATTCATCGGAGTGATTTTTTTTATCCACGCCGGTCAACGTCGTACCACGTTTATACAAAAACACCAGCATTCCAATTAGTGCGCTAAGTAGAATTGCTCCTTCGATCCTGGACAAAACGCCATTAAGAATCATTAGCACAAACATGATTGAAATGACGACCATAAAAACGGTGTGTTTCCAGAGCGACCTGGTGTCGGTTACTATCGGGTTTATCACTGCCGGAATACCCAGCACGAGCAATATATTGGCAATATTACTGCCGACAACGTTTCCCAATGCGACGCCGCTAAATCCCGTTGCAGTGGCGTAAACGGAAATTACGAATTCTGGCGCCGACGTTCCGAATGCTACGATTGTCAGGCCAACAATAACGGGAGATATTGACGTTTTGCGTGACAATCCCAACGCACCACGAACCAGCAGATCGCCGCCCAGCATCAGATAGATAAAACCGCCGATCAGGCGCAATATGTCAAGAACTTCGATCATTGCGCTTTTTTCTTTGCTGTTTTTTCTTTCTTTTCTTTTTTTCGTTTTTCTTTCTTTTTCCTTTTCTTCTCCTTCTTTTTGTTGACGTCGTCGAGATACTCATTGAGAGCTTCGGCGAGCAAGCCGATTTCATCGTCCAATCGGGCATTGGCGCGCAGAGAGCTTTCGCCTTGCTGAACTCGCCGCACAACCTGTTCAAGCTCTCGTATCGGCCGCGCCAAGAAAATGCCTAGTAACGTGCCGCCGGCAACGGCAAACGCGCCCAGTGCGAGCCCAAGGTCGATCAGGTCCTCACGAAGCCCAAGTGCTCGCCCGCCTTCTTCTTCTGCATCCACTTTGACAACCAAGCCCCAGTCGACATTGGACAAATATCGAGTCGCTGCCCACACACGTTTACCTCGATAATCCTGAATGTCTTCAGTGAATACCTGGTCCTGTCCTGCGACGGCAGCTCTAACGTATTCTGGTGGATCGTCCCACGATACCAACTGGCCTGCATGTCGTAATGTATGCAGCAACACCGCGCTTCCGTCCGGATTTTGACCGAAAATCATCGTTTCCCCGGTTTCACCAAGCCCGCGGTAATTACCGGCCAGGTTCTGAAGCGTCGTCACGCCGATGATTACTTCTATACTGCCGATAACTTCAGCATCCAAAGATAATGTCGAATTGAAGACGATTCTTGGTTGACCGTCGTCACCTAGATAGAAGCCGGAGTACCAGATATCGGTTTCTTCCGCCGTCACCGTAGCAACTGGGCTTCGAGGCGCGTTGCCGGCCGAGATAACCTCATTACCATTGCGATCGAACAAGGTGATGCGCTGGACGTGTTCCGTGGATTTTTGTGCGTCTTCAGCGATGCGCCGCATTTCGACCAACACGTTTTGCTCTTCGCTTTGCTGATATTCCTGTAGGCGAATACGCAACTGGGTCCGGCTGCGGATTAGACGAACGTGGGTACGCCAGCTTTCGACAATCTGTTCCAGATCTTGTTTTTTAGCCTCGGCCAGCGCGTCAAGTTGCCGCTCCGAGATTTCTTGCAACAAATCCGACGACACCTGGTACGCAAAAGCACCCAACAAGAACATGCTCAGCAAGGAAACGGATACCAGAGCCAGGGCAAGCTTTGTACGAATGTCCATTGTGTCGAGCCTGATCGTCGGTTCAGACGCGGAATATGAGAGGGATTTAGGCTACCACAGGATAACGGCGACGGGTGGCCGCCGCCGCAGACGCCGAAATGCGGTCGGTATTCTGTATCATTATCGGCTTCAATGATTGATGACATTGATCCAAGCACGCAATTCACATAGAGGCATGTCATGAAAGCTATGTTCGGGTTTTTCGTTTTTCTGTTGTTTCTCGCGGGAATTGCGCTCGTCATGTTGCAGGGACGGCAAATGGCACAGCAAAATTTACCTGGCGGCGGTTCTGGACTCGTGGGCGTAAAATGGCGTCCGACTTACATCGGCGCTGACTCGGTCCCGAACGATACCGTGATGTTTGTCCAATTCGCGCTTGATGGCAGCGTTAACGGCCACGGTGGTTGCAACACCTTTTTCGGTTCGTTGGAAAAGACAGACGCGGGCGTTGAAATCGGCCCACTGGGCGCCACTCGAATGGCCTGTGCAGAATCCGTCATGACGCTCGAAACAGCGTTCATGAACGCGTTACAAAATATCAAGAAGTTCGAAGTTAGCTCTGATCGTCTTTTGTTGGTCGATGGCGAAAACAATCTTCTTATTGATCTGATCGGCGAAAAGTAGAGAAAAAACGACTACTTTCTTGAGTTAAGCGCGCCCTTTTCTTTTTAATCGCCGGCGCAAGCTATTAACGGCGACCTTCAGCGAAGATACCCCACCAATATCGCTAAATGGCTGCAATGTATGTTGGAAAAATAGCTCATCAACCTCGCGAATCAAATCGTCAATAGAACTGTACTTTCCGCTCTCGTATTTTAAGTGTGCAACCAATGCGGCAACGGCCTGGTGGCCGCCATCGGAAGTAAGTGAGTTTTTCGCCGTCGTGCACACGCGGCGCGCGGCAAACTCTGCATCGAAGTCTTCATCTCCCTTGAGCAAGACGCAATAATAATCGCTTCCCATGTGTGCGATAGACTCAGCTGCCGGAAATTGCTCATGCAAAATCCTTGCAAATTGCTCGCCCAGTGACGGCTGTGAGTGTTTTGTACATTGTGTCGATTTGCCGTCACGAATCTCGAATAGCAGTAGATCGAAACTGCGTTCCGCTGCTGGTTTCTTGAAAAACTTCGCTCCAGCTACTGTAAGCGCATTTCGATTAGCCAGACCAGTATCGGTATCGACATAGTTGATCATTTCACCGACTACCATGTCGGCCAAGTGTTTTAGCATGGTTTTTTCGTCATCGCTAAGTCGGCGCGGAACTTTGTCGATGATGCATAGCGTTCCAAGCTTATGACCGTTCGGCGTTGCAAGTGGCGCACCCGCATAAAAACAAATATTGGGCTCGCCAACGACCAGCGGATTGTCACGAAAGCGTGAGTCACGTCGAGCGTTGCGGACCTCGAAGACATCGTCGCCGAGAATTGCATGGCCGCAAAACGAAACGTCGCGAGGTGTCTCTTCGGTAGCTAAGCCCTCGGCGGCCTTGAACCACTGCCGATATCGATCCACCAGACTGATTACGGCGATCGGCATGTCGAAAATCCGCGCACTGATGCGCGTGAATCGATCGAATCGCTCGTCGCGAGCCGTGTCGAGAATATTCAAGCTGTGCAGCGTGGCAACTCGATCAGCCTCGTTCTCCGGCAATCCAGGCTGCTGCATCACGGCCTCCCACTTTGTTCACGCCTTACCCACTAGTTTAGACCCTTTCTGGCGGCCCTGCTCAGCTCCTTCGAGCGAGCTTGGTTGCGAGTATCGTGATTAGCCCTCCCAACATGAAGTAGCCCATCACCACTTCTGCCGTGATCCACCATGCCGCTTCCTGCGTTTTCGGTACGATGTCGCCAAAACCGAGCGTCGTAAACGTGACGACGCTGTAATAGAGCATTGGCGCCCAGTCTCGCGGATCATATCCGGGCTCTTTGGCAAGCTCAGTCAGTACGAAGGAGTCGCTACCGTCCAAATGAAATTGAAATACGAGACTGAAGGCGATAGCGATAAATGCGCACCAAAAGACCCAAAGTGACAGCGACCGGCCACAGTTGGACGAGTACTTCCAAAGACGATAACGCACGGGTCGAATTATCTTATATTCTTCAACGTAAGATTGATCTTGTGCGTAGCGCTTGAACAAAGCATTTCCATGGGCGGTGCTAATTCGGATGTCCTTACAGGTTTCTGTCTCATTGAACATTACGCTGGTGATGTCCGCGTTGGATAAGTCCGTGGAAAGTAGTGTGGCCCCTTTGAGGTTTGCTCCAGTCAGATCAGCACCGCGAAGATCGGCATTGCTCAAATCACAATTTTCGAGATTTGCGCCACGAAGGTCGCAGTCGGTTAGACGGGTATTGCTGAGATCGGCGCCGGTCATCCGCGCATTATTCAAACGAGCGCCAGTGAGATTAGCGCCGCTCATATGTGCGCCTGTTAGGTTGGCGCCGTTCAGGTACGAAAGTGACAGGTTGGACTCGATTAGAAAAGCGCGTTCGAGGTCTACGCGACTCATGATGGCGCCAGTAAAATCTGCGTAGAATAATTCGGCAGACGTGAGGTCAGCACCGCTGATATCGGCAGCAGCGAAATCGGCGCCGCTAAGGTTGGCTCCATGCAGGCTAGCATGCCGCAGATCTGCCGCTTGAAAATTTCGTTCACTCAGATCCATGCCATTGAGCGTCAGCGCACGCAAATCAGCGCCGCCGAGGTCTTCCGCATTCAGATCTATTTTTGTGAGTCGATTGAGGCTTATTCCCTGACCGGCGCCTTGAATCGCCGGCGAGCCTATCGCTGGCACAGCTTCAGGATATGATTGTTCATCCGTTTCTGGGCGACTCGGTGAGGCTTTCTTTCGTAAATACACGCTGGGAATGTTTTTGTAATCGGCTGGTAGGTAAGCACCAAAAATCTCAGCGATAAAATTACTCTTGCGATGACAGTCGATGTCCAGGTCGCGCAATAGTTCGTCATGGTAATGCAAGGCATGTACCTGAATTAAGGAAGCGCGCGAACCCTGGTCCGGCATGATGCGTCTTTTCCAGGCCTTCATGCCCTCGATTTCTTGCAACATGTAATTTCGATCGGGTACGACAATATCGCCCTTCAGCATTGCGACCAACCAGCGTGCCTCGAGATAATCGCTTAGTGAATTGTTGAAGGTCGAGGCTAGCCCAACAAAAACGATTCGCGGAAAATCCGGGTGCAGGATGTGCCTGTATAGATATAGACCATCGTCTTCGAGAACGTCTTGATACTCATCCGGCAGGAAAGCTCGATCGTATTGCCACCCCGTTCCCAAGACCACGGTGTCAGCGTCGACATGCACACCATTGCTCAGTTCCACACCGTCGGCGGTAAATTGTTTGACTGACGCTTGTTCGGTGCGTATCTCGCCGCTATGTATTAATGGGTAGAGGCTTGGAGATGCCACGAAATCACCGGTGAATAGGTCGCGCTCCAGCCGACTGTTCGGCAGCACGCCGGCTGACTTCAGACGAAACTGGATTCGTGCCCCCAACTCCATAAATCGCCAGAACCCCCAAACCAGCCAGCCACCATACTTGTGCAGTCGACGCTCCCATTTGCCAGCGTGCAGGTAAAGCGGCAAAAAGGCCGACATAAAGCGACTTATCATGTACTTGTTGTCTAGGAAACCGAAAAATTTACGCGGTACAGGCCAATGCGCCTGACGAAAGACCAGTGTCAACTGATCTGCAAGCATTGCCACATCCTCTGCTCTGTCCAGTGCGCTCTTACCAAAACCTATGACAACTATTTTGGTGCCTTCTGCGTGTTCCAAGTCGTGGAACTGGGACGAGTGAACGATTCGCCCCTGGAATTGTTCCTGATTCGGAAAGTCTGGTATTTTCGGCGTGGAGTAGAGGCCGTTGCAAACTACAACCAGATCAAATTCTTTTCGATATTCTTCCTCGCTTTTTTGGTCGTAGTAACGAAGTGTCCAGCCTCGATCGTCCGAACGACGCTCCAGTTTGTCGACGCGACAATTAAATCGGATTTTCTTGAAAACGCGGAAGTGCCGGGCATAAGAATTTAGATACGAGACGATCTGATCGCAGCTTGGAAACCTCGGGAAGGACGCCGGCATCGGCCAGTCAAGAAACTCATAGGAGTCTTTCGGAAGCTGCAAGCGCAATGAGTGGTATCCGTCCTCCCAGACGCCGCCCAGCGAGCCCTTGCGCTCAAACACTTCGCAATCGAAGCCTTCTTCAATGAACGTCTTAGCCGCGATTAAGCCACTAACACCGGCGCCGATGATACCGATTTTTTTTACGTCGCTTGTCATCTAAGCTAAGTTTAGGGGATAAGGTCGGGTTGGTCACCAACGGCAGCGCCTAAATGGTGAGATATGCTAGGTGGGCCGGAGATGCCATTCAAAACTGGAGGGGAAAAAAGTGACAGTAAGCTATGTGGAACGCGAGCAGGCTGATTCTGCGACTCTTGAGTTCTATGACAGGGCCGAGGAGCGCTTCCAGGCGCTACTCAACATCTTCAAGGTGTTTGGTCATCATCCCGAGTATGGGACCGTTTTTACCGACCTCATCATGGCGATTCTTAAAGATGGAGAACTGGACTGGCTAACCAAGGAGCTTTTGATTCTCAAAGCAACGCAACGAAACAACTGCCAATATTGCGTGGTTCAGCACGAGCGTGTATCTGAGATGCTCGGCATGGGCAAGGACAAGATCGCCAACCTAGACGGTGATACCTATAAGGAAAGTCCATTATTTACCGACGCCGAACGAGCATTACTCGATCTCACCGTACAAATCGGCGAAGACGCGAATAAGGTCTCGAACGAGCTCTGGGACCGTCTACATGAATACTGGACGGACCCGCAAATCGTCGAAGCAACATTCGTTATCACGACCTATATCATGGTCTCGAAGTTTGGTGATGCGCTGGGTGTGGAACTCGAATCAATGTTCGACGACGTCAAGCCGATCTTGGCTGTGCAGCATTAATTGCAGGAACTTGGCGCAAAACCGTATTCCATTCCCACAACTGTCATTCAGTGCTACGGATAGATCGGATATGCGTATCTGGGTGCCACAACATCGTAGTGCGGCTGCAGAAACATGACGATATCGATCAATTCCTGCACCGTCATATAACTGTTGTAGATATACATCTTCGATTCGCCACCTTCCGACACGAGCGACTCGGCGTAACCCTTGGCGAGTTTATGCGATGGGTTGATGATTGCGGTGACAAGCTCGCCGTAGGTCTTGACACGACTGACTTGACCACCGAGTTGAACATAGGGTTCATAACCCGGCACCGGCGGAAATTCCTCGCCCACAATCGTATGGCACTGTGTGCACTGCATATAGAGAAAGGCCTCACGGCCGGCAATGGCATCGCCCTCCGGCAGCGCGAAACCACGTTCTGACATCATGTCACGGCCACACCCGGCTGCGACGATCAGCAGCGTTAAGAACAAGCCTAGGTATTTCATAACAGCGCAACCTCCTTATTGGCAAATGCTTAGAATATGTTTAGCACTCTCAAACGTGCGACGATATGCGGGAAAACCACGAACCACACGCGGATGTGGCTCAGATTGGTAGGGTGGCGATTATGAGCATGGTCTATTTCACGCTGGTCGCGATCGTCCTGTACCTGGCCTCTGACTGGATCCTGGAGCAGATCGAGGTGTCGGCTGGAAAACGATTTAAATATCGATCCGTAATTTTTTTCGTCATCCTTTTGACGCTCGCTGTCATCGCTTTCTCGCTGATCCAAAGGTA
>JAOTZC010000065.1 GCA_029861535.1 Gammaproteobacteria bacterium
TCACTTGACTCAACAGGCGCCTTCTCAGCGGTTACGTCAATTTGCTCCATCGCCGTGAGGCGTATTTGCATTTCCTCGATCGGCCCCTCCGTCTGGTTCTCGTCTTCTTCCTGCGCCAATGCCAGACTGCCGGCCAGGCACATTGCTGCGATGATAAGTCTCTTCATTGTCTCCTCCTTAATTGGTAATCATGCCGGACGCCTTCCGGCTCATTCGGCGTGGTCCCAGATGCCCTCCTCATTCAGGGCATAGATAAATCGATATCTGCGATGATTGCCTTTCACGATCGTGTTGTCCGATTCCAAAAGCCACGAAGACCCGTCATCACGTCGAACAGCCAGCACGGCATGGTAATCCCTTGCCGACTTCTCCCAGGTCACGAGCACGCGCATATCCTCCGCCGGGAATCCGAGCTCGCGCAGCAAGAAGTACTTCGCGACGGCGAAATCCTCACAATCGCCGCCACGCTGTAAAAATTCGAGTAGCGTTGACCAGTGGTTTTTGAGTTTAGCTTCGCCGCCGGGCGCCACGGACAACGATGTCTGGCGGCGATCGCGCTTATAGCGTCGCTTGTTGATGTAACGATTGACCAACCGTAGCTGGCGGTCGCGATCAAGGGCTGCGCCTTTAACGAGAACATAGCGCAAGGACTTGAGCTTGCCGCTGCAGGCACTTTCCTGGTCCAGACAGCGTTTGATGGCTTCGCGCTCGGTAGTGTGCCGCTGGAGATTTTGAGCCCAGGCCGGCCATACGTCTGCACTGGCGAGAAAATCGTCGGGCGCATCGAAATTGTAGTTGGCGCTGGCTGTCACTGTTACCAGTAACAAGAGCCAGGCACCTGGGCTCAGCATTGAATGTACTCGCATCGACACAATACTCGCGGAAGGCGGCGCAATGCGCAACAACGTTTGTATCGCTGATCGGTAGCCCGACAATATCGCTTGTGAACATACAAGCTACGAAAAGAGCCTATGAGTGAGACAAACTGACGAGACTTCATCATTTGTGAAATGGGGTCGGAGTACTTTTCGATCGCCACCTGGCTGTGCGGAAATGTACTCTGGCCCCAATTCCCCCGCCATTTCCCGTGTCTTTAATATGCTATTGTCGCGCGATGCACCGGCTCGCACTTTGTCTCGTGGCTCTCTCGGGATTGGCTTGTGCCGCTGAGACAGCCCAGCCTCCGAACATCCTCTTTATCATGTCGGACGACCACGCCGAGCGCGCGATCAGCGCCTATGGCAGCGACCTCATCGAGACGCCGAATATCGATCGCATCGCACACGAGGGCATTCGCTTCGCGAATAGCTTCGTCACGAACTCGATCTGCGCGCCGAGCCGTGCCGTCCTGCTGACCGGCAAATACAGTCATTTGAACGGGCTCCGCGACAACCGTGACATCTTTGACGGCAGCCAGATGACGTTTCCCAAGTTGCTGCAGGCGGCTGGCTACCAAACGGCCATCGTCGGGAAATGGCATTTGAAATCGGACCCCACCGGTTTCGACGAGTGGAAGATTCTCGACGACCAGGGCCACTACTACAATCCGGTGTTCATCGACAACGGCACGGAAGTCCGGCTCGAAGGTTACGTGACCGATCTCATAACGAATCTCGCGCTCGAATATCTCGAAGACCGCGACGAATCCAGACCGTTCGCCCTCCTCTACCAACACAAAGCACCGCACCGGAACTGGATGCCTCATCCGCGTCACTTCGTCAATGAGGAGCGCGTGTATCCGCTGCCCGAAACATTCTGGGACGATTACGCCGGGCGCCCTGCGGCGGCCGGACAAGACATGCGGATCGCTGACATGTGGCTCTCGCTCGACATGAAGCTGCAAAAAGAGCACTTCGGCAAGGAGACTGGCACTGGCGGCAAGGACACCTGGGATCCGACCGAGGGCTGGGCGGACGATTACGGTCGCATGACGGCGCAGCAACGAGCGGCGTGGGACGCGCACTACGATCCGATCGGCGAAGCGTTTCGTGAAATGCCGCCTGATTCCAGGGCGCTCGCCGAATGGAGATACCAGCGCTATATGCGGGATTATCTCGGCTCGGTCGCGGCGGTCGACGAAGGCGTTGGACGGCTGCTCGACTACCTCGAAGAGCACGATCTCGCCGAGAATACGGTCGTAGTCTATACGTCCGATCAAGGTTTTTATTTAGGCGAGCACGGTTGGTACGACAAGCGCTTTATGTACGAAGAGTCGCTCCGTACGCCGCTCATCATTCGCTATCCTGCGGCGATCGCGCCCGGCCAGGTGAACGACAATCTCGTATTGAATCTGGACATGTCGCCGACGCTTCTCGATCTAGCAGGCGTCGAGATTCCATCAGAGATGCAGGGCCGGACTCTGCGGCCGTTGATCACCGCGACGCCGACATCCGAATGGCGCGACGCGATCTATTACCGCTATTACGAGTTTCCGCACGGGTGGCACAATGTACGGCCGCACTATGGCGTCCGCACCGACCGCTACAAGCTCATCCACTTCGAAGGCGATATGGACGTGTGGGAGCTATTCGACCTGCAATCCGATCCCAACGAGCTAAACAACGTGTATGGGCGCGATAACTACAGCGTGATCCAGGAAGCGCTTCGCGACAAACTGACCGAGCTGCAACGCGAACTCGAAGACTCTCCCTAGTCCGGATATTGCACCTGCATGCCTCGCTCTCGCCTGGTTATTGATCGGCAAAACGGCTTGTCGCAGTCCTTCGGTTCGATGATGCCGGTTTGCCTTGTGCGATATGATCTCCCTCTTATACCAGAGAGCGAATTTGAAAAATCGTATTAATTTAGAGTGTTACGCTAATTTATTAAAGTGATTTGTCATAAAAATCTCTCTGCGTATACCGCGCAGAAATTCAGGTAAACGTAATACTCGCCGCCAGTGACCCGATGCGCTCTTGCGCCTCGGCGACCTGAGATTTGAGACTGGCCCAATCCACGCCGATCATCT
>JAOTZC010000066.1 GCA_029861535.1 Gammaproteobacteria bacterium
ATCGGTCGCAATTTGCCGCGCTTTCTCGATCGGGCAGCCGATCAGCAGTGCACCGAACTCGTCGCCGCCGAGACGTCCGACAAAATCAGAGTCGCGTACCTGCTCCTTGATCAGCGCCGCAACCTCACGAAGCATATTGTCCCCCGCCTGATGCCCGCAGCTGTCATTCACCGCCTTAAAGCGGTCGAGGTCCATGTAAAACAGCATATGGGCGGCTTCATCAGAATGTGCGGCATCCAGCGCCTCGTCGAGTCGTCGCTCAAACTCGCGGCGATTGATTAGCCCCGTCAGCGGATCGTGAGTTGCCTGGTACGACATCTTGCGAGTCAGGCCACGCAGCTCGCCCACGTCGTGAAAAACCACAACGGTTCCAGAGATGCTGTTGTCAGGACCGCGCATCGGAGAAGCTGTGATTTCGATGGAGTGTTCATGCTCGCCGTCGGTGCTTACCATCACTGCGTGCCGCCCCATGTTGACGCGTCGGCGCATTGCGAGACAACGATCGACCGGGTCGCCGAGCGGGCGCCGGTCGGTATCATCCACCAGCGTGAACAGATTGGCCACACGGTGGCCTACCGCATCACTGCGGCCGGTGCCGGTCAATGTCTCCGCCGCCAGGTTCATGTAATCGATACGGCCGTTGTTGTCGGTAGTAATGACGCCCTCTGATATCGACTCCAGTGTGTACTGCGCCTGACGCTTGCTGCGCGTTAGCGAAACCTCGAGGCTCTTGCGATGACTGATGTCACGTGCAACCGTAATGATCGCGCGCTGGCCATTAAACTCAATGTTCGAACTTTGTACCTCGACCCAGAGACCCGAACGATCGCCGTTGATCAGTTGTACTTCGATCTGTCGTGGTGCGTTTTCGCCGCTGAGTCTCTTCGCCACCGTCTTTCGAAATAGCGCCCGGTACGCCGGCTTCACGAGGTCTGCTATTTCGCGACCGACGAGCTGCGCTGGCTCCAGCCCAACGAGGCTGGCCGCTGACTCATTAGCCAGGCGAATCTTGTCATCATGAATCATGACGATCTCCGGGAGTGTGCGCGCGAAATCCGAAAACAGCCGATCGCGATTCTGGATCTTCTCGTCACGCTCACCAAGGGCGTCGAACAGGCGATTCACCGTCATTGCCAGCTCTCCGGTCTCGTCATCACTGGATGCCGACAGCCGTCGACCCACCGATGCATCCGCCGAGACCGCAATCAGTTCCCGATTGAGACGCTTTACCTGTCTCACGATATTTCTGCGCGCAAGCCAGGCAAACCCGCCCGCTGCTATAGCCAGCGTCGCCACTGTTGCGAGTATGATGTAGATCACGATTGGTGACATGCAGCGCCCGTTTTATTCAGCCGAGTGAGACACGGTCATTTGTTGTTATTATTGGGGCTCTTAATATAGCTCCAATGCCGGCGATCAGAGGGTCAAAAAGCTCAAATAAACCAAGCCTATGCAAGCATATCCCAGCCGCGTTACGGCGCTGCGGCGATTCACCATAATTCCCGAATAGCTGGGCGCCAGCGATGGCCCGAAATTCTCGGGAATAAGCACAAAGACGGTTATTTACAATCAATTTCATGTGGTTACAGGTAAAGCGAGTATGAATACGGATTTTGCACGCCTGCAGATGGTTAACCAACAGGTGCGAGGATGGAATGTCTATGACGAGGATGTTCTGGCCACATTGCGGGAAGTGCCGCGGGAACGCTTCGTCCCTCAGGGCTTTGAAGCGCTTGCGTTCGCCGACACGGCTATTGCCATCGGCCATGGAGAAACAATGATGACACCGACTGTAGAAGGACGCGTCCTGCAGGCTCTGAACCTGGCTGGTCACGAACGGGTTCTTGAGATTGGCACCGGTAGTGGCTTCATGACCGCTTGTCTCGCGACGCTCGGGGCACGTGTTACGAGCATCGATATTTACGATGATTTCCTTGCTGCCGCCGCCAAGAAGATCGCCGAGTGCGAGATCGACAACGTCAAATTGTTGCAAATGGACGCCATGCAGGAGCTGCCGCCGGGCGATTTCGATGCCATCGCCGTAACGGGCTCAATCCAGTCGTTCAACCCACATTTTGTCGAAGCGTTGGGTCCACACGGCAAGCTGTTTGTGGTCGAGGGCGACGCTCCGGCCATGCATGCGAAGCTTGTCGAGCGCGTGGATGACCGGGACTGGCACACGGTATCCCTGTTTGAGACCAATCTTGCGCCGCTGGTACATGGCGCCCTGCCACCGCAGTTTGCGTTTTAGACTCTATTATCGGACGAATCGGCAATTCGACGAAACCAGTTAACAGCTTACGGCATCTAACATTGGATGGGTCAGCTTTTGGCGATTTAATGATATTGTTGGCCGAATTACCCGACGCAAGTCGGCAATCGCTTTCCGGAACGGGATAATATGAAAAAAGTAATAAACATCAGAGTGTTACTGATTTTGTTTGGCACAATGGGGGCCTCGGGAACGGCCTACTCGGCCTCGCTGCTCGAAATATATCAGCAGGCGCTACAAAGCGATCCGCAGATCCATGAGGCAGAAGCACGCCGACTCGCGGCGCTCGAAGCCAAGCCCCAGGCGAGGAGCGCCTATCTGCCGCAAATCAGCGCCGGCGGTGATTACTCGACGTCCGAACGTTCGGGGCCCATAGGCATTTTCGATACAGATACCGGTGAACGACGTACCGTCGATGCTGATATCGAGACGGACGTATTTTCCTGGGATGTGACTCTCCGGCAGTCGTTGTTTCGTTGGGACCAGATCATCGGCCTGCGCCAGGCCGACAAGACCGTCGCGAAAGCGGAAGCCGTCCGTGAAGCTGCGCAGCAGGATCTCATCATACGGGTGGCGCAGCGGTATTTCGACGTATTGGCAGCCGAGGACCGGCTGACTTCAATTCACGCCGACCGAACCGCTATTGCGCGCCAACTCGAGCAGGCAAAGCAGCGCTTCGAAGTCGGTCTCATCGC
>JAOTZC010000067.1 GCA_029861535.1 Gammaproteobacteria bacterium
GTTGGACGGGCGCGGCAATGGCCTTTCGGCAAGGCATTGCCGCGATTAAGGCAAGACATGGCCGCTCAGACAGCTGCGTTCCAGGGCGCAGTCGGCAATCCGCTGGCCGAAATATTGGCCCAGCTTTTGCATAATTCTCTACAGGCAAACAATTGAATCTTTTTGGACGGCACTCGAAATGGCCCGAATCGCGCACAGTCAGCAGGATCCAGCCCCACGCGGTGGTTTCCGCGAAAAGTCGAAACGACTGAATTTCGTCAGTTTTTTGGCGTTCTTTGGCATTCTGACGATCGCCAGCCTGGTTGGGCCCACCGCCAACAAGCTGCTGATGGCAACGGAACTCGATGCGACCTGGCATGCAATCGACGATATCGCCGAGACAGCTGAGCGATTTGTCCTCGACCAATTCGGGACAACCGGCGCAAACATGAAGCCAGAGGCCGGTTACTTGGACGCACGTTTACAGCTTGCCAATTGCTCTGAGGACTTAGAGGGCTTCCTGCAGAATGGCTCTACGCTAAACAGCCGCCTTGCGGTTGGCGTCCAGTGCACTGGCGAAAAGCCGTGGAAAATCTACGTACCGGTTCGTGTAATCGTCACAGATACAGTTGTTGCCACACGCCGAGCATTGCCTAGTGGCCACAGCCTGACGATGGACGATATGGTGGTTGCAGAGCGCGACGTGTCGCGCCAGACAGGTGGCTATGTCGCGCGACCCGACGAAATTCTAGGCAAGCGCCTCAAGCAACGATTACCAGCGGGTCGCGTGATAACGCCGGCCATGCTACGCGACGAAATCGTGATCAAACGCGGCCAAAGCGTGACCATCACGGCTCAAAATGGTGGGCTGAGTATCGCCACGGCAGGGACCGCATTGATGGACGGGACTCTGAATGAGCGAATTCGGGTCGAAAATTCAGATTCCGGACGGGTGCTGGAAGCCATCGTCCGTTCACCTGAACGAGTGGAAGTGCTAGTTTATTAAGGCTATTACGTTAACGCTACGGCTAAAGTTGCGGCTATTCCGGCCGATAATGATGCCTAGCAACAATGATTGTTGAGGTTCGGACTTATGTCTAACAGGATTGTTCCGGTGGATCATGGAATGCTCGGAAAGGTAAACAACAAGCCAGGCAAAGCGTCAACGACAGAGGTCGCCGGTGCTCCCGCGCCGTCGGTACAAAAGCCGGCCCAATCGGAATCATCCGCCAGTGACACCGTTGAGCTGACGGGAAGCGGAAAACTCCTTGCTCAGGCTGAAGAGACGCTTGCGGCCATTCCTACAATTGACAGCGCCAAAGTTGCTGACGTGCGTCAGTCGATTAAGGACGGTGACTACGTTATCGACGCAGAAAAGATTACGGACGCCCTGCTTAGATCTGACCTTGAGCTGAGCAAGTAAGTGACTGACAGCCCGCTCGACAAGAACGCATCCGAGCTCGAGGAAGTTTTGAGCGACGGCATCGAATTCGTTCACGACCTAAAAGCCGTTTTGGTTCAGGAGCGCGAAGCCCTGGAACGGCGCGATACGAAGCTTCTTGAGGAAGCTGCAAAAACGAAACAGACACTCGCAAAAAATCTGGCGATGTTCGATTTCTTTCGGGCCGATATCGAAACACTAGCGGAAAACGAATCCGGGCCGTTTTCTGATTCCTGGACGAAATTCCAATCAGTCGCACGGGATTGCGACGAATTGAATCGAACTAACGGCGCGATTATTCGCTCGCGTCACGAGCAAGTGCTTGCCGGATTATCCTTATTGCAAGGGCGTGAGCAATACGCCGATACCTACACGTCGAACGGCGCTGCTGAGGGCTCCCCAGGCCGCCGCAAGCTCACCGAAGTCTAATACGACGACTCCCCAATCCGCGGACAATCCCAGCGCGCCAGCGCGCTTACTCCTGCTATCCGAGCAGGAATCGCAGCACGTAAAAGATCGCTATCGTCAGCACGGCGCCAACCGGAATCGTGACCACCCAGGACACGAAGATGCGTCCGACCACGCCGAGATTGATTGCTGAAATTCCCCGCGCCATACCAACGCCGAGGACCGCTCCGACGAGTGTATGAGTCGTTGAAACCGGAATGCCGGTACCGGATGCGAGCACGATCGTCGATGCGGCCGCGAGCTCAGCGGAAAAGCCGCGGGTTGGCGTCAAATCGGTAATACGAGCGCCAACCGTCGCAATGACGTGCCGCCCAAACGTTGCAAGGCCGATAACGATACCGACACCGCCAAGAATCAGGATCCAGAACGGTACGATCGACTCCTGCGACGCGATGCCAGTTTGAGCAACGCTGATCACGGCGGCAACCGGACCGATCGCGTTGGCGACGTCGTTCGAGCCGTGCGCAAACGCCATGGCACAGGCCGTGATAACCATCAACACACCGAACACGCGTTCGACAGTCGCGTAGTGGAACTTTTTCTCCGCGCGCTTATCGACCTCGATGCGCATGATGAAGTAACGGCCCAAAATCGATACGACCAAGGCGAGGCCAAATGCGGCTAGATAGGCCTGTGTCGTCGTCAATTCGAGGCCGACATGTCGCAGGCCTTTAAATATCGTCACCAGCGAAATCAGTGCGACAGTCAGAAAAACGTAAACCGGAGCGTAACGGCGGGCGCGCTCGAGCGGATCTTGATGCCTGAGGATCAGCCATTGGATCGAATTAAATATGAAGTAAGCGAAAATACCGGCCGTGACAGGTGAAATGACCCAGCTCGCGACGATCGTCCAGACCTGGCTCCATTCAACCGAGCTCGTGCCATAGGCGACGATTGCGAATCCGACAATTGCGCCGACTATCGAGTGTGTCGTCGAGACAGGCCAGCCGCGACGTGATGCCACGAGTAACCATATAGCTGCGGACAGCAACGCAGCCAGCATTCCGTAGATAAGCAGCTCCGGCTGATCAATGACATAGGTTGAATCGATGATGCCGCTGCGAATCG
>JAOTZC010000068.1 GCA_029861535.1 Gammaproteobacteria bacterium
CTGTCAACGCGGATCGCAATCGCATCCCACCACTGTGATGTCGTCAGTGCCCTGATAGCATCCGGACCGCCTGTGTCTATGCTGAGCGACTCAGGTACTCCCGATCGAAGTTCCCTTGCCGCCGACAGGAAGGAGTTTCGCAGGCTGGCGCTTTCGTACCGATATCCCAGCTGCTCGAAAATGTCGGACAGCAGCGTCTTGGCCTTGTCATTGTTCGGGTCGGCGTAGACGAGCTTATTGACAATTTCCATGGCAAGACGATATTCGCCGTCATCGTAAAGGCCCTGGCCTTTCTCCAGAATGCTCTCGGCACCGCCCATCATCTCGACATACAATGGTGCCGACTCTGCCGGAGACAAAGGCGCTAATGTTGCCGGGTTGCCATCCCAGTATCCGAGATAGCGATTAATGACGCCGCGGGCGTTGTGAAATTCAGAGCCGTGGTACTGCCGGACGGACCATTGATTCTTCAAGCTCTCGGGCACTTCGTATTCATTGTGGATTTCATTGATCGTGACGCCCTGGTTGGCGAGATGCAGTACCTGGTTGTTCAGGTTGGCGTAGGCGTCGCGCTGCGCACGCATCACTTCCTGGATACGCTCATTGCCCCAGCGCGGCCAGTTATGCGATGCGAGCATAACCTCGGCTTCGCCACCAAAGCGGTACAGTGCGTCATTAATTCCTTTTGACCACAACAATGCGTCGCGAACCAGTGCACCACGCAGCGTGTAAATATTGTGAATTGTTGCCGTAATGTTCTCGGCGGCCCAAAACGTCTTCAGATCCGGAAACCAGGTGTTCATTTCGGCGGGCGCCTCAGTGCCCGGCGTGTTCTGGAAGATCATGCGAACACCGTCAATCGTGTGTTCTTCGAAATCTCTTTCGATAACTTGCGTAGGTGGAACCAATCCCAGGGTTCCACTTGCCGTGGCTTTGCCGATGGCAGAGTCGACCTGACCAAAAGGACTGACCGGCAAAACGCGGCCGTACTGGTACGATGCGCGTCGGGCCATCGCGTTACCGGCATAGACATTTTCTGCGATGGCGTTTTCGATAAATCCGCGTGGCGCGAGAATCGGCACATTGCCGGACTGGATGTCGGCATCGTCGATGACGCCGCGAATGCCACCGAAGTGATCGGCATGTGAGTGTGAGTAAATCACGGCGACGACCGGCCGCTCGCCCAACTCGGCATTTGCGAACGCCAGGGCTGCGGCCGCCGTTTCCTTAACGAGTAGTACGTCGAACAGAATCCAGCCGGTGTCGCTTTTAATGAGTGTCATGTTCGCGAGGTCGAAGCCGCGCACCTGGTAAATCTTGTCAGCTACGACTTCGTAGAGGCCGTAATTCATGTTCAACGTCGCTTGTCGCTGCAGTGAAGGATGAATGCTGTTGAACTCATCGCCTTCAAGCAGAAAATCGTACTGGCCTATATCCCACACGAGTTCGCCGGATTCATCGGTGATGCGACGGTAAGGTGGCGCCGCGATGAAGCCCCGCTGCTGTTCTTCAAAGTCGCGTTGATCTTCGAAAAGCAGGCTCTTGCGTAACGCGTTTTGCTGCGCAATCGTAGAGTCGGACGGGGGGTTGAAGTTACCGGCAGTTGTCGTCGTCGTTGGTGCTTGTTCGCTGCAGCCGGCAGCAACAAGAAAGAGGATGGCCAATGCCCAGACGCAAAGTCTATGCCGCGGCGTACTCACCATTTACCGTCGAGATGACCGACACGATTGAAGGACTCACCGAGCAGTACGCCAAGTTCACGATCTTCGCCGTGATCGAGGTGTATGCTCGGCCGGCCGTGCGCAAACCGGTAATTGCAGACGATAGCGACATCGCCGGCCCGCCAATTGATCGGAATACCGAAACGGTCGTAAATATCGACGAACAGGCGTTTTTCTTCGAGCGTCATTTCCGTGAGGTCGCCGAAGGTCAGCTTGAGCGGTCGCTGATCGTACGGCAGATGCATGACTTTCGGCCAGGTGTCAAACCACATGCCGTCATCGGCAACGCTGCTGTACAGAACGTTGCGATCAAGTTGCGGGTAATACTCGAGCGCCGAAACGTAATAACGAGTTTTTAACAGCCGGTTGGCAGCCCACTCTGTCTCGAGGCCGCGTTCGCGGGCGCGCTGCTCCGCCCTATCCGGATCGTCCGTCAGCATCGACTTTTGCCAATGATTGTAGACGCCGATTTCCTCGGTGCCTGCAAAAGCATCACGGTCCGTAAGGTCGCGGTGATAGCAGAGACCAAGTTCCTTGAGCTTCTGCCCGAAGTCAGTCCTGAGTATTGCGTCGGTGGCCTGAATATTGTCGGAAACGAAGGTTTGACCTTTGTTCATTACGGCACTGCGGACAAGAAAGGCGAGCATCTTTGTGCTGCTGCCGATGTAAGCCATCTCATGGTGGTAGTGCAACCAGGCTTGCAGGGGCGCACCGACTTCGTAGACGTTGGGCTCGATGTTGTCGCGAGGATTGGCGCCACCGTCGTAGCGCGTCTCCTTATCCATGTCGTAGCCGGAACAGTCGATAGTGAACGACTCGGGCTGCAATGCCGATTGGCCTGTCCACCAGCGAGGTTCGATGACGTTTGGCAACGGAGCCATGGAGGCACTCATACGAAATCAACCTCTATGTGCTTGTCTGCTGCATCGTGCAAATCATTAGGATTACGATTCACTGTTGGCGTCCCGAGCTCAAGCGAACGTCGCTACATGTAGCGGTGTAACGGTCGATAGTGCAGCGCGTTTCATGCCGTCCGAATTGTACGGCATGGCGATTTCAGCGCTACTGGTTACGGCAATTACACCCGCGTCACCGCCAAGACGTTTCACTTCGTCGAGCATTTCCTGGATTGCGTCGGCCAAAGCGATTCCCGAGCGATAGCGGAAAGCAATCGCAGCGGCGCCTCCCGCC
>JAOTZC010000050.1 GCA_029861535.1 Gammaproteobacteria bacterium
GTACCGCAGATGCTGATCCGTTATATGTCGGCGCGCGACGACGGCGAAGTGCGTAAAGCACGCATCGTGTCAATCATTGTCATGCTGATTTTCACGGCTGGGGCGGTAACGGCCGGTGTTGCAGGGCGTGCACTGTTTCCAGGCCTCGAAGACAGCGAGACGATATTTCCAACGATCTCAAACAATCTGTTTCCGCCGCTGATCTCCGGGCTGCTGCTGGTCGTCGTGCTTTCCGCCATCATGTCCACTGTCGATTCATTGCTACTGCTTGCGTCCTCCGCCATTGTCAGAGACACGATGCAAAAGATGCTGGGTAGCACCAAAAGCGATGCAGATCTCGCCGGCTACGGCCAGGTTGTGACGATCATTATCGGCGTGATCGGTATCGCATTCGCCGTTAAGGAAGCGCAGTTTATTTTTTGGTTCGTGCTGTTCGCTTGGTCGGGCCTCGGTGCCGCGTTTGGGCCCGCAACGCTAGGTCTGCTGTATTACAAAAAAATCACCGGCGCCGGCATCGCCGCGGGCATGCTCGGCGGTTTCCTGACCAGCGTCATCTGGGTGCTATTCGTCAAGGAACACACCTATAACTTGTACGAAGCGATTCCAGGATTCGCGGTAGGATTCTTTATGACCTGGATCGTCAGCCGATTGACGTACAAGCCTAGCGGCAGAGGCCAATGAGTTTCGTTGGCATTGCGACTGTCCTCGCGATCGCCTGGCTGCTATCGGCCAAACGCAGCGCTATCAACACGCGGACAATTCTTGTCGCCCTTGGCATTCAGGCCACGCTGGCCGCATTTATTATCTATTTGCCGTGGGGCCAACAGGCGCTCGGCTCAGTGGTTCGTGCCGTGCAGCACGTCATCAATTACGCAAACGACGGCATCGCGTTTGTGTTCGGCGAGCAAATAACGCCAACCCTCGGCTTTACGATTGCGTTCAACGTGCTGCCCGTTATCGTTTTCTTTGCTGCATTAATGTCCGCGCTTTATCACCTTGGCGTTATGCAGGCGGTCGTCGGCGTCATTGGTGGTGGTCTACAAAAATTATTGCAAACGAGTAAAGCCGAATCTGTATCGGCAGCGTCGAACATTTTCGTGGGCCACACCGACGCACCGCTCGTTGTGCGTCCGTATCTCGCGAAAATGACGCAGTCCGAATTGTTCGCGGTAATGACTGGCGGCTGCGCGACTATTGCCGGCGGCGTCATGATGGCGTACGCGAATATGGGCGTCGATCTCGGTTACCTGTTAACGGCAAGTTTCATGGCGGCGCCCGGGGGACTGTTAATCGCAAAAATCATGATGCCAGAGACCGAGATTCCGGTGGATCAAACCGAGCTTCCGGCCGCGGAGGAAGAGGACAGACCGGCCAACGTGTTTGAAGCCATCGGTAATGGCGCTATGACCGGTATGCATATCGCGATGAGCGTCGGCGCGATGCTGATCGCATTTGTCGCGATCATTTATATGCTGAATGGGCTGATTGGCTGGGTCGGAATGTTGTTCGGCATGGAGGGATTGACGCTGCAATGGATTCTCGGCCAGCTGTTTGCGCCAATCGCATTCCTGCTCGGAGTGCCGTGGGGCGAAGCCGCAGAGGCCGGGAGCCTGATCGGCCAAAAACTCGTTTTGAACGAATTCTACGCTTACGCAGCGTTTATCGAAGTAAAAGACGGGCTGTCTCCATACACGCAACTCGTGGTGACGTTCGCGCTGTGCGGATTCTCGAACTTTGGCTCGATCGCGATATTGCTCGGTGGGCTCGGTGCGATTATTCCGAGCCGTCGCCATGACATTGCAAGGCTTGGGCTGAAGGCCGTGATTGGTGGCACGCTGGTCAATCTGATGAATGCGTCGCTGGCCGGCTTGTTTTTCTCGCTGCAAGGCCTATAAGGGTAACTGTGGGGCGCGCAATCATTCTCGTGATGGATTCCTTCGGCATCGGTGCCACCGATGACGCCGATCGTTTTGGCGATGTCGGCGCCAATACTTTGGGCAGCATTGCACGCGTGCGCGCCGAATCTGCATCGGGACCACTCAATATGCCGAACCTGACGAGGCTCGGTCTGTTTCATGCGGGCAAGGACAGCGCCGGCGAATTTCCGCGGGGCGCTGACGAGAGCGCTGAGGTTATCGGTACCTATGGATTCGCCGCGGAGTTGTCGAGCGGCAAAGACACGCCGAGCGGCCATTGGGAGATCGCTGGCGTTCCGGTTTTGTTCGATTGGGGCTACTTTACGAAGCGCACCGACACGTTTCCGGAGGAATTGCTCGAAAAACTGATTGAGCGTGCCGATCTACCCGGAGTTCTAGGTAACTGTCATTCATCCGGAACGACGATTATCGCCGAGCTCGGCGAAGAACACGTCGCAACAGGCAAGCCGATCGTTTACACGTCGGCCGACAGCGTGTTTCAGATCGCTGCGCATGAAGAGTCGTTTGGTCTGCAACGCCTTTATGACCTCTGTGACATTGCCCGCGATCTTGTCGATGAATACGACATCGGACGCGTCATCGCCCGACCGTTCGTCGGCGACAGTGCGGAAAACTATGTGCGCACCGGTAATCGCCGCGACCTGACAACGCCGCCGCCATCGAAAACAGTACTCGATAAGCTCGTCGACGCCGGTGGTGATGTCGTAAGCATCGGCAAGATCGCGGACATCTACGCGCATCAGGGAATTACGAAAAAGGTCAAAGCAACTGGCAATGCCGCATTATTCGACGCGACGCTTGCAGCACTCGACGATGCTTCGGACCGATCGATCGTATTCACGAATTTTGTCGACTTCGACATGCTGTATGGGCATCGTCGCGACGTCGACGGTTATGCAACAGCGCTTGAGTACTTCGATGGACGCTTGCCAGAATTGCTCGACAAGATGAATGACGATGACCTGCTCGTAATCACGGCCGATCACGGTTGCGACCCGACGTGGGAGGGCAGCGATCATACGCGCGAGCACATTCCGGTTATTGCTTATGGCGCCGGCTTGAAGCCCGGGCCAATTGGAAAACGCGAGAGTTTTGCCGATATTGGGCAAAGCATCGCAACGTATTTCGAACTGTCACCCATGGAATACGGCGAAAGCTTTCTGTAGTAGCGCCTGGTCGCAAAGACCAATGCCATACTGAATCGGCTGTGGCCGACAGGCTCTTTATCGTCATGGCTCGCTACGCTGCGCTTTACTTCCGCTAAAGAGCCTGTCGGCCACAGCCGCATCAATCACGTTGAGTCAAGACAGACTCTAAACCGCCGGATTGCCGCTTAGCCTGTGACTGCCGGTTCTGGCGCTGAATAGGTCGAGGCGACTGGGGTGCGCAGCTTTTCGACCGAAGTAAAGCGCAGCGTAGCGAGCCATGAGGGAGACAAGCCGCGCACGTCAGTCGCTGAATCAACGGATCATCGAGGCAGGACGCCGTCGAGTTTAGGCGGATTCCTTGGCGCGGATTCGCGAATCGCGGCGGCGTTCACCTTCTTGAAGAAGCTTCTTACGCAGGCGAATACTCTGTGGCGTAATCTCGACCAGTTCGTCGTCGTCGATGAACTCGAGTGCGTTTTCGAGAGTCAACTTGACCGGTGGAGTGAGCTGAATATTCTCGTCATTGCCGGCGGACCGGATGTTCGTCAGCTGCTTGGCTTTGGTCGGATTGACGGGCAGGTCGTTGCCGCGACTGTGAATGCCGACAAGCATGCCTTCGTATACTTCAACACCGTGACCGATAAACAAGTGGCCGCGATCCTGAAGATTAAATAGTGCGTAAGCAAGCGCTTTGCCGCTGACAGTTGACACCAGCACGCCGTTGTTGCGTTGGCCGATGTCGGCCTGGACGCGTGGCGCATACTTCTCAAACACGTGATACAACAGACCGGTGCCTGAAGTTGTCGTCAGGTACTCGGTGCGAAAGCCAATGAGCCCGCGTGCTGGAATGCGGTATTCGAGGCGCATGCGGCCGAGACCGTCAGGCGTCATGGTCAGGAGTTCTCCCTTGCGATCGGCGATCTTTGTCATTACGCCGCCCTGAAACGCTTCGTCAAAGTCCAGCGTGGCGAGCTCCCAAGGCTCGTTGACGACGCCGTCGATCGTTTTCTCAATGACGGCCGGACGCGAAACCGCGATCTCAAATCCCTCCCGGCGCATTGTCTCGATAAGGACCGACAGGTGCAGCTCACCGCGGCCGGATACCCGAAACTTGTCCGGGTCGCTGGTTTCTTCGACGCGCAACGCAACGTTATGTTTGAGTTCCTGCTCAAGGCGCGCCTGGATCTGTCGGCTGGTCAGAAACTTACCTTCGCGGCCGGCGAACGGCGATTTGTTGACTTGAAAAGTCATGCTGATCGTTGGCTCGTCGACTTGCAGCGGCGGTAGCCCCTCGGGCTTATCTCGTTCACACAAGGTGTCCGAAATTTGCAGATCCTCAATGCCGCTGAAGACGACGATGTCGCCGGCACCCGCTTCATCGACCTGCACGCGCTCGAGGCCATCAAAACCGTATAGGTGCATCAATCTCGTGTTCTTCACAGTACCGTCGCGGCGTACCAGGCTGATGCCCGAATTCGCCTGTGCCTTGCCGCGGCTGATACGGCCGATACCGAGGACGCCAACGTAGGAGTTGTAATCGAGGCTCGACACCTGCAGCTGCAGTGGACCATCCGGGTTAACGTCGGGTGGCGGCACGTTGGTAACGATCGCGTCGAGGAGCGGCAATGCGTCGCCACCGCTAATGTCGGGTTCGGTGCCGGCATAACCATGTAGAGCAGACGCATAAATCACCGGGAAATCGAGTTGTTCGTCGCTGGCGCCAAGGCGGTCGAATAGTTCAAACGTCTGGTCGAGGACCCAGTCCGGACGAGCGCCGTCCCGGTCGATTTTGTTGATGACTACCAGCGGCGTGAAACCGTACGAGAACGCCTTTTGTGTGACAAATCGTGTCTGCGGCATCGGCCCATCGACCGCATCGACCAGCAACAGCACGCCATCAACCATGGATAACACGCGCTCCACTTCGCCACCGAAATCCGCATGTCCCGGAGTGTCGACGATGTTGATACGCCAACCCTGCCAGCCGATCGCCGTGTTTTTGGACAGTATGGTTATTCCACGTTCGCGCTCGAGATCGTTCGAGTCCATGACCCGCTCGGGCACAACCGCGCGTGCGTCGAGCGTGCCGGACTGGCGCAGCAACTGATCGACGAGCGTGGTCTTACCGTGATCAACGTGGGCGATGATCGCGATGTTGCGGATTTTATCGGTAGGGAACACAGGCGGGGTGCCGTAAAAAGGCGCGCATTATAGCCATATTAGACCTAGGAATAGCTAATCTTGTGAGGCCTGCGTCACGTCGTGGACAACCCGACCGCCCACGATCGTTGCCAGCACCTGGGTGTCCCGAATGGATTCGGGCGGAATCGCCGTCAGGTCGCGGTCTAAGAGAACCATGTCGGCCAGCATGCCCGCACGAATCGAGCCCTTGATATTCTCCTCGAACGAAGCGTATGCCGCGTTCACGGTATACGCGCGCAGCGCCTGCTCAACTGAAATCTTCTGTTCTGGTACCCAGCCATCAGGGTTCGCACCGTCAAGCGTGCGGCGCGTGGCGGCCGCATAAATGCCGTCAATCGGCGTGGCCGGTGCAACATACCAGTCGCTACCAAATGCAACGCGAGCACCACTATCGATCAACGAGTGGAACGCGTAGGTCGTCTTACTGCGCTCGGGGCCGATTACTTTTTCCGCCCAACGGCCGTCGTCGATCGCGTGGTAAGGCTGCATGCTGGCGATGACGTTTTGCGCGGCGAAGCGTTCGATGTCAAACGGCCGAATGTGCTGCGCGTGTTCGATGCGAAAGCGCCGATCGCGCTCGCCATGAGCATCGGCGACATTTAGATAAATATCGAGCAGATGCGAAATTGCACTGTCTCCGATCGCATGCACGACGACATGCAACCCGGCCGCATCGGCACCCGATATCCACTCGCGCATGTCGTCGAGTTCGTTGATGAACATTCCAAGATCATCGGGCGCGTCGGTGAACGGTTCGAAAAATGCTGCCGTGTGCGATCCAAGAGAGCCATCCATAAAGCCTTTCAGTCCGCCAATTTTCAGCCACGCATCACCGAGACCATGCTCGTCAACTTCGTCGCGCAATCGCTGCCAATCCGACAGTGGCACGATAGAATAAATACGCGTGATCAATTCGTCGTTCGAGTGCAGACGCCGGTAGGCACTGAGACTTTTCCAGTCTGCCATGTCATGTACGGTCGTCACGCCATTCCCAGCGACATGTTGCATGGCGGCACGTACCTGTCGATCGACTAGCGCGTCGCTTGACGCGGGCACTGCTTCGTTCACCAACCACATCGCATTGTCTTTGAGAACGCCTGTTGGCTGACCGTCGGCGTTGCGAATGACTTCGCCGCCGCTAACATCCGGCGTATCTGCATCGACTCCGGCTGCTTTCAATGCGATCGAGTTCGCCAACGCCATGTGGCCGTCCAAGCGGTTTATCCAGACGGGGTTATCCGGTGTCACCGCGTCGATCCAATCACGATGCGGCAGCTCACCGCCCCAATTCTCATGATCCCAGTTACCGTTCAGGATCCACTCGCCGGGTTCCAGCGTGGCTGTAAAGTCGGCAATGCGTTGCGTAAATTCGTCACGCGTAGCGGCGTGACGAAGCTGCACCGAAGCCAGGCTGGATCCGCCGTCCACGAAATGCACGTGCGTATCAATAAAACCCGGCACGAGCATGCTGCCCATCGCGCTAATAATCTTGGTATCAGGCCCGATGAAGGCGGCGACGTCATCGCTATTGCCGACAGCAACAATACGTTCTTCGTTCACCGCGACTGCCTCGGCCCACGGCAACGCCGAATCGCCGGTCCAAACGCGAGCGTCGGTGATAACCAGAGTCGCCGACTCTTGCGTTGAGGTTTCACAGGCGTTTAGTAGGCATAAAGAAAAAACGGCCGTGACAACACGGTAAAGACAGCGCAAACGAGTTTGATGCATAAGTACAGCTCCAGTCTTACGAGCGCCAGGAGGGCGGTACGCGAATAGCAATGACTTCACCCTCGGCCGTGGGTGTTCCCTCTGAATAGAGTGTGCACTTCAGGGTTGTCTTCTTGCCCTCTGATGCGGCAATGGTAGCGCGTAGTTCGACGGGCTTATCGATCGGTGTCGGTGCCAGGTAGTTCACGGTAAGCCGGCCCGTCACGCACCAAATCGGTGATCCCTCGCCAATCTCGCGACCCTCAAGTTCGTATTGGTGAGCCATGGCTGTGCCGACACAATGACAATCAATCAGGCTCGCGATCGTGCCACCGTATACGTACTGCGTTGGACCGGCGCACTGTTCCGGGCGCGGGGTATACGTGCAGACCGACACTTCACCATCCCAGTGGCTCTTGATTTGCATGCCACGCGGGTTTTCGGTGCCGCACCCATAACAATGATTGTCTCGAAGGCGGTCTTGTATCGCGCTCATTCGGAGCGATCTCTAGACTGAACGGCTGACGGCGCGACACGAAATGCGGCCCACGCGGCAATAATGATGCCGATGAACGCCGCTGCCGAAAACCACAGCGGGTGCGGGATCATGATCAGAGTACTGACGGTTGCGACGAGCATGAGGACGCCAATGAGCAACGCGTAAACATGCGGCTTGGCGCGGCCAATCCAGCAGGCAACGAACGTCCCATCAAATGTCGCGACCAAGTAGCCTGCCAGAACCAGCAAAAGTGCGCCCAATGGAGCAGATGCCATGTAGGCGCTCATTTCCGCACTATCCTGAGTATCGAGTTCGGGCGGAACAGGGAAAATGGTGTGGCTGATCCACTCGAAAAGTATAACCGTCAGAACGGCAACCGCGATCCCGACTATCGCGCCTAACACGCCACGCAGCATTCGATTTCTCCCGTATCGGCTTTATTAGTCTTTTTTGAAAAGCCCGACAACAAATAACAGTATACCGGCGCCAACCGTCGAAATAACAATCGCGCCGATGATCCCACCGGCCTCGATTCCGACAGCCCCGAACACGTATCCACCAATGAATGCGCCGATAATACCGACAACAATATTGTTAAGCAGTCCAAACCCGCCGCCGTGCATCAACTTTCCAGCCAGCCAGCCGGCAATTCCACCGACCAGCAAAAATGTAACAATGCTCTCTATTTGCATCTCGGCCCGCTACCGAGTCTTATTACGTTGTTCGAGCGTGCTTTGAATTTGTGCGGCGAGCGCCGATGCTTCACGGGCGACACGAGTCGTGTCAATCGTTTCCATAACGCCTTCTCGCATCAATACCGTGCCGTCGACCACGACCGATGCGACATCCTGTTCGTCGGAAACGTAAACAAGGTGCGATACGACGTCATAGGTCGGCACATGATGCACGTCATCGAATGCGACTTGAATAACATCGGCGCGCTTGCCGACCTCTAGCGACCCGATACTGTCGCCGAGCCCAATAGCGGCGGCACCACCGCTTGTTGCCATCGACAGCACCGTTATCGCCGGCAAAACCTCGGGATTCATCCGGTCCACTTTCTGCAAAAAGGACGCGAGCCGCATTTCCTCCCACATATCCAGATCGTTATTGCTGGCGGCGCCATCGGTGCCAAGGCCGACGCGCACACCGGCGGCCAACATGGCGGTCACCGGCGAAATGCCGGACGCAATTTTCATGTTCGACGTCGGATTGTGAATCACGCCAACCTTTCGTTCGGCGAGTATCGGAATCTCGTCCTCGGTCGGCCAGACAACGTGTGCCGCAATCGTTGGGCCTTCGAAAAAGCCAATCGATTCATATAGCGCAATGCTCGTCATGCCATAGGTATCTTTCGAATATTGCACTTCGAACGGCGATTCCGAGACGTGAATGCTGATCGGCACGCCAAGTTCAAGCGCGGCGCGCCGAGTAGCAGCAAGTTGCTCGGCGTTCAGCGTGTAATTCGCGTGCGGACCAAAGATCGGTGAGATGCGAGAATGACGGCCTTTCCAACGCTCAATGAATGCAACGCCCTTGCTGACTGAATCGTCGGCACCTTCGGCATCCGGGCTGCGCTGATCGATAACCGTCGCGGAAATCAATGCACGCATTCCACATTGTTCGACGACTTCGGCAACTACGTCGGGGTAGTAATACATGTCGACGAATGTCGTCGTGCCGCCACGAATCATTTCCCAGCACGCGAGTTCGGTGCCAATGCGCACAAATTCCGAATCCACGAACTCGACTTCTGCCGGAAAAATATAGTTATTGAGCCAATCCATTAGCGCGAGATCGTCGGCAACGCCCCGAAGTAATGTCATCGCGGCATGTGAATGTCCATTGACGAGTCCGGGCATGACAATCCGATCACCACCCGAAAGGGTTTCGCGTGCAGAATACGTAGCGCGAATCTCGTCTGCATTGCCGACAGCTACGATGACGCCCTGATCAATCGCAACTGCGCCATTCTCGATAACATCAAGGTCCACATTCATCGTGACGACGTGATCGCCGACAATAATTAAATCGATTGCGTCGTCGTCCTCGAGTGGAAGCGTGCTTGTATCGTCCTGCTTCGGCCCGCAGGCGAGTAGGCAAATCGACAAGAAAGTAATTAAAAAACAGTATCTTATGGTTGTCATAGACTGTCCTTGTGGCGCTGATTGTACCATCAGCTGGCGATAGTCCTGTGGCAAAAAAAAAGAGCCGGTCAAGGACCGGCTCTTTCGACTTTCATCTGATCTTGTGATCAGAAGTCTTTGATGAAACGAAGACCGAACTCGCTGGCGTCATTGCTCAGAATATTGAGGATGTAGTCGCCAACGTTGATGAGCGCTTGTGTGTAGCGCTCGTCAGTCGCATTGCGTCCATAGAAACCCGCGGTCCAGCTTTGGTCGGACGACGTGTACGAGAAATCGAAGTTGATAATATCTCGGCTCGGAATTCTCGTCATTCGGCCCGGGTCGTCACTCGGCTCACCCCACATGTCATCGCGATATGAATAGTCGGCACGAAGTACAACTTCGCCACCAGTCGCCATCGGAATATGCAGTTCCGGACTCAACGTCCAGGTCAATTCCGGAGTTAGTGGTGCAACAGGTTTTGTTCCGCCCTGCTCATCGACGTCAACATCGATGTAGCCGAGAGTCGCTTGGAAAAGGAACGTGTCCGTCAAATACGCCGTGCTTTCCCATTCAAAGCCGGTCGAAGTCTGGTCGACGATCAGACTAACGGTCGTGAAGCCGCCGCCGCTCGTTGAGCTGACCTGGTAGGGCAGGTCCGAGTAGTCCGTGTAAAATACCGCGGCACTCATCTGTAAACGCTCGAACGGCTGGCCCTTGATGCCGACTTCGTAGTTAACGGCGGTAATATTATCTGCCGGTGCCGCGAAGCAATCCGGCCAGGATCCAAAGCAGAACGGGCGCGGATTGAACTGGCCGGATTGGTAGCCACTTTGTATGCTGCCGTAAGTGTTCAGTCCGTTATTCAACGTGTAACTTAGTGACAGGTCCCAGCTGATATCGTCGTAGCTAATGCTCTTAAACGACCGGGGCAGGGGATCATTTATATTTGCCGCTGCATCCTTGTCGTCCTCGGAGTAGCGAAGTCCGCCGGAGAGGCGCAGATTGTCGGAAATATTGTAACCGACGTTGCCGAAGATGCCGATGCTATCCACTTCCTGATCGAGAGTGAAATCATCTGATGGACCGACGAAGTTGCCTTCAGCCTGCAGATTGCCGCCGTCCTCGGTGAAATAGTAGAGGCCACTGACGAAATCCCAGGTGCCGTAGTCACCATTGATCTGCACCTCGACCGAAGTCTGGTCGGCGTCGCCAACCTCCGGGAACGTCAGAACATTGTCCGCGACGCTGTCATCGTCGAGTCCGGTCTTGTATTCAGAGCTGCGAGTGCTTGCGATGATCTTT
>JAOTZC010000069.1 GCA_029861535.1 Gammaproteobacteria bacterium
GTCCGCCGAGATGATGCTGCGCTATATCGGTTGGATCGAAGCGGCGGACCTAATTATCAAAGGCGTTGCAAACACAATTGCGAGCGGTGAGCTGACATTCGATCTCGCCCGCCTGCGTGAGGCGATTCATCAGCCGAAACGCAAAGATCGTCCACACGGCAAGAAAGACATCGAACAGGAACTCGAGCATTTAGTGCCGGGCGCCAGACTCGTCGGAACGAAAGGCTTTGGCGAGGCGGTCGTGCGCCACATGGATGAAGTAGACGGCTGAAGCGGACCGTTAGCACTTGACTAAGTCAATCTTCGATCGCGATTGCCGAGCGTGTCCGCGCCTCGCGCAATTCCTCGACAAGGTTCAGGATCGCTATCCAGACTATTACTGCCGACCCGTACCGCCGTTCGGTGATGCAAAAGCGCGTCTGCTAATCGTCGGCTTGGCACCGGGCATGCACGGTGCCAATCGCACCGGCCGGCCGTTCACCGGCGATCATGCCGGCATTTTGTTGTATCAGATGCTGCACGACTACGGCTTTGGCTCGCACGTCGAATCACTGGCCGCGGACGATCCCCTGACGCTAACGAACTGCCGCATCACCAATGCCGTAAAGTGCCTGCCGCCGGACAACAAACCGGTCGGCGCGGAAATCAACACCTGTAATCATTTCCTTGCAGAAGAGCTGGCGACGCTGCCGAGCGGCTCGGTCATCATCGCACTCGGCGGCATTGCTCATCGAGCGATACTGAAAGCGCTTGCTCGCCGCCAGGCGGAGTTCAAGTTTGGCCACGATGCGCTTCACGATCTGGGCGATTTCCAGTTGCTCGACTCATATCACTGCAGCCGCTACAACACGAATACCCGACGACTGACGACGGCAATGTTTTCGGCGATATTTGCGCGGGCAAAAGCTATATTGGACACGTGAGCGACGACACCCAGTTTGAGCCGAAGTCCTTTATTCGTAGCCTGACGCATCGCCCGGGCGTTTATTGCATGCTCGACGCGAAACACAAGGTCATTTACGTCGGCAAGGCCCGTGACCTGAAGAAACGCGTATCGAGTTACTTTCAGCGAGCCCAACAGGCGCCAAAGACCGAAGCGATGATGGCTCTCGCCAATCGCGTGGAAGTGACGGTGACCAATACCGAGGCCGAAGCGCTGTTGCTTGAATACAACTTGATCAAGCAGCACAAACCGAAATTCAACATCATCCTTCGCGACGATAAGAGTTACCCGTATATCTATGCGTCGACCGACCACAAGTTTCCGCGGCTGCGCTTTCATCGCGGCCCGCGCAAAGGCAAGGGGCGCTATTTCGGACCGTATCCAAGTACCTCGGCCGTGCGGCAGACCTTGAACGAATTGCAGAAACTGTTTTTGATTCGGCCGTGCAAAGACAGCTTTTTTCGTAATCGCACACGGCCATGCCTGCAATACCAGATCAAGCGCTGCACCGCGCCGTGCGTTGGCCTAATCTCCGAAGAGCAATACGCAAAGGACATCCATGCCGCGATTCAATTTCTAGACGGCCGCAATCAAAGCGTCGTCGACACGTTTGTTGCGCGCATGGACGACGCATCCAAGACGCGGCAATACGAACTGGCCGCGCGCTACCGCGACCAGATTGCGAAACTCAAGGAGGTCGAGGCACGCCAGTTGGTCTCGCGTTCGGCCGACAAAGACCTCGACATTATTGGCTTCGCATCGAACGGCGCAATTCACTGTGTGACGATTCTGTTCATTCGACACGGTGCCATTATTGGTAGCCGCGATCATTTCCCGAAATTGCCTGGCGAAACCGATAAGCAGAAGCTACTGAACGGTTTTGTCTCGCAGTATTACCTTGGCCGCGATGCGCCACGCGAGATTATCCTAGACGCTGAAATCGAGGACGCTGCCGTGCTGCGAGCAACGCTCAGTGAGCGTTGCGGTCACAAAGTGCAAATAAAGCACCGAGTTCGCGGCGATCGCTTGCGCTGGCTCGAAATGGCAAAAACGAATGCCGAGAATGGCCTAAATCTCAAAGTTGCCAGCAATGCAACAATTCGCCGGCAATTCAAAGCGCTCGGCGAGGCCCTCGAGCTGGACGAGCCGCCGGCAAGACTGGAGTGTTTCGATGTCAGTCACACGTCTGGCGAGGCGACCGTCGCATCGTGCGTCGTGTTCAATACAGCGGGTCCGATGAAAAGCGACTATCGGCGTTTCAATCTGACGCCTGCGTCGGCCGGCGACGATTACGATGCGATGGCCGAAGTGCTGCGTCGCCGCTATGCACGCATCAAAAAGGGCGAAGTACCGATGCCGGACGTGTTGTTTGTCGACGGCGGTAAGGGCCAACTCGCCGAAGCGATGACCGTGCTTGACGAACTCGAACTGAGTTGGTTAAAAGTTGTCGCAGTGGCCAAGGGTCGGGCGCGTAAGCCGGGTAGCGAACGTTTATTCGTGCCGGACCGCAAAGTGCCGATACAGCTCGCTGCCGATTCGCCGGCGTTGCTCCTGATCCAGCAGATTCGCGATGAGGCGCATCGATTTGCAATCACCGGCCATCGTCAGCGGCGCGCCAAAGCGCGAAAAACCTCGGCACTCGAGCAGATTCCCGGTCTGGGACCAAAAAAACGCCGAGAATTGCTGCGGCAATTCGGCGGTCTGCAGGGCGTGATCAGTGCCGGAATTGACGACCTTGTAAAAGTTCGTGGCATTAGTCGAACGCTCGCCGAAACCATATACAATGACCTGCACATCGACCAAGCCCTCTAATTCGTTGACACTATTTTGAAGCTCAATCTGGCCATAATGTTGACGTTGTTTCGCATTGCGGCGATTCCAGTCGTCGTCGTGTGTTTTTACAGCCCAATACCGTATGCGCGGCCGATTGCAGCCATTATTTTC
>JAOTZC010000051.1 GCA_029861535.1 Gammaproteobacteria bacterium
GGCCGATGACACCCATGATGCCGCCGGCCGGCAGCAGAAAACTGAGATCGTCGATCAGTAGCTTGTCGCCGAAGCCTTTTTTCAAGTTCTCGACATCGATGACGACATCACCGAGTCGTGGACCCGGCGGAATATAAATCTCATTGGTCTCGTTGCGTTTCTGGTAGGCCGGCGAGGAGATTTCCTCGAACTGGCGCAGCCGGGCTTTCGATTTGGCCTGGCGGCCTTTCGGATTGGAGCGGACCCATTCGAGCTCCGCACGCATCGCTTTTTGGCGGGCCTTCTCGGTTGCTTCCTCGGTTGCCAAGCGGTTCTGTTTTTGCTCCAGCCACGATGAATAGTTGCCTTCCCACGGGATGCCGTGGCCCCGGTCGAGCTCGAGAATCCAACCGGCAACGTTGTCGAGAAAGTAGCGATCGTGCGTTACGGCGATAACGGTACTCGGATATTCGTCGAGGAAACGCTCCAGCCACGCGACGGATTCGGCGTCGAGATGATTGGTCGGCTCATCAAGTAACAACATGTCGGGCTGCGATAACAACAACCGACAAAGTGCGACGCGGCGCTTCTCGCCACCGGATAGGGTCGTGACCTCGGCGTCCCAAGGCGGCAGACGTAATGCATCAGCTGCTATTTCGAGTTGGCGATCCAGTTCCCAGGCACCGGCGGCGTCGATCGCATCCTGCAGTTTGCCCTGTTCCTCGAGCAATGCATTCATCTCGTCGTCGTCCATTGGCTCGCCGAATGCCATGCTTATTTCGTTGAAGCGATCGACAAGTCCCTTGGTTTCGGCCACGCCTTCCTCCACGTTGCCGCGCACGTCTTTGTGAAGGTCGAGTTCTGGCTCTTGCGGTAGGTAGCCGACGTTGATGCCTGGCTGTGGCCGTGCTTCGCCGTCAATCTCGGTGTCGAGCCCCGCCATGATTCTCAACAATGTCGATTTGCCGGATCCGTTCAGGCCCAAGACGCCAATCTTGGCGCCTGGGAAGAACGACAGTGAAATATCGCGGAGGATGAATCGCTTTGGCGGGACCACTTTGGCCACGTGATTCATCGTATAAATGTACTGCGCCATTTGACGGCCGGGAGTTTCAATAGAGCGCGCATTATCCGGTATGCTGCGTCGATAGCAAACCGTCCCAAGCATTGATGAATAATTCCGTTTACGTTTACAAAGGTGATGAAATCGCCCGTTATGGCTTCGGCGATCCGCACCCATTCGGGACGGATCGACACGATGTCTTTCACAAAGAACTAGCCGCGGCCGAGCTCGACAGCGTTCACTATGCGCATCCGCGCCGCGCGTCGGTTGACGATCTGGCGTTGTTTCATACGGCGGGCTACATCGATCGCGTATCGAAACTGTCGGCCCAAGGTACCGGCTTTTTGGACGAAGGTGACACGCCAGCGGTCAAAGGTATCTTCGATGCGGCATCCGATGTTGTCGGTTCAGTGCTGTCCGCCGTTGACATCATCATGCATGGGGAAGCGCGTCGCGCTTTTGTGCCAATCGCAGGATTACATCATGCGGGTCGCGATCACGCGGCTGGATTTTGTGTCTTTAATGACTGCGGCATAGCGGCTGAATACCTGCGCAAGGAATACAGGGTCCAGCGGATTGCCTATGTCGATATCGACGCCCATCACGGTGATGGCGTGTTTTACGGTTTCGAGAACGATCCTGACCTGATTTTCGCCGATATTCATGAGGACGGTCGCTATTTGTACCCGGGGACCGGAGCAGCAACCGAGACTGGAACCGGCAAGGCGCGCGGCACCAAGCTGAATATTCCGCTAGCGCCCGGCGCCGGCGATGCCGAATTCCGCGCCGCTTGGCCGCGAGTCGAGGAATACCTGAATCGTGCCAGGCCCGAGTTCATTTTGTTCCAATGCGGGGCCGACAGCCTGGCTGGCGATCCAATTACGCATCTGTGCTTCACTGAGGCCGCGCACGCCGAGGCGGCGGCGGCGCTTTGCCGCATCGCCGATCAGCATTGTGGCGGGCGAATCATCGGTACCGGTGGTGGCGGATATAACCGTCACAATATTGCCCGAGCCTGGACGCGGGTCGTCGAGTCGTTTGTTGCGGCAGGCTAGATCGGGGCTCAAAAGGATCTGCCCTCTGGCCGGCTAAACAGGTAACATCGCCGCTTTTCCACGCCCGCCAGAACCGGAGAACGCTGTCCATGTTTGATACGTCCACGACGCTCGAGTCCTACGACCCGGAGCTCGCGAAAACCATCAGCCTCGAGGAGCGCCGCCAGGAAGAGCATGTTGAGCTGATTGCCTCAGAGAACTATGCAAGTCCGCGCGTCATGGAGGCTCAGGGCAGCGTTTTGACAAACAAATATGCCGAAGGCTATCCGGGCAAGCGTTACTACGGCGGTTGTGAGTACGTTGACGATGCCGAAACGCTTGCGATCGAGCGCGCCAAAAAGTTGTTTGGCGCGGACTACGCGAATGTGCAGCCGCACTCAGGCTCGCAGGCCAATGCAGCGGTTTGCATGGCGTTGCTCGATCCCGGCGATACGCTGCTCGGCATGAGCCTTGCCGAGGGTGGCCACCTGACGCACGGCACCAAGGTCAATTTTTCGGGTCGACTTTATAACGCCGTGCAATATGGCTTGGACGCCGATAGTGGATTGATCGATTACGATCAGGTTCAAGCGCTGGCGGAAGAACACAAACCAAAGCTGATCATCGCCGGTTTTTCGGCCTACTCAAAGGTGATCGACTGGCAACGATTTCGTGACATCGCCGACAGCGTCAATGCGTATCTAATGGTCGACATGGCGCATGTCGCCGGTTTGGTGGCGACGGGGCATTACCCGAATCCAGTAGCGGTGGCCGACGTCGTTACGACGACGACGCACAAAACACTACGAGGACCACGTGGCGGCTTGATTCTGGCACGAGGCAATGACGAACTAACAAAGAAGTTTAACTCGCTGGTGTTCCCGGGAATTCAGGGAGGGCCGTTGATGCACGTCATCGCGGCGAAGGCGATCGCTTTCAAGGAAGCGATGGAGCCCGATTTCAAAGACTATCAAGGCATGGTTTGCGAGAACGCGAAAATTATGGCCGCGACCCTCGCTGAGCGGGGCTACCCGATTGTATCCGGTGGCACCGACAATCATCTGATGCTGGTGAGCCTGATCGAGCGCGGTATCACTGGCAAAGACGCGGATGCGGCGCTTGGCCGTGCCAACATTACGGTAAATAAGAACGCCGTACCCAATGACCCACAGTCCCCGTTTGTTACCAGCGGTCTGCGGCTCGGCACACCGGCCATCACGACTCGTGGTTTTGGCGCTGCCGAGACACGTCAACTGTCGGGCTGGATTGCGGATATACTCGACGATATCGACAACGACGAAACGATCGAACGCGTACGTGGGCAGGTGCTTCGTTTGTGTAAGCGCTTCCCCGTCTATGACGCCTGAGTGCGTACGATCGCTGAGCTCCCATGCACTGTCCGTTTTGTAGCCACGAAGAGACCAAGGTAATCGACTCGCGCCTGGCCGGTGAAGGTCGGCAGATACGGCGGCGCCGGCAGTGCCTTGACTGCAACGAACGGTTTACGACCTTCGAATCCGCCGAGCTCGTGATGCCGCGGCTTATCAAGAACGATAGCCGCCGCCAACCATTTGACGAAGGCAAGATTAGAAACAGTATGGTGCGAGCGCTGGAGAAGCGGCCGGTGCCAAGTGACAAGCTTGAGCAGGCCATTGGACGCCTGGTCCACAAGCTCAGGACGATGGGCGAACGCGAGGTACCTTCAAGGCTGGTTGGCGAGCTCGTCATGGAAGAATTGCGGGCACTCGACGAAGTTGCCTACGTGCGCTTTGCAAGCGTCTATCGTCGCTTTCAGGACATCACCGAATTTGAAGAAGAAATAAGACGCCTGCAACAAATATCAGACACCGCAGCAAGTCGGGAGCAGATGAGTTTGTTGCCCGATCTGCTCGGCAAAAAAAACCGGTAGGGCAGCATGTCCGAATTTTCCGCCTCCGACGGCGCGTACATGGCGCAGGCGCTGAAGCTTGCGACCCGTGGCCGTTATACCGCGCACCCGAACCCAATGGTCGGTTGCGTGCTGGTGCGTGACGGCAAAGTCATTGGCGAAGGCTGGCACCAATGCACCGGAGATCCACATGCGGAAATAAATGCGCTTCGCGATACCGGCGACGCGATACAGGCAACCGCTTATGTGACACTCGAACCCTGCGTGCATCACGGCAAAACGCCACCGTGCGTCGATGCATTGATCGACGCTGAAATCGCTGAGCTTGTCTGCGCGATGAGCGACCCGTTCGATGCCGTTAGCGGCCGAGGTATCGCGGCGCTAGAGGCCGCCGGAATAAAAGTGCGCAATGGCTTGATGCAGACCGAAGCGGAAACACTGAATCGTGGTTACCTGTCCCGCGTACAACATGGTCGTCCCTTCGTGCGCGTGAAAATTGCGGCGAGTATTGACGGTGCGGTTGCAATGCGAAACGGCGAGAGCCAATGGATAACCGGCCCGCAGTCACGTGCCGACGTGCAACGCCTGCGTGCCGAGTCCGGCGCCATTCTGTCTGGCATTGGCACGGTCTTGGCGGATGATCCAGCTTTTACCGTGCGCGATGCCGAATATGATTTGGGTCCACGTCAACCGCTGCGCGCAATTCTGGACTCAGACCTGCGACTGCCGCTGTCATCGAGCATGTTGCGCCTTGCCGGCAAGACGCTTGTTTATTGCAGCAATGACAAGAATCGCGCTCCGTTGGAAGACGCCGGAGCAGAAATAATCAAGATTGCATCGGCCGAGGCGGGACAGATCGACATTGGCGCAGTGTTAGACGACCTTGGCCGCCGTGACATCAACGACCTGCTCGTGGAGGCGGGCCCAGCACTTGCCGGCGGCCTGCTGGTCGCAAAACTCGCCGATGAGCTTGTGATTTATCAGGCACCCCATATTATGGGTAGCGAGACACAATCGATGTTCACGACACCCCACTGGACGGAGCTCGCGAATCGCCAGGCGCTGGTGATTACTGACACCAGTCCGGTGGGTTCCGACACCCGCATTACGGCACGGCTCGCAGACTAAAACCATGTTTACCGGAATCATCAAAGGCAAAGGAACACTTCGCGGGTTGGAGCGCCGCGGTGGTGACGTGCGGCTGTCAGTAACGTCGCCCGATCTTCGCTGGAGCGACTATCAAGTTGGCGAGAGCATTTCCGTCAACGGTGTCTGCCTGACCGCCGTCGCGTTTAGCGGCGATGGATTCGAGGCCGACGTGTCGGTCGAGACGCTCAAGGTCACCGCACTGGGGCCGCTTGCGGCAGGGGCGTCGGTGAATCTCGAGCCTGCGCTGCGCGTTGGCGAGCGCCTTGGCGGACATCTGGTCAGCGGCCACGTCGATTGTGTCGGCAAGATAACTGCGATGTCATCGGATGCGCGCTCGCTGCGTGTCAGTATTGAGATTCCGCCTGAGTATGCCCGCTACGTCGCAAAAAAAGGCTCAATTTGCGTCGACGGCGTCAGCCTTACGGTCAATGAGGTGTCGAGCAATACTTTTGAAATGAATATCATCCCACATACCACCGATGTCACAACTTTCGGTGAGTATGCGGTCGGTACCGTCGTCAATATCGAAGTCGATCAGATTGCACGCTATTTGGAACGACTGCTTGAGCAAAATGACGACGGTGTTTCCTTGGAGTTATTGCGAGCACATGGTTATGCCTGATAACACGACAACGCACCCGAGTGCGATTACGAGCACGTTCAGCAATATCGATGACATCATCGCCGATGTTCGCGCAGGCAAGATGGTGATCATGGTTGACGATGAGAACCGCGAGAATGAGGGCGACTTGCTAATGGCCGCCGAACGGGTTCGTCCGGAGGACATCAATTACATGGCGACGCACGGTCGCGGTCTGATCTGCCTGACGCTGACCCGGGAGCGCTGCGCCCAACTTCGACTGCCGCTGATGGTTAACGAAACTGATCGACACCATGCGACCAATTTCACATTATCGATAGAGGCAGCGTCCGGCATAACGACCGGTATATCAGCGCATGACCGGGCCAAGACCGTGCACGCGGCGGTCGCGAACGGCGCGAAGCCTGAAGATCTGAGTCAGCCCGGGCATATCTTTCCAGTGATGGCACAGCCGGGCGGCGTGCTGACGCGTGCGGGCCATACCGAGGCGGGCTGCGACCTAATGCGCCTAGCCGGGTTAGAGCCGGCCGCGGTAATCGTCGAAATTCTCAACGAAGACGGCAGCATGGCGCGCCGACCCGAACTCGAACAGTTCGCGCGCAATCACGATATTCGGATTGGCACCATCGCCGACTTGATTCGCTACCGTCTTCAAAAAGAGCGCAACGTCGAGCGAATCTCCGAAATGCCCGTCGAGACCGACCATGGCGAATTCACGATGTACTGCTATGACGATCGCGTAAACCGCGCAGTACACGTTGCACTTGTTAAAGGCGATTTGTCGACCACCGACAACCCGTTGGTCCGCGTTCACCTTCAGGATACGCTCGGCGATGTAATTGGTGTTCGCAGCCGTTCGTTGGGCTGGCCTCTTGATAGTGCGATCAAACGCATTGCTGAGGAAGACGTCGGTGTCATTGTGCTGCTGCGCGAGAAGGAGACCTCGCGGGAGTTTATAGACGCTGTCGATGCGCTAGGTCAGATGCATGATGAAGTAACTGAGCGGCGTTCAGGCGATGCAGTCCTGAGAACTTACGGCATTGGCGCACAAATCTTGCGCGATCTCGGTCTCACAAAAATCCGTGTATTATCGGCGCCTAAACACATGTACGCGATTTCCGGATTCGATCTCGAAATCACAGAGTACGTCTGAACAAGCAGCCGACATGGACAAAATAAAAACAATGGAAGGCGACCGCTTGGTTCGTGACGCACGTTTTACGATTGTCGCCTCTCGGTTTAACGGGTTTATTGTCGAGTCGCTGATAAAAGGCGCGTTACATTGCCTGCGACAGCATGGTGCGGCTGATGCCGATATTGAACTCGTGCGAGTCCCTGGCTGCTTCGAGATGCCCGTTGTGGTCGGCAAGATCGCAGCGGCCCGTCGCGTTGACGGCATTATCGCGCTGGGCGCCGTCATTCGTGGCGGCACCCCACATTTTGATTATGTGGCGGGCGAATGTGTGCGTGGCATCTCAACGGCGGCACAAAAACATGGTATGCCAGTGGGTTTCGGCATACTGACAGTAGATACGATTGAGCAGGCCATCGAACGCGCCGGCACCAAGGCGGGTAACAAGGGCGAAGAAGCGACGCTCGCCGTTATCGAAACCGTCAATCTGCTACGCCGCTTCGACTGAATCATGACACCGCAAGCCTCATCCGGCGCCCGCACGCGTGCGCGCGAACTAGTCCTGCAGGCGCTTTATCAAAAGCAGATTGCTGGGCACGACTGCGACGAGTTGTTAAGTCAATTCAAAGAGCAAAGCGCTTATCAGCGCGTTGATCAGACATTCTTCGGCGAATTGCTTGCCGAAATCTGCGCTGGTCAGGCCGAACTCGAAGCGGCGATCTCAGGCGTTATCGACCGACCACTCGACCAGCTCGATCCGGTCGAGCTCAGTATTTTGTTGATCGGTATCTTTGAGCTGCAGCAGCGCGTCGATATCCCGTATCGGGTCGTTATCAATGAAAGCGTCAATCTTGCCAAACGCTTTGGTGCGATCGACGGCCACAAATACATTAACGCCTGCCTCGACAACGCAGCGCAGGGTTTACGCGAAACAGAGATCAGTGGATGAGTTCGAGCTGATTCGGCGCTATTTCGATTGCGCCACGGATGTCGACGGCGTTGTCGTTGGTATCGGCGATGACGGTGCCGTATTGGAACCGACCGCCGGTAAGCAACAGGTCAACGTCATCGACACGCTTGTTGAGGGTGTGCACTTCCCGAAAGGATTCAACGCCTCTGATATTGGCTACCGGGTTGTGGCGGTGAACCTGTCGGATATCGCTGCGATGGGTGCGGCGCCACGTTGGATGACGCTGGCGCTGTCGTTGCCAGCCGCAGATGAGCCCTGGCTCGAAGCATTTGCGGAAGGACTGCATGCCGCTGCAAAGGAATACGGCATCGCGCTGGTCGGCGGCGATACGACCACCGCCCCACAAGTCGTAGCGACCGTGCAGATCAATGGCGAAGTGGATGTGGGGACGGCACTATTGCGCAGCGGAGCAAAGCCCGGCGACACGATTTACGTGACGGGTACTGTCGGCGATGCCGCGGCCGGTCTGGATGGTTTGCTACACGGCGAACCGGTCAAAGAACTGCTCAACCGATTTGCGCGGCCATCAGCAAGAGTAACCTACGGTCAATCGCTCATCGGTATTGCGAGCGCGGCGATCGATTTGTCCGACGGGCTTTATGGTGATCTCCACAAGCTTCTGTTTGCGAGCGGCGTCGGCGCGGAAATCGATATGGCATGTTTGCCGCTATCGGATGCGCTCGTCGAACACTACCCACCGGAGCGACAGCGCAAATTCGCGTTGGGCGGTGGTGACGACTACGAATTATGCTTCACCGCGTCAATGTCGCCGCCGGACCCTGGCGTGATGCGTTTGAGCGCGATCGGCAGAGTCACCGCGTCGACGGATCTCGTTTGTCGGCTCGACGGTGAGATCGTGCCGTTCGATGACAGCGGGTACCGTCACTTTCGATGAAACATAATGTAGAGAATCTGACGTCCAAGGTGCTGACAGACCCGGTCAATTTCTTGGCCTTTGGTTTCGGCACTGGCCTTGCTCCGATCGCACCCGGCACCTTCGGGTCGCTGCCAGGCATGCTGTTGTTCTGGCTAACGCTGGATTTTGGGTTTTATGTTCAATTGGCTGTGGCTGCGGCGTTGTTTTTCTTAGGTATTTGGATCTGTGGCGAGAGCGCGCGGCGCATCGGCGTGCACGATCACGGCGGCATCGTCTGGGACGAGATCGCCGGCATGTACGTGACACTGCTGCTGGCGCCAAAAACGCTGCTTGGATTTGCGATCGCATTCGGCTTGTTTCGGCTGTTCGACGTTGCCAAACCCTGGCCGATTCGGGACCTGGATCACAGACTCGGCGGAGGGCTCGGAATTATGCTGGACGACCTCGCTGCCGCTACGTATGCCTTGATTTTGCTTGGATTTTACGGGTGGTTTATGACTTGATTGTGAGACAAGATGGCCAGCCCGGTAAGCAAACTTGCGCGTGCTCAAGACGTCCCCGAGAAGATCGGCAAGTACGTCATCATCAACAAGATCGGCAGGGGCAGCACCGGCATGGTGTACCTGTCGCACGACCCATACTACCGTCGCGACGTTGCGATCAAAGTCTACAACATTGAAGAAGATTCGGACGTCGATCGAGCGCGAGTCTCCCGCAAGATGTTTTTCAACGAAGCGCATATGGTCGGCATGCTGCAGCATCCGAACATCATGCCGATTTACGACGCCGGCGAGGAAGATGGCGCGTATTACGTCGTAACCGAACACATTCAGGGAGCACGAACGCTTGCTGCCTATTGTCGACCCGACAATCTTCTGCGCGTCGACGACGTTGTAGAAATTATCTATAAGTGCGCAAAAGCGCTGCACTACGCGCATAGCCGCGGCGTTATTCACCGCGACATCAAGCCGTCCAACGTCATGCTGACGATCGACAATGATGTGCGCATTATTGACTTTGGTATCGCTATTGTCAGCGATTCCGAGGTATCGCGGATTGAAGGTATCGCCGGTTCTCCGAGCTACATGTCGCCGGAGCAGGTGCAATCCGAGGAACTTACGTCGCGTTCTGACCTGTACTCGCTCGGTGCCGTAATGTACGAGCTGCTGTCAGGATATCGTCCGTTCCGCGCAGACAACCTATCCAAGCTGTTGCACCAGATCGTCTATGCAACGCCGCCGCCGATACATACTTATCGCGATGATCTCCCTGAGGATCTTGAGGAAGTCGTCGCAAAGACGATGCTTAAGGACCCGGATAAACGGCAAAATACCGGCGCGACGTTGGCTGCAGAGCTGACACGTGTCTACAAAGATCTGCGGCAGAAATATGACAGCCTTGATAACCAGGAACATTTCGATTTGCTGCGCACGCTGACGTTTTTCCACGAATTTTCACACGCCGAGATCTGGGAAGTGCTGCGTGCTTCCGATTGGCACGATTATCGAGATGGCGACGATATCGTTCGAGAAGGCGAAATCGACGATCGTTTTTACATCATTGTTTCCGGTAAAGTCATTGTTCAGTCCAATGGCGACGATGTCGGCTCATTGTCAAACGGCCAGTGCTTTGGCGAGACGAGTTACGTTCGCGGCGCCAAGCGTCAGGCGTCGATCAAAGCCAAAGGACCAGTTACGATTCTGCGCGTTAGCTCAACATTGATGGAGCAGGTGTCATCGTCGTGTCAGCTGCGATTTAATAAAGTGTTCTTGCGGTCGCTGATTACACGTCTGCAAGGCACCGGCGGCACTAATACCTAATAACGTTCCGGATAATTCAACACCGGGTAACGGCCGCTTCTCGCGAGCGCGGCTTGTTGGTCGAAATCGGAGTAGCCTTTATCGGGACGCACTGAATACAGGTGTTGTCGTAATCTATTGACGCGGGCCCGAGCATCCTGCATGGCTGAACCGACGGCGTTCGCCATTACTGTGTCCTGAGAACAGGCAAAAAAACAATAAAGCGAAAAGTAATTCGAATAGGCCACCTTGTATTGCCGCAAGTGCTCGATGCTGGTCGAGTCCTGCATAACGCCGAGTAAATGATCGGCAGATAAGTGACTTGAT
>JAOTZC010000024.1 GCA_029861535.1 Gammaproteobacteria bacterium
ACGGCGATCGCCATGTTCGTTAAGGCGACCAAGGGCGGCGCAAGCGGTGGCACTATTGCCAGCTTGATAAACGTAATTAAGGAAAGTCGCGCCGATCGTTCGATCGCCCGGACTTTGGTCGATCCCTATGGACTAAATCCGAACGGCGAACGTGACGGACCGGATCGACGCGACCAACAAAAGGCGCTCTATGACAACGTCGCAAATCTCTGGACGGCACCGTTCGTCATGGCAACCATAAACACCAAAGTTATTCGGCGCAGTCATGCGTTACTAGATTATCCGTACGGACACGAATTTCGATATCGGGAAGCGATAATGACCGGGCCCGGAATCGGTGGATGGTTCAAAGCAACAGTCATTTCGCTGATCTTCAGTGCCGCTATGTTGGCCGTTTCGTACGAATTCACGCGCGGACTGCTCGAGCGCTTCGTACTCACAAAACCGGGCGATGGCCCAGATAAGGTCACGCGCGAAACCGGCTTTTTCGACTTGCGCCAGTACGGGACGCTGGCCGATGGCTCGATAATTCGAAGCAAGATCGTTGGCGACCGCGACCCCGGTTATGGTTCGACCAGCAAGATGCTTGCGGAATGCGCTGTCTGCATTGCCAAAGATGAGCTCGGCGGCGACGGTGGCGTACTGACACCTGCGTCGGCAATGGGCGACGCGTTGCTGGGCCGGTTACAGTCAAATGCCGGCCTGAGTTTCGAAATTCTCGACTAGAGCTGCGCCCCGACGTGTAACGTCGATTCGAATTTTTCGCCGGCCTCAACCGCAATGCGTAGACGGTTTCTCGGCGACGCAACCGGACATGTCGAGAAATCATTAAACGCGCACGGCGGATTGTAGGATAGATTAAAGTCGAGAATGGTGCGGCCGTCTTCGCCCGGCATTTCCGCGTACAAAAATCGACCAGCCGGATAAGTCTCACCGCCGCTTGTAGCATCGCCGAATACGAAAAATAGGCGCTCACCCGATTCATACGCTTCCAACGTGAATCGTTCACCGCCGTAATCGAATTCGACAATGCCTGGCGAGATTGGATTCCAACCGAGACCTTCGATGACCGTGTTTACGTTCATTATTTTCGGCTCTTCATAACGACGTAGTGTCGCAGTCACACGCCAGTCGTACTCAACGTTGAAATAGGGTATCGGCGGAAATGCGACCAGTGCCGGATGTTCCAGGTCGCGCAGTCTTACAGCCAGTTTGCCGTCACGATTGATCACAGTCCAAGAAAGCGATTCAAACGTTGCGGTTACTAACTGATCAGACAAGTCGTCGGGCATAAATACCGACTCGACTCGCCGATCGTCGATACGAACGTCAACGCCGTTTTCGACCGTCATTTGGATGCCACCATTTGCAGGCTCAAATTCGCCGATGCGCGCTGCGCTGCCAGGAAAAATGAAGTCGTTGGCTGAATCAGCACCAAAACTGCTTTTGCCGTCCGGAAGCCAAAAGAGTCCAGCAAGATTCAGGTAGCCTCCGGGCGCTTTGAGTCGGGCTAGTCGATCAACCCGCCAGGTTTTGACGGTCTCGGCATGAGCGGCAATATCGACGGATTCCGAAGTCCGAGACACTCCCGAAGTATTATCGGAACTGCAGGCAACAAACGATACCTGCAGCAGCGCGATCGCAATAGTCAGTTTCATGATTGATGGCGTCATCCGGATACACTAGCACTATAATGCGCCACCCCGCGCGGATATTTCGAATGACACAAGCCGACGAATCAACTCTCGCGTATACCAACCTGCAGCCGGACGACATTTTCGAGACTCTCGATGATCTCGGTTATGTCTGCAACGGTCGCTTTCTCGCGTTGAACAGCTACGAGAATCGGGTTTACAAACTTGGCATCGATGATGCCGACGATATCGTCGTCAAATTCTACCGGCCGGGTCGATGGAGCGATGATGCAATTCGTGAAGAGCACGAATTCACCATCGAACTCGAGCACCAAGAAATTCCGGTCGTCTCCCCGATCTCGATTGACGACGAGACTCTTTTCAAGACCGGCCCATTTCGGCTGGCCGTTTATCCTTGCCGCGGCGGACGCGCGCCGGATCTGGACAACGACAAGCAGTTGCGACAGCTCGGTCGGTTTGTCGGACGCATGCATCTCGTAGGCGAAACCCGTGAATTCGAATACCGACCGCGCGTCGATATTGAGAGTTATGGACTCGCATCACGAGACTTTCTGCTCGACGAGGCGTTTATTCCCGACGAAATGTGCGACGTTTACGACAGCATCGCCGACCTTGTAATCGATGGCGTCGAACGATGCAGTGAACGCGCCGGGTCGTTTCGCGAGATTCGACTGCACGCAGATTTTCACCCGGGCAATGTGTTAATTGCCGGCGAGGCGTTTCATATCGTCGATCTAGATGACGCCCGGAGCGGTCCGGCCGTGCAAGACCTCTGGATGTTTATGTCCGGAGATCGCGATGAGCAAACGCCGCAACTCACGGCCTTGCTTGAGGGTTACCAGGAGTTTCGCCCCTTCGACGCGCGTGAGCTGCATCTTGTCGAAGCGTTGCGAAGCCTCAGGATCATGCATTATGCCGCCTGGATTGCTCGCCGTTGGGGGGACCCAGCCTTCAAACAGGCGTTTCCATGGTTCAACGCGCGGCGTTACTGGGACGAGCATATTCTTGCATTACGAGAACAAGTGGCGTTAATGCAGGAAGCACCGCTCGAATGGCGTGACTACTGACGCGCTTTTAGCGCGACGGCAAGGTACGACGCCGGCCACCGAACTCGAATCGCTCAATCCAACGCGAAAATGTTTCGCGACTCAAGGATTGCAGCGCATCAATATTTTCCGGTATCTGTCGCGATATTGTGTTTGGGTGGATGTGGCCGCGTTCCGCAGCGAGCACCTGCTGATGGTCCGGAATAGATAACCAGCGTTCGATTAGAGCCGCGTCGGCTTCAAGATGAAACTGAAAACCGTACGCATGCTCGCCGTGGCGAAAAGCCTGCACATGACTGGCCGGTGAACTGGCGAGATGCACGACGTTGTCCGGTAGTTCAATGCCATCTTCATGCCATTGAAACACGCGCTGATTCCGAGCGAACGTCGACAGAACCGGATCGTTGGCGCCTGCGTCAGTCAACTCGACGTCGTACCAACCGATCTCACGCACCGCATTTCGTGACACGTTGCCGCCCAGAGCCTTCGCCAGCAACTGCGCGCCGAGGCAGATTCCGAGTACTGACATATCACGCTCTACCGCCTCGCGGATAATTTCGACCTCGGTGATCAGGTTCGGATATGAATCGATCTGATCCGAATTCATCGGGCCGCCCAGTACGATGATTGCGACGTATTTGTCGAGGGATGGGCGCTGCGCCGAATCACGACCGAAGTTGACGTAGCGGATTCTGAAACCAGCGTCCTTTAGCAACGGGTCCAGGGTACCGAGCGGCTCGTATGGAACATGTTGAAATACAAGAATTTTCGGTCTGGGCATTTTTGTGGCGCTGCTTTGAGTCCCGCGTTGGAAGTCAACAATAAGTCTGTCGTTTATACCGATACAGGGCTGCCGCGGGAAGTTTCCCAATGTATTGCACTGCAAGGTCCTGGGTACTACAGTGGATTTGGTCGCCAACACGCATAAATAGTGGAACTTACATGGGCGACAGCCGCTCTGATATAGGGACCAGTTTGGCCGGGACGCATGCGGGACACTAGCATTTGATCGCCACGCTTCGTACAGTTTTCATGGGGACGTTGTTCGCATCCCTTGCGGCCGGCTGCGGCTCAAGTGTCGTTCTCGACCCGCCGACGATTCCCAAACCTTTGATGACCACGATTCCACTGTCCGTTGGACTTCGCATGCCGGAGAATTTCGAGAGCTTTGTTCACGAAGAGGAAGTTCTTGGCCGAGAGCAATGGACAATCGATCTCGGTCGTTCAAATGCGGTCTTTTTCGCGCAATTATTCGGCTACATGTTCGAAACTGTAACCGTCGTCAGCGAGGCGGATGATCCGTCAATTATGCCGTTCGATGCTCTGATCGAACCCAGTATTGACGAGTTCGAGTTCTCAGTCCCAAACCAAACTAAAACAAATGACTTTGCCGTGTGGATTCGTTATCGCATCAAGGTTTACGATCGTGATGGTAAACTGGTCGTTAACTGGCCCGTCAGCGCGTACGGCAAGAGTCAAACCACCGTTATGGGTGGCAAGGACGCGTTGCAACGGGCTGCAATTCTTGCCATGCGCGATGCGGCGGCATTGATGATTATCAAGTTTGACGAACCGACCCTCATTAGTTCGATCTCTAGCGATCCTACATCGACCGCCGTTCCAGTCGAAGAAGGCGGCGAAGCGACGGCGCAGGCGACGACGCTCGGAGGAGACAACGATGAATGAGCTCTGGTCGTCCACCGTTGCTTACCGACTGACATTGGTATGCGCCCTGCTTGGCGTCGGCGCAGGATGCGTTACGTCACGGGTTGAGGACGCGCGTGAAGGCATTACCGGCATCGCAAGCGACGAGTCTGTGGTGATCATGGCGAAGAGCTATCATCTCGGCAACGAGACGGAAGCCAAGTACATCGCATGCATCGAGAATGCGCTCGCTCGCGGCTCCAAGGGATTGCGCGTCATCCCGCACAAGCAATTTGTCGATTCCTTGTTTCCATGGTTCGAACCGCGCACCGCTCCGACCGAAACCAAAGGCCTGCCAAAATTGATGGAACGTCCTGGCGTTGCCGCACAAATCCACGAGCAGGGGGTCCGTTACATTATTTGGCTGGAAGGTGACACCGAAAAAGTCGCCGGCGGCGGGAGCCTGTCCTGCGCAGCCGGGCCCGGTGGTGGTGGCTGCTTTGGCTTTGCCTGGTGGCAAAACGCCTCCGATTACAACGCATCAGTCTGGGATCTCGAAGGCCTCGAATCCGCCGGCACGGTTTCCGCTGATGTCAGCGGTACGTCATTTTTGCCCGCCTTGGTTGTGCCGATTCCGCTGATTGCCCGAACACAAGCGGCGGCGTGCAAGGGACTAGCGAATCAGCTGCGCGCGTTTATTATCAGCGACGAACTAACCTGACACAGCGTCGATCTAACGCCTACTTCGGGCGTCCAGCCCGTAGCAATGCGCGTTGGTAATAGTCGGCACTCAGCGACGCAACTTGCACATATTTGCCGCTTGAAGGTGCATGTACGAATCGATTGTTGCCGATATACATGCCAACGTGCTGCATTTTTCCTTCAATCGAGAAAAACAACAGGTCGCCCGCCTGCAGGTGGGGGCGGTTTACCGTCGTTGACGAATCCCATAGTTGGCTGGTCGTTCGTGGCAGCACTTTTCCGGCCCGTAGGTACGAATACTGCACAAGCCCGCTACAATCGAAGCCGGACGGCCCGTGGCCGCCATAGCGGTACGGCACCCCGACCTGCTGCATTGCTATCGTCACCGCATGTTCGCCAACATCAGCTGCGACAGCCCTGCGTGTTGCCGGCGCGGATCTGTAGTCTTCCGCGGTTGGCCTTTCCGGGGAACCGCCGCAACCGGAGAGCATGCCGGCCGCCATCAGAATCGCGGCAAGGCCGGGAATGCGAATGGTGAGCTGGGCTATCATAGCGGCCACTCCGGCTGATTGGATATTCAAGTGTAAGGGCACTGCCCTGAATCTGCCATGAACTGCATCTCACGTAAGCGCCTGCGCGGCGCGCCGCCTAATCATGTCCATCTTCTCGCCCATCGTGCTCTGATCCTGGGTGCCGCATGCCTTGCGGCCTGCGGCGTACCGGTAGCCGAATCGCAGGCGAGTGACGACGATACTGAGTACACGCTCAACTACCTTGTCACGCCGGTGCCGGGGGAGCAGCTCATTGACGTGGTTATTGAGCTCGAGCAAGGACGTTATTTGCTGCGTGAAATGCGCTTTGATGCAGACGGTGTCGCCGACATCCGCGGCGATGGTGACCTTGAGATCAGCGATAATCGAGTGCGCTGGCATCCGCCGAAGGGAGGCGGCAAGTTGTCCTGGCAGGTCAAGCTCGGAAATAAGCGCAATGGCGACGGCTACGATAGCTGGCTCAATCGTAGCTGGGGCCTGTTTCGCGCCGAGGACATAATTCCGCGAGCCGCCACCCGCACGCTCAAGGGTGCGACCGCCGATACACGCTTGGTGTTCGACCTGCCGCGACGCTGGTCGGTGGTCACTGAATACGCCACCGCCGACGGGCGATTACACGTCGCAAAAGAAGGTCGGCGCTTTGCGCAGCCGTCTGGCTGGATTGTCATGGGCGAGCTTGGCGTACGCCGCGATAATATTGCCGGGGTTCGCGTGGCCATCGCCGGCCCGGAAAATCAGCAAATACGTCGCCTCGACATGCTTGCGCTCTTGAACTGGACGTTGCCTGAACTTGCCCGAATCTTGCCCGAGCTACCGCCAAGGTTGACCGTTGTCAGCGCCGGCGAACCGATGTGGCGCGGCGGATTGTCGGCGCCACAATCGATCTACATTCATGCAGATCGTCCATTGATCAGCGAAAACGGTACCAGTGCATTGATACACGAGACGATGCACGTCGCCCTTGGCATGCGCGCAGAGCGTGGTTACGACTGGATCGTTGAGGGGTTGGCGGAATATTACTCGCTCGAACTTTTGCGTCGCAGCGGAACATTGACACCGCGACGTCATGCCACGGCACTTGAGCGAATGGCGAACTGGTCAAAAACCGCGCGAACACTTTGCGCCACGTCGTCAAGCGGCGCAACGACGGCCCTGGCGGTGCTTAAAATGCGCGACCTGGATGCTGAAATCAAAGCAGCCACGTCTGGCGAGGCTAGCCTTGACGACGTACTGGGTGCGATGGTCGACAGTGATGACGCGGTCAACCTTGCATTACTTCAGTTGGCGGCGAGCAATATTATTGGGCAAAAATCTGACACGCTGCACATCGGCAAACTGCCCGGCTGCCGTAAACTGTCGCTCGCCGATAACCCGTAATTCAAGTCTCTATGGACCAGCGACACGACCTTGAACTGATACTGCAGTCGCGTACCCCGATCGTTACGATTGAAACGCAGGATGAAACTCGCATCCTTGAGATGTTGAAGTCCATCAACCTGGCTGCCGCTAATACTCAATATGTACCTCTGTTTCGGTGGACGATTACCGACGGTCTGCAGCGCCTCGATATCGATCTCGAACCACAAACCATAAATTCCCAACCGACGGACGTGCTTAAACACATTCGAGCGGTTGCCAAGCCAGGCGTATACGTGCTGCTCGACTTCCACCCATTCATCGAAGATCCCGTCCACGTTCGGCTGCTTAAAGACATTTGCATGCAAGACCCAGAGCTGCAGCGACAAATTGTATTTATCAGTCATGAAGTCAAGCTACCGAGCGAACTCGAGTCATTCAGCGCACGAGTAGACCTCGCGCTGCCGGATGAGGCGGAGCGACAGAAAATCATCGAAAACGTCGCTGACGAATGGTCGCAAGAAAATGCGGGTTCGCGCGTGCAGGCCGACACTCGCGCTTACAAAATGCTCATTGAGAATCTGGCTGGCTTGACTTACCAGGACACCGAACGGCTCGCCAGAAACGCCATTTACGTTGATGGTGCTATTACCAAGAGTGATTTGCCCGGCGTCATGCAGGCGAAATACGATCTGCTCAATCGTGGCGGCGCGCTGCACTTTGAATACGATACGGCAAAGTTCACCGATGTCGGAGGCCTGATCCGCCTGAAAACCTGGCTTTCACAAAGAAAAGCCCCTTTCCGCCGCGAAGAGAGCGCGGCTCATCTCGATCCGCCAAAAGGCATATTGCTGATAGGCATTCAAGGCTGCGGAAAAAGTCTGGCGGCAAAAGCGACTGCCGGTATTTTCGGCGTACCGTTACTGAGACTCGATTTCGGTTCCTTGTACGACAAGTATCACGGCGAGACAGAGCGTAAGCTGCGCGACTCGCTGAATACGGCGGACGTCATGTCACCGTGCGTATTATGGATCGACGAAATAGAAAAGGGACTCGCCGGCCAGGGTGGCGAAACCGGAACAACGCAGCGCGTGCTGGGCACTTTCCTGACCTGGATGGCTGAAAAATTAACGCGCGTATTTGTCGTCGCGACGGCGAACGACATCAGTGCGATGCCGCCAGAACTCGTTCGAAAAGGGCGTTTTGACGAGATTTTTTTTGTCGACCTGCCCGACATTCAAATTCGCGCTGCAATATTTTCCATCCATTTGACGTCACGAGGGCAAGCCCTGAAGAATTTCGACATTGACGCGCTGGCGAACGCAGCCGACGGTTTTTCTGGGGCGGAAATCGAGCAGGCGCTTGTTGCTGCGCTGTATACGGCGCACGCTAAGGACCAGCCGCTGGCAACCACTCATATCCTCGATGAAATTTGCCAGACGCGGCCACTATCGGTCGTCATGAGTGAAAACGTATCGGCACTCAGGATGTGGGCCGCGGACCGCACGGTTCCCTGCGACTAAGACTCCGACCTTATGTAAGGGGCAGCTCGCACACTCGTAGACTACAACGCGTGCACACGTGCTAATATGCGTGCATGACTAATAAGAACAAAAAGATCAATGAATTAGTCGCGGATGACGATGACATAACAGCAGAGCTGGAGGCTCTGACGGTCCAACGTGCCTTTGGACCCAACGGTCCGCAACTGGAGCTCGAATCCGACGCCAATACCTTCGACCTCGATGATCTGGATCACGATGAGGTTAGTGGTGTTTCGGTCTCGGATCTGAAATCTGATCTAAAGGTACGTTCCGAGACCATTGAGCGGCTGCAATTCGATATCCAACAACTGCACGCCAAATGGCTCGGCCTGGAAGCCGAGATCAAAGCGCGCGAGGAACTCACCAGCGACCTAACAGCAGATCTCAAGTCCACCGGGCGCGAACTCGATCGCAGAGACAAGCTACTGCAAAAACGCAATGATTCCATCAAAGCGCTAAAGACAGAAATTCGCGAACGCGAAACGAAAATTCGCGACTTGCAAGCGCTCACCGACGAATACCGTGCGGCAAAATTGGAACTTGAATCCGGCGACGAAATAACTGCGGCACGGCAGCGAATTGTCGAATTTGAAGGACATATCGCGGCCCAGGCGGCCTCACTAACCGAAACTCGAACACAGCTGGAGCGCACCGAAAGCTACACAGACGAATTGCGATGGCGGCTTGCCGATGTAACCGAAAATTCCGAGGGCGCGTTTTCTGAACGCGAAAAGTTGCGCGACGCCTTAAGCGAAGCAGAGGGTCGAATCGACACATCACAGGCGGACCTTAAGCGGGTGCAGGCGTCCAGCGAAGAACTGAGCGAGGCGCTGGCCGAAGCGCGCGCCGCTCACGAGCAGGAAATCCGTACGCTTCGTTTCGAATTAACTGACGCCGAAACGACAATCGCCGAACGCGATCAGCTTAGCGAGCAGCTTGCGGCCGATCTCGTCGATATTAATAGCCATAAGGATCTGCTCGAGCAGATGTTGACCGACAACGATCAGCAGAACCAGGCCCGCATTGAAGAGCTCGAGAAGCAGCTCAAGAAGCAGCAATTCAAAATCGCCGACTACGAGGACAAACTCGAAACAAAGAGCGATGCGATAAACAGTCTGCTCTCTGAGCTGGCGAAAAAGAGCAGAGAATTCGACTCAATAGGCCAGATGGAAGATGTCATTCAGGACATCGATGATCGCATGTCCGAGCGCATAGACGAACGCCCGGCCGTGATGCCGGGTGATCGCGTAGCCCGCCTGCTTATAGGCCGCGTCGACAATCAGGAACTGCGTTTTCCATTATTCAAGGACCGTCTGACCATCGGCCGTACGCAACAAAACGATATCCAGCTAAAAGCCCAGTATGTTAGCCGCCGGCATGCTGTTGTCGTTACCGAAGGTGACGCGACACGACTCGTGGACTGGGGCAGCAAGAATGGGGTTTATGTTAATTCGAACCGAATCACCGAACACTTCCTGAAACATGGCGACGTCGTGACGATCGGCACAGTCGACTTCCGCTACGAAGAACTCCCCAAACGCGACAACTAACGCTCACAGCATTGAATTGTGAGCACAGTCACGGACAAACGTGACTGCGCGCGGTATCGTGTTTTGACGTTACGGCGCGCAGGGATGGGCAACGATGCTAAGCACGACAGCTGGGAAGTCCGTGGATCCGACGGAGACGCAACAGGTTACTCGTAATACAGGTAATGTTGTTGCGAAAAAAATCTGGCTGCCGAAATCACTGTACGATTCACTGCCCTACTTCTACCTTTTTTCCGGCATTGCCGCGTTTTTCGCAACCCTCTACATCAGTGCCTGGTTTTGGGTCCTACCCCATTATTTCCTATTTTCTGCCGCGTGCGTGCATCTGAGCATTGTCGTATTCCGGCGCCGACACCGCCGGTCTTCTGATCGCAACGAGGGTTGACCTGATCTGGACCCTGGGCAAGGATGAGCGCTTCGCCCAAGCCTGGATTGATGGATGCCCGCCACTGAATCCCCTCTACGACGATTATTAACTCGCGAAGTCGCGTTGTTGACGGTTTTGCTGTTCGTCGGCTTCGTGTTGATGCCCATCGCGATCTGGTTCGTGGGCCAGGCCCTTTTCGGTGCCTATGGCGGCCACGGTTTCGGCGACTTTTTTGGCACCCTGAGTGCGAAAATCCGTGCTGGCGATCGGGTCGCCTGGTTTCTCGTGCTGTCACCATACCTGGCAATTCTGTGCCTGCGCCTGATGGTCTGGGGTTGGCGCAGAACCGCGCAGCAGAGCAGTTAATCGCACATCACTGTTCGGGCGAATATCGCCAAAATGTGACGTAATTCACATTCTGACAGCGGCGCTTACGCTAACTATGACGAAATGGCGGAACATTATGTCATCTGATGACGCCCCTGGAATTGCCAGTGAATATGATGGTCCAATTAAAAATACAAACCAACATCTAAGATTCAACAAGATGATCGATTTTTTCAAGAAATGGATCCGAAGAAAGGAAGAACGCCCAGCGCCTCTCGCCATTGGCGAGCGCAGGCGGTCACCGCGTTCGACGGCTGTCCAAGAAACCGCACCGCCCGAGCGGCGGCATCGGTCAGATCGGCGGACGGCGGGAAAGCTCGACCCGCATGTGGCGGGAAAAATCGAGAGCAGTGGGCCCGGGAAAAACGTGCTCGTCAGGAACAAATACCAGCGCGAGGACACCGGCACCCACGAAACTCTCAAAATTCTCGACGGCTCGGCCACCGAATCGGATGAAGAAACTGGCATCGACCCCTACAATACGGGTAACTTCGACCGTTCCAAGAACTGGGATAAGCGATTCCGTAACTGATGAGCCTGAGAGTCTCTTTCGAACTCGACGAGTCTGACCTGAAGCATTTCCGACTGATCATGCGCAACGCACGCAAGTCGGCAGGGCGACTGGCACCCGAAGACATCGTCGCTGCGGCAGAAAACCTGCTGAAAGCGGTCAATGAGGCCGGCGCGCCGGCCTTCATCATGGAACGGCTGGCGAAACTCAAACTGATGATCGAGATGCTGCAGGATATTGAATGGCGCCTGCCGCACCAGGAGGCGAATCGGGTGCTGAATGCCCTCGCTTATTTCAGCGAGCCTGAGGACCTGATTCCAGACCACATACCCAGCCTCGGCTTTCTCGATGACGCCATTATGATCGAACTTGTGGTACGGGAATTAAAACACGAGATTGAAGCCTATGAAGACTTTAACGACTTTCGTAATCGTGTACGCGCGCAGCAAGGCGGCACGAAGGGCGTGAGCCGCGAGGACTGGCTCGAAAACCGCCGCAAGGAGTTACAGTCACGGATGCGACGTCGCCGTAAGCGTGGCAGTCTCACCGGCGGAAAGTCCCGACTCGGGCTCTTCCGCTAGGACTGACCGAGTTGACGCCGATCGACAATCTACGGCCAGAAATGCCAGCCTGTTGCTGCCAATCCAACCCACATCAAGCCTTGCAGCCATATGCGAGTCCGGTGGCCAATGACAAGAGAATAGAAACTACCGGCCGAAATGATGGTCATACCGAGAAAGATGAACATGCTGGATAGCAATGGTCGAAACTCATATTGGACACGTGGATAGTCGTCGCCGATCACGATGAATACGACCAGCACGAACATAAGCGATACCACGATGGACACGCAGGACCCGAACAAAAACCCATTGATCACCATCAAAGGTCGCATTAAAAATTTCCTAATTGGTCAACAACAGGGCGCAAGTACTCGGATTTTATGCCGATTACGCCCTTGATCGCAGCGCGCTGGGCATCTAGCCTAGCCTACTCGATCGGTCGGCACTGTGTCGAAAGCAAATGGAGTTATCGCATTGAGAAAAATTGAGACCCGTCGTAACATCTGCTTCGCAGCTGCACTGCTTGGACTTGTAGCAATTCCTGCCCTGGCAAGTCCCCAAGCTGTGACAACCGATGAGGCTCTGGAACCGCTACCCCGCCACGAAGACATCGGCCAGACCGTTACTCATTTTATCCAGAGATCGCATTACAACCACATTGCCGTAGACAATGATTTGTCGTCGCGCGTCCTCGATCGATACATCGAATCGCTCGATGGCAATCGTATGTACTTGTTGGCCAGCGACGTCGAGTACTTTGACCAATTTCGCTACGAACTGGACGATTTTGTCAAAAGCAAACCATTGGATGCCGTCTATGACATGTATCAGGTATATCGCACGCGCGTGCGCGAGCGTTACCGCTATGCGCTGACAATGCTGGAGAACGAACCTGACTTTAGCATTGAAGAGGATTTCCAATTTGATCGAACGGATGCGCCATGGGCGACATCGTCCACACAACTTGACGAAATCTGGCGCCGCCGCGTTAAGAATGACGTGTTGCGGCATGCACTTAACGAAACGCCTTGGGACGAAGCACGCGATGTCCTGACGAAGCGTTACAAACGGCTGTTGCGGCGCATGGATCAAACGACCTCTGACGACGTATTTGAAGGCTTCATGAACGCGTTCGCCCACACGCTTGATCCACATTCAAGCTACCTGTCTCCGCGAAATTCGGAGGAATACCGGATCCAGATGAGTCTGTCGTATTTTGGCATCGGCGCATCGCTGCAACCGGAAGAGGATTACGTCAAGGTAATCGGCATTATTCCGGGCGGCCCCGCAGCGGCCGACGGCAAACTGAAACCCAATGACTTGATCACCGGCGTTGCGGAAGGCGATGACGGCGAAATGGTCGATGTCGTCGGTTGGCGCCTCGATGACGTTGTCGATCTTATTCGTGGCCCAGGAGATACGATCGTTCGCTTGCAGATCATCGCCGCGGATGCGATGCCGGGCAGTGGCGAGAAAATTATCGCGCTGACACGCGGCCAGGTAAAGCTTGAGGAGCAGGCGGCAAAAAGCGACATCGTTACGATTCCGCACGAAGGCCGGCAGTGGCGTATTGGTGTGATCGAAGTGCCCTCGTTCTATCGCGACTATCGAGCGCTTTCAAACGGCGACAAAAACTACACGAGTACGACACGCGACGTTAAGCGCCTGATTGGAGAACTCGAAGAACAGGGCATCGAGGGCCTGGTAATGGACCTGCGTAGCAACGGCGGCGGACACTTGACCGAAGCCACTGCGCTGTCAGGTTTGTTCATCGACAATGGACCCGTGGTACAGCTCAGAAATTCGAACGGCCGGATCAGTCGACTCGACGACCCCGATCCGGTAGCCCGCGTTGCCTACGCCGGCCCGCTTGCCGTCCTCGTCGACCGCTTCAGCGCGTCGGCCTCGGAGATCTTTGCGGCTGCGATTCAGGACTACCATCGCGGTGTCATTATTGGTCAGCAGACTTTCGGAAAAGGTACAGTTCAGAATCTGTACTCACTCGACCAGTACATGAAGCCGGATCCCGAAAGCGAAAAAGGATTCGGACAGCTAACGCTGACGATCGGAAAGTACTATCGCGTCACCGGTGAAAGTACGCAGCACCGAGGCGTGAACCCGGATATTTCGCTGCCGTCTGCGATCGATGCAGAACAAATTGGCGAGAGTGTGCGTGATAGCGCCCTGCCCTGGGACACAATACAAACGACGCGTTTTACGGCTGGCGATCCATTGGACAATACGATTCAATCGCTGCTTGTCAGCCACAGTGAGCGGTCGAAGCAAGATCCTAATTATCAATGGCTGGTCGGCGGCATCCAGGAATACGAGGAAGCGCGCTCACAAAAGACAATATCGTTGAATCTCGACACCCGTTTGGCTGAGCGGGAGGACGAATTGACGCGCCGACTGCAGCGAGAGAATGACCGCCGCGCCGCACTGAATCAGGAGCCTGTAACAACGCTTGAGGACGTCGACGAAGACGACGTTCCGGACGTCCTGCTCGAACAGGCCGCCGACATCGTTCGCGACATGGCCGAGCTTCGCGAAGTCAACGCGTCACCGTCTCAAACGGCTCAGGTCACGCCGTAGAGGGCCCTGCTTGCGGATTCGAGACCGGGTGTTATACTCAGCTATAACACTTCGGCGACACCCTAGCTGAGGAGGCGCCTTGCAGACATTACAGGCAGCGAAGATCAGAGCCATGCTCGGCAACGCCGGCGCGGCAGCTCTGCTGCTTGGTTTCAGCGTGCCGGCGCTCGCTGCCTCGGGCGTCGATAATCTGTGTGACCGCGACGATAAGCAAAGCGCTTCTCTCGACGTCCCAGCCGGACATTTGACCATCCAGACGATCGATCACGGCAATACCAATGCGGTCGCTGCGGATGACCTGAAGGCCGCTGACGATGCGTCGCTGACCGAACTGACGCTTACCGGTATCGATGAAGATTCGGCCGAAATTCTTGAGACTGAAGAGGCAAACGTGGCTGGCGACGAAAATGGGCCGCCGACGGCCAACACCCGCTTTCCTGGCGTCTCTGACGAAGACTCGCGGCGCTACCGGCGTCAGATGTTTCGTACCGATATATAGAATACCGCGGCCGCTAGCGGCTTAAGACCTTCGCAATCTCCCAGTAATTCTCACCGAGCAGATTGACATCCTTCCTTGGTACGACATCGTTCGCGTCGATGTCATAGACAGTGGAGACGCTGCTGGAATCCGGTACGGCATCGTCATCTGATCGAAAAACAGCGGCCTCACTCAGCCGTTTGGCACGATTTTGTAAAAGGTCGGCGAAAAAACTCGCTTGCTCCATTGAATTTCTGCGCTCATTAATGCTCGAAAGCAGATAATCGCAATCCGATTTGCTACCGTAAGAAACAGCACCAACACTTTTGTCGCCTGATTCTTTCGTCAGTGCAGCCAGATTATCGTCTTGAAAGTGCAAATACATTTGCTGTGCGAACGACAGGATCAATAGATTAATCGAGCGCTTACTCGCAACATCGAGCCCCTGAGTGTCCGGCGCTTCGCGAAAATTGATTTCAGTAAGCTCTGTTTGCAGTATTGATTCCTGTCGACCTGCTTCACTAATATCCGCAACAATCCTATCTAGCCGGCATGCGATGGAGCGCTTGCGAAAAAAACGCATGAACGCACTCATCATTGAGAAACCGTGGCGTTCAGCTTGCAACTGTTCTTCGAGCTTTTGCATCTGCATACGAATTTCGCCAATTTTATCCTCTTTGGATTTAACCTCGCCGCGACGTTTGTCGTTCCATTCGTCAAGAAGCCGACTGTGTTGTCGTTTCTCTCGCTGTTGTTTTAGCTGTTCCGAAAAGCGCGCTAGCATTCCAATAAAGTGATTGTTCATGGCGCGAAGTTGATAAAATACGACGACGTTGTGTACCCAGTCCGGGTCAAGTAAAAGATTCTCGATATGCTCGAGTTTCTGCTGCGCGCGAGCCGTATGCCCCTGTTGCGTTTTGATGTCGTCTTTAAGCCGAAAGGTCTCATCGCGGAGGTTCGCGAACTCTTTCTTGAGCTCGGCTCGATTCCAATAGAGCTCGAGGAGCTTTTCGCTGTCCTCAGCATCTTGCTCTTGAGAACTACCGAATATGGCCGTTAGACTCGTCAACTCCGATCCTTTTTACATAATTCCGGCAATCGACGCGCAGTGGCCCGGCGATTACCCGCATATGATCTCAACTGGGGCGTCTTGAATCGCTGACTGAATCGACATTTTTGGTAATTTTGACCCGCCAGAACCGCGGCACACATGTCGTTAGCGCGCTAGCGCTCGAGGATCAGGTGCCCTTGCTCGATCAGATAGTCGAGCCATTTGTTCAGGACAACATTGCGTCTCCAGCGTTCACCGAGTTCCATGCGGTGCCCACGGACGAGACGTCGAAGCTCGGCATGCCGGTGCTCCACACCCAGGTTCATTGCTTCGGCGAGCTGGCCATCCATATAAGCGCGAACGAGCATATCGGGGTCCGCATTCCGGCAGCCTTCAGATTCAAAGTAATAGGTCAGTGACATCGTCACGGTATAGCGGCTACGTTCGAGAATGTCGACGTACAAGTCGCAATCGCCGGCGACCCTGGAGCGAAAACAACCGTCAAGCCGTTCCAACTCGGGAATCAGATGTAGAAGTCGCAGGTAGTTGCTCTCGTACATGGACATCAGCCCGACGAAGCTACCGGGTCTTACGATCGTTTCTGGGACTAATATTGAGTCAAGCAACATGCTGCCAATATAGCAGCATACGCGGGCAGAAATCAGGGTCGCACTCGACGCTCTACACCGGTACTATCGAGAATTCGACTCGCAATTTCCTCGATCGAAAACTCGGTCGTATCCACATTCGGAATCCCATAGCGACGGAAAATCTTGTCGCTCTCTCTGAGCTCGTAACGCACTTGCTGTGCCGAAGAATAGCGACCGAGCGGCCGTCGCTCTTTGCGAATTTGCCGTAGCCGATCCGGCGCGATCGAAAGGCCGTACAACTTCCGTTTTTGATTGACCAAAATGTCCGGCAGCGTGCCGCTTTCAAACTCCTCATCTGTCAGCGGATAATTCGCGGCATAGACGCCGTATTGCAGAGCGAGATACAGACAGGTGGGTGTTTTTCCTGAGCGCGAAACGCCGACCAGAATAACGTCAGCCATCTCATAGTTTCGACTGATGCCTCCGTCGTCATTTGCCAAAGCAAAGTTCGTTGCCTCGATGCGTTTCATATAGGCGTCGATGTCGCTCATACCGTGTGCGCGACCAGGCTCATGCGTCGGTTGCTCCTGCAGCTCTTCGCTCAACGGCTCTAGGAATGCGTCGAAAATGTCGAGATGCAAACCGTCGGCTTCACGGACAATCGACCGAAAGTCGTCCTGTACTAGCGTCGAGAAAATGATCGGCCGCAGGGTGTGATTCTTGGCCGCTTCATTGATCCGTATTACAGCTTCCCGCGCCTTGTCTTCGGTATCTATAAATGGCAAAGTCACTTGCCGAAAATTCTGTCTGTTGAACTGCGTGACTAGGCTGTGCCCCATCGTTTCTGCCGTCACGCCGGTCTGGTCAGAGAGAAAAAATATGGTGCGCTCGTCCATCGGGTCGATTGTCCACGTCCAGCCACGGAACCTCAAGGGAGCAAACATTGGACCGATACGTCATCGAGCTCGATGAGCTTGGAATGAATGACGTCGAAATCGTTGGTGGCAAGAATGCCTCACTCGGCGAAATGATAAGCAACCTGAGCGGCCTTGGCGTTACCGTCCCAAGCGGATTCGCGACCACCGCAGCTGCCTATCGCGAATTCCTGCGTACGGACGGGCTTGGCTCGCGCATCAACGATCTACTCGATGGGTTTGATGTGGACAACATCGACGCGCTGACAAACACTGGCAAATCAATTCGCGAATGGATACTCGCGACACCGTTGCCTGATCGCTTGATGCAGGACATCAGCGCAGCCTGGGACCAGATGTCCGGTGGCCGGGACATTGCGGTCGCGGTACGATCATCAGCCACCGCTGAGGACCTTCCGGACGCGTCCTTTGCGGGCCAGCAAGAAACATTCCTGAACATTCGCGGCCTTGATCACGTCATCGATGCGCTGCATCAGGTTTTTGCATCATTGTTTACCGACCGCGCCATTGCGTATCGCGTCCACCAGGGCTTCGATCACCGCCTCGTCGCGTTGTCGGTTGGCGTGCAAATGATGGTTCGCAGCGACGTTGGCGCGTCCGGCGTTGTGTTCACGCTCGATACCGAAACGGGATTTCGAGACGCCGTCTTCATTACGGCATCGTATGGTCTTGGTGAAACTGTCGTGCAGGGGGCCGTAAACCCGGACGAGTTCTATGTTTACAAACCCGCGCTCGAAAATGGGAAGTTCCCAATTTTGCGCAAGAACCTTGGTGGCAAGGCCATCAAGATGATTTACAGCGACGATCCTCAGGTCGGCGAAAGCGTTGTGACAGTCGATGTGGATGAGGCCGACAGTCACGCATTTTCGCTGGACAATGATGACATCATTGATCTCGCGAAGATGGCCATGACGATTGAGAAACATTACCAGCGGCCAATGGATATTGAATGGGGCAAGGACGGCAATGACGGTAAGCTCTATATTCTGCAGGCACGGCCCGAAACCGTGCAAAGCCGCAGCGGCAGGTCAATTCAACGCTATACGCTCAAGGGCAGTTCGCCGGTAATCAGCACGGGCCGTAGCGTCGGCCACAAGATCGGTGTCGGCACGGCGAGAGTCATTCGCAATGCCAGCGATATGAATCGCGCACAACGCGGCGACGTGATCGTCACTGACATGACCGATCCAGACTGGGAACCCGTCATGAAACGATCTGCGGCGATCGTGACAAACCGTGGTGGACGTACATGCCACGCGGCAATTATCGCCCGCGAACTCGGTATCCCCGCCGTCGTCGGTTGCGGCGACGCGACCGAAACGATTGCGGATGGCACTACAGTCACGGTCAGCTGCGCTGAGGGTGACGAGGGATACGTGTATAAGGGCGCGCTGGATTTTGACCAGACCCGAATCGAACTGGACGCACTGCCCGATATTCCGGTGAAAATTATGATGAACGTTGGTAATCCGGACCGGGCGTTCGATTTTGCGAATATTCCACACCGTGGCGTCGGCCTTGCTCGGCTCGAGTTCATCATTAACCGCATGATCGGCGTTCATCCCCAGGCCCTTCTGGATTATGAAAATCTGGACAGCAAAACCCAGATCGCCATTGACGAACAGATGGCAGGTTACGCGGATCCTGTGAGCTTTTTTGTCGATAAGCTGGCCGAGGGCGTGGCGACGATTGCCGCCGCGTTTGCGCCAGAACCCGTAATTGTTCGACTGTCCGATTTCAAATCGAATGAATACGCCAACTTGATCGGCGGTGAGCGCTATGAACCCGAAGAAGAAAATCCAATGTTGGGTTTCCGTGGCGCGGCCCGCTATGTTTCCGACAGCTTTCGCCCATGCTTCGAGCTTGAGTGTGCCGCAATTCGCAAGGTCCGTAACGAAATGGGCCTTACGAATGTGCAGGTCATGATTCCGTTTGTACGCACGGTCCACCAGGCGAAACAAGTTATCGACCTGCTGTCACAAAACGGCCTCGAGCGTGGCAAAGACGATCTGAAAATTATCATGATGTCGGAGTTACCGACGAATGCGCTGCTCGCGGATCAATATCTTGAGCACTTCGACGGCATGTCGATCGGCTCCAATGACATGACGCAACTTACCCTTGGCCTCGACCGCGATTCCTCGTTGATTGCCGATACGTTTGACGAACGCGACGACGCCGTCCTCGCGATGCTCGAAATGACGATAAAGGCCTGCAAGAAAAACGGAAAATATGTCGGTATCTGTGGCCAGGGCCCGTCGGATCATCCCGACCTCGCCCGCTGGCTGTTGGACCACGGTATTGAGAGCATATCGCTTAATCCGGATACCGTGATCGAAACCTGGCTGTTTCTGGCCGGCGAATCGGTTTAATTAAAACCGATCGTAACGCGAGCGGCGCTGCCAGCGAATTCGTGGCAGCCAAAGCCCCAAGATAATGCCTATGACAAGCACCAGCGCCCCCGACATGAACCAGTAGCGCTTAGTCTGCCCCATCAAATCGCGATTCTCATGTTCCAGCGTATCCACGCTAATATCGGCGGCATTCAGCTGCTCACGTAGTTCCTTGTTCTGATTGTTGATCGACAAAACGTTCGCCGCAGTACGCTTGATCTCGGCCAGGTCCGTTTCGAGCTTTTGATTTTCGCCTTCTAGGGTCTTGATGCGGCGCTGGGCGGTATTGTATTCAGCGCGGATCGCCGCCAGCTGCGAGTTCAACGTCGTGCCGCGGGAATTTGCGTTGGTTAGCTGGCCTGTCAGGGTCTGCAGCTGCTCACGCGCGCTAGGTTCCGACATCAAGTAACGCGTCAACACCCATCCCTCGGTACCGCCCGGCGTTCGGACCCGCGAATAGCCGGTATCGGCGTCGCGCTCGAGAATCTCCAGCTCCGTGCCACTGGACACCATTAGCTGAATCGCATTGCTGGTGCTCGGGCCTGAGCGCAGCATGACCTCGAACTCATCGCTGACCCAGCGGGATTCGGCCATCACAGCTTGCGAGACCAGCACGAGCGGCAAAATGAGCGCGCTTGGGAATTTTATTGGGTTCATGGAATACCGTTGCCGTTGTGTGCGTGCACTATATGACAAGTCGCCGAAACTGGCCAGCCAAACCATAGCAAAATCAGTCGTTTAATGGAGACAGTTTCGAGACATTCTGCTCCCAATTTCGGCCGTCGAACGAGCTCGTCGACAGCGAACTAATGGTACTCGGATCCAGACATCTGACATTGACGCTGTAACCGTCCGGATGCGATCGCGGCACGTAAAAGGATTTCACGCCACAACGCCGGCAAAAATTATGCTGCGCGATGCCGGAACCGAACGTGTAGGTCGACAAATCGCCTTCGCCGCTCAGTAGCCTGAATTGGCTCTTGGAAACGAATAAATGCAAAAAGCCCGACATGCTGCAAATGCTGCAATTACATTCGGTTGCATCAATGTCTGCCGGTGCGTCGATTTCGAAACGAATCCGGCCGCAGTGACAGCCACCGGAGTGCGTGGTCATCGTTGTCTCCCTAGTTCGTCTTTTGCCATACGACAAGCAAGTTGTTAGCCGGCATCGCGTACACGCGTTGTCGCTGCAACTTTGCCGACACCGCAAGCTCGTCTAATGTCTCAAGATCGCGAATGCCCATGTTCGCGTCCCGCGAGCGCAGCGACGCGTCAAATCCAGCATTACTCGGCGTGCTGAACTGGCCGTTTCGTTTAAACGGACCGTAATAACAAAACAGCCCATAATTTTCGAGTACGTGCCCAATTAGTGGGAACATTTTCTGTACCGCTGCAAAACTCATAATGTGCGCCGTATTAGCGGAATAGACGGCATCATATGACTCGCCAGGCAACGTCGTGTCGCGAACGTCGACAATCAACGGCGGCAGCACGTTGCTAATACCGGCGGCATCGATGCTACTTTTGATCCACATGTGACTTTCTTCGAGGTCGCTGGTCTGCCAACTGATGGCGGGCAATGCCGCTGCGAATGTGACGGCGTGATGGCCCGTGCCGGTACCAATTTCGAGTAAGCGGCGACAGTCCTTGAGCTCATCGCGAAGCACGCCGAGAATTGGCGCGCTGTTTCGAACACTCGCGTCCGCATATTGTGGCGCCGACATCAATCGGTGGCCAGCACCGACGTATCGAGCAGCTTTTCCCGATACCAGACTAGCTCTGTGATCGAATCGCGAATATCCGAGAGGGCGCGATGGCTGGATTCTTTTGTAAAGCCCGCCGCAATGTCGGGTGCCCATTGCTGTGCCAGAATCTTGAGCGTGCTGACGTCGAGATTCCGATAGTGAAAATAGCACTCGAGCAGCGGCATCTCGCGAGCGAGAAAGCGCCGATCCTGACAGATGCTGTTACCGCACATGGGCGACGCGCCGTCATCGACCCACTCTGACAGGAATGCAAGCGTCTGGGTCTCGGCGTCCAGCAGTGTCAAGTCACTGTCCAGCACACGCGCCGTCAATCCGGACTCTTTGTGCTGGCGAGAGTTCCATTCGTCCATCGCCTCCATCGTAGCTTGCGATTGTCCGACCGCAATCACCGGACCTTCCGCCAATTCGTTCAGATGCTTGTCAGTCACGATGGTCGCAATCTCGATGATCGTATCGGAGGTTGTGTCCAGACCGGTCATCTCCAGATCGATCCAAATGAGGTTGCTGCTCTTGTTCATGGCGCTAGTTTACATGCCACACGTGTACATGGTGCAAGCCTAGCGGGCATACTTGCAACCTGCCAAGCCTTGCGGAACCGGATGCCACTAATTGACGCGACTGTTATTGCCACGTTTAGCCGACGAATGCGTTTGCGGCTCGATGATGCCACCGAGGTCGACGCTCGCATCAAGGGCAAGAAGCTGAAGCCGGTGTGCGGCGATCGTGTTCGTGCCGAACCGATCAATGAAGAAGATGACTGGCTCATCACCGCTATCCATGAGCGCCAGAACGAACTCAGCCGTCCAAATGCGCGCGGTGACAAAGAAGTGCTCGCCGCCAACGTGGACCAACTCGTCGTTATCGCCGCCGCCACGCCGAAACCCGATTGGTTCATCGTCGACCGGTATCTGTGCGCCGCCGAACTGATGGGCATTGCCGCGACGGTCGTCTATAACAAGACGGATCTCGAGCCGAAAAACGGAATTGACGCGGCGCTAAGCGTTTACGACGCCATCGGCTATCAGACGATCAAGACCAGCGCTCGGACTGGTGATGGCATGGATGCGCTCGCCGACTTGTTGCAGCAGTGCACCGCGATCATCGTCGGTCAATCCGGCGTCGGTAAATCCACGTTGATCAATCAACTGTCGGACGTTGCTGGACAAAAGACTGCGGAGATTTCGCGCAAGCACCGAGAAGGACGGCATACGACGGTCAGTTCTGCGATGATCCCATTGCCAGCCGGTGGTGCCGTTATCGACTCACCGGGCGTGCGCGATTACGCGCCGTTGCTGCAGTCGCCCGACGAGGCCGCTATTGGCTATCGCGAGATTTCAAGTACTGGGCGTGAGTGCCGTTTTGCAAATTGCCGGCATTTGCGTGAACCGGGCTGCGCGGTCAAGGAAGCTGTTGAAGGCGGTGCAATTGATGCACGGCGTTACGAAAGCTACCGCCGAGCCCTGGCGTTGAGCGAACGCTTGAGCAGGGATCGATACTAGTCCGATTTCTTATTAGCCCGGTGGCCAGTTAAAGAGCCGACCGCCCAACAAATGCAGATGAATGTGAAACACGGACTGCCCCGCTCCCTCATTACAGTTCATAACCACCCGATAGCCATCATCGGCCAGACCTTCCTGCGCGGCGATTTGCTTGGCAGCGCTGAATAGACTACCTACCAGCGTTTCGTGGCCTTCGTCGAGATCATTGATCGTGCTGACATGTTCACGAGGGATGATTAATACGTGCGTTGGCGCCTGCGGATTTATATCTCGAAAAGCCAGTGCGGTTTCCGACTCGTAAATGACGTCAGCCGGGATTTCGCCATCAAGGATTTTGCAAAACAGACAATCAGACATTCAGATATTCCTTCTGTTGATCGACGACGCTAATCGACAACGCGCCGGCCGTAAAACGCGTGTGACAAGGTTCCCCCGTCGACATATTCGAGTTCGCCGCCAAGCGGCACGCCGTGCGCGATACGACTTGCCTGCACTTTATTGCGCACCGCCAGCTCTGCCAGGTAATGAGCAGTCGCGTCGCCCTCCACGGTTGGATTGGTTGCGATGATCATTTCCTTCACATCGTCCGCACCGAGTCTTTCTTCGAGCATCGACAATCCTAGCTCTTCCGGGCCTATACCGTCGAGCGGCGAGAGATGCCCCATCAGGACAAAATACAAGCCACGAAAACCGGTTGCGTCTTCGACCGCCATAACATCGGCCGGCGACTCGACGACGCACAGCTGCGATTCATCACGCCCTTTTGCCGCACAAATCGAACATAGTTCATGCTCAGTCAACATTCGACAGCGGCTGCAATGCCCAATGTTGTCGACCGCTGCGGACAACGCTGACGATAGGCTGGAGGCACCGGCACGATCGCGCTCCAACAAATGAAAGGCGATACGTTGTGCCGATTTTTGACCGACGCCTGGCATGCACCGCAGCGCGTCAATTAATTTGACAAGTAAAGGTGAGTACGACACGAAATCAGAATGGCAGCTTCATTCCAGCCGGCAGATTTAGGCCGGCCGCCATACCCGAGAATTTTTCCTGCACCGTCATTTCTACTTTTCGTTGCGCATCGTTGAGCGCCGCAATGATCAGATCTTCCAGCAAATCCTTGTCGTCGCCGATCAAGGTATCGTCAATCTCGAGATGCTCAACCTGATGCTTGCACGTCATAGTTACTTTGACCATGCCGCCGCCCGACTCGCCGACCACGGTGACGGCAGCCATTTCTTCTTGAGCCTTTTGCATATCGGCCTGCATCTGCTGCGCCTGTTTCATCAATTGGCCAATGCCACCCTTCATGTCTGTTCCTCGTCAGTCCGACTGAGACGTATTTATGGGTTCGATCGAATCGGTTTTCAATTCGGCACCGAACATATCTTTGAGTGTCTTCACATTGGGATCCGACTCAAGCGAAGCACGTGCCGCCTCGTATTGCTCATCTGTCTTGCGCGATTCTTCCTGCACCGGCGTCTCTTTTTCGACAACGACCGTATCGTCGATCGTGATGTTGACGGCAAGCTGCTCGCCAAAATGTGTCGACAGCGCATCGGCTAACGCATCTTTGCGTTGCCGCGTAAGGACCGATTCCGCCTTGCGATCCGCACTAAAATACACCGTAGCCCCGGCACGCCGCACGTAGACGCAATTAATGGCAAGCATGCGTACCGCACCTTTGAGATCCAGCACCGAGACAAGCTGGCTCCAGTCCGGGTCCTGCCATCGACTGACTTGCTGCTTTGGTGCCTGCTCTTCCTTCGCCGACATCTTTTTTGCCGCCGCGACTTTGGGCGCTGCGGCACTGCCGGTGGTTCGGATCTCGGAACCGCCACCGACGACCTGCCCGCTCGCGGCCGGGCGAAACGCGAGCATCCGTAATAATGTCATTTCAGCACCGCTGCGCGGATCGGGTGCGAGATACAAATCGCGCCTACCTACCAATGATGTCTGATAGAACAGCTGAACATCCGCCGCGGGCATTTCCTCTGCCAGTTGCGCAACGGCGACCGTGTCGAATTCCTCGTCGCTATCCGATCCGCCGATCACCTGGTAAATCGCAATTCGCTGCAGGAGCCGCGCAAGATCCTCGAGCAGTCGAGCATAGTCCGGAAAATGCTCGTCAATTTCTCCGATAGCGGAAATTATTCCGGCACCATCGTTTGCCGCCAACAGCTGAGTCAGCCGGAAAACGTACTCACGATCGATGGTACCGAGCATTGTCGCGACCGGATTCTCTTCGACCTTGCCGCCACAATAGGCGATAGCTTGGTCGAGCAAACTCAACGCGTCGCGAAGGCTGCCGTCGGCCGCCCGCGCCAGCAAATTCAGCGCTGCGGGCTCGGCATCGATTTTCTCTGCGTCGCAGATATACACGAGACGGTCGGCGATGAGTCGCGGCGTCAATCGACTCAGATTGAACTGCAAACAACGTGACAGAACGGTAACCGGCAGCTTTTGCGGGTCCGTCGTCGCTAATAGAAATTTGACGTGCGGCGGCGGCTCTTCGAGCGTCTTCAACAGCGCGTTAAACGAGCTCTTGGACAGCATGTGGACTTCATCGATCAAATACACCTTAAAGCGGCCGCGTGCGGGTGCATATTGCACGTTATCTAGCAGCTCGCGCGTGTCGTCCACTTTGGTCTTGGATGCCGCATCAACTTCAATCAGATCGACAAATCGGCCCTCGTCGATTTCGACGCAGGCACTGCACTCGCCACAGGGCTCGGCCGACACGCCCTTGTCGCAGTTGAGAGCCTTGGCAAGAATGCGCGCGATAGTTGTCTTGCCAACGCCACGAGTCCCCGCGAACAGGTAAGCGTGATGCAGGCGCCCCGACTCAAGCGCATTCACAAGCGCCTGTAGGACGTGCTGCTGACCGACCGTATCGGCAAAGGTTTTAGGCCGCCATTTGCGGGCCAGAACGAGGTAACTCATCGTTGTTATTGGGCGCCAGGCGCGTTGCAGACTAATCGGTCAGTGTAACGTACCGGCCTCGCGCCGCAAGCGCAAAGTGGCCCGCGCCAGCTGCTCCCCGGCACCCGGTATTATCGCTACCGCTGCTCCCTTCCAGGCCTGACGGAGTTCACGACTAACCGTCGCGGGGAAGCCGACGCGAGCCGGCGGCGATTATCACCGTTACGTCCTCGCGGCACAACGCCGCCACTACGCCCAGAGATGCTGATCCCTGGCGATGACCTGGGCGGACGTGCCGACGATCAGTGGGTCGGGGCCATGGACAATGTGCGTGTCTTTGTCGGGATAATTCAGTGTCGACAGGAAATGCTGCATGCAATTTAGACGTGCCCGTTTCTTGTCGTCAGACTTGACGATCGTCCAGGGTGCGTCGGCCGTGTCCGTGTAAAAGAACATCGCTTCTTTGGCCTCGGTGTATTCCTGCCATTTGTCGCGCGACTTCTCGTCGACGGAACTCAGCTTCCATTGTTTCAGCGGATCCCCTACACGAGCTGTGAATCGCCGCTCTTGTTCCTCGCGGGTCACAGAAAACCAGTATTTGAATAATCGAATGCCTGAGCGCACCAACATGCGCTCGAACTCCGGAGCCTGGCGCATGAACTCAAGGTACTCGATAGAATTGCAGAAATTCATAACCCGCTCGACGCCGGCGCGGTTGTACCAAGAGCGATCAAAAAACACCATTTCCCCAGCGGTCGGAAGATGATTGACGTAGCGCTGAAAATACCACTGCCCACGTTCATGGTCGGTCGGCTTCTCGAGCGCCACCGTGCGCGCCGCACGTGGATTCAAGTGCTCCATGAAACGTTTGATCGTGCCGCCTTTACCAGCCGCATCACGGCCCTCGCAAATCACGACGATACGCTGGCCCGTCTGTTTAACCCAGTTCTGCACTTTGAGAAGCTCGACCTGCAGTTCTTCCTTGTGCTGATCATAAGCGCGGCCCTTTATCTTGGTTCGGTACGGGTAACGGCCTTCGCGAAACAACGCACGCACTTGCTCGGGGCTGTGGCGCATTTCGCCGTAAATATGGGATGCAGATTGCTGGCTCGAGTCGCTGGAACTCTTGCGAATTATTGATCGGACTGCGTCGTGACCGGGTGTTTTTGGCTTATCTTCGGACATAATCAGGCCTGTTTTCCTACGGCAATAACCCGTCAATTCTCCGGATCAAGCGGGCGTCGGTAATACGGACAAGTGCTTATGGAACCAATTAAACTCTAATCATGATGGATCGTCGACTATTTTCCGCCTTGGTGCTGGCCGTTGTCCTGCTGGCAGGCCTCGGCATCTGGCTGCTAATAGACGCGTGGCAATCACAGACGCCGGTCGAAGCGCAGGAAGCCGAGGCGATGAACCAGCAGCGCGAGCTCAACACGCAGCTGATGCAGGACACACTTTCGGATCAGGTCGCCGAGACTCTGGACAATGAACAACAAGAACGCATGGCATCTCAACTGGGGCTGGCATTGTTTCGCAAATGCGCTGAGTGGACCGAATTCAACGACAATCATCCTAGCGATAATGCGCGCTCCAACGAGGAACGTGCTTGCGGAGAATACCGGCGATATGTCGAGACGGGCGAACGAGCAGAATAACGCGGCGTTTCTAGATTTTCAGGTCAGCTGCGCTCAATGCCGACGTTACTTTTAGGTGATCGCAAAATTTCTCGGCGTTAATGATGACGTCGTCTTGCCCGATCTGATCAAACGGATTCTCGAGGTGCTCCTGAATGTTGTCGAGCGCCGACAGCACCAAAGCAAAGAGCACCGGCATCAAATAGATAAGCCATGCCGGAGAATAGTCCGCCGCCTGATAGGCGAAATACGGACCGTACAACGGTGGCAAAACTGTAATGAAGAAATCACTGAATGCGCGCAGCGTGCGCGGCGTGCGGTACTGGTACACATGCTTGGTGTGCTCAAATGCGACGATGATCTTGCTCAGATACTGATTGCAGCGAGAAACTTCACCACTCGCGAGCCCCGCCTGACGCAAGTCCTCGCGGATGAAGCGTGAAAGGTCAGAGAAACAACTGTAAACGCGGATCTCACGCTCGGGCATTTCGCTGCGTGCTCCGCGATATAAATCACGGATCGATGCGAGCAAATCGCCGAACAGGTTGCGGCATGCGTCAAGGCGCGCCGGATCCGCGTCGTCGAGCCAGTCGCGTACTGCGAAAAAAATCGCGCGGCCGTGCGCCTTCATTTGCCCATAGTCGTCCAGCACTGACTCACGACGCTTGTATGCGCTGTTGATCGAAAAAACGATCGGGAAAATTACGGCGGTCGCGATCAAAGTCAGCGGGAAGTCGCCCTGGATACTGAAGCGCAGGCACAAATACGTGGACAGCACGGCCGACGCAGCGATAAAGAGCCCCTTGGCGCTGAATATCAGGCCGATTGTCTTTAGTCGTCGCAGCATGCCGGGCTCCTGTCGCGCTACCTGCTCTTGCCGGGCAAGTCTGGCGGAAGGCAGCAGACTATGCTGTGAGGCCGGTCACGGTTGGGGTCTGGTCGCTAGTGGAGACGGCTGGATTTCATCGAATCGTACTGCCTTCTTGGAAATATCACGCCTTCTTGCCATCCGAGCCAGTATCTGGCCTGTTTTCCCAAATTTGAGAAAACCATTCTTCAAAATCGGCAAAGGACATCTTGTCATCGCTCGTCCCTGGGGCATTTGTTTCTTCGAATACCTGCTCGGCCATGTGTTGACCCAAACTCCGGTAGGCCTCGAACTGCCCCTCGGTAAAAAATTGGTCCGCCGTTGATTCGTGAGGGAACGACGGGCTGGTATTACGATACTGCTGGATCACTTCGTCCTCGTCGCCTGTGACAGACGATTTCAGATAGAGGAGATAGCCCGATGCATCCGTTTCGGGATAGATAACTTCACCGATTGCCCAGTGCCGCTGGCTGAGGCCCTTCCGACGTCCCTTCTCCGCAAGTCGCAACGCGTCGACGTTTATGTCAATGTGAACTCCCAAATCAATGCGGGCTGTTCGGATCAGGGTCGCTAGCCCACTGAAATGGTGACGGGGATCGGCCTCGCCATCGCCGATGATGATGAATTTACAGCGCCGACGAAGCAATTCGATACCGGCTAGGTTTTCGATGTGCCCGCCATCCGAGACGTTGACCCAACGATGGGTCTCGTCGAGCCAGCCGAGTATTTCTCGCCACAGTGCGAATGGCCGCACTCGCCAATGGAATAGGTCGGTAAAGGAATTTTGCTTTTTGCTTGGAACAACACCCGCACTTAACAGCCGCTGTCCCGATCGTATCCATTTGCCATCCCGTACCGCGATGTCCGCATAACTTGCAAACTCGTATTCGCGAGTCTCACCGTGTAAAGGCCAGCGATCAGAAAATCGGCGCGGCGACTCGCTGTCTCTCGGTTTCAGACTTAGCGTTTTTGGTTGCTTGATCGAAACAATTTTCTTGCCGGCGCTGTTCTCCTTAACGCTCGCCCTACCGAAGATTTCACTGACGGACTTGCCTTTCCTATCGCGCATCAGCGCGCTGATGCTCGAACCGAGATAGCCGCCACCGGAGACTGTTGACATATAATCTATGTGATCGAAAATACCGCGCCGATGCAATGCCTGTGCGATCCCCAGATTGAGAGTTGCCGAGCGAATGCCACCTCCCGAGAAACCGATACCAAGCAAACCGTGGCAAGGTGTTGGTCGTTTCTGGTCCTCCGTCACGGCCGATAGGTAGCGATCCGGATAGCTATCAAATTGCTCCCACCGCCGTGTGATTTCGACTAACTCGTCTTCGAAAACTTCTTTAAACGTATATCCCTTATCTTTCCCACCCTCCAATTTCTTTTTCGACAGCCAGGTTTCAAGGCGGCCCGGGTTCGGAATCCAAAAGCCCAAGCGGATGTTGAGCAGTGCCATAATCGCGACCAAGGCGCGATTCGTGGATCTACCCATGTTGGGTGAGGCCGCCGCCGCCGAGATCGCCATAGCAGTTGCAAGACCCATTTGCGGAAAGACACGCTCCATGGTTTCACTGCGACAATAGCGCGTACGCCATCCACCGATAAATTTCTTACTGAAGACAAAAAAGTCACTCTGTCGGTCGCGGATTCCGATGTCCTTGCTGCCTTGAAGGTTGATCGCGGCGTTTATCAGGTGATACGGGGCGGTGGACCCGGCTTCGTGACGGCAGATTTCGGCAAGATCGAGGTCTTTCTCGACGTCGACGTCACCTTTGGTGTCTTGGCCGACCAGAAAGGCGCTAGCCAGGCGATCGCGGTACAGACCATGAATCGACGTCAGATTGACGTCGACAGTCAGCCACGACAATAACAATAGGACAATCGCAAATATCGTTAGATAAATACCATTCGCTACGAAACCGATTTCGCGGGCCGTCGCTGCCTGCGCAGTATTGTAGATTGCTGGGTAGCGTGCTCTCGAATAGTTCGCCGTGTACGCAAGTTCTTGACGCACCCGTGGAATCTGCCAAGCAAGATTATCGAGACGATCATTCAGAAAAACGATCGTTTGCACTAAATAATTGAGCTCCGAATTCTCAGAATCGCCAGCTAGGTCTGGGTATTCGACAGTCCGGTCTTGTAAATCGAAGTGACCCGTGATCAGCGTCTTCACTAGCCCTTCTAATGGATTGGCCTCATCAGGAGTGGGCGCCAGACCGGACGTGTGCGCCTTCACTAGCTGCTCGAGTGCATTGATCTCTTCAGGAACGGGGGCTAGGCCTGACGACGGATTAACGCCATCGCGCGAATCCGCTCGGGCATATTGCTCATCTGGGTGAAGGAGCTCCGGAAGCCCTAGCGCCCACATTCTATTAGTCAGATCGACCAGAATCGGACGCAGTGCCTTACGCTGCTCGTCAGTGAGGCCTTCTACGATTTCCCGCAGATAGTAGACGTCGGGAAGACCGATATCCGCTAAGTCGATAAGAAATTTATCATCGAGCTTTAGGAGTTCCTCGACATATTCTGGAGGCGCTTCAATATAACCGATGAATTCCAGTTCTTGGATCAACTCTTGCAGCCTAGGTCCGGGTTGATTCGCCACGTCCTTGACGAGCCTGGTCAGGTCTTCTGCAAGTTCCGTGTTGCGATTGTCATCAGGTTCACGCCCCAAACCCAATTTTTCCTTGATCAATCCCAATGTTCTCTTAATTCTGTAAAATATTCCGTCAGCCGCCTCTCCCTCTTCTGACTCGTCCGTATCTGAATAACCTAACGTCATCGGGTCACCCGACATCTCGCCATCAAGTTCGTCCGGCGCTGGATCGACTTCGTCATCGCCAGTTTGCATATCGGTAGCGAGTGCGACTTCTTCAATTATCACAGTCGAGGTATCTGACATCTCCTTATTGATTTCGTCCAATGCTTTGTCGAGTTGCGCCTCAAAACTACCGATCTTCTGCCACGCTTCATCGTCCGCTTCGATAAGCGGAAAAAGTAACAATGTGGCCCCAACCATGAGCAGCGTTATCTTCAGAAAATCCTTCTTGTTGAAGCTCAAGCTCACAATGCCGAGAATAAAAGCAACCGCTATCACCGCAATAAATCCAAGAAAGAAAATTCCCGTTACGCGGGACCAATCATACGAAGGTGGCTCGAATACGAGAAAGTTTGATACCCAAAGAATGAACAGCAATGGAACGAAAACGCCGAATGCACCAATTACTAATATTGCTAACTTCCTCGCGAATCCGCCCAGCACCGTTAGCAGTTTATCCGCGGCGGCGAAGACTGCGGCGGCGACGGCCATGACGGATGCAATCGTCGGCCACTTCAAATCGGCTTCGTAAACCAACCAATGGAAGTCATTCAAAAAGAACGATAACGATTCAAAGGCCGTTGCGGCAAGGACCGCGAGCAAGAAACCGCCAAAGAGGCGTTCCAGTTTGTCGCGTAGCCACACTGAGCTGTCGCTACCAGTGCGCAGCCGTCTCCTATTAGTGAGTATCTTGAAATGCGGCGTCAACAATGGAAATAGCAACACAGAAAACACCGCGAGAAACAAGATACCAACTGTGAAAGTGAAGGAAGGCGCGAGCAAATACCACAGTGCGACCAGTACAGAAATCATCATTAAGAACGGCAGCAAAACCAGCGAGTTGATAACGATGCCCCGCAGCAACACGCTGATAGCCCTCAGATAGTCCAATGGCCCTCGGACAGCCATATAGTTCGAATGATTGCGTATCCAGGTGAGATACCTCGATTCCGTCGGGCCTTTGATGATTGGGAATGGGAACTCGCCCGGCTCAACGTTAGTTTCGTAAACATTTCTTGTCATTCTGTTTCGCTCGTTGGGTGGAGCACTCAGCGGCCAGTGATGCTACAACATACCGTTTCATTCAATTATTTGGCTAGCACTTAGTTAACCATCACTTCGCTTGATATTTTTTGTAGTCAAGTCGTAGTTTGTTGTGCAACCAGCCACGTTGAATGGTCAGAAACGGGCTTATGTTCCCTCAAGCGTAGTAGAAGTTGGATCGATTCGCCGCCTGTCGCAGCGCGCCTCTTTGGAGGCGCTACATGCGTCCAAATCTGCATGCGACCAGGGCGGACATCGATCGTTAGGTAAAATCCCGAATTGACGCATTCTCGTCTTGAGAGTTAACTAATACGGCGGGACGGCAAACGCCCAGCTATGGGTCCTCGCCTCCTCCGCGACGCCTCTTGCGACGCCACGAAGGACCAAGTTCTCCCAGCTGCCGAAGCTAATGTCGTTTTGTTCTTGACGCAAACCCGAATTGATTCGGGGAAATGATGTCCACAGTATCGGAAACGGACGAGTATCGATACCAGGCCTTTATCAGCTACTGCCATCAGGACGAAGAATGGGGTACATGGCTTCACAAGGCACTGGAAGGATATCGTGTGCCCCGCTATCTGGTCGGCAAGAAGACCGCGCACAAACCAATCCCCCGCCGCCTCACCCCGATCTTCCGTGACCGTGACGAACTTCCGACCGCAACCGACCTTGGCAGCGTCGTTAACGAGGCTTTACAGCAGTCAGCGTGTCTAATCGTCATCTGCTCGCCACACGCCGTCCACTCTCAGTGGGTCAATCAGGAGATTCTCAGCTTTAAGCGATGGGGTCATTCGGATCGTATCTTCTGTCTCATTGTCGATGGTGAACCCAATGCCGCCTACAAACCAGAACTCGAAGCTGAGGAGTGTTTTCCCGACGCATTGCGGTACGTCCTTGGCCCGGACGGGGAACTGACTGACGAACGCACCGAGCCGATCGCTGCCGATGTTCGACCCCACGGGGATGGCAAGGCGGCTGCAAAACTGAAGCTAATCGCCGGCCTTCTCGGTGTTGGTCTCGATGAACTCAAGCATCGTGAGCAACATCGCCGCCATCAACGGATGGTTGCCATCACAGCGACAGCATTGGCTGTCATGATCGTTACGACGGTACTGGCGATCAATGCAATCGTTGCGCAGGGTGAGGCTGAGCGACGACGCGCACAAGCCGAAGACCTGATCAGTTTCATGTTGGGTGACTTACGCGAACGGCTCGAACCCATTGGACGACTCGAAGTTCTCGATAGCGTCGGTGACAAGGCTCTGGAATATTTCGCGTCGCTGCCCGATGAGGACATCACCGATGAAGCGCTGAGCAAACGTGCCATGGCATTGTGTCAGGTGGGCGAAGTGCGCGTGGCTCAGGGCAAGCTGGATCAGGCCATGAGTGCGTTTAACGATTGTTTCGAATTGGCAAGAACGCTCAGTATGCGAGCTCCGAACAATGGATCGTGGCTTTACCAATTGGGCCAGGCACACTTCTGGGTTGGCTACGTACACTGGGAACAGGGGAATCTGGATGCTGTCGCAGCACAGTTTCGGCAGTATTTAGCGATATCACAGCAACTGATTGAGCTGGATCCGGACAACAGCGATTGGCAACTCGAGTTGTCCTACGCGCATAACAATCTGGGTACCGTCCTGCATGCTCGCGGCAATCCTGACGAAGCCTCGGATCAGTTTCGCATCTCCATCAAGATGAAGGAATCGCTTGTCGCTGCACACCCAGCAAACAATGAGTGGAAAGTTGAGTTGGCCGACAGTTATTCCTGGCTCGGCTCGATGTTGCAGGCGAGAGGCAAATTGGACCAAGCGCTAGAACTACACCGCGCGGATGTCGCAATCACTCGCACTGTGCTAGCAAGTAATCCGGCAAATACCGATTGGCAGTGGCGGCTCTCACGCGCACTAGAACTGCAAGGCGACTTATTGGTAGATCTCGGCAACACCGAAGACGCCATGGACAAATTCGAACAAGCGCTCGCGATCAGCACGAAGCTCGTGCAACACGATATGGAGAACACTTCGTGGCAACGCGCCTTCGAAAGCGCTCATGCCAGAATCGGCCGCGTGCTGTGGATGCGCGGAGATCTATCGAACGCCCTGGCACACTTCCGGCAAACCGCCGCAATCACAGAACAGTTGTCGGCCCTGGATGCATCAAAAAGCCATTGGCAACGCACCGCTGCCATTGCGCACAACTCGATCGGTGAGACCTTGCTTTCATTAGGAGATACGAAGGCGGCGCTGCAGGAAGTGCATACCGCGATCGAGATCATTGAGAAGCTGGTCGCCAACGTGGCAGATGACCGCAAGGCGATTCTAGTTCTCGGCGAAGCCTATATGCTGCTGGGACGAATCTCGGCCCAAACCGGTACCGGCGAAGAACCGACGGTCACATTCACACGGGCGGTCGATATTCTTGAGCCGATAGCGAACAACGGTACGACAGACAAAACTTTTTTGGATCCCTGGGCGCGTGCTTTATTGCACGTCGATCGTATCGACGATGCGCGCCCGGTGGTCGAAAAACTGCACAGGATGGGCTTTAAAGGACGGCAACTCATCGAGCTCTGCCGCAATAAGGGAGTGTTGATGGAAGGATGAGACAGGTCGGCGGATCAGTAAACGTGGTCCTACCGACATGTTTTTTACAAATGAGGAGCGAAAGTTATGACTGCATTACCTAAAAACCCGGTTAACGTAGATCTGCACGTTGGTGACGATACGACAGCCAATGGCGATTTGAGCTGTTGGTGTACAAACAGAAAAGGAAAGTTGATAGAGCCTATTAAAGTGGACAAGAAAAATAGTAACCAGGATGGCATCGAGTTCAGACTCAAGAATAAAGAGTATGAGTTCGTTGGCTTTATGTCGCCACAAGATAGGAGCCATCATTGTTTTGAGGTAGTCGACATGTTTGATGTCGAATACGAATACGAAGACGGAGAAAAAGACGGCCTATATTCATTCATGACCGTCGAGGATAAATTCTGCCCGACTGAAACTTTGTTTGATTACGAACTGGTATTTCGGAAGAAGAACGGATTACCTGAAGGAAATTTGTATCGTTACGACCCACAGATAAAGAACGAAAACTGATAGAGGAAGGAGCCACCAATCAGGAAGTCATACTCAATAGAGACACGGCAAACCCGGTTCAATGTGCCAGCAGTTTACGCACGTTGAGTCGGGCGCGCCGGTCAACAGACGAAGGTATGGGATGACATGTTAGGTGCTTTCTTGGGGAAAGCTGCTGCTCGCCAATCAAGGAATCTTCGGCAACGAGCGAAAGGTCTGCACTATCAACGTAGCACAGAAAACCAACAGCTTGATTCGACGGCTCCGGAAATCGCAATATCGGATCCCGAACTCATTGAACCCGTAGCGCTGGTCGTTGGCGTCACGGGGCACCGTGATCTCGTCGAAAGTGAATTGCACGGTCTGAACGACAAGATCCGAAGTCAATTTCAAAAAATTCAAGAACGCTATCCGCATACCCCCGTTGTTGTTCTCACGCCAATGGCGGAAGGTGCCGACCTTTTGATTGCAGAGGTCGCTCAGTCAATGGATCTACGGATCGTCGTGCCCTTGCCTCTACCGAAGAAGCTCTATCTGCGAGACTTTCGCAGCGAGCGCTCGAGACGAAAGTTTGAAGAACTTTACCAATATGCAAATGTATTCGAGCTACCGCTCGTCGAGGGCAATACGCTGGAAGATGTGTCCCGTGAGGGCGACGCACGCAACAAACAGTACGCGCAAGTAGGAGTATACGTTGCCAGTCACTGCCACATACTTTTGGCACTTTGGGACGGCAAACCATCCGACCAACTGGGCGGCACCGCGCAAATTGTGGAATACCACATTACGGATCAATTGCCTGAATTTCTCGGGGGTCCCCAGTTTGCCGAACAGTCGCTGACCGAAGACGAAAACGACCTTGTTCTGCACATCGTCTGCTCACGGGATCGAGCGAACGGCGAACCGGCCACGCCGCTGCAACCGCTGCAGGTCCGATGGCTGGACTCCGATGAAGATCAGCCATGCTCTGAGCGACTTTCTAACCGCTACCGACGAATCTTCGCGCACACCGATGAGTTCAATCATGACGCACTCAAATACTGCGCCGAGATCGCTCGCGAAAAATCTGATCTGATCGCTCCTGACCAATACCGGAGGCTGAATGCGAATGACAGGCGCGTAAATCAACTTTTCTACACCGCGGATTGGCTCGCCATTCATTATCAAAATCGCCTTAACATGGCGCTGCGCGGCACTTACGTTGCCGCGGTGCTGATGGGGCTATCGTTTATTCTATACGCTGATCTGCCCGGCTACGATTACATGGTCTATGCGTTTCTGCTGTTTTTCGGCGGCGGCTTCGCTCTGTATTCCGTTGGCAAGAAACGTCACTGGCATCGCAAATACCTGGATTATCGAGTTCTGGCCGAAAGCTTGCGGGTACAATTTTTCTGGCAGATTGCTGGTGTCAACAGTGCTTCGGGCACGGAGTTCGCACATGGCGGTTTTCTTCAAAAACAGGACGTGGAACTGGAGTGGATTCGAAATGTCATGCGGGTTGCCAGTCTCCGCCGTAGGGCACGCGCCGGCCCGAGTACCGAAGGGGGGCTTGATCGAGCAATCGAGCTTTGGATCGGAGATCCTCTGAAGGAGAACAGCAGCGGTCAGATTGCCTACTACGCGCGGAAGGCTTCGGAACGAACGAAGCTACGCAGAATCACGGCGGCGATCGCCAGTTCTTGTCTATGGGCTGGTATCGCCGTAGCCATTGTGCTCGCATTGTTTCAATACACGCTCGAGCGCGAAACGCGCAGTTCGCTAATCGTGCTAATGGGGATCCTGCCGCTCATTGCCGGTGTCCGGGAAGCCTATGCGCACAAGAAAGCCGAAAAAGAGGTCGTCAAACAATACCAATACATGCACAAAATATTTCGGACCGCGGCGCGTCGACTGGCACGTGCCGAGACAACTGGGGAGAAACTCAGCATATTAAAGGCGCTCGGTCACGCGGCGCTCGATGAGCACGCGGAATGGATCCTGACGCACCGTGAAAGGCCATTGGAGCACGGGAAACCGTGAGCAGTCCCTATGGCCATCTGTTGATTGGCGGAGAGGGCGGGATTCGAACCCGCGGTACGGTATAAGCGTACACTCGCTTTCCAAGCGAGCGCCTTAAGCCACTCAGCCACCTCTCCGAATTCACATTGTTAGTTTAACTTGCCCTCAATGGCGGGATGGACTCGCATCGCTTTAGGGCGATGCTCGCCCCTTCGGGGCGCACTTCGTGCGTCCAAAACGCTCGCGCGTTTTGTCGAACCCGCGGTACGGTATAAGCGTACACTCGCTTTCCAAGCGAGCGCCTTAAGCCACTCAGCCACCTCTCCGAATTCACATTGTTAGTTTAACTTGCCCTCAATGGCGGGATGGACTCGCATCGC